>JBGAID010000101.1:0-38989 GCA_044225865.1 Polyangiaceae bacterium | reverse complement strand
GAGCGAATAAAGGTAGACGGTAGCGAGGAAGACGAGAACGGCGAGGAGCGTGCGTACCCACGCCCCTTCCGACCCGGGAGGGCGCGAGTCACGGGGGGCTTCGTCGTCTTCGGCGAGCGCGCGAGCCCACGCGTGGAGCCGCCTCGAAAGAGGATGGGTGCTCAGCATGGCAACCCCCATCTTTGGGCGCGCGGCCTCTCCCGTCAAGGGCTTTACTGACCGTTGGTCAAGAAAGCCGGCCGGCGACTCTGCGCACTTGAGATTTCACCTTTTCGACCGCTCCTGTGTCACCACTTTCTCTTTCGATTGCGAGCACTTGGCGATGCGGGTGGGGGTGATCGGGAGGTCACGGTTCCGTGACCTCGCGTCCACGCGCAAGGGAGCCGGGTAGGAAATCACGAGGGAATTTCTCGCGGCGCTGCTGCGCCCGGTCTTTGCAAAGCGGAGGGACAGACTGCGCGGGTCGCCTTCGCTCCCGCTCCTTCATCGATTGTCGAGGACACCATGATTCGCCAACTTGGAATTCTCTTGATGAGCGCTTGCTGCGTGGCCGGCTGTGATTTCACCTTCGGGAGCTCCACGGAGGGCGATCGCGGCGAGCTCGAGTTCGGCTATGCCGGGGACGCGCTCTTCGAGTGCCTCTTCGGCTGCGAGGCCGACGCCCCCATCCTCGTGGGGGCGACCGCGACTGTGGTCGTCGATGACGACCTGCCAGACGAGAGCTTCACCGTGCACGTCCCGAGCTGGGTGTCGCACGACTACGAGGAGATCTTCGAATGTGAGCTCACGCTCGCAGACGGCTCGACGACCTCACGGACGGTCGAGCACGGTGAGCCATGCCGCCCGGAGGAGCACCGCTCTGCCGTGCGCCTGATCTCTCTCAGGGCGACCGAAGAAGGGATCTTCCCGGTGGAGGTCCTCCTCGATGGGGAGATCCTGGACTCGATCGACATCGAGGCTCGCGAGCACGATTCATTCGCGGTCCGAGACGCCGAGACCGGGCTCGTGGCCGACCGGGTCGCGCTGAGCCTCGGCGGGCGCGAGACGCTCGATCCCGTGTTCTACGACGCGGAGGGGAGGGAGCTCTACTACGACGATATCGATGGCTACTGGTCGGCGGACGACGAGGAGCTGGTCACCGTCGACAACGACGCCGACTGGGGGCTCGGCGGCTCGGCGGAGGTCGAGGTGATCGCTCGGGCCGCGGGCTCGACCGTGCTGCGCTTCGCCGGCCCCGACGGCGAGTGGGCCGCCGTCCCCGTCGTCGTTCATTGAGCACCTCATGAGCACTCGATGGGTGGAGCGATCAGGCGGGGATTCCCGCCGTATGGAGGCATGACGAGGCGGTGAAGCGTGACGCGCACCGCCTCGGAGGGTTGCGCCATGAAATCTATTCTTGGGATTGGAAGCTTGCTGTTTGTGCTCGGGGGATGCTCCTTTTTGGGCGACGCCTCGATGGGGGACGAGGGAGAGGTCCAGTTCCGGCTCTACGGGTTGGGCTGCGGCTTTGGATGCGACCTCTCGGAGCCGGTCGCAGTGGGATCGCAGAGCGACATCGGACTGAACAGTGAGCTCCTGGACGAGGCGCTTTCGGTCCGTGTCCCAGACTCCGTGATCGCGTCTTATCGGGAGTCGTTCACGTGCTTCCCCGCATCCGAAGAGAGCCCGAACGAAGTCCGTAGCGTCGCCGCCGATGAGCCCTGCGCGGCGGGCGAGAAGCGGACCGCCGCGCGGGAGATGGCGGTTACCCCTTCGCGCGCGGAGCCGTTCGTCGTGGAGGTCCTCCCGCGAGGGCGGTGGCCGGGTTCGTGACCTTCGATGAAGCCCTGGACGAGGAGGTCGAGGCCATCTCAATCGCGCCCGGGGAGTCGAGGAGCCTCCGGATGAAGATCGTCGACGAGGACGGTGACCGCCTCGCGTTCTCTCATTTCGGCGGGAGGTGGGCCGTCGACGACGAATCCATTGCCGTCATGGACGATGACGATCTGAACGAGTATCTGATGGTAATGACGGGCGTAGAGATTGGCCGCACGACGCTGCGCCTGTTGCGCAACGACGATACGGAGATCGCCAGTATCGATGTCGAGGTGAAGGATCCATGAAGTCCGTGCGAGTTGTTCTCGTGATGGTTGGTCTCGCAGGCGCCGTGATGACAGCGGCGGGATGCTTTGGCGACTCGACGCCGGGTGACAACGGCGAGGTCGAGTTTTCGCTCTTCGCGGAGTCACCGCCGGACTCGTGTTTCTTCGGCTGTCGGGCGGACTTGCCTGTCGCCGTCTCCGCGAGCACCGATCTCTTCATCCACGACGAGCGGCCGGACCAATCGTTTACGATTCGCGCGCCCGGCTCGGTCGAGGTCGAGTACGGCGAGTCGTTCACCTGCGAAGCGGAGGACGGCTCGACGGACTCGCGAGACGTGGCCGCGGACGAGCCCTGCCGAGAGACGGAGGTCCGGAAGGCGCAGCGCTCGCTCGTGATCACGCCGAACGAGGCGGGGGAGCAGCTCATCGAGGTGCTCCTCGACGGAGAGGTCCTCGACTCGATCTCGATCGACGTGCGCGCTGTCGCGAGCATGCAGGTCTACGACGAGGCTCGAGGTGAGACGGTGGAGAGCCTGACCTTGAGCCGGGGGGAGACGAGGAGCATCGCCGCCGTCTTGCTCGACGCGGACGGTGAGGCCCTCTACTGCTCCCGCATCGACGCGGCGTGGACCTCCGACGACGACGAGGTCGCGCTCGTCGACGACGACAACAGCCTGTTCGCGTTCCCCACCGCCGCCGAGGTGACGGCGGAGGGGCCGGGCACGACGACGGTGCGCCTCGTGGGCGCGTCCGAGATTGGGAGCTTCGAGCTGACGGTGAACTGAGGCTGCCCGCCACCGCCTTTTTCAGCACCCTGCTAAGGGGGGGCGGAATCGCGCAGCCTCGGCTGTCGCCGCGCGGAGGGAGCGCCGGTCGCGCTCGACTTGGCGCTCGCGCCGCTTGTCGCCGGCGAGGCCGAGATCGGCGCCGCGTGCGACCTCGAGGAGGGCCCCGAGAAGATCCCGACGAGGCCGCCCGCGATCCCCGCCGTCACGAGGACGCCGAGGACGATGTACGGAGCGAGCGAGCGATCGTCGGGCGGCTTGGGCTTGGGGGGCGGCTCGATGACGATCGGGCGCTTCACGCGCGGCGAGACGACCTTCGACTCCACGATGGCGGCGGGCTCGCCTGCGCTCTGCGGCTCCTCTGCACCGAACGCCGCCTCGATCGGATCGAGGGCGATGGTGGCCTTGGCCGCGGACGAGGGCCGCGGGCGGGCGGGGACGGCGAGGACGGTCGAGATCGGCGGGCGGCTCACGACCACGGAGAGCGCTTCGTCGAGGGCGCCCGCGTCCGCGTACCGGTCGAGGGGATCGCGCTGGGTCGCGCGGGCGAACACCGCGTCGAACCCGGCGGGGAGCGCCACGTCGGAGCCGAGCTCGGCGGCGCGCTCGGAGGCGGCCGGCATCGGGTCGTGCAAGAGCTCGCGGAGGGTCGCGGCCGCGCCTTCACCGGTGGAGGCGCTCGTCCAATAGGGCTTGCCGACGAGGGCGTAGAACGCGAGCAGGCCGAGGGAGAACACGTCCGTCGCGGGCGTCGGCTCGCGACCCGGCTCGGGGGCCAAGGTCTGCTCGGGAGCGACGAACAGCATCGACGGCGGCGCGGCGGTCGTGGCCTTCGAGAGCACGCCCGCCATCCCGAAGTCGAGCACCTTCACCGTCCAAGTCGCGCCCATTCGCTTCGAGCGCGCGAGGAAGACCTTGTCCGGCGAGAGCGCGCGGTGGAGGACGTTCGCCTCGTGGGCCGCGCGCGTGGCGTGAAAGAGCTGCTCGAACAGCTCGGCCGCGTCGGAGAGGGGGAGGGGCCCCGCGCGCTCGATGCGCTCGCGGAGCGTCTCGCCTTCGAGCATCTCCCCCACCAGGAACGGAGCGCCGGTGGCTTCGTCGGTGCCTGCGCCGTAGACCTGCAGGACGTGGTCGCTCGCGATGCGGGAGGCGATCTTCGCCTCCATCTCGAACCGGGCGCGGAGCCTCTCGTCGAGCAGCCCCGCCCCGAGGACCTTCAGCGTGCGTCGGTTGCCGGTCGAGAGCTGCTCCGCCTCGTAGGTGGTGCTGTGCGGATCTTCGCGCAGGACGCGGACGATCTTGAAATCTCGGCCGACGACGCTCCCTACCGCCACGGCCCGTTCAGCGCAGGAGAGACTTCATCGTCGTGCCCATGTCGGCCGGCGTCGGCGCGACCTTGACGCCCGCCGCTTCGAAGGCGGCGATCTTCTCGGCGGCGGTGCCCTTGCCTCCCGCGATGATCGCGCCGGCGTGGCCCATGCGCTTGCCGGGGGGGGCGGTGCGACCGGCGATGAAGGCGCAGACGGGCTTCTTCATGTTGTCGTGGATCCACTTCGCCGCGCGCTGCTCGGCGTTGCCGCCGATCTCGCCGATGAGGATGACGCCCTCCGTCTCCGGGTCGGCGTTGAAGAGCTCGAGGCAGTCCACGAAATCGAGGCCGCCGACGGGATCCCCGCCGATGCCAATGCACGAAGACTGGCCGATGCCGAGGGCGGTGAGCTGACCGACCGCCTCGTAGGTGAGGGTTCCGCTCTTGGAGAGGACGCCGACCTTGCCCTTCTTGTGGATGTGGCCGGGCATGATCCCGATCTTGCATCCGCCGGTGGAGCTGGGGCCCGAGCCGGGGGTGATGACGCCGGGGCAGTTGGGGCCGACGAGCTTCGTCTTCGTGCTTTCGAGGAAGCGGCGGACGCGCACCATGTCGATGACGGGGACGCCGTCGGTGATGCAGACGACGAGGCGGATGCCGGCCGCCGCCGCTTCGCAGATCGCGTCGGCGGCGCCGACGGGAGGCACGAAGATGCAGCTCACCTCCGCGCCCTCCTTCTTCACCGCCTCTTCGACGGTGTCGTAGACGGGGACCTTCTCGTCGAACTTCTGGCCGCCGCGCCCGGGGGTGACGCCGGCGACGACCTTGGTTCCGTAGGCGATGCAGGCCCGCGCGTGCAGGCTCCCGCTCTCGCCCGTGATGCCTTGAAAAACGACTCGCGTGTTCTCGTCGACCAGGATGCTCATCGAACTCGCCTCGGCTCGGGATTCGGTTCAGTTGCCGGCGATCGCGGCGACGATCTTCTGGGCCCCGTCGCCCATCGAAGACGCGCTCTGGATCTTGAGGTTGCTCTCGTCGAGGATGCGCCTGCCCGCCTCGACGTTGGTGCCTTCGAGGCGGACGACGAGCGGGACCTTGAGGCCGAGCTCCTTGGTGGCCGCGACGATGCCGTTCGCGACGACGTCGCACCGCATGATCCCGCCGAAGATGTTGACGAAGATGCCTTTGACCTCTTTCGAGGAGAGGATCATCCGGAAGGCCTGGGTGACCTGCTCTTGGCTCGCCCCGCCGCCGACGTCCAAGAAGTTCGCGGGCTCGCCGCCGTAGTGCTTGATGATGTCCATCGTCGCCATGGCGAGGCCGGCGCCGTTGACGAGGCAGCCGATGTTGCCGTCGAGCGAGACGTAAGAGAGGCCGACGCGCTTCGCCTCGAGCTCGACCGGGTCTTCCTCGTCGGCGTCGCGCAGCTCCGCGAACTGGGCCTTGTGACGGAACTCCGCGTTGTCGTCGAACGTCATCTTGCCGTCGAGGGCGAGCACGTCGCCGCCCTTCGTCACGACGAGCGGGTTCACCTCGACGAGGGAGCAATCCTCGCCCGTGAAGCACTCGTACATCCCGCGCGCGAGCTTGGCGAACGCGGCCGCCGTCTCCTTCTTCTCGGCGAGGCCCAAGAAGTAGGTGAGGCTCCGGATCTGGAACGGGGCGAGGCCGAGGAGCGGATCGATGTGGAGGGTCAGGATCTTCTCCGGCTCCTTCTCCGCGACCTCCTCGATGTCCATGCCGCCTGCGCGCGAAGCGATCACGGCGACCCGCCGCGCCTCGCGGTCCACGAGCATCGCGAAGTAGAGCTCGCGATCGATGTCGAGCCCTTGCTCGACGTAGAGGCGGCGGACCTTCTGCCCTTCAGGGCCCGTCTGCTTCGTCACGAGCTGCATGCCGAGCATCTTCTCGGCGACGGCGCCCGCTTCGTCGGCGCCGCCCTTCACGACTTTGACGCCGCCGCCTTTGCCGCGACCGCCGGCGTGGATCTGCGCCTTCACCACGACCACCGGGCTCCCCGACGTCTCGATGAGGCGCTTCGCGATGCCGGGCACCTCGCTGGCCTGGAAGGCGGGCTGCCCCTCGGGGACGGCGATCCCGTACTTCTTGAAGATCTGCTTGGCCTGGTACTCGTGAATCTTCATGGGAGGGCCGGCGACGCTATCACAGATCGAAGGCGCCTCTCATATGCTCCTTCGGTGCGGATGACAGTCAGGGTCGCCGCCGGTCTCGCCGCGCTCGCGGGGGGGATCTCGGCGTGCGCTTCGGGGGCCCCTTCGCCGCCGGATCGAACGGAGGCGCCGGCGTCGGTCGCGCTCGCGCCGGTGCCGGTCGGGTCGGCTGCTCCGTCTTCCTCGGGGGCGTTGCCGCGCGCGCCCGCGGTGGCGCGCGATTGCCCTTCCGACATGGTGCTCGTCGACACGATGCACTGCCCGCAGATCGAGCGGCGATGCCTCAAGGACGAGCTGAACGCCCCCAACCACATCACCATCTGCCATCGGTTCGCGGAGGAGGAGGGGCGCTGCGAGGGAGAGCCGCGGCGCGAGCGGTTCTGCATCGATCGGTACGAGTACCCGAACGAACAGGGCGCGCGCCCGCCGGTGATGGTCGACTTCTACGATGCGACCGCCCTCTGCGAGGAGAAGGGCAAGCGCCTCTGCTGGGAGAGCGAGTGGATCGCCGCGTGCGAAGGCCCGAACAAGACGCCGTTCCCCTACGGGTACGCGCGTGATCCCGAGGCGTGCAACATCGACAACCCCTGGATCGAGCCGAGCCTGAAGAAGATGTACGACGCGGACGAGCGCGTCGCCGGGGCCGAGCTTCGGCGCCTCGACCAGGGCGTGCCGAGCGGATCCAGGCCGCGGTGCAAGAGCGGCTTCGACGTCCACGACCAGACCGGGAACGTCGACGAGTGGGTGATGCTCGAGCAGAAGCGGGGCCGCGGCGGCTGGGCCGGCCTCAAGGGGGGCGCGTGGGGCCACGTCCGCAACGCGTGCCGCCCCGTCACGACGAGCCACGCGCCCGAGTTCAAGTACTACTTCGTCTCGTTTCGATGCTGCCGCGACGCGGCCCCAACGGCGGGCGGGGCCGCGGTGTGGAGCCCCCCGCCCATCCCGAAAGAGAAGCACAAGCCCAAGGCCATGGTGAGCCGCGGCTTCTCGAGCGACCGAGGCTTCGAGCACGCCCCCGTCGAGTGAGGCGCCCCTCCTACGACTTCGAGTCCTCGTCGGCGGCGATGGTCGCGGCGTGGGCGGCCACCTGCCTCGCGTGAGTGGAGAAGTGCGCGCGCCCGAGCAGCCACTTCGCGGCCTCCTCGAGGGAGAAGCAGCGGCGACGCCGCGCGTGGTCCCGGAGCGCGGCGACGATGGCCCGCGTATCGGGCCGCGCCGCCGGGTCCTTCGCGAGCATGCGTCCGAGGAGGGCGTGGAGGTCGTCGGGGACTTCGGGCGCCTTCGTCCGCACGTCCGGGATGCTCGCCTCGCTCAGCATGTGGAGGATCGCGGCCGGGACGAGCGAGGCGAACGGGTGCTCGCCCGCGAGGCACTCCCACAAGCACAGGCCGAGCGCGAACACGTCGCACGCGGGGCCGACGTCGTTCTTGTGCGCGATCTGCTCGGGGGACATGTACCCGACCGATCCGATGAGCTCACCCGCGTTGGTCAGCGCGAAGTCCTCTCCGACCCAGCGCGACACGCCGAAGTCGAGCAGCCTGACCTCCGGCGCGACCGTCCCGACCATGACGTTGTCGGGCTTGATGTCGCGGTGCACGAGGTTGCTCGCGTGGACGGCTCCGAGGGCGTCCGCGATGACGGTGAAGATCGGGACGGCGACCTCGGCCGGCATCGCCCCGCGGGCGGCGCAGCTGCGGAGGGTCTCTCCCGTGACGCGCTCGCAGACCAGGAAGGGGACGCCGCTGCGCTCGACGTCCACGTGGAAGATGCGGACGATGGACGGGTGACGGGCGGTCGCGGCCGCCGCTGCCTCGAGCACGAACCGCTTGATGCGCGCGGGATCGGGGGGACCGTCGGCGTGGAGGACCTTGAGGATGACCTCCTCGCGCAGGGTGAGGCGCGATGAACTTGAGGATGCGCGCTCGGCCTCCCACGACGCGCCCCTCGGGGAGCCGCCCTTCGGCGTGCATGGGGCGCTCTTGGGCGAGGGCGGCGCTCAGCTCCTGGCTTCGATCCGCGTCCTGGGCGTGGAGCATCCGGTGCAGCCGCTGGACGTCGCGTCTTCGAGCGAGGACGTGCTCGAGGCGCTCGTCGACGAGGCGGGCGAGCTCCGCGGCGTGGCGCTCGAGATCGCGGTTGGCCGCTTCGAGCTCGTCGACGGCGAGCCGCTCCCGGCGGACGTCGACGAACCGGCGGAGCTCGGCGGCGTCGCGGATGCGGGCGGTGAGCAGGCACGCTCCCCCCGCGCACGCGATGGCCCCCGAGAACGTGACGAACCCGTCTGCGCCGCGGCCGAGGCCGGCGAACAGCGAGAACGACACGGCGTGAAGGACGATCCCCGCCGCTTGATGGATCGGGCGCGTGGCGGCGAGGGTCGTCCCGTAGATCCAGAAGAGGCAGAGCGTAGCGGCGGCGTAGGATCGAAACCCGTCGCCTTGCCCGGCCGCCATCCCGAGCGCGCCCGCGGCCACGACCCCGACGACGAGGTTGTACACGACGACGTTGAACGGTTGGTCCGCCCACCGCTTCGAGAGCCACGACCCAGCGAGGAGTGACACCGCGAGGATGAGCCCTGTCGCCCCGAGCACGCGCGTCCCCGGCCCGCCGATGACGAAGGCGGTGCCTCCCAGCGCGAGGGCGGCGATCGCCCCCATGAGCGCGCCGCGGCCGTAGCTGGCGGCGAAGCGCTTCTCGGCGTGGGCGGCGTGACGAACGCGCTCTTCGGCGGTGGCCCGCGGATCGTCGAGCACCTCCATCAGGCGCGACGCGAGCCCGCCGGAGGTCACGGCGAAGGCCCCCTCACCGGCGGCCGGAACGTGGTGCTCCCGGCGAGCCGCTGCGCGATCGCGTGGACGGTGAGCGCGCCCCCGAGATCGGCGAGGCGACCGAGCTGAAGGTCCACCTCTCGGAGAGCGGGACGATCGCCGGGGCGGTAGGCGAGCATCGCCTCGACGAGCGCGGCGAGCGGGGCGGGCACGTCGGGGAGGATCTCTCGGAGCGCCTGCGCCGCCCCCAACCCCGTCTCCGAGAGGCCGGCCACGAGCGGGTGGAGCTTCGCGATCATCTCGAAGAGGAGGACGCCGAGCGCATAGGTGTCGGCGCTCGGGTGATCGACCGGCTCGTTCGCGCACTGCTCCGGGGCCCGATAGGCGGGGGTCGAACGCAGCGAGCTGTTCGATCGAGGGGGGCCGGAGAGGGCGCGCGCGCACGCCTGCAAGAGCCCCGCGCCGTGGATCGTCAGGCCCGAGCCGCCCGCCCCGAGCACGATCCGATACGGGTCGAGGCCAAGGTGGTAGACGCCCCGGTCGTGCGCGTCCGCGAGCGCGGCGGCGGCGGCCTGGACGATGCGGGCCGCGTCCCACATGCCGAAGTCGGCGCGCGGCATGGCGCGGAACAACGCGGCCCCCGCGCGGTGCTCGGCAGCCCAGAACACCGCCTTGCCGTCGAGCGATCCGGCGTCGACGACGCGCGCCAGGCACGGGTGGTCGACGCCGCCCTTCGTGAGCTCTTCCACGAGCCGCGCCCCCGGCTCGCCGGCGATCTCGACGCCGCTCACGAGGAGACGCCGCGCGGGCTGGGTGCGATCGATGGCCAGGAAGGAGGGCTCGTAGGGGGCGGGCGTCATCCGGTCGAGGATCCTCGCGCGCGCTCCGACGAGCGCGTCGCGCACCACCGATCCGAACACCGACAGCTCGGGCGAGGACGCGCGGTCCACCGCGCTCGCGAGCCGGCGCGAGCGCGTCGCGACCCGCTTCGAGAGCTCCTCCTCGAGGGCTCGCGTCGTCTTCGCGTGGGCCACCGTCTCCGCGACCTGCAGACGGGCGCTCTCCTCCAGCGCCGCCGCCTCGTGTTGGAGCTCCGCGCGCCGAAGCTCGACGAGCCTCAGCGTCTCGCGAAAGCGCGTCCACGCATCGAAGTCACGGCGGTCGTAGTTGCGTCGGCGCGCCGCCCCTGCGGTGACGATGACGAGGGCGACGCCGGCGATGAGGAGGACGGCGGGCGCCCCGGAGGAGCCACGAGGAGGACGAACGCCGCCGCGTGGCCCGAGAGCACCGCCGGCAAGATGAAGAGCCGCCGGGGGATGACGACGGCGCCGAAGACCCACGGGGTGATGAGCCCCGCCGCGGCCACGCTCTGGAGACCGCCGAACGCGGCCGCGAACGCGCCGGACGCGATCGCGGTGCCGAACACGGCGAGCCCGATCGCCAACGTCGCGCTCCTCGCCACGGCGACGAAGGCGGCGATCGCGAGGAGGCTCGAGGCGCCGCTCGCGACCCAGACCTCGACCCGCGCCGAACCTCTCGCGGCCAAGATCGCCCACGCGACCGCCGCCGTCGAGGCGATCGGGATCATGATGCGGAGTCGTTCGAGGACGACGCGCTCGGCCCACGCCTCATAGGTCGGCGCGGCAATATCGTCCGCGAGCCCCGCGGCTCCCGCCAGGTTACCGTTCGCCTCGAGGACGTCGTGAGGCATCCGCGCAACTGAGGTTTACAGAAGACCTGCGGCCCCACAAGTCCGGCATGACGACCGATTGTTTTGCAAACCTGCACCCTTTGGCGGGCACCCCTCCGATCCGCACTCGGTCCTTTTGGGGTGGCTCTTTCACGCCCGCCGGCACGGCCCGATCTCGCAATGGGCGCGCCCTCAGCCGGTCACGCCGTGGACGCGGGTCGTGTTCGCCCCCGCGCCCGCGAGCTTCTCTTCCATGTGCTCGTAGCCGCGATCGAGGTGGTACACGCGGAGCACCTGCGTCTCCGCGGCCGCGACGAGGCCGGCGATGACGAGCGAGGCGCTCGCGCGCAAGTCGGTGGCCATCACCTCGGCGCCCTCGAGCGTCGCCGGACCGGTGACGGTCGCCTTGTTGCCGTCCGTCTCGATGTTGGCCCCCATGCGCGCGAGCTCCGGGACGTGCATGAACCGGTTCTCGAAGATCGTCTCGGTGATGGTGGAGGTGCCCTCCGCGAGGCACGCGAGCACCATGAGCTGCGCCTGCATGTCGGTCGGGAAGCCAGGGTGCGGCTCCGTCGTCACGTCGACGGGTCGGAGCGCGCCCGGCCGCCGGATGCGCGCGGCCGAACCTTCGCGCGAGATCTCGACCCCCATCTTCTTGAGCACGGCGCAGGTCGACTGCATGTCCTCGAGCGGACAGTTCTCGAGCAGCACGTCGCCGCCCGTCGCCGCCGCCGCGACCATGTACGTCCCCGCCTCGATGCGGTCGGCGATGATGGCGTGGTCGAACGGGGCGAGCTCGTCCCGGCCTTCGATCTCGATCGTGTCGGTGCCGGCGCCGCTCACCGTCGCGCCCATCTTGTTGAGCACCCGGCCGAGCTCCTCGACCTCGGGCTCCTTCGCGGCGTTGACGAGGGTGGTGCGGCCCTTCGCGAGCGCGGCCGCCATCATGAGGTTCTCGGTGCCGGTGACGGTCGGCATGTCGAACACGATCTCGGCGCCGCGCAGGCGCGGGCAGCTCGCGAGGATGTACCCGCGCTCGAGGTGGATGGACGCGCCGAGCCGCTCGAGGCCCTTCAGGTGCTGGTCCACTGGTCGCGATCCGATCTGGCAACCGCCTGGCAGCGAGACCTTCGCGCGCCCGTGGCGGGCAAGGAGGGGACCGAGCACCATCACGCTCGCCCGCATCTGCTTCACGAGCTCGTAGGGGGCCTCCGGTCGGACCTTGCCCCCGCCGATCTCGACCGATGGAGGCGCGGAGGTCACGTCGCGTCCGAGGAAGCGGAGCAGCGCCGCCGTCGTCTCGATGTCGCGGAGCTTGGGGACGTTCCGGAGGAGGCTCGCCCCGTCCGAGAGCAGCGTCGCGCAGAGGATGGGCAGCGCCGCGTTCTTCGCGCCGCTGATCCGGATGGTTCCCTCGAGGCGCTTGCCTCCTCGAACGACGATGGCGTCCATGACCACCTCCTATGTCACAACGGTGACCGGAGGCCCAAACGATCGTAACGTGGCCGAGCCCATGCGGAGCTTTCTCTTGGTCGCCGCCGGTGTGTGTGTGTGCTTCACGAGCCGCGAAGCCCTCGCGGACGAGCGGCAGCCCTCGACCGATCTCCGAGGTCTCTACGCGCCGATGCACCACGAAGCGGGCCTCGTCGTGGAGCCCGCCGACTCTCCCGACACGGGCTCCGTCACCGCCAACATGCGGCTCGTCTACGCGTTCCGTCCCGTCGTCCTCCGCGACGACGCCGGGGAGATCGCGTACCACGTCGTCGAGCACCAGTTCACGACCGACGTCGGGCTCTCGGTGGGGTTGTTCGGCCGAGTCACCCTCGGCCTCGACCTCCCCGTGCTCGTGGGCCAGGTCGGCGACGACATGACCGACGCGACGGAGGCGAATCGGTTCGTCGGCAGCTCGCCGGTCCCCATCGCCTCGCTCGGCGATCCTGCCGTCCGCGCGAAGGTCACCATCCTCAAGCCGCGGATCGAGTCGGACGTGGCGCGCGGCTTCGGCCTCGCCGTCGACGAGCGCTTCACGCTGCCGCTGGGCGACGAGCGGAGCTTCATCGCGGAGGGCGGCGTCTCGAGCGAGACGCGCGTCCTCGCCGAGTACGGCTTCGGGGCGATCTCCGCCCACCTCGCGGCGGGGGTGAAGCTGCGGCAGGGCTTCGGTGCGTACGCATGCGATCCGGAGGCGAGCGAGGACGACTGCCTCTCGCGCTTCGGTCACGAGCTGCCGCTCGTGGCGGCGGTGGCGCTCCACCCCCACGATCTCGGCATCGATCCCGAGTCGCGCGGGACGCTGTTCTTGGAGGCGCACGGCCATTTGCCGCTCGCCCCCGTCACGCCGGACGAGAGCACCGCGCCGTGGGCGATGTACCTCGGGCTCACCGGGCGCTATCGCGCGGGCGATCTCGCCTTCCTCGCGAGCGCCGAGATCGGGCTGATCGACGGCGTCGGGAGCGCGCCGATGCGGGCCATGCTCGGGATGAGCTTCGCCCCGCGCAGCGCCGACACCGATCACGACGGGCTCGCCGACGACGACGATCGCTGCCCGACCTACCCCGAAGACAAGGACGGCTTCGAGGACGACGACGGCTGCCCGGAGATGGACAACGACAAGGACGGCGTCCCGGACTCGGTCGACGCGTGCCCGACGCGCGCCGGCGATGGCCCAGACGGCTGCCCCAAGGCTTGAGCGCCGCTACTGGGAGAGGCAGCACACGAGCACGCCGGGGCCTGTGACCGTGACCCCGCCCGCGACCTCCGTCTCCGGTGCGCCGCAGCTGCCGATCGGGTCGTCCACCTGGAGGGCGGTGATCGCCGATTGGGTGTCGTTGTTGGAGCAGTTGTCGTCGGCGGTGCCGTTGCTCGTCGCGCACGCGTCGTCCGAGAACAACGTCGTCGCGGGGTCGCAGGTCGGGTCGCCAGTGCAGGTGCAGCTACAGTCGCGCGTGTCGGTGAGGTCGTCGGGCTGATAGACGTGGTGCGACTCGTCGAAGCCGGCCGGGCAGGCCGTCTCCGTCGTCGAGTAGATGCAGTACGTCTTCACGCTCTCCGGGAAGCACAGGACCCCGACGTCGCAGAGGTCGAGGTTCACGTTGCAGCCGTCGACCTTCGGATCGAACGCCACCGGCGGGATCGTGGCGGGGGCAGCGTCGTTTTCGCATGTGCCGGCGTCGGAGACGGTGATGGTGACGCTCGAGAAGGGCCCCCCCGCGGGCAGCGGAACACAGCCGTCGTCGATCGTGACGCTGGTCGGCTCCCCGGTGCAGTCCGTCGTCCCGAACGCCACCCCCGCCCACGTGCACCCCGAGGGCTGACAGGCGCAGCCGCACTCCGCGTCGGCGGCGGTGATGGTGCCTTCCTCGTAGCCGCCTTCGAAGGCGGGGTTGGTGCAGGTGGCGATGCCGTCGTCATGGAGCTCGATGGGCCCCTTGAAGCCCTCCGGGACGGCGAGGCACTGCCCGCCCTTGTCCTCGCACGAGGCGCCGCCTTCGCTCGGGACACCGCCCTGGCCGCCCTCGGCGCCCGTCCCTCCCGTTCCCGTGTCGTCGCCGCACCCGATGGCGAGGGAAACGAGGGCAGCGGAGAGGGTGGCGATGCCGAGCCAGCGAAGAGCGATCATGGGGCCTTTCTACACGCGAGCGCGCGCGGCTCAAAGCAGGCGCTGCGCGATCCGCCTCGCCCCCGCGAGGGCGCGCTTCGATGCATGGAGGGCCTCGGAGATGCGACCGGGCCGGAACCCTCCGCGCTCGGACTCGCGCTCGACGGCGCCGTGGTCGTAGGGGACGCGGAGGAACCGGAGGCTCCACGCCGCTCCCATCTCGAGGATCGCCAGCTCGGCGGCGCGCTCCTCGACGGGCTTGCGCTGCCCGTCGATCGAGCCCGGATTGGCGTAGACGAGCGCGCCTTCCATCTCCGCCGTCGCGAGCCCGACCTCACCCGCCTCGATCGAGCGCCGCACGACCGTCCCGTCTCGCACCACCGCGACCCGAGGCTCGTGGGTGTGGCCGTGGAGCACGATCCGGGTCGAGGGGGCGCGCGCGCGGACCCTCTGTGCGCTCGCGAGCAGCTCGGCGTCGGTGCGCAGGTAGCGCTGAGGATCGTCGAGGTCGCCGTGCACTGCGAGGATCGCCCCGTCCTCGAGCGTCGCCTCCGGCGCCAGGGCCAGGAGGAAGGCGCGCGCGCGCGCGGAGATCGTCTCGCGCGTCCGGGCGAGGGCGTGAGCGGGCCGCCGCGCGCATCGGTCGAAGCCGAGCCGGCCCGTCGCGATGAGGTCGTGGTTGCCGGCGATGCAGGTCGCCCCCCTCGATCGCAGCCGCTCCACGACCGCCTCCGATCCCGCGTTGTACCCCACGATGTCTCCGAGGCAGAGGATCGCGTCGACCCTCTCCTCCGCGAGGGCGGAGAGGGCCGCTTCGAGGGCGAGCGCGTTGCCGTGTACGTCCGCGACGATCCCGATCCGGCTCATCCGAAGGCCCGCTTCGCGATCATGGAGCCGAGCCAACCGATCGCCGGGGCTGGATCGGTGGGGGAGAAGGCTTCGAACACGAACGGCCGCTCCACGAGGGAGCGCGCCCACTCGACCCATCCGAGCGTCCCCGCGGCGTGGCGGGCGCGGAACGACTTGTAGTCGCGGAAGAGGTTGATCCAGCGGTGACGTCGGGCGGCCCGGTCGACGCGCGGCGCGCGGCCTTCGACGAGGTAGGCGTAGGCGACCTCGGGGAGGTTGATGCCGTCGGCGGCGCCGAGGTGATGCCACAGGTTGAAGCGCGCGTTCACCTCGAGGGTGAAGAGCTCGCCCGTCGTCGTCTCGCGGATCATGTCGATCTTGAAGACCCCGACCAGTCCAAGCTTCTTCGCGACGCGCTGCCCCTCGCGCTCGACGGCGTCGTCGTCGGTGAGCTCGATGCACGAGCTCTCCCCCGTCTGCTCCGGGAAGGCGCGGATCTTCGCGCCGCAAAAGCTCGCGAGGAGGCGACCGCGCTCGTCCGCGAAGCCGTGGAAGGAGACGAGATCGCGCTCGGCGCCGAGGACGAGCTCCTGGACGACGACGTCGTCGAGGAACGCGGCGAGCCGCGGATCCTCGAGGAGGGCGCGCCCGCTCGGGAAGATGGCGGCCTTGCTGCTCGACCCGAGCAGGGCCTCGAGCCGGGTGAACCCCACCTTCGTCTTCGGCTTCACCACCACCGGGCGCTCGACGGCGCCGAGCTCCGCCTCGATCGCTCCGCGCTCGCACAGCGTCTTCGGCACCCGCACCCCGCGCTCGAGCGCGAGCTGGGCGAAGCGATCTTTGTAGAGGAGCGACTCCGCCACGCCCGGCTCGTTGAGCAGCACCCGGAAGCGCTTCTCGATCATGGGTCGGTGCTCGTAGAGGAGCTCCAGCCAGGTGTCGGAGCCGTAGAAGAGCGGAGCGCGAGCGCCGTGCTCACGAAGGATCGCGTCCCCGATCGAGGCCAGCTGGCGCGCGGTCTCGGCGCGCTGCTCCCCGCGCGGGGGAGCGACGACGCGGGCGTCCCCTGCGAATCGGGATCGGAGCGTCGGGTCTCCGCGGTCGGTCGTGACGACGACGGCGGGGATGCCCGCCATCGCGAGCGGGCGCAACAGGGTGAGATCGCCTAACGACACTGCGGGGAGACGCTGCATTCGAACCCCGGCGCGGAGCCGGCTCCGAACACCTCCTCACGCAGCGCGCGTGCCAGCGCCTTTGCGGGGCTCCGCACGCTTCTCCCCGTCGCGATCCGCCACCTGAGGCGGAACGGACGGGACAGCGCCTCGTCCCGGGCCCGGCGCCCTTCAGCAGGCTGCTGAAAGAGTCGGCGTCATGCCTCTCGGCACCGCAGTGGCTGCCAATTCACCCCCCCGGCCCCCCTCGCCGTGCGAGGGGGGAGATCCGTCGGAGGACGACGCGGATCGTCGCCGGGTCAAGGTGCTGTGCACAACCCAGCAGCAACTGCCCACCCAGTGGCCTGACGACCGCTTTTTTTGGCACACTGCTAGCGCTCGAGGACAGGGAGGTGCTTCAGCTTCCGGCGCTTCTTCGGCGCCGCCGCCTTCTCTCCCCGCTCCCGCTCATCGAGGGCGAGCGGGTGCTCTTGGACGGTGATCGGGTTCTCGTACCCAGGCAGCTCCAAGTCTTTGTTCTTGGCGTAGACGGGGTGGCGACCGTGGCGCTCGTACCACTCTGCCACGGTCGCGTTGGCCTTCATCTTCTCGAGGATGTTCCGCCACCCCGCGCCCGTGTTGTACGCGCAGAAGCTGATCTCCCCGAGCTGAGTCCCGTAAGGGATGATGCACATCTCGGTGCGGCGGAAATCGTAGTTGAACAGATCCTGGAACCACATGCCGGCCACGAAGAGCACGCGCCACTCGAACTCGGCCGCGTCGTCCTCGCGATGGCCCGCGCCCATCTGGCTGAGGAACTGCTTGATGAGCGTGTCCACCCCGAACCCGGGGGGAGCGCCTTCCGGCTTGTAGTTGCGGAGGAGGGAGGTGACGAGCTGGGCCGCCGTCCAAGCGCGCCCGCGGCCTGCGTCGAAGATCGTCCGCATGTCCAAGAGCAGCTGCTCGAGGTTCAAGAAGTCGATGAGCGGCACCATCTGCTTCGTCTTCTTGTTCACGAACAGGACGGTGCCGATGCCGCAGTTCGGGTGGCAGCCGCACTTGAGCTGGCCGAAGTCCCGATCCGGACCATCCAGCAGATCGCACACGTCTCCGAACGGAGAGAGCGCGGAGAGGGGGAACCAATCCCGCGTCGGCTCGGTGACGCCCGTCTGGGCCGCGACGTCGCGGGCGAGATGGGAGAGCGTGTAGCGCTGGCGCGTGCGCGTCTCCACGTCGACGTCCTCGTCGCGGCCGGTGAAGCTCACCGGCTGGAAGCTCACCACCGTGACCTTGTCCGCGTTCTCGACCGCGAACTGCACGATCGGGCCGACCTGGTCGTTGTTCACCCCGTTCACGATGGTGACGACGAGGATGACGTCGATGCCCGCCTTCGCGCACTCCTCGATCGCGCGGAGCTTCACGTCGTAGAGGTTCGCGATCTTGCGGTGGGAGTTGGCGGCGTTCGTCACGCCGTCGAACTGGAGGTAGACCATGCGCAGCCCCGCCTCCTTCGCCTTCCTCGCGAAGCCCGGCTCTTGAGCGAAGCGGAGCCCGTTGGTCGCGCACTGCACCGCGAAGTAGCCGATCTTGCGCGCGTACCGGATCGCGTCGAGGAAGTGAGGCGAGAGCGTCGGCTCACCGCCCGAGAACTGGACCGACATCTGCCGGCGCGGCCGGACGCTGATGGCGTCGTCGAGGATCTTCGTGACCTCAGGCCACGAAAGCTCGTGGACGTAGCCGACCTGGTTCGCGTCCATGAAGCACGGATCGCACATCATGTTGCAGCGATTGGTCAGGTCGACGGTGAGGACGCCGCCTCGCCCGAACTTGATCGAGCTCGAGCCGTGCTCGTGCAGGTGGTCGGGCGTCATCGGCACGTCGCGGCCGGGGAACAGGCCCTCGATGCGGGCGAGGAACGCCTCGTCGATCGCGATGACGTCTTCGAAGTGCCCGTGCTTCGGGCACGTCTTCTCCATCACGATCGCTTCGCCCTTCTTGTGGATCTTGGCCTTGATCTCACCGGGCTTGTCCGCGATCAAATGGCCGATCTCCTCGTCGCCACGGAGGATCGCGGTGCGAGCCTCCTTCACGCACACCGGGCAGAGGCTATCTGTCTCGCGCGGCCACCCGAGGGGCGGCTTGGTGCGAGCCTTTCCTCGCGGGATGGGCGTGTCGCTCCATCGAGGTTTGAAGGGCGCCGCCTCGGGGGCGACGCGGTTCGCGAATTGGAGCGCCGACCAGAGCGTCGAAGCGGAGCGCGCGGCGAGTCGTTCCGCGAGCTTGGGAAGATGCATGACGCCGGAAGTTACTTTGGGTAACATTTAGAAGAAAGGGCAAAAGCGTGCCCGTTCTAGGCGATTTTGTGCGATCGCCGATACGGATCGTGACGTCACTCGAGCCCATGCGTCCGCTTGCCACAGCCTCTTCGCGAGGCTTTCCTTGGACGATGTCCCGGCGACCCTCGCCTTCTTGCCTCGCCGCGCTCGTGCTCCTGCTGGTCGGAGCGCCCCCGCGAGAGAGCTTCGCGGACGGAACCGGACACGTCGAGCCGCAGGGCGGCACTTCCCTGCTCTCCAAGCTCGGGCTGAACGTCGGGCGCAACCTCGTTTACGCCGCCGATCCCGACGACCGGCTGCGCGGCGTGGAGAGGCTCGCCGCCCTCGGCACGCCGGAGGCGATCGAGGCCCTCCTCGAGTCCATGGAAGGAGGAAGCGCGCTCGCGCGCGACCCCATTGCGAGGCTCGCGGTGGTGAGGGCGCTCGCGCCGTTCGCGGACCGAGCCGACGTGCGCGCGTTCCTCGTCCGGGAGATGATGGACGCGGGGGCGCGCCGAGACGTGACGAGCGGCGTAGGCGCGCTCGTCCGCGAGACCGCCGCCCTCGCCCTCGCGCGTCGCGGAGATCCCGAGTCGGAGCGCGCCCTCGCGAGCGCCGCGTCCTTGCGAGGGCCGGCCGGGGAGTCGGCGCGCGCCGCCCTCATCGCCGTCCCGCCGCGCGTCCTCGACGAGCTCTTGTTCGAGCGAGCGGCCGAGCCGGAGAAGGACGACGTGGCGATGGACCGCGCCGACCCCCGCCTGGCCCCGCCCTCTCCGCGCAGCCCGAAGCCGCGAGACGCGGACAAGAAGAAGAAGCAGCCCGACCACGGAAAGAAGAAGAAGAAGGCGGAGCGAGATCCCCCCGGCGACGACGATCGCGAGGAGAAGAAGCCCGACGCGAAGCCGAAGAAGCAGCCGAAGGCCCTGACGGGCGCGGTCATGGCGTTCCTGGGCGACCTGGGAGATCTGCGCGCGCTGCCTCAGATCAGGGTGGAGCTGGACCGCGCCGACCGTCCGAGCCGGGCCGCGGCCGCCCTCGCCCTCGCGAAGCTCGGGGACATGTCGGTCGCGAAGGTGGTGAAGCCGTGGCTCGACGAGAACGATCCGCGGTTCGTCCTCGCCGCCGCGGAGGTGCTCGTCGTCTTGGGCGATCCGGCCGCGCCTTCCGCGGTGAAGAAGGTCCTCGACAAGGAGCAAGTTCGCGGGCCGGCGCTGCGGCTCGCCTACGAGCTCGGCGCGAGGGAGCTGGCCGAGCCCCTCGAGAAGCTGCTCCCTTCGCTGGAGCTCCCGGATCAAATTCGTGCGGTGATGGCCATCGGTCGCGCTGGCGACGCGGCCAGGCTCGACAAGCTCGTCATCGATCCGAAGCTCGCCCCCGCGGCCGTGAGCGCGCTCGTCTCCTGCCCCTCCGCCGACGCTGCCCGCGTCGTCGAGAAGGGCCTCTCCGATCCGCAGCCCGCGCGGAGGCGCGCCTTCCTCCGCGCCGCCATCGGCCGCGCCATCGTCTCGAGGGAGGTGGCGGACGGCCTGAAGCGCGCGCTCGACGAGGCGTCCCGATCGCGCGACGTCTCCGACGTCGAGGCGTTCGCGCTCGGGTCGGTCGCGCTCGGTCGGACGAGCGTCGAGGACGTCCTCGCCCTCGCGAAGCGCGCGGAGCCCGGGCGGGCGACGGCGCTCGTCGCGGGGGCGGCGAAGGGAGCGCTCGTCCGGGGCGACGAAGCCCTCGCCGCGATCGCGTCGGAGCTCGTCGCGATCGACCCCGAGGCCCCGACCGACCGCCAGGTCGCCGCCGGCGTCGCGCTGCTCTCGGATCGAGGCGCCGACGCGATCGCCTTCGACAAGCTGAGGGAGCTCTGCGAGAGCGGCGGACCTCTAGCCGCGCTCGCCGCGCGCGCCCTCCCGCGTCGGGCCGACGCCTCGATGAACCGGCGGCTCGTCGCCCTCCTCGGGGGCAGCGACCCGGCCGTGCGCGCGGGGATCGCCCTGGGCCTCGCGCGATCGGCGGAGCACGCGGCGGTGTCGTGGCTCGCGGACGCCTACGAGCGCGAGGACGACGAGCGCGTGCGGCGCGCCATCGTCACGTCGCTCGCGCGCCGCACGGAGGCCCAGCGGAAGCGCCCTCTCGAGATCGCGCGCGCCCTCGACCCCGATCCGGAGGTGCGCGCCCTCGCTGCCGCCGGGCTCTCCGGATCGAGCCTCCCCAGCGCGGCCACGAACGGCGGCGTCGACCCGAACGCGGCCACGTTCTTCGTCGTCGCCCGCGCGGATGGCCCGAGCCGAGCCCAGGCGGTGGATTGGATCCTGCCGAGCGGCATCGCTCTGCCCGTCGTGACCGCGGGCGACGGCGGTCTCTTGTTGCCCGGCGCGCCGTGGGGAAAGTCTTCGATCGTCCTGCCGCGGGTACGATCGCGAGAGGACCGATGAGGGAAGACGAAGAGAAGCCCGCCCCGCCCGACTCGTTCGAGACGAGCACGGAGCGGCTCACCAAGATCGTGGAGCAGCTCGAGCGCGGCGACCTCCCGCTCGAGAAGTCGCTCGAGCTCTTCGAGGAGGGGGTGTCGCTCGCGCGACGAGCGCAGGCTCAGCTCGATCGCGCAGAGCGACGCGTCGAGGAGCTCCTCGGGTTCGATCCGAACGGGAAGCCGGTGACGCGCGACATGACGGCCGCGACGCCGGGCGGGACGAAGCAAGGGGGCGCTGCGCCGTGAGCAAATCCAAGGACAAGAAGGCACCGAAGCGCAGCGCGGAGGAGCCGACCGCCTGCGCCATCATCATCGGCAACGAGATCCTCTCCGGGAAGATCGCCGACCAGAACCTGGTCGTCCTCGCCCGGGTGCTCCGCAAGCTCGGGGTGAAGCTCGTCCGGTGCGTGACCATCCCGGACGAGCTGTCCGTCATCGTCCGCGAGGTGCGCAAGGCGAGCGAGCGCCACACCTGGGTCTTCACGAGCGGCGGGGTCGGACCGACCCACGACGACCTCACCATCACCGCGGTGGCGAAGGCGTTCCGGGTCAAGGTCGAGAAGAGCGACGAGCTCGACGAGAAGATCCGCGCCGCGTACGGAGAGCGCCTCAAGGAGGGCCACCTCCTGATGGCCCGCGTCCCCAAGGGCGCGCGCCTCATCAGCACCGAAGCCATCCCGTGGCCGGCCGTCCTGATGAAGAACGTCTGGGTGCTGCCCGGCGTCCCCGAGGTGTTCCAGATCAAGATGGGTCTCGTCGAGAGCGTCATCGAGCCGGTCGAGCCCTACGCGTCGATCGCGGTGTTCACGACCCTCGACGAGGGCAACCTCAAGCCCTTCCTCGACCGCGTCGTCGAGCGGTACACCGGCGTCGATATCGGCTCGTATCCGCGCTGGACGGATCCCATCGTGAGAACGAAGCTGACCTTCGACGGGCGCGACATCGCCTCCGTCGAGGCGGCGGCGCGCGCCTTCTCCGACAGCTTGCCTCACGGGTCGGTCGTGCCAGAGCCGCTCCCCGACTGATCGGCGCCGTCGCTCAGCGGAGCGCCACGAACAGCACGATCGACGCGATCACCGCCAACATCAGGGCGCCGACCACGAGCTCGTAGGGGAACGTGCTCGTGCGCGGCGGACGGGAGGGCGCGGCGGGGGGAGGCGGCGCTACGATTTCGATAGCTTCGGAGGGGGCGCGCATCCGCGGCGCCGGGGGCGCGGAGGGGAGGGCGGCGGCGGCGGCAAGGTCGAGCTCGACGGTGGGGTGGGCGGAGATCCTCGCGCCCTCCGAAGCTCGGCGCGCGTACTCCTCGTAGCTCGTGGAGGCGACGCGCGTCCGGTCGCTCGTGATCGTGCGGGCCCGGAGCGGCGGAGGCGCCGTCGTGGCCGACATCCGGTCCGAGAACAGCTCCGCGCACGCCTCTTCGAATGCCTCCCGCATCTGCTTCGCGTCCTGGAACCGATCATCCGGCCTCTTCGCGAGGGCCTTCACGAAGAAGACGTCGATCGAAGCCGGCAGGCTCGGCACGAGGCGCGAAGGGGGCGACGGGTCGTCCTCGACGATGCGCGTGAGCAGACGGCCGAGGTTCCCCTCGAAGGGGCGGCTCCCGGTGAGGCAGCGATAGAGGATGACGCCGAGCGAGAAGAGATCCGTCCGGTGATCGACGGGGATCGCGCGCGCTTGCTCCGGGCTCACGTAGTGAGGGGACCCGAGGACGTGCCCGGCGGCGGTGATCGTCGAGGTGGACCAGAGATCCTTGGCGATGCCGAAGTCGAGGAGCCGCACCCGCGCCGCGTCTCGCTCGAGGAAGATGTTGCTCGGCTTGAGGTCGCGATGGACGATCGCCATGTCGTGGGCCTCCCCGAGCGCGTCCGCGACCCCGCGCACGACGCCGAGGGTGGTCGCGATGTCCAGCCGCCCCTCGCGCGAGAGCCGCATGCTGAGCGTCTCTCCTTCGAGCAGCTCCATCGCGATGTAGCCGCCGCCGCTCGTCACCCCGTGATCGAGCACCTTCACGAACGCGGAACCGCGAAGGGTATCCAGCACCTGGATCTCTCGTTCGAAGCGGGCCTCGATCTGGGCGCTCTCTTCGCCGAGGAACGACACGAGCTTGAGGGCCACGCGCCGGCCTTCGATGCAGTCGAGGGCCTCGAACACGCGACCCATCCCGCCCTCTCCGACGAGCTTCGCGAGGCGATACCGCTTCGCGATGACGGCGCCCTCCGTCCAGACGTCCTCGCGCGTGACGGGGCGCTCCCCCGACTCGAACTGCGCCGTCGGATGGTCCGCTCCGATCTCTCGGAAGATCTCCATCGCTCGGGCGGAGCCACCGGGCGTTCTGCGATTGTTCGGACGCGTCATCGTCACGGACCGAAATCGAAGCTAGCACCCGGACGCGGGCCCGGGCCGCGCCGTCGGCGGTCGCGCGCGAGTTCGGTGGGCTCGTTCGCGCGCGTGCCCGACTTCGTAGCCGCCGCTCGCATGAGGCTCGCGCACCTCACTCGAGGTGCGAGCGCGTCGATCGCAGCGATGACGAAAGCAATCAGCCCTCCGCCTGTGGCGTTTCGGCGTTCGAGACGACGCCTTGTGAGCCTCGCCCCTCGGACGCGCCGAGTGCCGCTACGATTTTCATAGCGGCTCGGGAGGCAAGGGGGGACCTGTCCCGCCCCAAGCACGACGACGCTCCTCGCCTCGACCTCTCGGGGGCTCGATCCCGGGGCTCGCGAAGCTTCGACGCGGATTCCCGATTGCGCCGACGCTTCAGCTCCGCCCTCCGCCCGCGAAGCGCGACGCGCCGCCGCCTTCCGGGCGCCGTTTTTTCAGCACCAAGCGGTCCTTCGAAACTGTAGAGTTTCCCCCCATGCGACGCGTCCTCATGGGTGGCCTGATCCTCCTCTCCGCATGCAGCGCGGACCCGCCGCCCCGTCGGCCTGCTCCTTACGGCTACGGCTACGGCCAGCCCGGATACGGTCAGCCCGGATACGGTCAGCCCGGATACGGTCAGCCCGGATACGGTCAGCCCGGATACGGTCAGCCGGGGGCAGGGTACGGACAGCCGGGCTACGGGCCGCCGCCCGCCGCGTACGGTTACGGGCCGCCGCCGAACCCCGCGCCCGCGGGCACGGCGCTCGTCGGCGCCCCCGCTCCGTTCCCCGCGCCCTCGACCAAGCCCGCGGAGACATCACCAGCCGCGACGACGACGCCCGTCGCGCAGAAGCCGGCGGAGTACGACCGCTGCATGAGCAACGACGGCAAGGCCGCGGACTGTCGCGCCGCCCTCGAGGCGCTCGCGAAGGGACCGCAGCCGCCGAAGGTCATGCTCGACGCCTACAAGAAGGCCTGCGACGTGAAGGCGAAGCTGCTCGGCTGCGGCGCGTTCAAGGCCGGCTCCGTTCAAGAGTCGGAGCAGCCGACGATGGAGGCGCTCATCGCGTGCGAGTCGGGCCGTCCCGAGGCGTGCGAAGAGGTCCAAGCCGCATCCCCCACCCTCTCGCCGTCGCTCAAAGCGTGGCACTCCACCCTGAAGAAGGGCTGGTGCAAGAAGGGGGCGAACGCGCTCTGCGAGGACTACCACAAGTGCAAATCCCCCGCGGTCTTCGGCTGCGAGGCGATCACGGGGAGCGCCGGCGGCGATCAAGACAAGGGCTGCGGCTGCGTCCCGAAATGCGAGAGCGGGCTCACCGTGACCGCCACCGGCAAGACGTGGGCGGACGGATCGAAGCGCGCCACGTTCGCGTGCAAGTGATCAACCCCGCCCGCGACGGAGCTCGGAGCGCGTGGTCGCCGTCGGCGAGCGCGAATCGCGCCGGCGGTGCTGATCAACCCCCGCCCGCGACGGAGCTCGAAGAGCGCAGTCGCCTGGGAGGGGTCGGCGAGCGCGAAGCGCGCCGGGGGTCTGATCATCGCCGCGCCGGGCGGCGCGTGACGTCGCTCGCGACGCACTGAGGGGCGAGCTCGGCGATCACGTGACCGCTCGTCGGTCCGACCTCGATGGGGACGCCGGCGAGCGAGGCGACGGTGGGGGCCACGTCGCGCAGGTACCGCATCGCCTCCGCGCCCACGTAGCCCTGCGCAGGGATGGGACCTCCGGCCGCGATCAGGAAGCTGCGGGCGGACTCGGGCCACTCGCGTCCGTGGTGGACGAAGTCGGCCGAGCGCCCGTGGTCGGCGGTCACGAGGATCATGGTGTCGACGCCCTCCGCCCGCCACCGGTCGGCGCGCTTCATGACCTCGCCCACGAACGCGTCCGCGCGCCCGAGCGCCTGGAGATAGCGGAGGTAGTCGCCGCGGTGGGCGTGCTCGTCGGTGTCGCCGAGCGACACGAACAAGAAGGGGGGCTCTTTCTCGTCGAGGAAGGCGAGGGCGAGCGCCGCCGTCGCGTCGTCGGACCGGTAGTCGCTGCCGGCGGGATCGGCGAGGGCCTCCGCCCCTTGATCGCCCTGATCGAGGAGCGGGGCGAGGACGGAGTCTCGCCCGAGCGCGTCCCGCGTGTAGCCCCCGGTGCGGCCCG
Source organism: Polyangiaceae bacterium (assembly GCA_044225865.1). Taxonomy (GTDB): domain Bacteria; phylum Myxococcota_A; class Polyangia; order Polyangiales; family Polyangiaceae; genus Xiheicaenibacterium. Next base: position 13,307 of record JBGAID010000101.1, on the reverse strand, counting down.
CCGACACGACCCCGGGCGACGCGGGGGAGGCGGCGACGCGCTCGATGTTCGTCCACGACGTGATCGCCCCGATGCTCGCCGGGTCGCGCGTCTGAGCGAAGCCGTCGAGGAGGGTGAACGAGGCGGTGTCGCTGCAGTCGTTCTCCGTGCAGCGCGCCGGTCGCCCTTGGAGCAGCTCGCTGTACCCGGGGAGCGAGACGAAGTTGGGCCCGGACGCCATGAACGGCGCGCCGTGCCCCGGGGCGCCGAGGGCGACCCCGCGCTCGATCAGCTCGTGGAGCTTCGGGGTCAGCGCCTCGCCAGGGACGTGGGGAAAGGGCGCGCCGTGCGCGGCCGCGATGTCCGGATCGCTCCCTTCGAAGATGTCCTGGTAGCGAACCCCGTCGATCACGATGAGCACCGTGCGGAGGGGGCGCTCGTGGGCGCAGTCGGCGGGGACGCGCTTCGCGAGGGGCTCCCCCTCGCCCGCGCCGAGGGCGAGGACGAGGGCGCCCGCGAGGGCGGCGGTGCCGATCGCCTTTCGCGCGATCGGGGATCGGGAGATTCGTTTGAGCTGCAACGATTCGAGTCGACGCGCGAGCATGGCCACGCCATTCGATTCGCAAGACCCGCGCCGAGCGCGGCCCGATCGAACGCGGCCCGACGCCGCACTCGGCCGCTCCGAGGAGCGCGGCGCCTCGCCTCACTGTGTCGGGGTGACCGACCGATCGACGCGCGCGCCGCGGCAGAGACGGCGCTCGCGCGCGGCACGCCCGATGCTCGGACGCGGACGTGTCGCTCTGCGTGGCTTCCGATCCCACCACCGACCTCGCCGCCGATGGAGAGAGGTTGCTCGCCGACGAGGTCGCGTTCCTCGTCGACGCCGACGCCTACTACACCGCCCTCGCCCAAGCGCTCTGTCGCGCGAAGCGCTGCATCTACATCGCGGGCTGGGACATCGACGCGCGCGCGAAGCTCCCCGACCCAGCGCGAAAGGGCCGCTGGGTTCGGCTGACGCGCCTCCTCGATCGCCTGGCCCGGCGCCGCCCGAACCTCCGCGTCTACCTCTTGGGCTGGGACTTCGCGGCCCTGTTCGCGCTCGAGCGCCAGCCGTTTCCCAAGCTCCACCTCGACTGGGCGACCCACGAGCGCGTTCGGTTCATCGCGGACGGCGTGCACCCGTCCGGGGCCTCCCATCACCAGAAGATCGTCGTGGTCGACGACCGGGTGGCGTTCTCGGGCGGCCTCGATATCGCGGTGAATCGCTGGGACACCCCCGTCCATGCGCCCCACGATCCGGCGCGGGTGGGCCCGAGCGGCGAGCCCTACGCACCCTTCCACGATCTGCAGATCGTGGTGAGCGGCCCCGCCGCGAAGGGGCTCGGTGACCTGTTCCGCGAGCGCTGGCGGCGCGCGTGTGGGGAGCTCCTCGAGGGCTGCGACGTCCAAGGCGTCAACCCATGGCCGCCGCACGTCGAGCCGGCGGCGAAGAAGGTCCACGTCGAGCTGAGCTGCACCATGCCGGCCTGGACCGGCCACCACGGCCGAGACGATCTCGCCCGCTCGATCGCGCGCGCCCTCCGCCGCGCGAAGCGGACCATCTATATCGAGAACCAGTACCTCTCGTGCGAGACCATCGCGGAGCTGCTCGCGGCGCGCCTCTCCGAGCGCGACGGCCCGGAGGTGGTGATCGTGGCTCCCAAGTGCTGCTCGGGCTGGCTCGAGGAGGCCACCATGGGCGTCCTCCGCGCCGCCTTCCTCACGAAGCTGCGGGAGGCGCCGTTCGCCCCGCAGCGCCTCCGGATCGTCCATCCGTTCGTCGAGGACCAGGCCGTCTTCGTCCACGCGAAGGTCATGGTGATCGACGACGCGACGGCGCGCGTCGGCTCCGCGAACCTCTCCGGCCGGTCGATGGCGATCGACACGGAGTGCGACGTCACCGTCCTCGCGGAGGGCGTCCCCGCGCACCGCGCGGCGGTCGCTTCCCTGCGCGACCGCCTGCTCGCGGAGCACCTCGGGCGCACGGTGTCGGAGATCCGAGAGGCCCTCGCGAGGCACGGCTCGACCGTGCGGATCGTCGACGAGCTCGGCTCGCCTCGACGAGGGCTGCGGCGGCTCGAGGACGTGACCCCCTCCGAGGACGAGCTCGTCTGGCTCCGCACCATCGCCGATCCGGAGCGGCCGCTCGAGGCGAGCCGGCTCATCACCGTGTTCTCCCGCTACGTCGAGCGCACCCCCTCCGCCCGCGCCTACGTGCTCGGGGCGATGGCGGTGACGATGCTCGGGGTGCTGCTCGCGATCTTCTGGGTGTCCCGGTAGCGTCGATGACAGAACGATTTCGGGTCGCCACCTACAACGTCCACGGCTGCGTCGGCCGCGGGGGCGCTCGCGCCGGCCTGATGCCGGAGCGGGTCGCGGAGGTGATCGAGCAGCTCGGCTGCGAGATCGTCGCCCTCCAAGAGATCGACGTGGGCCGGCCGCGCAGCGGCGCCGTCGATCAGCTCACCGCGATCGCGCGGCACCTCGGCTACCGCGCCGTGTTCGGACCGGCGTGGGAGAGCCACGAGCGGGGCGCGTACGGCAACGCGCTGCTCACGAAGTGGCACATCGCCGAGTCGGCGACCCACGCCCTCCCCGAGCACGCCGGGCTCCGATGCGAGCCGCGCAGCCTCATGCAGACGCGGGTGCAGGCTCCGTTCGGGGACGTCCTGGTGTGGAACACGCATCTCGGGGTCCGCGCTCACGAGCGCGCCTCCCAGGCCGCCGCGCTCCTCGAGCGGGTGAAGGAGGCGCTCGTGACGGAGGCCGCGCCCCTCGTCGTGGTGGGGGATTTCAACGCCGGCCCTTCCAGCACGGTCGTTCGCCGGCTCGCGACCGTGCTCGTCGAGCCGCGACAGAAGCTCGCGATCCGCGCGAAGACGTTCCCCGCGTGGTGGCCGGTATTCGCCCTCGATCATGTCCTCGTCGGGCCTCCGCTCACGGTCGAGGACATCTTCGTCGCGCGGTCGCCGCTCGCGGCCCTCGCGTCCGATCACCTCCCCCTCGCCGCGACGCTGCGCCTAGAGCACCGATCCGTTTGAAAGCCGGCGCTTTCGCGCCATTTCACGCGTGATCCACGCGGCCTCGTCGCTCCGCTCCTCGCATGACTGCGAGTCGTGCTGTGGTGCTCACTCCTCGGGCGCGCGCCTCCCACGCAAACTCGCGCGACATCACTCGGCCTTCAAATGAATCGGTGCTCTAGAGCACCGATCATGTTGAAAACCGGCGCATTCGCGCGATCTCGCGCCCGATCCACACGGCCTCGTCGCTCCGCTCCTCAGATTACCAGGAGTAGTCTTGCGGTGCTCACTCCTCGGGCGCGCGCCTCAGCCGCAAACTCCCCCGACTTCACTCGGCTTTCAACATGTTCGGTGCTCTAGCCGGCTGCTGAAAGCGTCGGCGTCATGCCTCTCGGCACCGGAGCGGCTGCCAATTCACCCCCCTTGCCCCCCTCGCTGTGCGAGGGGGGAGATCCGTCGGAGGACGATGCGGATGCTTTCGAGCACGCTTTCCGTTTGAGACAGGGCTTCATCAAGGCGGCGGGCGCCACGCCGTACGCGGCGTTCGCCGCCCCGGCCGAGCGGGTCTCGCCGCTCCCGCGCGTCCGTCTCGCGTGGCGCGGCACGTGCCACGGGCGCGGCCATGCCCCAGGCCATCGAACCCGACCGATCCGACATGCCGCGCGAGCGCGCGCTCTCCCTCGGCCTCTCTGCGCTAGGCGACGCGGAGCTGCTCGCGATCGTCCTCGGGACGGGGGCGCTGCACCTCTCCGTCACCGCCTACGCGGCCGCCCTCCTCGACGGAGTGGGCGGGCTCGAGCGCCTCGCCCGCATGACCCCTCGCGTCCTCGCGACCCAGCCCGGCCTCGGCACGGTGAAGGCGCTCCGCATCGCCGCCGGCTTCGAGCTCTCCCGCCGGGCGAAGACGCTCGAGGTGAGGCCGCGGGCCCGCCTCGGCACGTCCAAAGAGGTCGCTGCGTACGCCGCGCAGAAGCTCTCCCCCCTCGACCACGAGGAGATGTGGGTCGTCGCGCTCGACGGTCAGAACGGCGTGCGCGGGTTTCGCCGCGTCGCGCAGGGCGGGCTCCACGGCTGCTCCGTGGCCGCGCGCGACATCCTTCGCACCGCCCTCCTCGAGGCGGCGAGCGCGATGGTCCTCGTCCACAACCACCCGAGCGGCGATCCCACCCCCTCCGTCGAGGACATCGCCATGACCCGCGTTGTCGCAGAGGCCGCGGATCTGGTCGGGATCGCCCTCGTGGATCACGTCGTCGTCACGCGGTCCGCTCACACCTCGATGCTCGATCTCGGCATTCTGCCGTGACGGGCGGCGCGCGGGATGGAAGGATCCGTGTCGGCTCATCGCGAGCCGCCCATGCTCCGATCCCTCCTCGTCTCCCTGTCCGCGCTCGTCCTCGCCCTGTCGTCCTGCCGGCCTGCCGCCGAGCCCGATGATCCCGTCGACGAGCCGCGAGCGGACGCGGTGACGACGGCGTCGGTCTCCGCCTCGGAGCCGCCCGCGAAGAAGAAGCCGGTCGCGCCCCCGCCCGCGGGCGCGCTCCAGGTTCGCATCGACGACGCGAGCGTCCTCCTCGATGAAGCCAAGGTCGTGGACCTGCCGTCGGCCGCGGCGCGTGCCCAGGGCTTCGACCCCTCCACGAAGGCGCACGGGGCGAGCGACATGGTCGTGACGCCGATCGGCCGCGCCGCCAAGGCCTCGCGCGCGGCGGTGAAGGACGTCGCCGTCCTCGCCGTCCCAGAGTCGATCCCTTACCGGATCTTCTTCGAGACGCTCTACACCCTCCAGGCCTCCGAGGTGCGCGGCTTCTACTTGCGGGTCGGGCAGGGCGAGCCTTCACCGATCCGGGTCCGGAGGCTCGCCCGCCTCGTCGACGACAGCGAGAAGCTCGACCTCACCCTGACCCTCCGCCCGGAGGGGATCTCGCTCTCGACCGCCCTCGGGCCGGTCGGAGCGGGCTGTCAAAACGGCAGCGGCACCACCTTCCCGCGCGCGTCTTCGGGCGCCCTCGATCTCGCCGCCGTCGCCGCGTGCGCGAAGAAGCTCAAGACGGTGCGCGACAGCTTCGCCCAAGAGGAAGGCGTAACGGTGCGCGCGGCCGCCGCCACCCCGATGGGAGAGGTCGACGCCCTCGTCCGCTCGATCCGGCCCGTCTTCTCGGAGGTCGCCTTCCAGAGCCCATGATCTCGATCCGCCGCGACCCCATCCCCCGGCTCCGGCCGTTCGTGACGTCGGTCTGGGGCGTCGCTTCGGATCGCTCCCCGCGGCACGCGCGCGAGCGCGTCCTTCCGAGCGGCACGATGCACCTCGTCGTGCGCATCGGCGGAGCTCCCCTCGTCGTGTTCGACGACGCGAGCGGCGCGGGCGCGCGCCGTGTCGGCACCGCCGTCGTCGGGGGCCCGCGGTCCGCCCACTACGTTCGCGACGTCTCCGGCCCGACCCGCTCGGTCGGGAGCGAGCTCGGGCCCGGCGCCGCCAAGCTCGTCTTCGCCGGCGCCGCTACGGAGCTCGCGGAGGCTCACACCTCCCTCGACGATCTGTGGGGCGCGGACGCGGAGCGCCTCCGCGACCGGATCGCAGAGGCTCGCTCGCTCGAGGGGGCGATGGACGTCTTGGAGTCGGCGATGACGGAGCGGCTGCCGCGGGTGCGCGGTGTCCACCCCGCGATCGCGCGCGCGCTCGACACGATGGCCGCGTCCGCGGACCGGATCGGGCCCGCCGTGATCGAGAGCGGGCTGAGCCACCGCGCGTTCATCGATCGCTTTCGACGCGAGGTCGGGCTGCCCCCCAAGCAGTTCGCGCGGGCGCGCCGCCTCGCCCGCGCGACGGAGGCCCTCGCCGCCCACGGCTCTCTCGCCGACGTCGCGCTTCGGGCCGGCTACGCCGACCAGTCCCATATGACGCGGGAGTTCGCGGAGATGGCGGGCGTCACCCCCTCCGCCGTACGCGCGACCGGGGCGAGCCGCCACGTCCCCATCGTGGCCGGCGAATAGAGCCCCTCGGTCCGGTCAAATTCGTTCAAGCCCCGCGCGCTCGCCGGGCCCATCGTATCGCGCATGAAGATCCATGAGACGTTCGCCTATCTCCGGGTGAAGGACGCGCCCCGCGCCCTCGACTTCTATCGAGACGCCTTCGGGGCCAAGGAGAAATTCCGCCTCGTCGAGCCGAGCGGGCGCGTTGGCCACGCCGAGATCGATCTCTCCGGGACGACCGTCATGGTCTCCGAGGAGTACCCCGAGCTCGGCATCGTCGGACCGGCGACGCTCGGGGGGACGAGCGTCGGGATCCACCTCCACGTCGACGACGCGGACGCCCTCATCGCGCGAGCGGTGGCGGCGGGGGCCTCCGTCGTGCGACCGGCGGCCGATCACTTCTATGGCGAGAGGAGCGGCACCATCCGCGACCCGTTCGGTCACGAGTGGATGATCGGTCACTCCCTCGAGGCGCTCAGCCCCGAGGAGATGCAGCGCCGATACACCGAGCTCATGCGTCCGGGGCGCTGACCCGGCGTTGCGCCGCGCCCCCTCGGGAGGGTGCTGAAAAAGCCGCTGCCTGCTCGTCCGGGTATATTTTTGAGCCGTAGGCCGAGGACCCCGCCACTAACCTCCCGAGATGACCTCGGCCGCCCAGAGATCCGCTGCGCCAAAGCTGGCCAGCGTCGTGCCCTTTCCCCAGGGCCGAGGGCGGGCCACGCGCGGGGCGAGCGCGGAGGCGGCCGGGATCTCCAAGACCGCCCTCCTCCATGCCGTGGTCTGCGGGGACCCTTCGGCGCCCGGCCTCGTGTGGGACCTGTTCCACGTCTCGGTCCGGGCGGTCCTGCGGCGCTCTCTCGGTCCGGGCGCGGACGTCGAGGACGCCCTCCAGGAGGTGTTCATCCAGTTCTTTCGCTCGGCGAGCGCGGTGCGAGAGCCGGAGGCGCTCGGGGGGTTCATGACCGGCATCGCGGTGCGGGTCGCGCGCGGCGAGCTGCGCAAGCGCCGGGTCCGGCGGTGGTTCTCGCTGACCCGCGACGGTGAGCTCCCCGAGCCGGATCCGGAACACGACCCGAGCCGAGAGGCCGCCCGGCGGGCGGTGAAGCGGCTCTACGCGATCCTGGACGAGCTCGACGACGAGAGCCGGCTCCTCTTCGTGCTGCGGCACGTGGAGCGGCTCGAGCTCGTCGACGTGGCGGCCGCGCTCGACGTCTCTCTCTCGACGGTGAAGCGCAAGCTCGCCCGCGTCACCCCGGTGGTGATCGCGCGGTGCAAGCGAGACCAAGAGCTGTGCGGCTACGTCCGCGGGGACACCGACGGCGACGCGACCCTCCTTTCCGGCGAGGTGGAGCTATGAGCTCGAACACGAACCCGCTCGCCCCCGTCACCGATCTCGCCCGTCGCGAGCTCACGGGAGAGGCGTCGCGCGACGTCGACGAGGCCGGCCGGGCGAGGCTCGTCTCCGCGATGGGGAGCCGGATCGCGAAGGGACGCGGCGCGGAGGGGCGCGGGCGTCGCGGGGTGTGGATCGGCTCGCTCGTCGCGGCGGTGGCGGTCGCGGCCGCGCTCTTGTTCGCGCTCCTCCCGCCGCGCCCGATGCGGTTCGCGGTCGAGGGCGGGACGACGCAGCGTTCCGATCACGGCCTCGTCGTGAGCGAGGGCGACCGCGAGGCGGTCGCGACCTTCAGCGACGGATCCGTCGTGAAGTTCGCGGCGGGCGCGTCGGGCCGGATCGACGACGTGGGGGCGAAGGGCGCGAGGGTGGTGCTCGCGGCCGGTCGCGTGCACCTCGACATCGTGCATCGCGCGGGGACGACGTGGTCGGTCGAGGCCGGTCCTTACGTGGTGCGTGTGACGGGGACGGAGTTCGACGTGGAGTGGAGCCCGACGACGGGCGCCCTCTCGGTGGTGATGCAGCGCGGATCGGTGCGCGCCGAGGGACCGTTCGCTTCGAACGGCGTCACCTTGGAGGCGGGCTACGAGCTGCACGCGTCTCGCGAAGGAGAGGTTCGGATCGCGCGGACGGCGGAGGGGCCCGTCGCGGAGGCGACGTCGGCGCGCCGAGAGCCCGAGGCGCCCGCCCCCACCGCGAGCGAGTCGGCGCTCCCCGCTCCGTCCGAGTCGGCGCTCTCCCTCGCCGAGACCTCCGCCTCCGCCGCCCCCGCCGCCTCCGGGCGGCCGACGGGCTCCCCCGACGCCAAGCCCCGAGGGGCCAGCTGGCCCGAGCTCGTCTCGGAGGGTCGCTACGGCGAGGTCGTCCGAGCGGCTCGCGAGCGCGGGCTCGCGTCGGTCGCGCGGACGGCGCCCCTGTCGGATCTCGTCGCCCTCGGCGACGCCGCTCGGTATGAGAAGGACTCCGAGGCCGCCCGCGCGACGCTCGAAGCAGAGCGGAAGCGCTTCGGGACGAGCAGCGCCGGCAAGACGGCGACCTTCCTCCTCGGCCGCATGGCGGAGGACTCCGACGGCGATCCGGCGCGCGCGATTGCCCTCTACGACGAGTACCTCGCGGCGGGCGGACCGTTCAGCCAGGAGGCGCTCGGTCGCAAGATGATGGCGGTGAAGCGATCGCGAGGGGAGGGGGCGGCGCGGCCGGTGGCCCAGGCCTACCTCGATCGATACCCCGAGGGCAGCTACGCGAAGGTCGCGCGGGCGATGCTGGAGGCGCCGTGAAGGCGGCGATTGGGCTCTCGGTGACGCTCGCTTGGCTCGGGCTCGCGCCCGACGCGGACGCCGCCGACGGCGAGAAGTCCCGGGTGGTGATCGCGGCTCCGGCCGAGTCCCTGGAAGCGATGTCGGACGTCGAGCGGCGGCTCGGGGCCGAGCTCTCCGCCGCCGGCTTCGAGGTCGTCAAGCGCAAGGCGGACGTCCCCGAGAGCGCGGAGGACGGCGCGCGTTCGACCTTCGCTTGGATCGTCCTCTCGCCGGGGAAGGCCTCCGAGTCGCTCGCGGTGTGGGTGAAGGATCCCCGCACCGGGGCGGTGGTGACCCGCCTCGTGGACGCGAGCGACATCGACGAGGCGGAGGCGCGCGCGGCCCTCGCGCTCCGAACCGTAGAGTCGCTGCGGGCGAGCCTCCTCTCCCTCGACCCTCGCGCGCTCCGGGCGATGCCGGCCGACGTCGCGGCGTGGGCCAAGGCGGACTCCAGCGTCGTCGAGCCGCCCGCGCCTTCCCCCGAGCCGGATCGCGCGTCCCCGCGCGCGAAGGCGAAGCCGGATCCGGTCGGGCCGCCCCTCGGCCCTCCCGTCGCCGGTGCGCCGTACGCGGCGGACGCGGATCACCTCCGCCGCGAGCAGTCGAATCAGCTGTGGGTCTCGCTCTCCATGGGCGCGCTGATCTCGTCGGGCGCGCTCGGGCTCTCTTTGGGTCCGCGCATCGCGGTCGAGCAGGAGCTGCCGTACCGCTTCTCGATCGGCGGCTCCGTGATCGGCACGCTCCCCGCCCACGAGGTAGCGGTGGACTGCCAGCAGCTCCTCGCCCTCTTGCGGGCTTCGTACACGATCGGCCCGAGGTGGTGGGTCGTGTCTCCCCACGTCGGCCTCAGCGTCGGCGCCCACGCGTACCGCTCGACGATCGACGTGTCTTCGGCAGTGAACACGGTGAAGGGAGGCCAGGCCGGTCTCGGGTTCGCGCCGACCGCGGATCTCGGCGCGGTCGTGAACGTCGCGAAGTGGGGCCGCATTTCGTCGAAGGCTCCGCGGTGTTCGTCGTCCCCCCAACCCGAGCTGTTCGAAGGGCCCGGGTTCGCCGAAGACGCCCACGTCCCTTTGATCACGACCTCGATCGGCTTCTCTTCTCCCCTTCGCAATTCTGAGCCGTGGCGTCCCCGCCGCGTCACTCCCGGTCCACCATGAGAAAGCTCCTCTCGTCCACGCTTCGCTCCTCCATCGGTCGTCGAGCGGTGCTCCTCTCGGGGGCGCTCGCCGGCACCACCGCCGCCTGTCAGATCCAGCCTCCGACCGAGACGGTCGTCGACGACACGCCTCCCGTCATCGCCGCGCGGCGGCCTCCTCCGCTCTCCGGAGGGACCTTGCTCGCGACCCGCGACGGGGCGTTCGCGGTCGCCGCCGATCCGGAGCGCGATCGCGTCGTCGTCGTCTCGCTCGACGACGACGAGGTCCGCACGGTCGACCTGCAGGCGGGGGACGAGCCGGGGCGCGTCGTCGAGGACGCCGCGGGTCGGGTCCACGTCGCGACCCGAGCCTCGGGGGCGCTCGTCACCATCGACGTCGCGTCCGCGACGATCCTCGCTCGACGACCGCTCTGCGAGGGGCCACGGGGGCTGCTCTACGAAGCGGGCCTCGATGCCGTCTACGTCGCGTGCGCGGACGGGCAGCTCGTGACCCTCGCCGCCGATCCCGAGGGCCCCGAGCTCGGTCGAGGCTTCGTCGAAGCGGATTTGCGCGACGTGGTGAAGATCGCCGAGCAGGGCGTGCTCGTCTCGACGTTCCGCTCCGCGGAGGTGCTCGCCGTCGACCCCACGACCTACGCGGTGAGGGCGAGGACCCGCGGCGCCGAGGCGGTGAGCGATCTCGGCACCACCCACACCGCCCAAGTCGCGTACCGGACCTTCGGGACGAGCGACGGCGGCGCGGTCATGCTCCACCAGCTCGAGAGCACCGCCGACGTCGACGTGACCATCGCGCCCGAAGAGGGGACAGGGGCCGCCTACGACGGGGGCGACTGCTCGACCCGGCTCGTGACCCCCGGCCTCACCTACTTCGATCCGGTCTCCGGCCCTCTCCGTCTGGGGAGCGGGAGCATCTCCTCGATGAGCCTCTCCGTCGACGTCGCCATCTCCCAGGACGGGCTCACCCTCGCCCTCGTCGACGTCATGAACAAGAGCGTGGTGACGCTCAACACGAACGATCCGTTCGGGAACAGCCGCTGCGATCGAGGCGACACTGGCCACATGATCGACGTCGGCGACGGGGTGACCCCGATCGCCGTCGCGTTCGCGGGGGAAGACGTCCTCGTGCAGACCCGCGAGCCTTCGAAGCTGCTCGTCCTTCGCGGGGAGCGCGTCGTCCACACCGTCGCGCTGGGGGGCGCTTCCCGCGCCGACACCGGCTTCGATCTCTTCTACAACCTCGGAGAGATGCGCGCCCAGACGAGCCTCGCGTGCGCGTCGTGCCACGCCGAGGGCAGGGACGACGGTCACGTCTGGGTTTTCTCCGACACGGGCCCGCGCCGCACCCAGGCCCTCGCCGGCACGATCGAAGGGACGGCGCCCTACCACTGGGGCGGCGATCTGGACGACCTGCAGGCGGTCATGGACCTCGTCTTGACCGAGCGCATGGCGGGCCCGAGAGAGTCCGAGGAGCGGGTGTCCGCGCTTCAGAGCTGGATCGAGCAGGTGCCGCCGATCCGGGTGGCCGCCCACGTGAGCACGGAGGTCGTCGATCGCGGTCAAGCCCTCTACGAGTCCGAAGAGGTCGGCTGCGCGAGCTGCCACGGCGGGCTCAAGCTCACGAACAACGAGAACGCCGACGTCGGCCGCGGGGACGCGCTCCAGACCCCTTCGTTGATCGGCATCGGCATGCGCGCCCCCTTCATGCATGACGGCTGCGCGGCCACGATGATCGAGCGGTTCAGCGCGGCCTGCGGCGGAGGGGACGAGCACGGCCACACCTCTCAGCTCGACCAGGACGACCTCGAGGCCCTTGCCGCCTACGTCGAGACCCTCTGAGGACGCTTTCCGTTTGAAACAGGGCTTCGTCGTTGGTGAAGCGCAGGACGAGGATGCCACGCCTTCGGAAGAAGGTGTCGCGAAGTCGATCGCGTCGCTGGCGGCCGTCATGAGACGGGCGATCGATCTCGACGGTGAGCTTGGCCCGCACGCAGAAGAAGTCTGCGAAGTACGGGCCTACGGGTTGCTGGCGACGAAACCGGAAGCCACCCAGCTGACAGCGGCGCAGGTGCTGCCAGCGCGCCGTCTCAGCGGCAGTCGGGTTGTTGCGGTGCTGGCGAGCGAGGATGCTGGTCGCCGCGTGAGCGGTCGCAGCGAGCTCGACTTGGCCTCTCTCCTCAGCGCGCGACCGGGTCAAGGTGCTGTGCACAACCCAGGGGCTGGTTCTGATCAGTCGCAGGTCTTCTTCATCGCCTTCGCCGACTGCTTGAGGCCGTCGAGGGCGCTGCGGCAGCCCGCTTCAGGCATGTTCTTGTAGTTGTCGCAGACGCCGCCCTGAGGCGTCACCACCTTGCAGCACTTGGCCGCCTGCTCGCAGGTGTCGCCGCCGGAGCCTGCGGGGGTGTCCTTCTGCTCGCCGCCGGAGGGGAAGCCGAACGGGCTCGACGACCTGAAGACGTACCAGAGGATCCCGAGGGTGGGGACGGTCGTCACGACCAGCATGATCACGATGAACGGGATCGCGGAGCGGACGTTGGGCTGAGAGACGCCGATCGCGATCGGAGCGCCGAACGAGCCTTGCGGCTGACCCCAGCCCCCTGGCTGCTGCATTGGCTGGCCCTGCGGAACCACCGAGGCGATCGCCATCCGAGACGGGTTCGCCGGATCGATCCGCAGCTCGACGAAGGCGCCCGGTTGAACGCTCGGCAGCTGCACCTCCGAGATGTGCTGGGTGAAGCTCGCCGTGTAGGGCGCCATGCCTTGCGTCACCTCGCACGTGATCTGGAGCTGAAGGTGCCGGTGCCCCATCACCGCGATCGACGACCCGGTCGGGGCGATCTGCAGGATGCGCCCCCGCGCCGGCGTCCCCGTCTGAAGGAGCTGGCTCGTCTTGTCCTGTCGGCGCATCAGCGTCAGGAGGATGGCGACGACGATGACGATGGGCACGACGGTCGAGAGGATGATGATCCACGTCATGGCGAAGCGCGTCCTCCGGCTGGGGAGTGTGTGGCGGTCGAGCGGCTCGCGGTCCCGAGAAGAGCTCGCTCTCCCATCCGTCTACGGTACCGGCTCGCGCGATTGTTCGCGACATTCACGTAGGAAGCACGATGTTGTCTCTGTTGTCCGCTCGGCGCTCGGCCCAAGAAGAAGATGCTCGCGCTCTGTTTTCCGCTCGGCGCTCGGCCCAAGAGGAAGATGCTCGCTCGCCTTAAGGCTCGCTGCGCCGGTCGGCGACGGAGGAACCGTCGCCGACCGTGGTCGTGGCGGGGCTGGGCGGGGTCGAGCTGAGAGGTCGTGGCGGGCCTGGACGCGGTCGAGCTGAGAGGTCGTGGCGGGGCTGGACGCGGTCGAGCTGAGAGTCGTCGCGTGTTGGAGCGGGCTGAGCTGAGAGGTCGTGGCGGGGTTGGACGCGGTCGAGCTGAGAGGTCGTGGCGGGGTTGGACGCGGTCTGA
>JBGAID010000100.1:0-42178 GCA_044225865.1 Polyangiaceae bacterium | reverse complement strand
ATCCGGAGGCGGACGACGAAGAATCGGTGCGCCGCGAGCCCGGTCCGCCCAAGGGGAAGAAGAAGGGGCACGGCAAGGGTCACCGCGCGCATTGAGCACGCGTGACGCGTGCGACAATTCGTCGCATGGGTGGGGCGTGAACGGTCGCCTAAGCTCCGCGCTCGTCGTCATGCAGGGCACAACCAGCGTCGCGGGAGCGCGCATCGGCATCCACGAGAGCGCGCTCGCGTGGGTGCGCGCGCTCCGATGGGCGGTGATCGCGGTGCTCGCAGGGTCGCTCCCGGTGAGCGCGTACCTCCTCGGCCTCGAGGTCGCTTGGCCCTGGGCGATCCTCGCCCTCGCCACCCTCGTCGCTTCGAGCCTGCGCGGGGATCGCTACGGCCTCCTCTTCGGGGTCGCCCTCGACATCGTCGCCATCGCGGGGGTGCTGGCCGCGTCGGGGGGCGCCGCAAACCCCTTCAGCTCGATCCTCCTCGTCTATGTCGCCCTCGCCGCGTCGCTCCTCGCCCTGAAGTGGACGCTCGCGATCGCCGGTCTCGCCGCCCTCACGTTCGGCGGGCTCTTCCTCGTCCCGGGGCCGACGACGCCGTGCGGCCACCCGATCGCCTCCACCTTCTCGAACCACCTCTACGGGATGTGGATCGCGTTCGTGCTCGGGGCGTGCCTCGTCGCCGTGTTCGTCACGCGGGTGCGGCACTCCATCGAGCAGCGCGACCGCGAGCTCGCGGATCTCCGCGCTCAGGCCGAGCGCGCCGACAAGTTCGCCGCCCTCGGGACGCTCGCCGCCGGCACCGCCCACGAGCTGGGCACCCCGCTCGGGACCATCCACGTGCTGGCAGGAGAGATCGCCGCCCGCGCGGGGCAGCCCGATCTGACCCACAGCGCCGAGCAGATCGCGACCCAGGTGGAGCGATGCAAGGCGATCCTCGATCGGATGCGGCCCGGCCGCGCGACCGAGCCGCCCCACGAGGCGGAGCTCTCGTCGAGCGTGATCGACGCGGTCGCGGCCTGGCGCGCCGCGCACCCCTCCGCCCACGTCGAGGTGGAGGCGGCCCCGGTCACGGTGCCCCTGTCGTCCACCGATCTGGAGGCGGCCCTCACCGTCCTGCTCGACAACGCCCAGGCGGCCACGGAGGAGGCCCACGCGAGCGAGCCCATCGTGGTGCGCGCGGGGCGCGAGTCGGGCGTGTCGTTCGTGGCCGTAGAGGACGCCGGCACGGGGGTCGCGCGCGAGGCGATCGGTCGCGTGGGCGAGCCCTTCTTCACCACCCGCCCTCCCGGGCGCGGCATGGGCCTCGGGCTCTTCGTGGTTCGTTCTCTCATCGAGCAGATCGGCGGCCGGCTCGAGGTCCGCGAGCGAGCGCCGCGCGGGACGCAGGTGCGGCTCTGGCTCGGCGCGGTCGAGGCGCGCTGACGTGACGTCCGAGCGCGACGCGGAGATCGGAAGCGAGCCGACGTTGCTCGTCGTCGACGATGACGACGCGTTCCGCCAGGCCCTCGGCGCGGCCTTCTCTCGGCGCGGGTTCACCGTCCACCTCGCGCGCGACGCCGCGGAGGGGGAGGCGGCCGCGCGCGCGACGGTGATGGAGTACGCGCTCGTCGACATCCGCATGCCGGGCGCCAGCGGGATCGAGCTCGTCGAGCGCCTGCGCGCCATCGACGAAGGCACCCGCATCGTCGTGATGACCGGCTACGGCACGATCTCGAGCGCGGTCGTAGCGATGAGGAAGGGCGCCATCGACTACCTCACCAAGCCCGTCGACGCGAACACCTGCGAGCGCGCCCTCCTCGGCGTCCGCGAGGTCGACGCCCTCGGCGAGCTGCCGAGCCTCGAGCGCGTCGAGTGGGAGTACCTCCAGCGCGTCCTCGCCGACTGCGGCGGCAATGTCTCGGACGCGGCCCGCCGGCTGCGCATCCATCGCCGCTCGCTCCAGCGAAAGCTCGCGCGCCACGCGCCGCGGCGCTGAGCCCTCAGGCCACGGAGACGGTGAAGGACGCGTGATCGAGCATCGCGCCGTCCCTCGTGGCCTCGACGCGGAGCAGCCAGTCGCCCGTCATCGAGAAGTCCGCCTGCTCGATCACGTAGGCGTCGCCCTCGATCGCGACCTCGAGCTCGTCCGCCCCGTGCGTCATCGAGGGCATCTCGAGGGTCGCGGTCACGGCGAGCCCGGCCTCGACGCCGGCGCTCGACGTGATCTCCAGCGTGAGGTCGTTCATCCCGCGCTCGATCGCGCCGTCAGCGCTCTTCAGCGTGAAGGTCAGCATCGCCATCTCGCCCTCGGCGGTGAGGGTCGTGGGCTCGTCACTCTCGCTCGAGCACCCGACGACGGAGGCGCCGAGCCCAAGGGCCGCGCCGAGAAAGATCCTACGTTTCATCTTCATCCTCCACCGAATCTCGTGAAGCCCACCCGCACCGCGAACGAGGCGGTCACGGCGGCGACATCGTTCTGTCCGAAGTGGTCGATCGGCAGCGGCGCTCGCGCCGACATCACGAGGGAGACGCGGCGCGAGACGTCCAAGAGCCCCACGAGGGCGAGCTCCGCGCGCATCCGACCGGCGGTGTCGGGAGGCGCTCCCGAGGGGGCCGCCTCCGATTCGAACGTAACCCCTGCCGTGATCGTGCCATCGTCGAAGACGGGGCCGACGAACGCCGCGCACGAGAAGCGCGGGCTGCGCTGCACCCGATCCGCGCCGACGAAGCTCGGCGTGAAGAAGCCCACCGAGCCGTCGATGCGCGCCACGACGAGCTGCCCGAGCACGCCGTCCACCGTCGCCCCGAAGACAGCCTCGCCGTCGCCCTGACCGGTCACGTCCGACAAGAGGTCCGACGTGGAGGCGCTCGCGGCGACCCCCGTCGGGATGACGGCGCCGACCACGAACGAGACGTTCGGGGCCCAAGGATAGGCGGACTGATACGCCGTGATGCGCGCCCGCGCTTTGATATCCGAAGCGCCTCCGCCCACCTCGCGCTCGTCGCTGGTGGTGCGCACGGTGAGGACGCCCCCGAACGTCGCGCCCATCTCCACGATCGAGGCGACCCGGACCGCCACGCTCTGATCGACGGTCACGCCCGCGTCATGGGCGCCTGGGGCCGCGCTCGCGAACGCGCCCGCTCCATCGAAGCTCCCGAACCTACCCTCTGCGCTCAGGCGCGTCGTCGTGGCCGCGACCTCCCACGGCAAGAGCTTCTCCCCGAGCCCCGAAGCGTCCCCGCAGCACGCCGCCGCCGCCGCCGAGCTCGACACGAGCGAGATCGCCGAGACGACGAGCGAGGAGCACGAGAGCGAGCGCGCGTGAAGCACACCGAGACCCTAGTGCGCGGATCGCCCGCCAGTCGCGCGGCAAGATGTCGCAGCGCTCCGAACCGTGGCGCTCGGCGCGAAGCGCTCGCCTCGGCCGCGCTCGCCGAGCTGCGGACCTGGCCACGCCTCTGCAGTCGTACGTCGCGGATCAGAGCCAGCTCTCGCAGGCGTCGAACGTCGCGAGGATCGGGTCCATGCAAGTGTCCACGTCGGCGCAGACCGGCTCGGCCGTGCACGCCTCCAGCGACGCCAGCGTGTCGTCGTTGACGAGGTACGCATCCATACAAATGTCGTCGAGCGCGGACGGACAAGCGTCGACCCACGCGAGGCACGCGTCCAAGAACGACTGTCCTTGATCGGAGAGAGGTGTCCTCATCGCCCCCCCGAAGCAGGCCTCTTCAGCGCAGGCTGTCGTCAGACAGTCGATGAGGCTCTGCTCGATCTCGTCCCTCAGCAGATCTTTGGCGCACGTCTCCTGCGCCTCGCAAACGGAGGCATCGAAGCCCGCGCACGCCCCGGCGCGCGCCTCGCAATACGACTCCCAGTCCGAAGGTCCGCCGCCCGCGCCTCCTTCTGCGGTCTCCCCCCCACCGCCCGAAGCGACCTCACCGCCCGCGCCGCCCTGAGCGCCAGAGCCTCCCGAAGCGCCCTCGCCGCCCGTCCCCGAGTCGTCACCACAAGCGACGAGCGAGGCGACGCACGCGAGCATGCAAGAACGCCGATAGAAGCTTCTCATCGGGCGCTTATGCCATGCCTCGAGACGAGCAAGAAAGCTCCCGGGGACGTCCAGAGCGTGCTCGCTGTTCGTCGTCGCGCCGCGAGTGCGGATCGAGGGTCCCACGCACCTGCGCCGAGGCGCGCCGCCGACGTCGTTGGGAACGGCGGTCTGCCTTTCCCGTGAGCCATCGAGAGCGAGAGGCCCCGATCGGGACGCACCCACGATTCAGCCCGTGTACGTCCCCGCGTGAGACGCAGTGGAGGAGGGAAGAGCCTCAGATCGAAATGTCGCAGCGCGAGATCTCGTAGGTCCCGGAGACGTCCACCGCGACGTCGTCGGCGGGGTCGTCGAAGTCCGTCTCTTGACCGTCGATCTCGCGGATCTCGATCGGACCCGAGTCCACGAAGCAGAGATCTCGGACCTCGATCGTGAAGGAGCTGTCGTCCACGCTCACGATCTCCGCGGTGGGAGCGACGTCACGCCAGTTGGCGCCCCCGCTGCAAGCGTAGCCGTCGCTGGACCAGCCCGTCGGCCCGGGTCGGACCGCCTCCGTCGTGGCGGTCGAGTAATCATGGAAGTCGAGCTGGGTCCCCGCGACCAAGTCCTTCGCCGGGATGCGGAAGTGCAGAAGCCACGCGAAGCCCTCGTGGTTCCCGGCCCAATCCTCGACGGTGTCGACGGCGCAGCTCTGGGGGTCGAAGCTGCGAATGTAGACCTCCTGATCATCCCCCAAGAGTCCGTACTCCGGCAGATTCAGGCCCGACGACCTCACGACGCCCAGGCCGGTCGGAGCGTCTCCGACGCCTTCTTGCTGGACTTGGATCGGCGCGGGGAGCTCGTAGTCATCATCACAAGCCGGCATACCGAACAAGGACATGAGCGCTGCCACGACGGTGAGGCGCACGGGGTCGCGCCCCGAAGCCTGGCGATCTCCACGCAAGGTCATTGGAATCTCCTTCGGTGACGGTGTCTTGCGGTTGAGACACGTCGGCTCGCGTCTTGGGCATGCTCGAAGAGGAAAAATCGCGCCTCGGACACTGCCTTGCCCCGCAACGTACCGTCGCCCGCCGGTACGAAAGAGCGAGGCGCGCTCCGCGGCACGCCCGCCCCTGAACCGCGGGGCGGTCCTTCGCCGCTCCGGCGAGCGGCTGTTCCTCGCAAACCTCCCGCCGTGAGGTCACTTCGGTTGGAAGTCGACGCGGCGGTTCCGCGCGCGTCCTTCCGGCGTCGCGCTCGTGTCGATCGGGAGCGCGGCTCCGAGCGGGACCACCGTCAGCACCCCCGCCGAGATGGCCGCGTTCTTCTCGAGCCAGCTCGCCACTGTCTGCGATCGCTGCGACGACAGCGCGCGCGCGTCCCCCTTCTCGCGCGGGTCGACGTGCCCGCGGACCTCGAGCCGCGCGATGGGAGGGATCGTCTCCAGGGCCTCTCGCATTCGCTCGAGGGCCTGCACCGCGAACGGGGACAGGCTCGCGTCCCCGACCCCGAACGGCACGCGGGTCTCGAGCCCATGGGGGGCGCTCGGGCAATCGGCCTCCCACGCGGGCGCGAAGCCGACGGTGAGCGCCTCGTAGGCCGCGCTCGCCCCGCGCGCCTGCGCCGCCGACCGCAGATCGCTCTTCAGGTCGGCCGCGTGGCGGGCGATGAACTGGCGGTGGCTCTCCTCCCGCGCGCGCCGCGCGGTGCGGTACGACCGCTGTCGATCACAGCCCGGCGCCCGAATCGCTTCGTCGATCTCCGCGAGCAGTCGAAACGTCCTCTCCCACGCCGGCACGCAGCGCGCTTCGTCGAGCGGGCAGTCGAGCGGCGCCGTCTCCCACGCTCGGCCGAGCAGCTCGTACATGGGATCGACGATGTCGACGAGCTGCTTCAGCTCGCTCCGATCACTCGCCTCGAGCTCTTGCGCTACGTCGAGGGGAGGCGCCTCTTCGAGCACCTCCGAGAACGTACGGCGCGGGCGCGGGCGCGGCGCGGGCGGCGGCGCCCCCGGCGCGGGAGCGACCTGAAGGGGGCCGTGCGCTCGCGAAGCCCCACGTTGCGCAGCGCACCCGAGCGCGAGAAGCGGGAAGAGCGCGAGGACGGAGCGTCGCCGCATCCTCCACGGTTCGTCGGGCACGCCGAGACTCACCCTCGCAATCTACGCCAACGTCACGCTCGGCGCGTCGACGCTGCGGAAGCGAAGACCAGGTGCGGTTATGACACGTGCTACTCGCCGGACATTCACGTCGAAGAGCTCGTCCCCTCGTGAAGCGAGCCGACGCGGTGCGCGCACGCGTACACGTTCATCGTCTCCCCGCGCAGGAAGCCGATCACGGTGACGCCGAGCTCTTCTCCATAACGCACCGCGAGCGACGTCGGCGCCGAGATCCCCGCCACGATCTCGATCCCCGCCGCCGCCGCCTTCTGCACGATCTCGAAGCTCACCCGCCCCGAGACAAGCAGCACGTGCCCCGCGAGCGGCGCGCGCGCGAAGAGCCGCGCTCCGATCACTTTGTCGACCGCGTTGTGCCGGCCCACGTCCTCGCGCAGCACCGCGAGCGCGCCGACAGCATCGAAGAGCCCCGCCGCGTGGACCCCGCCCGTCTGGGCGAAGCCCGCTTGCGCCGCGCGCATCGTCGACGGCATCCCATAGAGCACCGCCGGATCGACGCGCACGCCGCTGTCGCGCACCGCCGTCTGCTCCGCGAGGGCAGCGGCGATCGTCGCCTTGCCGCAGATGCCGCAGCTCGAGCTCGCGTACGTGTTGCGACGGAGCCTCTCGAGCGGCGGCGCGACATGATCCGCGAGCACCGCCCGCACGATGTTGTCCTCTGCCTCGGGCTCCGACACGGTGGAGCAGTGCCGGATCGACACGACGTCGTCGGCGCTCTCCACCACCCGCTCGGTCGCCAGGAAGCCGAGGGCGAGCTCCTCGTCGTGCCCCGGCGTCCGCATCACGACCGCGATCGAGGCGCCCCCGATCTGGATCTCGAGGGGCTCCTCCTCGGCCACGAGGTCGCGTCGCTCTTCGCTGCGATCTCGATCGTGAGCTCGCAGCGAGATCTCGCGCGCCGTCACTTCGGGGCTGCCTCAGGCCTCGGCGATGCGGGCCGCTTCTTCGTCGGAGATGTCGAAGTCGCTGAAGACGTTCTGAACGTCGTCGTGATCGTCGAGCGCCTCCGCGAGGTTCATGCACGTCTCCGCGTCGCGCCCCGCCACGAGCCGCTTGTTCTTCGGCACATAGGCGAGGTTCGACGACTTGGTCGCGATCTTCGCCCCCTCGAGCGCCTTGAGCACTCCATCGAGCGAGCCCGGATCCGTCGTGATCTGCCAGTCCTCGCCGCCGTCGGAGTAATCGTCCGCGCCCGCGCCGACCGCGATGTCCATGAGCTGATCCTCCGTCGCGCCATCCTTCGCGACGGTGATGAGGCCCTTGCGCTCGAACGCCCACGCCGCCGCGCCGCCCCCGCCCAGCACGCCGTTGTGCTTCTCGAAGATCTTTCGGATCTCCGCCACGGTGCGGTTTCGGTTGTCGGTCATGACCTCGGCGATGAAGAGGGTGCCGCTCGGCCCCGTCCCCTCATAGAGGAGCTCTTCGTACGCGGCGCCCTCGAGCTCGCCCGTGCCGCGCTGGATCGCCCGCTTGATCGTGTCGTTGGGCATCGACTGACCCTTGGCGTCCGCGATCGCCTTTCGAAGGCGCGGGTTGCCGCCAGGATCGCCGCCGCCCATCCGCGCCGCGACCGTCAGCTCTTTGATGAGCTTCGTGAAGAGCTTGCCCCGCTTCGCGTCGAGAGCACCCTTCTTGTGCTTGATTGTGGCCCATTTCGAATGGCCGCTCATAGGTGCCGGCCAACCTAGCCGCGCGCCCCTTCACCGGCAAGCGAAGACCGGCCCACCCCCTTGGCCACGGCTCCGGATGCCCACCCCCGGCTCGCTCCCACCACCCCACCCCCGCCACGCTCACCCCCCGCCGCGCTCACCCCGCCGCGCGCCGCCACTATCTTTTTCGAAGCTCTCGCTGCAGCGCGCCTGCGCGCCCGCGGATCACTTGGCCCGAGCGCCGAGCGAGATGATGTACCCACACTCGTCGGCGCGCCGCCCGCGGAGACCGGGTCATCCGCTACGGAAACAATAGCGCGGCAGCAGCGGGGCTATTTCGAGCCGTACGGGTCCACCCCAGCTCGCGAAGCGAGCCCTCCTCGCCCCACCTCATTCGAGCGAAGCGACGCAGTGCGCGTCCGCGCACCAAGGAGGTTCTTGGGCCGAGCGCCGAGCGGACAAACACAGCGCGTCCGCGCAAGGAGGCTCTTGGGCCGAGCGCCGAGCGAGTGATGCCCCCACTCGTCGGCGCTCGCGCGCCGGGTCATCCGCTACGGAAACAATAGCGCGGCAGCAGCGGCTATTTCAGGAGCCGTACGGGTCCACCCCAGCTCGCGAAGCGAGCCCTCCTCGCCCCACCTCATTCGAGCGAAGCGACGCAGTGCGCGTCCGCGCACCAAGGAGCTCTTGGGCCGAGCGCCGAGCGAGTGATGCCCCCACTCGTCGGCGCTTGCGCGCCGGGTCATCCGCTACGGAAACAATAGCGCGGAAGCAGCGGCTATTTCAGGAGCCGTACGGGTCCACTCCAGCTCGCGAAGCGAGCCCTCCTCGCCCCACCATTCGAGCGAAGCGACGCAGTGCGCGTCCGCGCGCACCAAGGGCTCTTGGGCGAGAGCGCCGAGCGAGTGATGCCCCACTCGTCGGCGCTTGCGCGCCGGGTCATCCGCTACGGAAACAATAGCGCGGAAGCAGCGGCTATTTCAGGAGCCGTACGGGTCCACTCCAGCTCGCGAAGCGAGCCCTCCTCGCCCCACCTCATTCGAGCGAAGCGACGCAGTGCGCGTCCGCGCACCAAGGAGCTCTTGGGCCGAGCGCCGAGCGGACAAACACAGGGCGTCCGCGCACCAAGGGAGACCTTGGGCCGAGCGCCGAGCGAGTGATGCCCCCACTCGTCGGCGCTTGCGCGCCGCCAGTCTCCCCGATTCATGCTCGGGCTGCGAAGCGCAGCCCTGCGCGTGAATGGGGGAGACCGGGTCATCCGCTACGGAAACAATAGCGCGGCAGCAGCGGCTATTTCAGGAGCCGTACGGGTCCACCCCAGCTCGCGAAGCGAGCCCTCCTCGCCCCACCTCATTCGAGCGAAGCGACGCAGTGCGCGTCCGCGCACCAAGGAGCTCTTGGGCCGAGCGCCGAGCGGACAAACACAGCGCGTCCGCGCACCAAGGAGCTCTTGGGCCGAGCGCCGAGCGAGTGATGCCCCCACTCGTCGGCGCTTGCGCGCCGCCGGTCTCCCCCCGATTCATGCTCGGGCTGCGAAGCGCAGCCCTGCGCGTGAATGGGGGAGACCGGGTCATCCGCTACGGAAACAATAGCGCAGCAGCAGCGGCTATTTCAGGAGCCGTACGGGTCCACCCCAGCTCGCGAAGCGAGCCCTCCTCGCCCCACCTCATTCGAGCAGAAGCGGACGCAGTGCGCGTCCGCGCACCAAGGGCTCTTGGCCCGAGCGCCGAGCGGAGTGATGCCCCCACTCGTCGGCGCTTGCGACCGGGTCATCCGCTACGGAAACAATAGCGCGGAAGCAGCGGCTATTTCAGGAGCCGTACGGGTCCACCCCAGCTCGCGAAGCGAGCCCCCCTCGCCCCACCTCATTCGAGCGAAGCGACGCAGTGCGCGTCCGCGCACCAAGGAGCTCTTGGGCCGAGCGCCGAGCGGACAAACTCAGCGCTCGTAGAGCTGCGCGGCGGCCATGCCTTGGCCCGAGGTCACGCGAAGCACGAACTTCATCGGACCGGGGACGGGGGCTGCCCACTTCACGCAGTTGTTTCCGCCGCCCATGACCGCGGTGGGGCCGGTGCCCTGGTCGGTCGCGAGGGGAGGGACGGGGACGGGGGAGGGGATGGCGGGGACGAGCTGGAGGTCGACCTCTTCACCCGCGGAGCCCAGGCCGACGGCCGTGTAGCACTTGCCGGGGTTGAGGGTGACCTGCATCTCGAGGCACTGGCCGGGCTGGAAGTTGCCGGCGAGGGCGTTGCCGACCGGTCGCGCGTTGGGTCCCGCTTGTTGCATCCCGAACGGCGGGAGGGTGTTCGAGACCATCTGCGTGCTCGCGGCGTCGAGGGGCGCGGCGGGCTGACAGGTCGTCGCGCCGAGCATGCCCGTCCCGAACGAGGGCACGCACTGCTGTCCATTCCATTGCTGCCCCTGCGGGCACTGAGCGCCCTGCGCGACGCAGCCCTGGCCGGTGAAGACCTGGCCCGGCGGGCACTGGCCGCCGCCTTGCGCGGGGTAGCAGCCCTGCGGACCCATGAGCGTGCCCGGCGGGCACTGGCCTCCCATTCCACCGCCCATCATGCAGGAGCCGGTGTTCTGATCGTAGTACTGCCCCTGAGGACAATCGTAACCGTGGTTGGAGCTGCAGCCGGCAAGCGCCAATCCAGCTACGACGGTGGCTGCACCTGACGCGAAAGCGAAGCGGGACATCCGAAACCTCCTCCGGGAACGACCAATCGGGGAAACGCGCGAGCGCGAACGTACCTTACGACTCTTCCCCTCGAGCGCAAAGTTGCCGGCACACTGCCCACGTATCGATCGCGAATGGAAGAGGGACGCGATCAGCGAGATGCATCTTGTTGCATCAGCAACGCCTCGAGCTCCTCGTCGCCGGAGTCTTCGTCGGCGACGTGCTCGAGGATGGCCTTCGTCTCTTCGTCGGCCATCGCCGAGGCGGCCACGCGGATCTTCGTCCTGTGTCGCTCGTCGCCGCGCGACGCGAGCGCAATCGCTGCAGCGATGCGGTGATCGCGAGGAACCCCGGTGCTCGCGACGGCGTTCGCGAGATCGTCCTGGGACACGGCGGCGGTGCGATAGCCGCGGGCGTCGACGCCGCGGAGGATCGCCTCACGCCACGTCGCGAGGAGGCGCGCGGGGCCGTTCGATCGGGCCGCGAGCGGGGGCAGCGCCTCGAGGGCGATGGGGGAACTGTCGGTCGATCGCTGGGTCACGAGCCGCGCGACCGACTCGAGCAGCGCCTCGTCCGCGCCGAGCGCGATGACGCGCCTCACCCGCGGGCCGCGCCGGGTGTGGTGGTGGATCGCGAAGTAGCCCTTGCCGCGCTCGACGCGCTCGATGGTCTCGTACGGAATGAACGTCTTGTCGAAGAGGCCCTCGATGCGCACGCCGTCGAGGCCGACCACGACCTCCTCGGTGGCGAACAGCACGCTCGCGATCGCGTGGAACAAGCCCGCCGTCGCTACCCAGAGCCCCGTCTTCCATCCGTCGAGGTGGATCGCGAACCACGGGTCGTCGAGCTTGCGCGCGACGTTCGCGATCGCGGCCACGATCGGCGAGGACGCGATCGCGCCGGCGAGCGCGGCGGTGGCGGCGAGGAGCACCCCGACGGTGCGGCTCGATCGAGCGAGCTCGAAGCGAGGCGCCTCGCCCACGACCTCCGAGAGGAGCGCGTCCGCGGCCGGATCGTCGCGATCGATATCGAAGACGGCGCGGTCTCCATCGGAGAGCCCGACCGCGAGCTCGATGCTGACGCGCAGCCGGCCGGGGGCGGGCGCGTAGGCGTACGCGCCTCGGATTCGCTCGCGGGGGATCTCGATGGGCTCCAGGGTGCCGCGCCTCGATCGGACGGTCGCGACGAGGCCGCGATCCTCGACCCGGAGCCCGACGAGGCCCTTCGGGATCCCGCGCCGCCAAATCGAGGTCGCGATGAACAGGAGCGGGATCGCGATCGAGGCGATGCTCCCGTAGAGACCCAGCAGATCGCTTCCGGCGTGCCACGCCGCCTTCGCGATCGCGCCGCCGTCATCGAGGATCGAGGTGGTGAACGGCAGCGCGAGCAACACGCCCGCGAGCACCGGCACATACCGGAAGAGACCGGTGAGGCCGCGCATCTGGTGCCGGTACGCTCCGCGGAGCTTCATGCCTCGAGAGAGAAGCGTAGCACCGGGCCGGGCGATGTCTCCCGCGGAGCAACCGCCTCAGTCCGTGGACACGGAGAGGGATACGAGCTCGTCGAGCCCGACCGCCTCTCCCAGCTCGAACAGGTGATACGAAGGGGGTGGGGTCGCCGGAAAGCAGCCGCGCGGCGAGGCGTGAATCGAGTACACGGGCCCGGTGTAGTCGGTGGCCGGGACGAGGGTCTCGACCTCGCGATCGAGATACCCGAGCTCCTCGATGCAGACGCTCTGTTCGGTGGCGGAGTAGAAATAGGCCGGCAAGGGAAGGGGACACCCTTCCGCGCGGTGGCGGACCGGCTTCGTGCACGCGTCGTCGGAGTAAAAGGAGATCGGATCGTCGGGGAGCTCGAGCGCATCGTCGGGCAAGCACCGCAGCTCGCCGTCCACGAAGCGAGCGGGGTGGCAGGGGACGTCGAGGGAGGTGTCGACGAACCGGGCGGTCTGGTCGAGGACCTCTCCCGAGGGCAGGCCGGTTCGCGAGACGCGAACGCGCTCGGTCCCTCGAGAGACTGGCTTCGTCGCGAAGAACGTCCCTTCCGGGAGCGCCGCGCCGACCTCGAAGAACCGGAGCTTGTCGACGCCATTGCCGTAGACCGCGCTGAGCGGGAAATGGCACGACGCCGGGTCCCCTCCGTAGAGCTCGGCCGGATCGAGCTCGGCACCCACTGCGTGGTAGGCGCTCGTGCTCGCGCCGCACGTCGTGGCGGGAGGCACCGTCTGGCGAATGAACATCGGGTCCGGGCAGAGATCGTCCTTCCACGATTCGCCAATGGGCACGGCGCAGGCGGCATCGGAGTGGGCGCCTCCGACCTCGGCGCGGAACGGCGGCAAGCACTGGTCGTCTTCGAATCGGCAATCGACGTCGAGGGTGATGTCTCGCGTGCTCTCGAGGACGTAGCTGCCGTCGTCTCCGCGGAGGGTGCCGACCTCGGCGCGCTCTTCGAACAGCTCGCCCTCGCGCTCGCCTCCCACGAACGAGGACGCCGGGACCTCTTCGCCAATCGGGAAATAGCTGACGGTGGGGCTGACCGTTCCGGCGACGCACGCGCCGTCGGCGTCGAGATAGAACACCGCGTCCGGTGAGACCTCTTCCCCGACGGCGCGAGCGCGGTAGGCCGTGGGCACGTTAGAGCTGCTCCCCCCGGACGTCGACGAGGTGCAGCCACCTCGGTCGGCGACGACGGCGGCGACGTCACCCACGCTCGCGCCGCAGGCGCCGCCCGGAACGGGCGCGAGCGGCATCGTGCACGCGGCGTCGGCGAACAAGCTATCGGAGAGCACGTTCGGCAGGCATCGATAGGCGCCGTCGGCGTGGGGCAAGAACGTGCAATCGATGTCGAGGTCGACATCGTGGAAGTGTTGGAACGCGAGCGCGCCCCCGCCCGCGTCGAGGTACACGGCCCGGAGCCTTGTGCCGCTCCCGAACGTCCCGTGATCGACAGCGCCGCCGCCCCCCGCGGCCCCTGCTCCGCCCGTGTCTCCTCCCGCGGCCCCTGCGCCGCCTGCTCCGCCGGACGCCACCTCGCCGCCGGTACCAGCTCCGCCCGCTCCGGACGAGCTCGGGCTGTCGTCGCCGCAGCCGGTCACGGCGAGGCCCAACAACGAAGCGCACCCCATCGACCTCGCGAGTCTGCGCATGGCCCGGTGGTACGCAGGAGTGATTGGCCCATCCCCTCGCTCAATCACGTCTCTGTCGATCACCGTGGATCGGCTCTTGATCACCACGAAGAAGCGCTTGTGTGCGGCCGGTCCGACAATGCGCCCGCTCTGCCGGGCCTACCGACCGGCGAGCGCGGCGTGAGGTCGACAATCCGTCTCTGTGGTGTTCGGGCGCTCTCAATCGATCGGAAACACGCCAATCGCGGCGCGTGCCGAACAGTCGGACGCGCCTCACCACCAAGCAAGAATGGCTCAGCGCCATCGAGAAGGTCGCCAGTCGGGGCCGCGCGCGGGGGAGGGGATTCTCCGTCCGATGGAGGACGGATCGACCGAGCTTTGGGGTAGCCTGGCTCCGTCGATGGCCACCGTCTCCGCCCTGCGCGCCCCGCGACGCACCATTGGGCGCGAATTGGACCTCGCTCGCCTCCGCGCCCTCCTCGCGGCCCATCGGCTCGTGACCATCGCAGGCCCGGCGGGGGTGGGCAAGACGACGCTCGCGCTCGCGATGCGCGCGGAGCTCTCGAACGATGGCGCGGCCGTCGTGACGATCGACGCCCGCTCCGTCAGCGGGTCTCAGGACCTCGCAGTCGCGGCGGCGGCGGGGCTCGGCCTGGTGCTGGGTTTCTCGCGCAACCCCGAGCACGCGATCGCGCTCGTCGGCCACGTGCTCGCGGTGCGCGCTCCGGATCTCGTCCTCATCGACAACCTCGAGCAAGCCCTCCCATCCGCCGCCGCCCCGCTCGCGGCATGGCTGGAGCAAGCTCCTTCGACGCGGTTCGTGGTGACCAGCCGGCGTCGCATCGAGATCGTCGACGAGACCCTGTTCGATCTCGAGCCGCTTCCATGCGGCCCGGACCCCTCGACGCCCGGGCCCGCGGTCGAGCTCCTCGTCGAGCGGGCGCGCGCGGTCGGGGCCTCGTGGAGCGATCAGGACGAGCGCGCGCGGCGGTCCCTCTACGGCATCGCGAAGCGGCTCGAAGGCTTGCCCCTCGCCCTCGAGCTCGCGGCGGCGCGGATGGATGTCCTGCACCCGGACCAAGTGCTCAAGCGATTGGAGGACGATCCCCTGGAGCTGCTCTCGACCTCCGACCGGGCGGGCCCGGGGCGCACGCGCGGCGACTCGATGCGAGAGGCGCTCGACCGGTCGTTCGCCGTGCTCGACGAGAAGGAGCGGGCCGCCTTGGTGGAGTGCACCGTGTTCGCGGGAGGCTTCTCGATCGAAGCGGCGGAGCAGGTGCTCACGGGCGCGGCCGGAACGGACATCGTGGAGCTGCTCTCGTCGCTGCGCGGCAAGAGCCTGCTGCGCGCGTCGGGGGCGCGCCTCTCCCTGCTCGAGGCGGTGCGCCGGCACGCGCGCGAGCGCGACGCGAGCACGGTCGAAGCGGCGGCGGCGCGACATGCCGCCTATTTCTCGAAGCTCTGCGCTTCGCACGCGAAGGCGTTCCGTGGCACCGGTTCGCGGGACGAGCTCGATGCGATCCGGAGCGACCGCGACAACGCCGTCGCCGCGCTCGATCATTTGATCGATAGCGGTGAGCTCGCCGCCGCGTGCGATCTGCTCGTGGCGTTGGACGCGGTCGATCGGATCGACGCCCCTCCGTCGACGACGATCGCCCGCTGCGCGCGGCTGCTCTCGTCTTTCGGCGCGGCTCCCTCGGAGGGCGCGTCGCTCGCGAGGGTGCACCTCGTGGCGGCGGCGGCCCATCGCCGCGCGGGTCGACTCGACGAGGCCAAAACCCACGTCGAGCAAGCGCAGACCGGCGCGGGGGCCGACGCGGGCCTCGCCGTCGAGGTGCAGCTCGAAGCGGCGCAGAACGCGGCGACGCGCGGGACCTTGAGCGAGGCGCTCGCCCTCCTCGAGGGCGCCGTGGATGGGGCGCGCCGGGCCGGCGAGGATCTCCTCTTCGCGGAGGCGCTCGCGCGCTTCGGGTCGCTCCTCGAGGTTCGCTATCATCGGACGCCGGCCGCTCTCGACACCCTCGAGCAGGCGGTGCGGGTCGCCAAGCGGGCGGGCCACGCGCTGATCCTCAACGATTGCCTGGCGCGCCTCGGCGTCGCCCTCTACCGAACGGGGGATCGCCCCTCGGGGTATGCGTACCTTGTCGACGCGCAGGCGCGGTGGCAAGCGGTGGGCGACGATCGGGAGGCGGCCATCTGCGCGCAGCACCTGGCTTCGATCGATCACGTCGAAGGCCGCCTCGACGAGGCGCGGGCTCGGCTCGACGCTTCTCTCGCGGTGCATCGAAGGCTGGGGCACCGCGACCTCGAGGCGGGTGCCCTCCTCGGCGCCGCCCTCCTCGATCTCGAGCAGGGCGCGTTCGAGACGGCACGCACGCGCGCGCAGCAGGCCTTCGACGTACTGAGCGGTCATGCCCACGAGCCCGGCAATGCGCTCTTGCGCGGGGTGCACGCAGCGGCGAGCGCGTGGCTCGGTCGCGACGCGGAGTCGGACCGGAGCGCCGTCCTTGCGAAGCAAGCGGCGTCGGAGTCGGACCCCCTCGCCCACGCCATCGAAGTCCTGGGTCTGCATCGGACGATGGCGCGCGCGAAGCAGGCCGACGACACGGCCGCGACGACGGCGCAGCGGCGGCTTCGGAGCCTTCGGGGGGACGACGCCCACGAGCTGAAGCTCGCGGCGCGCACGGTCGAGGCTGCGCTCGCTCGCCTCCTGCCCCCCGAGGGAGCGCTCGTCGTCGACCGCGAGATCTCGTGGGTGCAGCCCCCCGGCGCCGAGCCGGTCGAGCTCCGGAAGAAGCCGGTGCTGCGGCGGCTCCTCACGCACCTCGTCGACGCGCGGCGCACCCATCCCGGGAAGAGCTCGACCATCGATACGCTCATCGCGGTCGGGTGGCAGGGAGAGAGCATCCGGTACGAGTCGGCGAAGAACCGCCTCCACGTCGCCATGACGTCGCTGCGCAACCTGGGGCTGCGCTCGATTCTCCAGAGCGGGCCCGAAGGGTTCCGGTTGGACCCCGAGGTCCCGATCTGGACGCGCTGATCGGCTCAAGTCCCTTGGGGGCCGAGCGCGCGGCGCCGGGCTTCGAACTCCGCGACGGAGATGGGCATCGGAGGGTCGTCGCAGTTGAGACGAACCCGCTCTCCATGGAGGCCGATGTCGTCGTTCGCGCGCAGATGCATCGAGCGCTCCGCCGCTTCGATCTCCACGCTGCCAGCGCGGGTCGTGGCGAGACCACGCACGCTCCTCCGCGCGTCGCCCGCGATCCGCTCGACCAGGTCGCCCGCGACGTCGATCCGCGCCGACCCCGCCTCGACCACGAGCTCGGCCGCGCGGAGGGTCATCTTCTTTCGCGCCCCGATCTCGATGTCGGCCCCGACGACGGAGACGGTCGGTCCCTCCGGTCCGAGTCGGATCGCGATCGTGCATGCCCCCGACGCGGCGTGGACGCGCACCACCTCGTGGCCGTCGCTCGGGTCCTCTTCCAGGGTGACGTGGCCGTGCCGCGCCACCCCGAGCACGCGGACACCCTCTTCGCTTCGTTGCATCGAGGTCATCTCAGGACTCCTTCCGCCATTCCAGGGACAGCTCGCAGGACTTCAAGAACTCCACCGGCACCTGCGTCACGAGCCGCACCGTCCCGCACCAGGTGAGCGAGACGCGATCGCGATCGAGCTCGAGGCGCAGCGTCTGGAGCACCGGCGAGAGCTCGTAGGTGCGCAGCTTGGGGACCTTGAGGCGCATGCGCGGCGACTCTCCGGGGAGGGTGAGCTTCAGCGTCGGCGCGCTCCGGTGCACGTTCGTGAGGAGCACCACCTCGTCGCCGCGGAGCCGCTCCACCGCGAGCCCGGGTGCGGCGCCCTGGAGCGCCCGGCTCGAGACGCGCAGGGCCTTGCTCGCGAGGATGCCGGGCAGATCCTTGCCGTCCGCGAAGCGAGCCTCCGCCTCCGCCGTCGGCGGCCCGTGATCCGGCGCGATACCGAGGAGTCGAGCGCAGCGCGGATACCAAGAGTGATCGACGAACCCCATCAACCCTGGGATGGGCGCCGCATGCCACGCGAGCGCGTTGGGGAGGAAGAGTTGGTCCGGCGTGAGCAGCGTGCTCGGCTCTTCGATCCTCGGCAGCTCCGCCCCGTGGGCGCGGGCGCGGTCGACATCGATGAAGAAGCCGGTCCCGACCGGGTTGCGCGGATACTGGTAAAGCCACCCCGCGCGCTTCGGGACGTCCTTCTCGGGCAGCTCGGCGAGGGGGCGCCCGTTCGGGCCGCGCTCGAGGGTGTTCTGGGCGTAAAGGTCGCACCCTCCGTAGGCGCGAGTCGGCTCGAGCTCGCATCGCTCGAACAGCTCGGGCTCGGAGAAGCGAGCGCGTCCGTCGGCCCCGATCTCGGCGATGCGCGGCCCGCAGACGCGCAATCGCCGGACGGAGGCGCCCACCGCCACCGCGACGTACAGCTCGCGCACGGGGCTCGGGGCGATCGCAGAGCCGCGGAGTACCACGTCGGTCGCCGGCTTCGGGGCGACCAGGTCGCCGTCGTCGTCGAGGTAGCTCGTGCCATTCGCGGTATCGACGATCGCCCGAGGCCGGCCGACGAGCGCGTCCTGCACGTCGGCGAGCTCGAGCCGACCTTTGACGATCGCGTAGGTGCGTTTTGCGAGGCACGCGAGGGCCGGTTGCCGCTCGGGAGGAACGAGCACGGAGGTGACGAGCGCGTCGCGGTCGGGCGGCGGCCACTCTTCGCGCACGGGAGGGGCGCCCTCTCGGCTCAGGATCTCGAGCGCGTTCACGGTCCCTCGGGGAGGAGCTTGAGGGGAGGAAAGAGGTTCTCGAGCATCTTGCGCCCGACCGAGGCGGCGGTCGGCGCCTGATTGCCTTCGGTGTCGGTGACGTTCTGGGGGCTGCCCACGAGGCTCTGCCAGCTCTGCCCGGGAACGCCGGTGGGCAGGCCCACCGCATCGAAGAACGCCGCGGCCGCTCCTTGGGGCGACCCCCCGAAGACATTCGAGATGGCCCACTTCTCCCAGAGGATCCGACTTATCTGGGAATTATCGTTGGGCGGGAACGGGATGAACCGGCCAATGATGTTCTCGATGACCGCGTCGGCGCCGAGCGTGAACGCCTTCTTCGGATCGTATCCTCCGCCGAGCTTGTAGAAGAAATAGTCGACCGCCGCCGCCACCGCGGCCCGGCCGACCCCCCAGACGATGTCTGCGATCGAGGGGGTCGTCTCCACCGTGCCCGTTTGGAGGACGAAGGACGAGGGGAGCTTCGCGGGAGTATGACAATCGAGGTTCGTCGAGATGGGCCCGACGACCGTGATGGTCATAGGCTTTCCCTCGGCCTGAACGCTGAGCTTGGGGAGCCAGCATTTCTGGGAGCCCATCAGCACGTCCAGGGGGAATACCAGGTTCATGGGCGTCAGAGGGAAGTGAGGCCAGAGCAGCAATGGCTCGTGTCCGTCCTTCACGCTCTGGGTGCCATTGATCAAGACCGTGTCGTTCGGGTCCGGACCGGCCCAGAAGGGATGCATCACGTTGACCTCCCAGAACGGGAAGGGTCCGAAGATCAACGGGATGCACTGGACTCCCAGGTGCCAATCGAAGCCGACGATCAGGCAGCCGTTCATGTCGTGGAAGTTGCTGGCCACGATCTCCTCCTCAAGCCTCGGGGAACGTCGCGGCCGGCAGCACCTCGAGCCGCCGACGCTCCGCTTCGATGAGCGGGTACCGGAAGCCCGCGCGGTACACGAGGCGAGCTACCGCTGCTTCGCAGTCGATCTCGATCGTGTCGATGTGAGGTACGAGGTTGCGTCGGACCTCACCGACCCGCACCGCGTATTGGACAGGAGGCGCCGGCAACGAGAACGAGAGGACGCCCTCGCGCCGGCGCATTCCGAAGACGGCGATGCGGGTATGTTCCTTCATGCTCGGGAACGTCGTCCGCGGCGCGGAGAGCGCCGACACGCGGCCGAGCCGATCGAGGTTCACCCGCGCCGAGCCGTCCGCGGACTTCCCATCGAAGAGGCTCTGCGCGCGCAGGGAGCCGAAGAGCGGATAGGGAGCGAAACAGACGGGCTCTGGCTGGTCGTCGATGGCGGTGACCAATTGGTTGGGATGCTCGAGCTGGGGCAGCGGGCGCCCCGGCGCCTCCGAGGCCGAGAGCGCATAGCCCGTCCCGACCGGGTTCGGCGGATAGTGGCGTTCGTACTCGGGCACGATATGGATCTCGCCTTCGCTGGAGAGCTCTCGGGCCGGGGACGTCGCGGACCCGCCGAACGCCTTGGACCACGCCATCTCCACCCGATCGAACGGCAGAGGTTGAGAGGGCTTCACCGAGGCGGCGCCCGCCCGCTCCCAGACGCGCGGGCCGAACACGGCGATCTCGGCGCGGGCTCCGCCGACGACGAGCGACGTCGTGCTCCGCGCGTCGCCGGCGTGGGCCGGATAGGCGAAGCCGGTCGCACAGACGCTGACGCAGTCGCGGAGGTGCTGGGCGTCGTTGGAGAACGGCGCGTTCGCCCCCAGCAGCAGCGGCCGTTGCTCGGCGGCGAGGCGAACGGGGGCAGTGCGGTCGGCGTCGCGAGGCGCCTGCTCTTCGAGCGCGATCGTCATCGAGGTGAGGACGAGCTGGAGGACCTCGTCGTCGTCGAAGGTGCTCGGCACGAGGGCCGAAGGAAGCGGGGTCTCGTTGATGAGCTCCATGGCGCGCCCTCGATCACGAGTTGATCTTCACCACGCTGCCCTTGATGTTGACGGTGCCGCCCTCGATGTTGACGGAGCCGTCCCCGCGAATGAGGATCGTCACCGCCGTCTCGAGGATGTCGCCGCTCGCTTGGAGCGCGAGCTGGCCGTGGGCGCTCACGAGCCCATCGCCCCCGGCGGCCGTGACCTTGAAGCTCCCGTCCGACCAGGCCTCGAACATCGGGCCCGAGTAGACGACGAAGGGGCCCGCCGTCTTGGTGAAGTGGGAGCCGGGATAGTTCTCTTGGGGCCCGGAGATCTCCGTCTTCTGGCTCGCCGCCTTGAGGGTCTGGCTCCCCACCGCCGAGACGAGCTGCGCCGCGCCGGCGACGAGGTTCTGGTTGGCGTCCGTGGTCAGCGTCTGATCGCCGGTCGCGGTGGTGTAGTCGGTTCCGGTCACCTCGACGCGCCGACCGCCGAGGTGCTTCATCAACGTGGTGCCCACGACCTCGAGGGAGAGAGAGCCGAGCTTCTCTGTCGCCGCTCCATCGACGGTCAAGTCGAGCGTCTTGTCGTAGTGCACCCGAACCGCGCCTTGGGCGTGAACGTCCAGCACGTCCTCGTAGATGTACGTCGCCTGCTTGTGGACGCTCATGTCGAAGATGTCGAGATAGTCCTTGAAGCACTCCTTGTAGACGGTGGTCTGGGAGCGGTCGCGATAGGTCTCCGTGAGCGAGCCTTCGACCTCTTCGTGCTTGTCCTCGACGACGTGCACCTCGAGGTTCTTGCCGTAATAGTTGAGCCCGTCGCCGAGCGTGTGGAGGACGGCGTTCGCCTTCCCCGCGCCGAGGTGCAGGTAGCTCTTGAACGTGGGGGAGGAGAGGGTGACGTATTGGCCTCCCTCTTTGTCCTCGAGCTCGAAGCGGTTCGACCCGCCGGTCATGATCACGTTCTGGGTGTGGTTCGCGCTCGTCACCACCGACGGTGTCAGCGGGTTCGGCACCGCGCCCACGATCACGGGGCGATCCGGGTCCCCGTTCACGAACATGACGTGGACCTCCGTGTGCTTGCGCAACGGGAAGTGGAAGCCCCCGGGGTTTCCAGCGTGGGGCTGGAGCATGCGGATCCACATCGACGCCTTGCCGTCGGGCAGGCCGCTCTCGTCCAGCTTCAGCCGGACGTGATACCGACCGTGCTCGTCGAGCTGCGCGTATCGGCTCTCCACCGGTCCGTCGACGGTGCCCTCCACGACGCCCGGGATGCGCGGCCAAGTCGTCTTCCGGGCGGGCCGGAACAAGAAGGCGGCCGGCAACGACTCGACGGTGACGAGGTACGGCTGTCCTTTCTCCAGGTGGAGCCGGCGTTCGACGAGGGTGTGGCCCGCGGTGTCGTTGGCTTGGTGGACGACGCGCGTCGCGAGGTAGCTCGTGTTGAACGACGCGCGCGGATGGCCTTCGAGGGTGTAGGCGTGGCCGCTGCGCAATCCGTGGATGGAGCCCCAGCCCGCGTACACGTTCGAGGCGACGACCATCCGCTCCGCCCTCACCACCGCGTGTCGCAGCGCCTCCTCCGAGCGGTAGCCCGAGTCTCCGAAGGTGACGATGCTCGTGCCGGTCTCTCCGCCGTCGACGTTGGCGCTGCCCCCGACGTCCAGCGTGGGACGGAGGTAGTCGTAGTCGCGCTCGGTGACGGTCGCGCTCATCGCGTGCGCGTCGAGGCGGAAGGTCGCGAAGGCCTCCTCGGCGGGCGCGTCTCCGAGGTTCAGCGCGTGGTAGGTGGCGGTGCCGGTGGACGCGCCGTAGCGGGAGCGATCATCGCTGAGGACGAGGACCTCGTGATCCGCGTCGTGGCGGAAGTAGTAGAAGATCCCCTCTTTCTCGAGGAGTCGCTCCACGAACGCGAGGTCCGTCTCCTTGTATTGGCAGACGTGCTCGCGGATCGGATACGAGCCGTAGAGCTGGATCTCGACGTCGTTGCTCGCGAGGCCCCGGGCGCGGAGGACCTCGGAAACGATCTCCGGCACGGATCGATCGGTGAAGATCCGACTGTGGGCGTCGAGCCCGAGGCGCGCGAGGCGCGGCCCCAGGTGAGCGATGAAGATCGCGTGGTCGGCGTACTCGTGGAACAGCTCGACGCGCGTGATCATGCCGTGCACGAGGTGCGGGGGCGCGCCGAGTCGCTCGATCGAGAGCGTCGCGCGCTTGCCGATCGGCTCTTTGAGGTCGAGCGCGAAGGCGTCGGGCGCGGTGAAGGCGACCTCGAAGCGGAACACGCTCGAGATCTCCTCGACCCCATGAAAGCCGAGCACCTGGAGGTTCGGGGGAAGCGATTCGCCTTGGAGATGGAACAGGTTGGCCATGCGGTTCTCCGTCGTCGTCGCGGACGCCGATACGTTGGGGCGTCCCGCGCCAAGCCGCCGCTTAATCGCGCTTAGAAGGCCGTCCGCGCCCGCTCGTCGCCTTGCACGTCGAGGAGCGCTGCTGCACCATCGTTTCCGCATGGGGCAGCCGCTCACGATCGCCGTCGAGGGCACGACCCCTGTCGTGGCCGGCGCGCAGCCGTTCATCCTCGGAGGGGTGGTCCGGCTCGCCGTCGCGGTGAAGGCGACCTTCGTCTTCGACCCGTCGGAGCCTCAAGCCGCGACCATCGTGCGCCCCGACCCGATCCAGGCTCACGACCATGTCTCGATCTCCGGCGCTTGTGTGTCGGCGAGCGATCTCGCCCTGCGGATGCCTACGGCGGGGGTCGTCCTCCGCGGAAGCGCCTGGTCCATCGAGGGGCAGCCGCTCTCCGAGCTGAGGACGCGGCTCGTGGTGCTGAGCGATGCGACCCACGTCGACAAGATGGTGTACGTGCTGGGGGACCCCGAAGCGAACGGGAGCAGAGCGCCCTTCGAGCGGATCCCCCTCGTCTATGCGCGCGCGTTCGGCGGGCCCGGCGTTCCGTCGAACCCGGTCGGCGTCCCTCGCGGCGCGAACCTCGTCGATCCGCGCGACCCCTCCCGTCCTGCCTGCTACGCGCCGATCCCGGCGAGCTGGCCCGATCGGGCGCGTCTGCTCGGCGCCTACCCGCCCGGTCGCCTCGACGATCCGCTCCCGTCGCTCCCCGACGATTTCGATTTCCGCTTCTTTCAATCGGCGCCGACCGATCAGCGAGCGCCGCGTCCTTGGTCGTGCCGCGAGCGCATCGTGCTGTTCGGGATGCACCCGGAGCGAGGCCGCCTCGAGCTCGTGCTCCCGGGCGCGACCGCCTTCGTCGCCCTCGAGCGGGGAGGGCGCACGGGCGGATGGACGACGGCGGCGTGCGACACGCTCTCGATCGACGCCGACGCGCTCCAGGTGACGTGCGTGTGGAGGGCGGAGCTCGAGATCGGGACCGTGCGGGATCTCCAAGGGGCGCTCGTTCGCGTCGTCGCGGAGACAGCGGCGAGCCCTCCCGCCCGCGCTTCGTCGCCGCTCCAAGCCGTGGCCGCGACGACGATCGCCACCGAGACGGCGCGCGTCATCGCGAAGTGGTCGAGGGCCAATCTGTTCGAGGAAGACGGGGGCAGCACCGTCACCGGAGCATCCGCTTCGGGCCCGGCCCTTCCGTTCGAGCGCAGGACTTCGCTGTCCACGCCGGAGCACACCGCGGTGGTCTACGGCTCGGAGCTGGTGCCCAGCCCGACGTTCCCGAGCGTGCCGCTTCCAGAGGCACTCTTCGCTCCCGGCGTGTCTCCCGCGGCGGTGTCTCCCGCGGCGGTGTCCCCTGCGGCGGTGGTGGCGCGCTTCGGTGCTTTTGCGGACGACCCCATTCCGGAGTCGACTTCGCCCACGCCGGCGAACGCCCCCACCCCGCCCGCCCTTCCATTCCGCGACGCGGCCCCGGCCGGTCCCAAGCTCGCTCCGCCCGATGGCGCGCGTCCGCTCGACGGCGCGACGACGATGGCGCAGCCCGAGGATCGACAGGCGGCGTCGCTTCCTTCGCTGCCCGCCGCGACCGGCTCGGTCGCGGTCGCGCCGCCCGAGAAGCTCGCGCCGATCGCGCTGCCCACGCCCGCGCCTGTCCCCGTCGAAGCGCCCCCGCCGATGCTCGGTGCCCCGCTTGGCGCCGGAGGTTCCCCGCTCGGCCCCGGTCGCATCGATCGGCCTTCCTACATGCTCGGGGGGCGAGCGGGGCCGCCCGCGCTGCCCCCAACCCCCGCGCCGCCCCCGGTTCCCGCGCGGGTTGAGCCCGTCGAAGAGGCCGCCGCTCCCGAGACTCTGCCGGAGCGAGCACCCTCTGAGGTCCCCGCGGAGCGCGCGGAAGACGAGGCGCCGGTCGAGCGACCCGACGCGTCTCCGAAGCGGGTGCGGGCGGAGATCGAAGGGGGCGGGTCGCTCGATGGGATGGATCTCGCGGGCGCGGATCTGCGCGGGGCCTCGCTCCGAGGGCGATCCATGCGTCGATGCAAGCTGCAAGGCGCAGATCTCGAGGGCGCGGATCTGCGCGGCGCCGATCTCGAGGGCGCGGATCTTCGCGACGCACGCCTCGACCGCGCAACGTTGGAGGAGGCGAACCTCGACGAAGCGCTCATGACCTCGGCCAAGCTCTCCTTCGCGAACGCCCGCTCCGCGAAGATGAACGGGGCACGCCTCGATCGGGTGCTCGCGGAGTCCGCCGTGCTGACCGGGTGCGAGCTGCGCCGCGCGAACCTCGGCGGAGCGGAGCTCGTCGGGGCGAGCTTCGAAGGAGCAGACTTGCGCGACGCCGATCTCTCACGGGCTCGCCTCGACCGCGCTTCGTTCGCCCGCGCCCAGCTCGAGCGCGCTCGCTTCAACGACGCCGAGGGCCGCGACGTCGAGCTCGCGCACGCCGTCGCGCGCGGCGCCGTCTTCGACAAGGCTCGGCTCGTGAAGTCGAGCTTCGTCGGCGTCGAGGGGGCTTCGACGCGCTGGGAGGGGGCGGACCTCTCGGGCTCGAGCTTCGCCAACGCGAAGCTCGACGGGGCGAGCTTCGCCAACGCGAGCTTGGACGAGGCGCTGCTGTCGAAGGCGGAGCTCGCGGGGGCGAGCTTCCGCAGCGCGCGTTGCGTGAAGGCGGACTTCTCGGGCGCGACTTTGACCGCCGCGAAGATGCAGAAGCTCGAGGCGAGCGCGGCGATTTTTCGAGGCGCGAGCTGCTCCGGTGCGCAGCTGCGTGAGGCCGTCCTTCGCGGCGCGGATCTCAGCGGCGCCGATCTGAGCCGCGTCCACGCCGAGCTCGCCGACTTTGCGAACGCGCGCCTCGTCGAGACCCGTCTCGAGCGAGCGGTGCTGCGCGAGGCGAGCCTCACCGACGCCATCCTCGATGGCGCGATCCTCGATCGAGCAGACCTTCGAGACGCGGATCTTCGAGGCGCGAACCTCGAAGGGACCGACACCACCCACGCGAGGCTCGACGGAGCGCGCACGTGATCGAGCCGGTGATGCCGCCGCGGTGGCGACCGTGGTGGGGCGCTCCGCGCGTTGACAGTCCGCGGCGCGTCCGTTCTACTCGAGGGTGCGCGTCGCGAGGGCGACGGGGCTTCGGTGCCATGGAACTAGCCGTCCCCGCGCCCGGAACCGTGCTCGACGATCGCTACCGCGTCCTTCGCCCCATCGGGGGCGGCGGGATGGGCGCCGTGTTCGCGGTCGAGCACATCGCGCTCGGACGGCAGGTCGCGCTCAAGGCGATGCTGCCGAAGCTCGCGAGCGACCCGGAGTACGCCTCGCGTTTCATGCGTGAGGCGCGCATCGCCAGTGCCGTCTCGAGCGAGCATGTCCCGCGCGTGTTCGACTTCGGCCGGCTCGCCGACGGGACGCTCTTCATGACGATGGAGCTGCTCGGCGGTTGCGATCTCGAGCAGGAGATCAAGCAGCGCGGCCCGCTCGCTCCCCCCGACGCCGCGCGGGTCGTCATCGAGGCGTGCGATGCGATCGCGGAGGCGCACGCGCGGGGGATCGTGCACCGCGATCTCAAGCCCGCGAACCTGTTCCTCGCGCAAGGGCAGGGCGCCGAGCGCTCGGTGAAGGTCCTGGATTTCGGGATATCGAAGGTCCCGCGACTGTCACAGGGCTTGGGGGACGCCGACCTGACGACGACCGACTCCACCCTCGGCTCGCCGAAGTACATGTCTCCCGAACAGCTCCGGAGCCCCAAGCATGTCGACCATCGCTCGGACATCTGGTCGCTCGGCGTGGTCCTCTATCGCTCGCTCTCCGGCAAGCTGCCGTTCTCCGCCGAATCCATCGGCGGATACATCACGGAGGTGCTCACCGCCGCGCCGATCCCGCTCGGTCAAGAAGTGCCGGCCGACCTCGCGCGGGCGGTCTACCGCTGCTTGGCGAAGGATCCGGCGCACCGCTATCCGAGCGCGCTCGCGCTGGTGCGCGCCCTCGCCCCGTTCGCCCCAGAAGCAGCGGCCCACGTCGCGGGCCGACTGGGAACGCTGAGCCCGACCATCGTCGACGACGAGACGATGCCCCCCTCCGTCTCGGGCGCGGAGACGGTCGCGATCACGAAGGCGAGCCGCCCGATGGGCGGGCGCGGCCGCGCTGCCGCCGTCGGCGTCGTCGCGGTCGTCGTCTGTGGCGCGGCCGCCCTGAGCTTCTTCGTCGGACGAAGGGGGCAGACGCCCGCCGTCCCCGCCCACGAGAC
Source organism: Polyangiaceae bacterium (assembly GCA_044225865.1). Classification (GTDB taxonomy): domain Bacteria; phylum Myxococcota_A; class Polyangia; order Polyangiales; family Polyangiaceae; genus Xiheicaenibacterium. The sequence continues at coordinate 15,241 of JBGAID010000100.1, read as the reverse complement.
GAGAGCATCTGCGACCGAGGGGGCCGCGACGGCGACGTCCACCGCCGTGATCGCGCCCCCGCCCGTGGGGTCGGCCGTCACGAGCGCCGTCCGCACCGAGTCCATCGCGGCTACGACGATCGCCCCCTCCACGAGCGCGCCGTCCGCGACGAAGGAAGGGACTTCGCGCGCCGAAGGCGGACGATCGACGGTGGTGCGCTCGAATGCGCCGCCGCCGCCCCCACCGCCCACGCCCTCGGGGCGGCCGCCCCTCTCTCGACCCGCCGTCGGCCCGCTGGAGTCTGCGCTATGACGCGAACGACGCGGTGGTGCTCGGTTGCGGCGATGCTCCTCGGCTCCGTCGCCTTCGAGGATGCGCGCGCCCAGCCCGCGCCGATGGCCGCGACCGACGCGCGCGCCCAAGCGCAGTCACTCATGGACATGGGGAACGGCTACCTCCAGCAGGGGGATTACGTGCGCGCGCTCGAGAGCTTTCGCGCCGCGTACGGCTTGTTTCCCAGCCCCAAGCTGCTGCTGAACATCGGCACGACCTCCAAGCTCCTCGGCCGAAACGCGGAGGCCGCGTCCGCATACGCGGCCTATTTGGCGCGCCCCGACCGCGATCCCAAGCGCGCCGTCGAAGTCGAGCGTCTCCTCTCGGAGCTCGACGGATCCATCGCCATCGTTCGCATCGTGGTCCGCACGGAAGGCGCGATCGTGCGCCTCGACGGCCGAGTCCTGGGGCCGGCGCCGTTGGATGCGGACGTCCGCGTCGAGCCGGGCGAGCACGCGCTCTCCGTGGAGAAGGTGGGCATGCGCCCGGGGGTGGCGGCCCTTCGTCTCGGCGCGGGGGAACGCCCGCGCGTGCAGCTCGAGCCCTCCCAGCAAGCGGTCATTCAGCGGGTGGTGCGCGTCGCTACCGGCGAGGGCCAGCTCGTTCTGGGCATCACCGTCGGATCGATCGGGGTCGGGGCCCTCATCGCCGGCGCGATCGCGGGCGGTATCGCCCTCGCGAAAGAGGGCGACGCGAACGGGCACTGCGACGCCACGCGGCCCGAGATCTGCGACGCCGAAGGGGTTCGCCTCGGAGACGCGGCCAAGGCGATTGGGACCGCCTCCACCGTGCTCTTGGTGGTCGGAGGTGCTGCCGTCGGGGCGGGCATCATCATCCTCGCGACGACGCCCAGTGGGGACGCGCCGCGCGCGAGCGTGAAGGTCGGGGCGAGACCCGAATCGGGCGGCGCCTCCCTCGCCGTCGAGGTGAAGTTCTGATGCGAAGCACGACGAAGACCGCCATCGCCGCGGTGGTGAGCGCGCTCGCCGCCTGCGTTCAGCTGCTCGACCCGCCCGATCGGATCGGCGCCGACCATCTCGTGTGTGAAGACTCGTCGTGCACATGCGAGCCCGGCTATGGCGACTGCAACGATGACCTCGGCGATGGGTGCGAGAGCGTCCTCGAAAGCGATCCTCTCCATTGCGGTGACTGCTCGGTGCAATGCGGATCAGGAGCGTGCGAGGGCGGCGCATGCGGCTGCTCCGACGGAACGATCGATTGCGACGAAGACGAGACCAACGGCTGCGAGACGGATGCCCGCACGGACCCTCTCCATTGCGGCGCCTGCGGTCACGACTGTCTCGGGGGCGAGTGCGTGGAAGGCCTCTGCCAGCCCCGGAACCTGCATGAGGCGAGCTACCCGAATCAGCTCGCCCAGTCCGCCAATGCCATCTTCTATTCGGAGTACGGCTCCGTTCAGCGCATCGGAAAAGACGGGACCGGCTTCCAGGAGAACATCATCGAGTACGAGCTCCGCTCGCCGCGGGCGATCGTCTTCGAGCCGCCCGACGCCGAGCACGGCCGGCTCTTCGCGCTGACCGAGAACTTCCTCGCGAGCGTGGACGAGACCGGGCACGACGGCGTCCTGCTCGGGGATTCGCCGCCCGTGTTGGACACGTACGGAGCCGAGCTCGCCGTGCTGGGTGAGTGGCTCTACATCGTCAGCAACAAGACGGACACCCTCGTGCATCGAGTCTCGGCGAGCGACGGGGCCGTCGTCGAGGAGCTCGATTCGACGGGGACAGGTGGCCTCGCGCGAGACGGTGGCCGCGTCGCGTGGGGGCACCGAGACGACGTCGCCGACAGCATCGTCGCCATCGATGCGACGGGCGCGACGTCGACCATTTACACGACGCCAGCGTACGACGGCTTCTCGAGGCTCGCGCTCGAGGGGGACTTGCTCTTCCTCGATTCGTTCTCCGGACCGCAGGCGATCGATCTCTCTACCGGCGATGTCGTGACGATGGAGGACGAGGATGTCGGGGGCTTCGCGGTGCGAGACGGCATCGTCTATTTCATCAATCCTCACCGGTCGACGATCGAGATGTGGCAGCGAGGCATGGTCGAGCCCGCCGTCCTCACGTCAGGTCTGAACAACGCGACGTCGAACCTGCTCGTCGACGACGAGGCGCTCTACTTCGGCACCGAGGACGGGGTCTTCAAGCTCGCCCGTTGACGGGGCGGTCTCCCCGCCGACCGAGCGGCTCACGGGCAGCGCTGGCCCGAGAGGCTCGGATCGGTGGGGGCGCAATCGATCGCGTCGGGCGATCCGTCGCCGTCGCCGTCAGGTCCCGCGTCCGCCTCCACGACCGTGCCGTCTGCGGCGATCGTGACCGCCCCGACGAACACATCCTCAGTGTCGGTGATCGCTTCGAAGAAGAACACGTTGTCTGGCGGCGACACGACCGAGACGGAGAACGACCCGTCCGCGAGGACGTTCGCCGTGCCGAGCTCCAGCACCGGATCGGAGTCGACCGGTCCCGGCGTGACTCGCAGCCCCACGGGGCCGGGGGTGAGCGCCCCCTCCGATCCATCGAAGCGAACGCTCATGCTTCCGGGCGTAGCCTCGATGCGCTCCACGTCGAGCTCGAGGCCGGGGGGCGTCGGGACCGGGGTCGCGACGCATGCGGCCGATAGCGCGAGGAGACAAAGGCTCGTGAGCGTTCGCTTCCGGCGGTTCATGACGCTTCCTTCACAGGGTGGAGAAAAAGGCACCGTCGATGTGCTCGATGAGGGCTAGGGGGGTGAACTGGCGGCCATGTGCTTCGAAATGGCGGCCATGGGGCTTTTTCAGCAGCCTGTTAGACGCCAACGTCGATGCAGCCGCAACCGCACTCGTTCTCGAAGTACTCCTGGCCGGCGTCGCACGGGATGCAGTCCGACTCGCCGCAGTCGGTCATGCCGCACAGCGCGGGGTCGGTCTCGATGTAGTGCACGGCGGGATCGCTCGGATCGGGACAAATGGGCTCGGGGGCTTGGTCGATGCAGCCGCAGCCGCACTCGTTCTCGAAGTAGTCCTGGCCGACGTCGCACGGGATGCAGTCGGTGGCGCCTCCGCAGTCGGTGAGGCCGCAGAGCGCCGGATCCGTCTCGAGGTAGTGCACCGTCGGGTCGGACGGGTCGGGGCACACCGGCTCGGCGTCGATGCAGCCGCAGCCGCACTCGTTCTGGAAGTACTCCTGCCCGGCGTCGCAGGGGATGCAGTCGGTGGCGCCTCCGCAGTCGGTGAGGCCGCACATCGCCGGGTCCTGCGAGAGGTAGTGGACGGCGGGGTCGGAGAGGGAGGGGCACTCGGCGTTGCCTCCGGCTCCGCCGGTCTCGGTGACGCCGCCGCCGGCGCCACCTTCCTCCGCGCCGCCGGATTGCCCGCCGCCGGAGGTGACGTTGCAGGCGAGGAGAGCGAACGGGAGGACGAGGGCGGAGAAGCGATTGAGCAGCGACATGGTGGGCTCCTTGGTTGTCCCCCGCCATCGCACGTCCAATGCCACCTACCGCCGCGGTGATATTGCCCAAAAAATAGCGAAGAGGTTGCCGCCCAACATGTTTCAGCTGTATCGGTATGTATCACTATCGATACACTTCGCTGGCACACCCGGTACGTCGCCGCGGAGCCCCTCGCGCCCGGGGTTCGGGTGGTTTGGGATCGACTCGGCGGTCGAGCCCTCGTCGAGAAGAGCGCGACCTCGGCGGCGGAGCGCGCGGCGCTCGGGATCGAAGCGCGCCTCCTGAGCCGCGGGCACCCGGCGTTTCCGGCGCTCTTCGACGTGGCCGGGCCATCGGATGAGCCGCGCGCCCTCGCCCTCGAATGGGTCTTTGGGGCACCTCTCTCTCCGACGACGGCGAGCCTCGGGGCCATCGTCGATCTGCTCGCTGGCCTCGCCTATCTCCATGAGCAAGGTTTCGTGCACGGCGATCTGAAGCCGGCGCATCTGCTCGTCGACGGCGCGGGCCGAGGACGACTGCTCGATCTGGGGCTGGCCTCGCCCATCGGAGGGACGGCGAAGGGTGGAACGCTCGGCTACCTCCCGCCGGAGCGCATGCGAGGCGCGGCCGCCTCCGTCGCTGGTGACCTCTTCTCGTTCGGGGTGGCCCTGCGGGCGACGTTGCTGAGCTTCGAGCCGAGCCTCGGCGCGCTGCTCGAGGCCTGCTGCGATCCGGATCCAGCGGCCCGCCCGCTCTCGGCGCTCGCGTGCATCAACGCCCTCGGCGGAGCGCGCCGACAGCTCGACATCGACGGTTCGTTCGCGCGCCTCGGGTCGCGCGCCCCCCTCGATCGCGCGCTGGAGACCATCTCGCGGAGCCGCGGAGAAGCGCTCGTCGTCGTCGCGCCCCCCGGCACCGGACGAAGGCGCTTCCTTCGCGATCTCGCGCGCGCGGCGCGGGACCGACGCGCAGAGGCGATCGCGAAGGGCGAGGGCGGAGGGCTGGTCGTGCTCTCCGACGCGGAAGAGATGCTCTCGCGCTGGGCGGAGCCGCTCGGCGTCTCCCTGCCTTCGTCGCGCGAGGCGGCCCTCGACGCCCTCGCCTGCACCGCGGCCGCGCAGGGCGTCGCGCTGGTCTTGGCCGCGGACGAGGCGATCCTCGACCGAGAGCCCGACGCCGCGATCGTGCGCGGAGCCTTCGCGCGCGCGGGCGGCGGGGCGTTTCTTCACCTCACGCACCACGCGCCTTCGCCCGCTGTCGGAGACGTCGTCGCGCTCCCGATCGCGTCGGATGAGGACGCCCGCGCGTTGTGGAGCGCCGCGGGGGCGCGTCTCGACGCTTCGCTCTGGGAGGTCGTGCTCACGCGCACGTCGCGACGGCTCGGGCTCTTGGCCCGGCTCGCGCGTCACGCCGCCGCCGCTCCGCTGACATCCCCAGCGGCGGTGGAGCAGGCGCTGTTGGCGATCACATCCCCAGGCCAGGATCGCGAGCCGCCGCGCGCCCCGACGCTGCGCGCCGCTTCGCGCGCGGTCGCGCGGGCCCATGCGATCCGCGGCGAGTACGCGCGAGCGCGAGAGCTCCTCACCGGGATCGCCGAGCCTTCCGTCACCGATCGCCTGCTCCTCGTCGAGTGCCTCGAGCGAAGCGGCGTCTACTCCGAGGCGCGCTCCGCGGCGGAGGGGTTGCTCGACGACGCGGAGGTCGGCGTTCCGGCGCTCACGCTCGCGGCCCACGTCACCCTCGCCCTGGGGCAGCCCGAAGCGGCCGACGCCCTCGCGGAGCGCGGCCTCGCGCGCGCGCCCAGATTCCTCGCGGACCATCCCGTGCCCCCCGAGGAGGCGCTCGGGCTCGCGCGTCATCCTCACGAGATCGTTGGCCGGCTCTGGGCCATCCGCAGCGATGCCGCCCTCCGGCGCGCGCGCGTCGAAGAAGCGGTGGCGTTCGCGGATCGCGCGCTCGCGCTCGCGACGAGCCAAGCCGACGACGCCCTCGCGGCCCAGGCACAGGCGCGGCTCGGCGCCGCCCGCGGTCTCTCCGGGGATCCGGCGCGGGCGCGCGACCACTACCGCGCGGCGTTGCAGCACGCCGAGCGCGCGGGGGACGTGGGCCGGCTCCCCGCGTTCATCATGAACCTCGCGACCTCCGAGCACGCGCTCGGCGAGGTCGGCCCCGCGCTCGAGCATTACCAGGAGTCCGCTGCGCTCGCGGAGCGGCTCGGGCGTCGCGCGAACTTGCTCGCCGCGCTCGTGAACCTCGCGGGCCTATGGAGCTGGGTGGGAGCGCGCGTCGAAGCCCAGACGATGCTCGCCCGCGCAGAGCCGCTCGCCGACGAGCTAGGCGACGCGGTCTATCGCGCTCAGAGCACGCTGCTCCGCGCCGAGCTCGCGCGCGACGTGGATCTCCCCGCCGCGCTGGAGCTCGCGCGCGAGGCTCACCAGCGGTTCGTGAGCGCGGGCGCGACTCGCCTCGCCCTCGAAGCGAACCTGCTGACCGCGGAGCTCTCGCTGCGCGCGGGCGCGGTGGAGCGCGCGCTCGGCTTCGTGGAGCGCGCTTCGGAGGAGCTCACCGCGGCCGGCCTCGGCGCGCGCGCTCATCTCCTCACCGCCCGCGCGGAGCTCGCCCGCGACCGCGCCGACGCTGCCCTCGCCCACGGCGAGCGCGCCCTCTCCGCCGCGGCGGGGGACCGGGAGCTCGCCGCCCTCGCGCGCTTCGAGATCGCGCGGACCCAGCACGCCCGCGCGCCCGGCTCCGGCACCGAGAGCGCCGCGCTCGCCCGCGAGGAGATCCGCGCGCTGCAGAGCTCGCTTCCCCCCGCGCTGCGCGAGCGCTTCCTGCGCACCCCCGAGCGGCAGGCCGTCGAGCGAGGGCTCGAGCAGGTCGGCCCCGTGGCGTCCCGTCGCGTGCTCTCCGTCGAAGCGACGCGGCTGTTGGGGCTCGTGCGTCGGCTCCTCGGGGAAGGGGAGGAGCGCCGCGTCCTCGAGCTCGCCGTCGACGAGGCCGTCCAGCTCACCGGCGCCGAGCGCGCCCTCCTCGTCCTCGCGAGGCCGCGCGGCGCGCACGAGATCGTCGTCGCCCGAAACGTCGCCCGCACCGAGCTCAAGAGCGCGACCTTCCGCTTCAGCCGGTCGGTCGTCGATCGCGTCATCCGATCGGGCGAGTCCATCCTCACCGCGAGCGCGCTCGAGGATCCTTCCCTGGACCAATCCCGGAGCATCCTCGACCTGGGCCTCCGGTCGATCCTCGCCCTCCCCATTCGCGGCCCCCACGCCGTGCTCGGCGCGCTCTACCTCGACCACCGCCTCGAGCACGGGCGGTTCGGCGAGCCCGAGCGCGAGCTCGGGGTGGCCCTCGCCGACATCGTGGGCATGGCCCTCGAGAAGACGCGCCTCGTCGAGCGGGCCGAGGCGCGCGCCGCCGCGGCCGCGCGCGAGGCGGAGGCGGCCTACAGAGAGAGCCTCGACAAGGGCCGCGAGCTCGAGCGCCTCGCGGAGCTGCTCCGCCGCGCCAAGGCCGCCCCCGACCAGCAGGGGGGGATCATCGGGAGCTCTCACAAGATGCTCGCCGCGCTCGACGTCGCGCGGCGCGTCGCCAAGAGCGATCTGCCGGTGCTCGTGCGCGGCGAGAGCGGCACCGGCAAAGAGCTCTTCGCACGGTTCGTCCACGCCGAGAGCGCGCGCAAGGCGGGTCCGTTCGTCGCCATCAACTGCGGCGCCGTCCCGGAGTCGCTGCTCGAGAGCGAGCTCTTCGGTCACAAGCGCGGCGCCTTCACCGGCGCGGTCACCGATAGTCCCGGCCTCTTCCGGCTCGCCGACGGAGGCACGCTGTTCCTCGACGAGATCGGGGAGATGCCGCTGAGGATGCAGACCCGACTCTTGCGCGTGCTCCAAGAGGGCGAGGTGCGGTCCGTCGGTGGAAGCGAGACGGTCAAGGTCGACGTGCGGATCGTGGCCGCCACCCATCGGAACCTGGAAGAGGCCACCGCCTCGGGGACCTTCCGAGAGGACCTCTACTATCGCCTCCTCGGCGCGCGCGTCGCCCTCCCGCCGCTGCGCGAGCGGCGCGAAGACATCCTCGATCTCGCGCGCGCGGTGCTCGCCAAGCTTTCGGCGCGGCACCAGCGCTCCTTCGAGCTCTCGCGCGAGGCGGAGACGGCGCTGCTGCGGCACGACTGGCCCGGCAACGTCCGCGAGCTCGAGCAAGCGCTCACCCGCGGCGCCCTCCTCGCCGAAGGTGCGGTCATCAAGCCGGCGAACCTCGATCTGCGCGCCGCTCCCTCCGCCCCGCGGCGCGCCGAGCTCCAGGCCCTCGACCGCACGCTCATCGAGCAGGCGCTGCGCGCGGCCAAAGGCAATCGTACGCTCGCCGCCCGCGCTCTCGGCGTCAGCCGCGTCACGCTCCATCGCTGGATGAAGCGCTACGAGATCTCGTAGCGGCTCTGTGGGAATAGCGTTCGGGCGCTCCGTGCTCCCTCGCGAGGCTACATGGAGCTCGACGCATTGGTGGGGAGGGTGTCTCGCGCCGCGGATCGGTTCAGCGCCGCCGCGGTCGTCGTCTCGATCTGCGCGACGCCCATCCTCGCGTACGCCGCTGGGGTCGTCGTCATGGGGACGCGGGAGTATCCGAACGGGAGCACGTGGAACGCCTTCTTCGGCGGGGCCGCCTTGGGGGCCTCGATCGTGATCGCGTTCATGGTGTGGCGGGCCCGCCTGTTCGCGCGCCGGGCAGCGCGGGTGGGCGCGGACGAGAGGGGCCTCGTCGTGGACGGAGAGCTCGTCGCGGGTCGCGACGAGATCGACGTGGCCCGGGTCGTGGTGCGGCCCGACTTCTATCTCGACACCCCGGCCGCGCAGGTCGTGGTGCACGTCGAGGCCCGGGCGCGCTCCACCGTCATCGACGTCGAGGTTGCGACGATCGAGCAGGCGCAGACGCTGATGGATGCGCTCGATCGTCACGTTCACCAGCGGGCGGTGGGGATGGATGCGATCCTCGTTCGGACCTTCTCTTGGTTCGTGTTGCGCCGGCCCTTCCGGCTCTCGATCGGCGCGGACGGGTTCCTCGTTGCGTCTCTCCTGGCCCCCCGCTTCGTTCGCTGGTCCGAGGTCGAGCTCGTCTCGGCACGGCTCGGCGAGGTCCGTGTCTCGCTGCGCTCGGGGGAGCTCATCCGCATCGAGCCCGTCCGCCGGCTCTGCGTCGACGGTCACGACCGCGACCTCGACTACGAGTCGATCGGGCCCTGCTTCGAGGCCGCCCTCGACACGGCGACGCGCCGATCCCGCGGGAACGCCGAGCGACGCGCCACCGGCGCGCGCGCGCTCGAGCACCCACCGCTCGGGTTTCGAAGCCCGGCGATCTCGGCCGACGACCTCGCGGAGATCCTCGTCGATTGCGCCGCGTCCTCCAAGGCGCGACGCGCGGCCGCTCGCCTCCTCGTGCTCGACAGCCCGAGCGGGGCGGAGAGGGTGCTCCGGGCCGACCGCGCGTGCGTCGATCCGGCGCTGCGGAGCGGCGGACAATCCTGACATAAAGCTGTCAATCCGGTGACCCATCCTGTGGGTCATGAAGACGATCCAAATCTCCAAGCCGCGCGGTTTCCGCCTCTGTGCTGCATCCTCGTTATATGGCGGCTTCGTCCCGGGTGCGGGCATGGCCGCCGCCGCGACCTCGGCCGAAGAGCTCACCCTGGCGTTCCGGCTCGACGATACCTTCGAGGCGGTCGCGGTCGCGCTCACCGAGTCGGAGCGGGAGGTGGTCCTCGAGATCGAAGGGACGAGCGACGTCGAGCGGGTGCGCGCCCAGATCGGTCGCATGCTCGGCCTCTGCGAAGGTGAAGGATGGCTCGCGATCGGGACGCGCGACCCGATCGCGGGGGCGCTTCAGGCCTCCTTCCCGGGGTTCTTCACCGCCGCGAAGGCCTCCCCATACGACGCGGCCGCGTGGGGGGTGATCGTCCCGCGAATCCAGATGAGCCTCGCCGCGAAAATCAAAATGGCGATCGCGGCGGAGCACGGAGACGTGGTCGAGCTGAAGGGGCGCCGCCACGCCGTCTTCCCGTCTCCGACGCGATTGCTCGAGGTGAAGCAGGTGCCCGGCCTGAGCGACGAGAAGGTCTCCAGGCTCCACGCCGTCGCCACGGCCGCGTTGGATGGGCGGCTGTCGGCGGCGCGACTCCTCTCGATGGGCGAAGCGGCAGCCATCGCCGACTTGATGCAGATCCGCGGGGTCGGTCCGTGGACCGCGAGCCACATCTATTTCCGGGGCGCCGCTCCGAGGGATGGGCTGCCGAAGGGGGAGCCGAGGGTCTTTCGCGGCTTCGCCGACCTCTATGGTGTCGAGGCGACGGAGGCCGCCTTCGAGAAGGCGGCGGAGGCGTGGCGGCCCTACCGCATGTGGATGAGCATCCTCTTCTCGAGGCACCTGATGCGTCTCGGCGGATGGCAGGATCGCGCCATCGCCGAAGAACGAGAGAGCTCGCTCCGCCGAGTCGCGCGGCGGGCGGGCTCGAGCGCGACATCGAAGACAGCGTGAGCGGTCCGGGCCTCATATCGAGGCGCGCCGTCCTCGATTTTTGGGGGGAGGTTCGCCCCCGCTCCCGCCGCGCTTCGGCGATGATGCGAGCAGGCCATGGTCTCCCTCTACGGGATCCTCCACTTCGCGTCGGCGATCGTGTTCTTCGCGCTCGCGCGCCGGAGCATCGCTCGCGGCGGCGAGAGAGTCGCGGAGGGGGCGGCCATCACCCTCGACTTGACGACCATCTACATGGTCGCGTTGTGGATTGGGGCTCCGCTCCTCTTCGCGGCGGCGAGCGGCGGATCGATGTTCGGGAGCTGGGGCGGTGCGCTCGTGTTCTTGGCGGGGCTCGCCCTCTACCTCGCGTGCCGGCCGCGAGACCGCGGCGTCGCCGCCGACGCCGCTGCCGTCGCCCTCCCCGCTGCGCTCGCGCTGGGAAAGCTCGGCTGTCTCGCCGCCGGCTGTTGCTTCGGGCGAGAGACACACGTGCCGTGGTCGATCGTCTACCGGCGTGGATCGCTGGCCCCTGCTCACGTCCCGCTTCACCCGACCCAGCTCTACGACGCGCTGGTCTTGGTCGTGGCCGCCTCCTTCGCCGCCGCGGTGGCGCGACGCCGCCCCCGAGGCGGCGAGAGCCTCGCCGCCTCCGTCCTCGTGATGTGCATCGGTCGATTCCTCACCGAGCTCACCCGCGGCGAGCCATTCCCGCTGACGGGGCCGGGCATCACCTGGACGCAGCTCATCGTCGCGATCGGTGGCACCCTCGCCCTCGGCGCGCTCCTCATACCGGTGCTCCGCTCCGCCTCTCGGCGCTTCTTCTCCGGTCGATACGCTCCTCCCAACGACCTCCAGGTCGTCGCGCCCCTGCCCTCGATCGGGAGCGTGATCTTGGTGACGGTCGGCAGCGTGCTCTCGGCCGCCGTCATCGCGCTCGTGGCGGTCGGACGGCTCCTCTTGCCATCTCCCTCCACGACCGTTCGGCTCGCCCCGAGCCGCGATCTCTTCCGATGGGCCGCCCTCGCCACCGTCCCGATCATCGGCGCCGGGGTGCGAACGATGGGACGCCATTCCATGTACTCCGCCTCCGCCACCTCGATCGTTCGCGCGGTCTCTCTTTCGTGCGTGGCGGTCTTGGGCCTCGCCGCCTTCCTCGCGCTCAAGGCGGCGGGGTCGAGAGCCCCGATCGAGACCGCTGACGTCGAGCCCGTCGGTACGCCCCCGCCGAGAGCTCCAGAGCGACGCCGCCGACGCCGGCGGCCCGGCTGACGATCTGGATCGGGCTCTGCTTTCCCGATCCCATCAGCGTCGCTTCGGGCGCCGGCGCGCTCCGAGGATCATCAGCAAGGCGCCTCCGAGGAGGAGGACGGCGATCTGAGCGCCGAGGATCATGTTCCCTTTGTCGAGGAAGCGCGGGAGGTCGACCATCCCGCCCAGGAACAACGCCGCTCCGACCACCAACACCGCCCAGCCGCGCGTCATCTCGGTCGTCGTGCCCGGTCCGCCGTTCATCGTCATGGTCAATCCTCCGCCCTGCCCGCTCCGCGCCCGGTCGCTCTCCGATTGGCGATGAGGGCGGCGGAGCCATGAGCTTCAGCACGATAGGCTGCTGGTCAATCGCGCCGAGGAGCGATCGGGCGATCTTCGAAACATTGACCATCCCGCCCGCCTCGAAGGGGCGACCTGGGCCGGGCGCGGCGACGATGGCGCTACGCCTCGCAACAATATCCACCCGGATAGGTGGCTTGATCGGGGTGCAGCTCACAGCCGGAGCCCGCCGGCATCGCCGCGCCGTCACAGCGATAGGCGGCCCCCGGCAGACCTGCCGCGACGCACTCGCCGTCGAAGGCGGCCCGGCGCGAGCAGGCGTTCGGCTGGGGCGCTCCTCCGCCGCCCGCGCTCGCCTTCACACACGAGCCGATCGTCTGGCCGGCCTCCTTCACGCAGTCTTCCTCCTCCGTGCAGTTCGCCTCGCTCGTGCACCCCGTCTCGCACGAGGCGACCGCGAAATCGTCGCAGTATTGGCCGGGAGAGCAGACGTCGCCGTCGCACTCGGTGTAACCAGGCTCGAGCTGCGCCTCGCACGCCGACACCAAAAAGGTCGCCGCGAGCGCAACGAAGAGGCTGGCGGACACGAACGAGATTCGATTCATGATGGGCTCCTGTGATTCCTGCGAGGCTGAGGCTGGGCCCCGCCCGCGGGCCGCGCTTCGCAACCCCGATGCCAGCTCCGTCGACCTGCTTTCGCCGGCTATCGCGGGGAGAATCGCGGATGGCAACGCGTTGCGCTCCCGTGCTCGCAACAGCAAGCCAACGGAAGTGGGCGCGAACGCGGGCGGTCGAAGAGCTCAGCCCACGCGCAGCTTCTTGAACCCGAAGGCGGTCATCTTCAGGAGGAGCCACCCGTGGGAGAAGCGGCTGATCTTCGTCTCCCCGTACGTGCGCGCTCGATAGCGCACGGGCAGGTCGATGATCTTCATGTTCAGTCGGGCCGCCCCGAACAACAGATCGAAATCGCCGAACGGATCGAAGTCGCCGAAGAAGGCGCGATGATCGGCGATCTTTCGATAGCTCGTCTTGGTGAGGACCTTCGTCCCGCACAGAGAGTCTTTGATGCGCTGCTCGAGGAGCCAGGAGAGGGCAGCGCTGAAGAACTTGTTGCCCACCAGGTTCAAGAAGCGCATCGCCTCGCCCTCCATCGGATAGACGAGCCGCACCCCATTGACGAGCTCGCCCTTGCCGGTGACGAGGGCGCGATAGAACTTCGGCAGGTCCTCGGGCGGGACGGTGAGGTCGGCGTCGAGGATCATGAGGACCTCGTTCGCGGCCGCGTCGAAGCCTTTGCGGACAGCGTCGCCCTTGCCTTTGCCGTCGCCTTGCTTCACCAGTCGAACCGTGAGCGGTCCGCGCTGCTCCGCGATCGCGGCCTCGATCTCCTCCACCGTTCCGTCTGTCGAGTTGCCGTCGACGAAGACGAGCTCTGTCTTCGACCCCATGAGCGGCGTGCGCGCGATCGCCTCTCGAATGTTTCCTCGCTCGTTCCGGCACGGGCAGATGACGCTGACCCCGGGGAGATCGCGTGGGAGCTCGGCGGGGCGCCGCCGCGCCACGAAATAGGAGACGAGGCTCGCCTCCTTCACGATCGGGAGCTTCGCCACGACCCGGTTGGCGATCTCCGACACGACCGGGATCCTCACGGGGGCGAGCACGTCGGTCCCCCGCCGAACCACCTCACAGTCGGCGAGGGCGAGCAGGTTCTCGATGTCGTCCATGCTGAGCCAGTTCTGCTCCGGCCAGCGCGTCTTCAGGCCCAGCATCTCCGCCAGCTCCAGCGCCGGCTCCCACGAGAAGCTGTAATAGGTGACGACGATCCGACCGTCCGGCGCGAGGAGCGGGGTGAGGTGCTCGAACGCGCCCTGCACGTCGTCGAGGAGCCCGATCGCGTCGGTGAGGAGGATGGTATCGAAGGGCCCGCCCACGATATCGGAGAGGCCCTCGCCCTCCACGTCGGCGACGAACAGCTCGAGCTCGGGGTGGCGAGCGCGGCCGAGCTCGATCATGCGGGGCGCCACGTCCACGCCGACCCGCCGCGACCCGTCGAGCTCGGCGAGGAGATCCCCCAAGCCGACGCCGACCTCCAGGATGCGCCCCCCCGGCGCGATGAGCGACGTGAGGAGGCGCTTCATCTGATCGCCGTAATAGCGGCGCGTCCGTCCCGGCCTCGCCCGTCGATCGGCGACGTCGTCGAGCTGCGCGACGCGCGCGCGCTTGCGCTCGAGCTCGCGGGTCTCGAAGTCGCTCAACCTCGGGCCCTCTTCTCGCGGGCAGCGAGATCGAGATCGTTCTCGACCATTCCCCGCACCAGATCCTCGAAGCCGATCTTGGGCTGCCAATTGAGGAGCCTCCTCGCCTTCGACGCGTCCGCGAGCAGCACGTCGACCTCGGCGGGGCGGTAGTATTTGGGATCGATCTTCACGAAATCCTCCCAATCGAGCCCGGCCAAAGAGAACGCGAGCTCGACGAACTCGCGCACGGTGTGGCTCACGCCCGTCCCGACCACGAAGTCGTCGGGCTCTGCGTGCTGCAGCATCCGCCACATCGCGTCGACGTAGTCGCGGGCGTGCCCCCAATCCCTGCGCGCGTCGAGGTTCCCCAAAAAGAGCGCGCTCTGGAGGCCGTGCTTGATGCGCCCCACCGCGCGCGTGATTTTTCGGGTGACGAACGTCTCGCCGCGCCGCTCTCCCTCGTGATTGAACAGGATCCCGTTGGAGGCGAACATGCCGTACGCCTCGCGGTAATTCTGGGTGATGTAGAACGCGTAGGCCTTCGCGGCCGCATAGGGGCTGCGGGGGTGGAATGGCGTCTTCTCGCTCTGCGGGACATCCGCCGCCTTGCCGTAGAGCTCGCTGGAGCTGGCCTGATAGTACCGGCACCGCACCTCGAGCTTGCGGATCGCCTCGAGGAGGCGGACGGCGCCGAGGCCGCTGATCTCCGCCGTGTACTCGGGGATGTCGAACGAGACGCGGACGTGGCTCTGCGCGCCCAGGTTGTAGACCTCGTCCGGCTGCACCGCCCCGAGGATGCTCTGCAGGCTCGAGGCGTCGTTGAGGTCTCCGTAGTGGAGGAACAGGCGCGCCGAGGCGTCGTGGGGGTCGACGTAGAGGTGGTCGATCCGCTCGGTGTTGAAGGTGCTCGCGCGCCGGACGATGCCGTGCACCTCGTAGCCCTTCTCGAGGAGGAGCTCGGTGAGGTAGGAGCCGTCTTGGCCGGTGATGCCGGTGATGAGGGCACGCTTGTGGGCCGCGCCGGGGGGGCGAGAAGGGTGGGTCATCGTCCTAAATCACCGATCGTGATCGGTGCTCTAGAGCACCGAACATGTTGAAAGCCGAGTGAAGTCGGGGGAGTTTGCGGCTGAGGCGCGCGCCCGAGGAGTGAGCACCGCAAGACTACTCCTCGTAATCTGAGGAGCGGAGCGACGAGGCCGTGTGGATCGGGCGCGAA
>JBGAID010000200.1:0-4691 GCA_044225865.1 Polyangiaceae bacterium | reverse complement strand
ACGACGACGGATCGAAGTGGTGCTGCAAGGACAACAAGTGCATCGAGTGTGGGGGGGCCAACACCTGCACGAGCGCCAAGAAGATTGGCGTCGTCGCCCCCATCCCGGGCGGCGGCGTGCTCGCGCCGTGAGGTGACGAGCGCACGGAGGCGCCTCGCGAGCGGGTGTCGCGAGGCGCCTCGCGCATCCTCACGCGGAGGCGTGGGCGGCGCCGTTCTCCTTCTGCCGCGCCTTCTTGCCCGGGGTGGGGGCCGGCTCGGCCGGGGTGCCGTCCGGCGAGGCGGCGGGGGGAGCTTCCGCGGTGGAGGTCTCGTTCGCGAACGGGTCCTCGAGCATCTCGATCGTGGCGGAGGGCTGCGGCATCGAAGCTCGGCGCCGGCTCGCGATGCACAGATCGCGAACGACGACCTCGGTCCGATAGCGCGTGACCCCGTCCTTCTCGTAGCTGGAGTAGCGGAGGGTGCCCTCCACGAAGACGGCGTCGCCCTTCGTGAGGATCTTGGAGAGCGGCTCGGCCCGCGGACCGAAGACGGTCACCGCGTGCCACTCCGTCCGCTCCACGAGGTTCTTCTCACGATCCGCGTACACCTCGTTCGTCGCGAGGCGCAGCTTGAGGATGGCCCCGCCCTGCTGGGTGACGCGCAGCTCCGGATCGGCGCCGAGGTTTCCGAACAACATGACTCGATTGATTCCGCTTTGCATGGCTTGTCTCTCTTCTTTCGATTCGTTCTGGATGAGTGGTCGAAAATCGTGGGCCCGAATCAGGACGCGGCCGCGCCGTTCGCCTCTTGCCCGCGGGCGAGGAGGGCCGCTTTGCGGACGTTGGTCGCGAGGTCGGCGCGGCTGAGGAACATCTCGCGGACCCGCTCGCGCCCTTGTCCGAGGTGCTCGCCTTCGAACGAGATGTGCGACCCGCTCTTCTCCAAGATCCCGGCGGCGGAGGCGAAGTCGACGAGGTCGGTCGCCGAGTCGATCCCGAAGCCCCAGCGGATCTCGAACTCCGCCTCTCGAAACGGGGGCGCGAGCTTGTTCTTGACGAGCTTCACCCGCGTCTTCGATCCGACCTGCTCCTCCGCGTTCTTGACGGCGCCGATGCGCCGCACGTCGAGGCGCATGCTCGCGTAGAACTTGAGGGCGTTGCCGCCGGTCGTCGTCTCGGGGTTGCCGAAGACGACGCCGATCTTCTGGCGGAGCTGGTTGATGAAGATGAACGCGGTGTTCGTCTTGTGGACGAGGGGCGTGAGCTTGCGGAGGGCCTGGCTCATCAAGCGAGCCTGCAGGCCCATGTGCGAGTCGCCCATGTCGCCCTCGATCTCGGCCTTCGGGACGAGGGCGGCGACCGAGTCGACGACGACGAGGTCGATGGATGCGGAGCGCACGAGGTGCTCCGCGATCTCGAGGGCTTGCTCTCCGGAGTCGGGCTGAGAGACGAGCAGCCGCTCCGTGTCGACGCCGATCGACTTCGCGTAGGTGGCGTCGAACGCGTGCTCCGCGTCGATGAAGGCGGCGATGCCTCCCGCCTTCTGGGCCTCTGCGATGGCGTGGAGGGTGAGGGTCGTCTTACCGCTCGACTCCGGTCCGAAGATCTCGACGATGCGCCCCCGCGGGTAGCCGCCGATCCCCATCGCCTGGTCGAGCAGCAACGATCCGCTCGAGATCACGCTGAGCGGCTCGGCGCCGTCGTCGTCGCCGAGCGACATGATCGCGCCTTTGCCGAACTGCTTCTCGATGGTCTGGATGACCGACTTGACCGTGCGCAGCTTTTCCGAATTGCTCATGTTCCATTCCTCTCCGAGCGGGCTCTGCCGTTCGTGCCCGGCTCCTTCGCGATGGCCGTGCCGCTCGTGCGAGGCCGGAAAGCAGCCGATTTCGAAGCACGGGACGAGGCGGCCGCCGAAAGTCGGCGTGGCGAGCGTCCCCGCCGCTCCGAGCGGGCCCGCGGGAAAAAAAGAACCAAAGGTGGAACCGCGCTCGTGCGTCTGTGTTCGACATGCCCACGCGAACTGGTCCGAGCTTCGGGCCGCGCGTCGGGCCGGTCGCGCTCGCGCTCGGCGCCATGCTCGGGTCGTCGGGGTGGGGATGTCGTTCCATCCCGCTCGAACGAACGAGGGCCCGCGCCGAGCCGCGCCCGGCCGCGCGCGCCGTCGTCCCGCTCGAGCGCGCCGGGCGGGCCGCGCTCGAGCCCGCGCCGAGCGCGTCCCCCGAGAGCTCCGCCGATCCTCCCGCCGACGGGATCGCGGGCTGGGGCGATTCACCCTGGTGCACCGGCGCCTCGGCCGACGTGCGACCGGCCCCGTGCACGGATCCCGCCGGTTGCTACAAGCTGGATCTCAACGACCTGCGCATCGAAGTGGTCGAGACGCGCGGTCGCGGCGTGACCCTCGACGCGATGAGGGATCGCTACACGCGCGCCTGGTCGGACGAGAGCAGCGGCGCGGAGCTGAAGGGTTGCTTCGCGTACGAGCTCTCGCGGGGGCGACCCCCGACCGGGCGCGTGCTCGTGTCGCTGTCGGGGAAGCCAGCTTCGTGCGCGGGGGCGGAGACGAAGATCGTGGAGCGGTCCACCGGCCAGAAGACGGCGGAGTGCGTGCGCGACATCCTGCGGCGCCTGCCGCTCCCCGACGCGCGCGACAAGCTCGTCCGGGTGGACGTCGAGGTCTCGGTCGGCGGGCTATGAGCTCGCGGCGCCCTTCGACAAGAAGGACGCGAGGCGGGCACGGCTCGAGGGCCCGAGATCCACGAAGCGAACGGCCATCCCCGCCTTCTCCGTGCGATGGAGCACGACCTCGCCGTTCACGGAGAGGGGGCCCTCGCCGGGCAGGTCGATGTCGAGCGCGACGCGGGTGCCCGGCGGATGGGGCAACGTCCCGTCGAGCCATACCCCGGAGGTCGAGAGGTTGGTCGCGTGCTGGAAGTAGAGCGCGTCGTTCGTCCGCTCCTGAACCCAGATCGCGACCTCTGCGCGCGGCTCGGTCCGCCGCTCGGATGCGAGGCTCCTCTTCATGATCCCCGGCTAGCAGGGGCAGGCGGGCCGGGCCAACTTACGATCGAGCGCGCATCTGCCTCAGCGCCTGGGCTCGCTCTCGCACGGCGTCGTCGGTGTCGAGAGAGAAGCTCCGCGCGTGCCCGATATCCTCGAACAGGAAGCGGGCGAGGCTGGTCGCCTCTGCCTCGACGTGGTCGGCGACGGCGGCATCGCTCGTGCCGAGCAGATGGACGACGACCTCTTGCCCGTCCGGATCGTACTCCCAGAATCCGCGCAGGCGGTCCCCGATGAAGACGGTGCGGGTCGCGAGGTGCTTGGCGAGCCCGATCGTCGTCGGCTCCGCCGTCCCCCACGACATGACCTCGACGTGGTGGTGGGCCCGATCCGCGAACAACGCCGGGCCGCCGTGGGGGATCATGAGGTTGTCCTCGAAGGAGAGGAAGCTGACGCGATCCCCGAAGCTCCCGGGTTGATCGAGGGCGACGAGCCCTTCCCGATCGACGAAGCAAACCTCGTCGATGCCCTCGACCGTGATCGGCACGACGTCGAGGCGCGCGACGACGCGCGACGCCTCGCGCTGGGAGAGCCCCGCCCACGCCGCGAAGTCGGCGGTGGTGGCGGGCCCCATTTGGGTGAAGAAGATCGTGCCGATCGCGGCGACGACATCCTCGGCAGAGGGGGCGGGCATGCCCGCGATGTCGGGCAGCGGTTGAGCGAGCCTCCACGCGTAGCGTTCGCTGTCGAGGCGACCGCCTTCGAGCGTCCGCTCCAGCACGGAGCGGAGCTCGAGCACGCGCAGCGCGACCGGCAAGGCAGACGCGAGTCCGACCTTCTTGCCCGCCTCTCCGAAGCTCCGAAGCGCTTCTTTGGGGAGCAAACGGCGCAGGGTGTCGGTCGTCTTCGTCCCGCCGCCGAGGACGGCGAGGATCGCGCGCCCGACCTCCTCGACCTCCTTCCAGGAGGATCCCACCTTGGCGAGCTCGCGCTCGGTGCGACGCAGGTACGCCCCCTCTGCGAACGAGAGGGCCAGCCTCGCGTGGGCCTCGGGCACCAAGTAGATGCAGCTCCGCGCCGCGGGCAGGACGCGGAGCGCGTGGGCCGCGACCGCGTCGTCGAGCTCCGCTCGGCGCATCCCGGATCGGCGGGCACGCGCCGCGATGTAGACGTCGGCCCCCCCGAGCGTACGCAGCCATCCCGCGCGCGCGACGAGCTCGGGCAGCGGCTCTTGGGGACCGCCGCCGAGCCGCTGGCGCGTGAACCAGACCGCGCGCGCGGCGTCGAGGTCGAAGCGCCCGGCGAGGGCGCGCATCGTCGGTGCGGGCTGGGAGGTGGGGCTCTCCGGCTCGGTCGTCGCGAGGAGCGCCTCCGCTGCTTCGGCAGGGGACGCGGCGACTCGCCGCCGGGCGGGGGCCTTCTTCGTGGGCGCGCCCTTTTTGGCGGAAGCGCCCTTCTTGGAAAGGGGGCGCTTCGTCGTCTTCTTGGGCGCGGCTCGCTTCGGGGCCGGCTTCTTCTTGGCGACGCTCGCCTTGGCCTTCGGCTTCGCCGCCTTCTTCGGGGCGGGTCGCTTCTTCGCCCTCGCGGGCTGGTGAGGTCGCGACCCTGCCACGTCAGGCCCTCAGCTCGGCGCCCCAGCGCTCCTCGACGAGCTTCTTCACGGCCGCGTGCCGGGCGTCGACCTCCGCGTCGGTGAGCGTCCGCGCGCGCT
>JBGAID010000099.1:0-41729 GCA_044225865.1 Polyangiaceae bacterium | reverse complement strand
GACAACAACACGTTCCCGTATGGAATGTGCAGTCGAGGCGGGGACGGCGCGGACGGCACGGCGGGGGCGCCGGGGAATGGCGGGCTCGCGGTGGGGGAGTTCTCCGCGGAAGGCTTCACCCCTGATGACGGGGCGGCGGGGATGCCGGGCACGCATGGGCGGAGCGGCGGCGGGGGCGGCGGGCGCCACGCCGCGAGCGGTGAGAATGGCCCGGGGGGCGGCGGCGGTGGCGCCGCTGGCTGCCGCGGTGAAGGGGGCCAAGGTGGAAAGGGCGGGGGCAGCTCGATCGCCCTGCTCTCCCTCGACGCGCACGTGACATTGGACGATTCTGTCCAGTTGAGCGTGGGCCATGGCGGCGACGGCGCGGCCGGGCAAGCTGGTCAATTCGGCGGCTCGGGCGGGACGGGGGCGTCCGGAGGCGCGGCCATCGGAGGCGCGCCCATCAATGGCGCTTGCTCGGGCGGCGATGGCGGTGATGGCGGCGCGGGTGGCAATGGCGGCGGCGGTCGCGGCGGCCACGCGATCGCGATCGTGTTCCGGGGCGAGGCCGTGTTGGGTGGCGCCCGCGATATGTCGGGGGCGGCGGCGGGCGCGGGCGGGCTCGGCGGCGACAATGGGCTGGCGGAGCCGGGCGGGGCGGGAAACGCCGGCGTCGTTCAAGAAGAGCTTTTGTTCTGATCGATCGGGGAGAGAAGAAGATGAAACGCATCTCTCGGGTAGCTTTCATTCTTGGCGCGGCGCTTGGTCTTCCGGCTTGTGGCGACGCCGACGTATGCAGTCGAAGCCCCGCCCTCTGCGCATCGGGGGGCGCGGGGGGTGAGGCGCTCGGCGGCTCGGGGGGTGCGGGCGCCGGCGATTCGGGGGCCGGTGGACTGGGCGGGGCCCCGGACGGTGGGGGCGGTGCCTCCAATCAAGGAGGAGGAGGGGGCGGCCCGGAGGATCCGTGCATGCCCGCCGAAGGGGAGGTCGTGGGCGCGACGTGCGGTCTCTTCGTAAAGCTGGGGGAGATAGGCGACGGGACGCGGGAGAGCCCTTATGGGTCCATTCACAAGGCCCTGATGGACCTCGGGAGCGCGACTCGCATTTACATCTGCGGGGGCGACGCCTTCGCGGGCTCCCTCGAGCTGGATGGCAAGACATCATTGATTGGCGGGTTCGACTGCGCGGATTGGCGCTATTCGAAGCTCCATCCGCGGCCGAGCATCGAGGGAGACGCGGATCTGCCGGCGCTGAGCATTCAGGGGACGGGGACCACCCACCTGGTCTCGATCGACGTGGAGGCGCCGGCGGCGGTGGGGGCAGGGGCGAGCAGCATTGCCATGCTCGTGGCGGGCGCGACGGTCCACGGCGACGAAATGGACATCTTCGCTGGAGACGGCGCCGACGGGGAGGACCCTCCCCCGCAAGAGGTGCAAGCGGGGGCCGCGGGGACGGGGCTCGACGGCGCCGATCATGGTCAGACGCCCTCCAACGCGATTGGTGGTCTCAATATGTGTCAGTCCGGCGCGGTCTTCCTCTCGGGGGGATCGGGCGGCAAGGGTGGCAACACGACGACGGGCGCGGGCCCGACTTCGGGACAGCCAGGCGACGGAGGCAATGGCGGCGCGGCGGGGGGGGCGGCGACGACGCAGATCCCCCTCCTGCCTTGCAGCGCCGGCACGCAAGGCAGCGCGGGGATGCACGGGGCGGCGGGGCCGGGGGCGACGGCGAGTGGACAGTTCTCGGCGTCGGGGTTCGTGCCCGCGGAGGGGGGGCCGGGAATGGTCGGGTCGAATGGCCGCAGCGGCGGGGGCGGCGGGGGCGCGCGCGAGCGACTCTCGGAGCACGGTCCGGGTGGGGGCGGCGGCGGCGCGGGCGGCTGTTATGGGAACGCCGGCGTCGGGGGAAAGGGCGGGGGGAGCTCGATCGCGGTGGTCGCCTTGTCGGCTCAGGTGGACTTCACCGACGCGGTGCGCCTCCGCGTCGCGGCGGGAGGACGAGGCGGTGACGGCGAGAAAGGACAGGCGGGCCAACCGGGAGGCTCTTATGGCGCGGGCGGCGCGGTGAGCTCGGGAGGCAGCCAGCTGGAGGCCGGTTGTCGCGGCGGGGCGGGCGGCGACGGAGGGGCGGGTGGCAATGGCGGCGGCGGCCGCGGCGGTCACGCCGTCACGATCGTGTACATGGACCAACCCGTCGTGGGCGGACAGCGCGACACGACGGGAGCGTCCGCGGGGAGCGGCGGGTTGGGCGGTGACAATGGCCTGGCCGAGGTCGGGGGCAATGGCGAGGACGGGCTCGCGCAGGAAGAGCTCGCCATTTGATTGGCGTGGAGAGATGAAATGAAGAAGCTATCGATTGTCGGGGCGATGCTGTGGATGGGCGGAGCCGTGGCGTGCGGAGACGACACGAGCGCGGCGGGGCGGCGCGGGCCCCGCGGAGGGGGGGGCGCGCGGGATCTCTTCGACGGGAGGAGACGACGCGGGCGGGGCCGGCCCCGGCGGGGAAGGGTGGGGGGCGCGGGGGGCGAAGGTGGCCAGGAGAGCCCGGAGCCGACGACGTGTGACCCGATCGAAGGGATGTTGATTGGCGCGCGATGTGGCGTGTTCGTGAAGGCGGGCGCGAATGGCGACGGGTCGCAGGCCAATCCATTCGGGTCGATCGTCGAGGCCGCCAATGCCCTTGGGGAGGCCGCCCATATCTATATTTGCGGAGGGGACGCGTTCGCCGGATCGGTGTCGATGAACGGGGGTGTCTCCGTGACCGGCAGCATCCGGTGCGACGACTGGCGATATTCGAAGGATCTGCCGCGGCCGAAGATCGTGGGGAGCGCGGATGTTCCGGCGCTCACCATTTCGGGGGCGGGCGAGGGCGCGCTGATCTCGATCGACGTGGAGGCGCCGGCGGCGGTAGCGCCCGGGGCGAGCAGCATCGCGATGGTGGTCGACGGGGCGACGGTGACAGGGGACCTGATGGAAATCGTCGCCCACGACGGGGCGCCGGGGGCGCCGCCCGTGGATGCGCCCGCGCCGCTCGCGACGGCGCCGGCGGGGACGAAGGGGGCGGACTTCGGCGACCCGCTCTCCAATGCGCCGGGGGGAGCGAATACGTGCGGGACGACGATGCTCTCGGGCGGGTTCGGTGGGAAAGGAGGCCCCGCCAGCGGCGGCGCACCGACGAGCGGCTCCGCGGGAGACGGCGGCAATGGCGGCACCGCGGGAGCACAACAGGTGAGCGGGTCGCTCTGTGCCGAAGGCGGGGCGGGTGCGGCCGGTCATGTCGGGAGCCCGGGCGCTGGCGCGACGGGCTTTGGCATGCTCTCGGTGACGGGGTTCGTCCCTGACGATGGGGGCGCGGGCGCGCTCGGATCCCACGGGGCGAGCGGCGGCGGGGGTGGCGGGGCCTTCTCGTCGCACTCGCAGGAAGGATCCGGCGGCGGCGGCGGGGGCGCAGGGGGGTGCCGGGGCGTCGTGGGCGCGGGCGGGAAGGGCGGTGGGAGGAGCTCGATCGCCCTCGTCGCGCTCGACGCGAATGTGATCTTCGATATCGGGGTGCGATTGAGCGTGGGCGCGGGCGGCGCGGGCGGCGCGGGCGGCGACGGGCAGAAGGGACAGTCCGGCGGGTCGCCCGGCGCGGGGGGCAAAGGGCTGGGAATGTTCGCGCCTCCCGACGGGTGCGCCGGCGGGCATGGAGGCCTCGGCGGACACGGCGGCAATGGCGGCGGAGGGCGCGGCGGACACGCCATTGCGGTGGTCAGCTTTGGCGCAGCGGCAGAAGGGGGTGAGCGCGATATCTCCGGTGCCGCGGCGGGGGCGGGCGGGGTCGGCGGCGACAACGCCTTCGCCGAGCCAGGTGGCGCGGGCGCGTCGGGCCTCTTGGCCGACACGCTCACGGAGGGGAGTTTGTAGTCCCGTCGTGGGACGACCGGAGAGGGAGTGCTAGCCTTGCTGTGGGCAACCATGTCGTCGACGAACGAAGCGGAACGCGAGCGGGTGGCCCGCAGCCTGGTGGAGGAAGCGACCGAGCGCTTCGCCGGGGTGGTGCCGGCCAACGTGCTCGACGACATCCGCACGCTGCTCGAGCTCGAGCTGCTCTGCACCGAATCGGGGGCCGAGCTGCTCCGGTCGGTCATGCCCGATCCCGTCGTCGAGCAGAGCGGCGCCGTCGCGAAGGACGGCGAGGCCGCCGAAGACGAGCGCGCGACCGCGGATCGTAAGGCGAGCGGCTGAGCGTGGACGCGAGGCTGCGCTCGCCTCTCGAGCGATTGGGCGGGCGCGACTCGGGCGAGGGGCGCGCCCTGGATCTCCCCCACGGCACCGAGGTCGTCACCCGCGTCGAGCGGGTGATGGGCGAGCGGCGCGTCGCGCGAGGGGCGATCGGCCGCGTGATGAAGACCCACGAGGACGCGCTCGACGTCGCGATCGTGGGCGTCGGGACGATCCGATACGGGAAGGACGAGGTGGACGCGCGGCGCGTGGGGCAGGCCGCGTTCGCGCGCCGGCGTCAGCTCGCGTGGGACGCGCTCTCGCCGACGATCGTGGTCGAGGCGGTGGTCGGATCGCGGGCGTGGGGGCTCGCGCACGCGGGCTCCGACGAGGACCGGCGAGGGGTGTTCGCGCTGCCGTTCGCGTGGACGAGCGGGATCGTCGCGCCGCCCGAGGATCTCGTGAGCGCCGACGGGAGCTCGACCTACTGGTCGGTCGGCAAGTGCGTGCTCCAAGCGCTGCGCGCCGATCCGAACACGCTCGAGACGCTGTTCGTGGAGAGCGTCACCGCGCGCGATCCGATCGGGCAGATGGTGATCGACGCCCGCGACGCCTTCGTGTCGAAGGAGATCTACGGGACCTTCGGGCGCTACGCGATGGCGCAGCTGCGGCGGCTCGAGCAGAGCGCGCGCCTGCACGCCCATCGCCGTGACGTGATCCGGTGGCTCGCGGCGGAGCCGACGCTCTCGATGGATGCGGCGGCGGATCGGCTCGCGGATCGGTCGCCGCAGGTGTGGCCCACGCGGCGCGAGGCGGTGCTGCAGTGCAAGCAGTGGCTCAAGCAGCTCTATCGGTCGCTCCATGATCGAGGGCTGCTCGGGGCGTGCGATTGGGCGAGCCTCGGCGCGTACGCGACCTCCGGCCCCGGCGACGATCTCGAGGCGAGCCGCGAGCTCTCGCCGAAGAACGCCTACAACCTGCTGCGGCTGATCGACGCGGCCACCCGGTGGCTCGCGGAGGGGAGGCCGCGCCTGCGGGTGGAGGGGCCGCTGCGAGAGCGGCTGCTCGCGATCAAGGGCGGTGACGTCTCGCTCGCGGAGGTGGTGGGCGAGGCGGAGGCGATGCTGCCCGCCCTCGAGGCCGCGCGCGACGCGAGCCCGCTCCCGGAGCGACCGGACGTCGCGCGGGCGGATCGCCTGATGCGCGCCGTGTCGGAGGAGGTCGCGCGCCGCCACCTCGAGCGCCGGTCAGGCCCGTGGGCGGCGGGCGTCTTGGATCCGCCGGAGGCGGAGTGGAGAGGATGACGGCGATCGATCTTTCGAGCTGGGGCGCCCCCGAGGCGGCAGAGGCGGTGGTGTCGGCGTTCGTCGCGGAGCGGCTCGCCGAGCGCGAGCACGTGGTGGTGCACCTCTCCGGCGCCCACGCGTACGGGTTCCCCTCTCCCGACAGCGACTACGATCTGAAGGCGATCTTCGTCGCCCCGACCGAGCAGCTCCTCGGGTTCTCCCCGCCGAAGCCGGCGGTGGATCGTCTCGAGACGATCGGCGGCTTCGAGCTCGACTACACCGCCAACGAGCTCGCGCCGGTCCTCGCCGGCATCGCGAGCGGCAACGGCAACTACCTGGAGCGGGTGCTCGGGGCGAGCAAGCTCGTGGGCTCGGCGCTGCTCGAGGAGCTCGCCCCGATCGCGCGGCGCTCGCTGAGCCGGCGCGTGCGAGGCCACTACCGCGGCTTCGCGACGCAGCAGCGCCGCGCCCTCGAAGAGAAGCCCACCGTGAAGCGCCTGCTCTACGTCCTGCGAACCGCCCTCACCGGGATCCACGCCTTGCGCGCCGGCGAGATCGATCCGCACCTTCCCACGCTCGCCGCGCACTACCGCGTCGAAGGCGTGCCCGCCCTCATCGAGCAGAAGACGAGAGGCGAGCGGACCGCCCTCGACCCCGCCGAGGCCCGCGACTGGAGCGGCCGAATCGAGGCGCTGCTCGCCCGCATCGACGAGGAGCACGACCGCTCCCCGCTCCCCGAAGAAGCTCCGAACCGCGCCGAGCTCGAGTCGTTCCTCTTGGCCGTTCGCCGAAGGTGAGGGGCTCGGGCACGAAGCGGGCGGCAGACGTGGAGGTGCCCAGGGTGCCACCCTTTCCGTCCCGTCCCCCGTTCCTCAGTTCTGAGGAAACGCCACCTGACACTCCGAGACCGTCACGAACGCCGACCCGTTCATCTCGTCGAGCATGCGATTCCGAAACATGCAAACCGTACCGAACGTGGCGCAGCCCTCGGTGCAGGCGCCTTCGCACGCTTGGTCCTTCGTCGCGAACGGGAGGGTGTCGAGGCAGACATTGACGGCGGCCTCGGGAGGATCGGCGGAGTGCTTGAGGCGCGCGCAGCACGAAGGGCACGAAGGGTCCTCCTCGCCGTCGCAGAGGCGCAGGCAGAGGTGGACCTCGCTGTCGCATTTGCCCCGGCCGCCCGAGAAGCCGCAGCACGCCTCGTCAGTCGCGCAGGCCTCGCCCGCGGGGACGCACGCCGTCTCGTCGGTGACGCAGCGACGGCTGCCGTCGTCGACCGTGCCGCAGTAGCTCGACGAGGGCGTGCCGGGCGCGTAGCCGCAGCACGCGGCGTCCTCGGTGCAGGGGCCTCCATCGAGGGGGATGCACAGCGGCGCCTGGCCCGCGCACTCGAGGGCGCGCGAGCACTCGTCACACTGATGCTCGTCGAAGAACTGGAGCCACGCTTGGCGCGCCTGGGGGTCGCTCTCGAGGGCGCCCCGCACCCAGTCGCCGCACGCGTAGAAGTTGCCCTCGTCGTCGCTGGGCCACAGCTCCGCGAGCGCGTCGCACTTGCAGAGCGCGTCCACCGCGTCCTCCACCGAGCCGTTCACGCCGAGGATCTCCGCGCACCCCATCGGGGTCACGAGGGCCGCGACACAGGCCGCGACGACGCACGCGCTGACGACGAGGGGCGCGCCGCGGCGGGCCGGGAGGCGCTCGCCGCCCATGCGCTCCGCGCCCTGCAGTTTCAAAATTTGGCTCCGGCGACGACGCCGCCGCCGTGATCATCGAACCACGGCGTGAGGAACGCGCGCTCTTCGAGCTTCGCGTAGTCGCTCGGCGCGGTGATGATCACGGTGATGCCGACGGCGGCGACGATGCCGCTCCCGATCAGGGTCCACGTGCTGGCGGTCGCGAACGTGAACGCCGACTCCTGAATCTGGATGCCTTGGGGGGTGCATTGGGTCCGGTCGTTGGTGCACTCGGCGTCGAGGTCGGTGGCCTTGGACGCGGCGATGCCCCCGAGGGTGAAGCCGACGGCGGCCCCGAGCACCCCCACCCCGCCGACGACGAAGCCGGCGATGCGCTGCGTGCTCCAGAACCCTTGCGGCACCGCGCCCTGCGCTCCGCGCCGCCCCGTCTCTTCGTTCTTCCTCTTCTTCATCACCGCGAGGTTCGTCTTCACGATCTCGTCGATGGGGATGACGACGCTCCGCTGCTGCGTCTCCTGGAGCTCGACCCTCGTCTCCCAGAGCACCTCGTCCTGACCGCGCACGACCTGAATCACCGTCTCGCCCGGATCGGTCGGGAGCGCGGTGCCGAACGCGCCGGCGGAGAGCTTGGTGTTGCCCTTGAAGACGTGGAGCTCCTCCGGCAGCTTGCCGACGATGTCGAGGGTGACGAAGGAGAGCTTGGGCCGCAGCGTCTCTCTGCGCTCGCGCGCGTAGCTCGCGCGGCTGTCGTTCTTGCGGCTCGCGAACGCGACCGCGTCGCCCCACCGCCCGTAAGCGCTCGCGAGGCGGCCGTCTCGCTCGAGGCAATCGGCGAGGTTGAAGAGCGCGCCGAGGGCGGCGTCGGCGTCGTAGCTCGCCTCGTACTTCGAGCATGCTTCGGCGAACCGACCCTGCGCCATGAGGGCTTTGCCCTCTTGGAAGAGCTTGTCGGCGGTCCCGACATCGGCCGAAGCCGAGCGGGAGAGCGCGAGCAGCCCCGTTCCAACCGCGAGGGCGAAGGAAAGTCGAGGGGCTAGGCGCATCGGCCCGGGCATCATAGGTCGCCCGCGACCGTCCGTACCAGGTACTGCCGGCAGCACCAGTCCGTCGGATCGGTCAGAGGCGCCCGTCGAGCATGTTGCTCGAGGGCTGAGGCGGGGGAGGGGGCGGGGGCGTGGCCGGTCCCCCCGAAGCCTTTGCCGTCGTCGGCGGCTTCGTGCGGCCCTTCGGGCCGGTGGAGGGTTTCCCGCTCGGGTCCGCGGACGCGGCCGCCGCGGACTCGGTGGCCGAGGCCGTCGGCTCTTGGGTGGGCGGCGCGCTCGCCGCCGCGCTCGCGGTCGCGCCGGGGGCGGTCGTCGCCGCCGCGGTCGCCTGCGCCGAGGTGGACGTGTCGACGGCGACGACGGTCGGGCCGGTCGCGGTCGTCGCCGTGCGGGGGCTGTCCGTCGAGGCCGTCCCCGCCTGCGAGGTCGAGGGGCCGCGCGTGAGGAGCACCGCCACCGCCACGATCGCGATCGCGGCCACGGAGCCGATCGCGACCTTCAAGAACGTGCCGCGGTCGGCGCGGCCGGTCGGCTCCGACAAGCCCGTCTGCGCGAGCTGCAGCTCCGTCTTCGATAGCGGTCGGGGCGCGCTCGAGCCGATCGACGCGGCGGGAGTGGAGACCCTCGTGAAGCTGGGCGGCCCACCGCCCGTGAACGTCGCGTCGCCGTCGACCACCCCCAGCGCCTGACCGAGCTTGAACACGAGCTCGCCCGCAGAGCCGAAGCGCGCGTCCGGGTCGCGGTTGCAGCACCGGAGGAACCACTGGTCGTAGGCGTCCCCGAAGTGGAAGCCCTTCTCGCTCGGCTTCTGCATCGGCTCGTAGACGACCTGGGCGATCAGCGCGGTGAGGGTCTCCGCGTCCCAATAGTCCTTGCCGGTGAGCATCCGGTTGGCGATGAGGCCGAGGGCCCACAGATCCGTCTGCGGCGAGATGCGCTTCGACTCGCCCTTCGCCTGCTCCGGCGCCATGTAGAGGGGCGTGCCGTAGATCTGCCCCGGAGAGGTCGCCGTCTTCGAGACGAGATCGCTCATCGCGCTCGAGGTGAACTTCGCGATCCCGAAGTCGAGGATCTTCAGGTGGGGGCTGCCGTCCTCGCGGCGCGTGATGAAGATGTTCTCGGGCTTCAGATCGCGGTGGACGATGCCGTGGGAGTGGGCCTTGTCGAGGGCGCGCGCGACCTGCTGGAGGAACATCACGACGTCGCGCGGGACCATCGGTCCGTACTCCTGGACGTGACGGTCGAGGTCCTCGCCCTTGAGGTACTCCATGACGAGGAACGGGGCCCCGTTGAGCTCGGGCGCGACGTCGGCGTCGGTGACGCGCACGACGTGATCGCTCTCGATGCGAGCGGTGGTCCGGGCCTCGCGCTGGAAGCGATCGAGGGCCGTCTTGTCGGAGATGGTCTGCGACAGCAGCACCTTCATCGCGAACCGCTCGTCGGTCCGGATGTGCTGGACCAGATAGACCTCGCCCATCCCCCCGGTGCCGAGCCGACGCTCGACCCGGTAGCGACCCGCCACCACGATCCCACGGGGAACCGTTTCAGGAGTCTCGGGGACGTCTTCGCTCATCGGGGGCGGCCTTCAAACAGATGCAGGAGATCGAAGAGGCATTCGAGGACACGATCCTAGCGCGGGCAGCTTTGCGCACCGGCCTCGTCCCGGTGAGAAAACTGCTCCTCGCACCGTTAGGATTCTGGCGCAGCTCTGTTTGTAAAACAAATCCTGTGCCTCGCCGTTCCGCGCATTCATTGACTCTTCGTTCGCCGAAGGGTGAGCCCTTGGACGTGCCTCGCGCGTCCAAGATCCAACGGGCCCTCCTTCATCCTCTCGTGATGATTCCCGTAGTCGAGCCGCTCGATCGATGAAACCCACGCGACCGCGAGAGCCCGTCCACCTGAGGCTGGTCGAAAGATCAGCCGCCGGTGACGATTTTCTTGTCGCGGCCCCTCCGTCCGGCGACGCTCCCGCCGCGGTGACCCCTCTCCCCCATCCCACGAGGGCCGGCTCGGAGCCGGACTTGCTCTTCCCGGAGGAGAAGGTCGGTCTGTCGCTCGACGCCATGTCCTCGCCGGAGCGAGCGGATGGCCACCGGGTCGCGACGCGGTCGGAGAGGGTGCGCATCACCGGCTCCCCGAAGAGCCGCCGCGCTCGCCGCGACCAAGAAGAAGAGGAGGAGGTCGGCCCTCTCTCCACCCGCTCTCGGTCCCTCGCCGAGCTCATGGAGCTCCACGACGCGAAGCTCGTCCCCCTCGCGCGGGCCGGCCAGCCCCTCGCGTTCGAGGCCCTCTATCGCAAGCACGTCACGTTCGCCCTCCACCTCGCGACGCGCATCGAGGGCTCCGCTCGCGACGTCGAGGACGTCGTCCACGACGCGTTCATCAAGGCCTTCGGTCGCCTTGGTGATCTCTCCGACCCGGGCGCCTTCCGCTCGTGGCTCGGCTCGATCGTGGTGTTCGCGGTCCGCTCGCGCCTCCGCCGCGCCCGCCTGATGAGCCTCCTCGGCCTCGGCCGCGGCGCCGACCCCATCGACCTCGACTCCATCACGAGCAGCGACGCCTCCCCTCACACGCGCGCGCAGCTCGCTCAGATCTACGCCCTCCTCCGCACCCTCCCGACGGACGAGCGGATCGGCTGGACGCTCCGCTACGTGGAGGGTCACGAGCTCGACGTCGTGGCCAAGCTCACCAGCTGCTCCCTCGCGACGGTGAAGCGCCGGATCGGCCGGGCCCAGAAGTTTCTCGAGCAGCATTTCATCGAGCCCGCCAACGCCTCCGAAGAGGGGCCGAGCGTGGCCTCCACCAACGCCCCGGCTGGCGCCGCGGAAGCAGGCGCGCGCGTGTCGCCGATCGGCCTGGCGGCGGTGGGCAACAGCCGCTCGAAGAGGGTCGCCCGATGAGCCGCCTCCCCGAGATCCGCCGCTCGGACCTCTCCGAGAAGGGCGCCGACCAGGCCCGCGTCGAGCGGATCTGGAAGCGCGTCCGTGAAGACTTGCCCGCCCCGCTCCCGAGCGCGCCGGCCAAGGTGCCCTACCGCGCCCGCGGCGGCCGCGCGACGCTCCTCCTCGCCGCGACGTTCGGCGTCTTCGCCGCCGGCATCGTCATCGGTCGCTCCGGCTCGCAGCCTCCGCCGACGGCCGGGGTCGAGCAGGACAAGAGCGAGTCGAGCGCGATGGTCGACGTGTTCGCGGCCGGCACGCGCGGTCGCAGCTTCTCCCTCCCGGGCGGCGGCCGCGTCCACCTCGATCCCGACTCGATGGTCGAGGTGGTGGCCGTCTCGGACGCGCGCGTGCAGCTCAGCCTCCTGCGCGGCGGCGCCACGTTCGAGCCGTCGTCGCTCCCGATCGAGGTCGTCGCGGGAGAGGCGCGCATCTCCGCCCCCGCCGGCTCTTCGGTCTCGCTCGCCCGCCGCGAGTCGGATCTCGACGTGCTCGTGCCTTCGGGATCCTCCGCCGTCGACGTGCGCTGGCCCGAGGGCCACGACGTGGTCACGGCCGGCCACACCCTGCCGCACGTCCCCATCGTCGCCACCCTCAGCGCCAACGAGGTGCGGCCGCGCCAGTTCGAGCGCGTCGAGCCCTCGCCCGATCCGGTCACCCAGCGCGATCGGATCGCCCCGAGCCGCTCCCCCGATGCGTCTCCGCGCGCACCCCAAGACAGCGCCGGACCGAACGGCGGCCCCGCCCTCACCGCCGTCGAGCAGACGCCGACGTGGATGGCCCTCTACTCGAGCAACAAGCTCCCCGAGGCCCTCTCCGCCCTCGACAAGGCGGGCGGCCTCGAGTCGAACATCGGCAGCGCGCAGAGCGTCCGCGAGCTGTGGGCCCTGTGGGAGCTCGCCCAAGAAGGCCAGAAGTCGGACCTCGCCGTCCGCGCCCTCCGCCGCCTCGCCGATGACTTCGGCTCCGACCCCAGCGTCGCCGTCGCGGCCCTTCAGCTCGCCGACTACTACGAGGCGAGCGACAAGCAGCTCGCCGCCAAGTACCGAAACAAGGCCGCCCAAGCCAAGGCCCTCGCCGAGGTCGCGCTCTGCGGCGAAGTCCGCTCCGCCATGGGCGAGAACGTCTCCGCCGAAGAGGCCATCCAGACCGCCAGCAAGTACCTCAAGGACTTCCCCAAGGGCACCTGCGCCAGCGACGCCCAATCCCTCCTCGAGGACGCCCGCACCCGCCTAGGCAAAGAGAAGCCCGGCGAAAAAGAGAAGAGCGAGCCCGGCAAGAACGAGCCGGCCGGCGCCCCCAAAGCCGAGCCCAAAGAGCCCGAGAAGGCCGAAGAGAAGAAGAAGGACCCTTCTCCCGCCCCCTCCGCCAGCGCGAGCAGCAGCGGTAGCGCCAAGGCCGCCCCGCCCCCCAAGCCCTGACTCTATTCTCCGCTCGCCGCTCGGGCCGGAGAGCACGTCCGCCGTTGGCGAACGTGTTCGAGCTTCGCTCGCTCTATTTCCCGCTCGCCGCTCGGGCCGGAGAGCACGTCCGCCGTTGGCGAACGTGTTCATGCTTCGCTCGCTACGCTCGCTGATGTTGGTGCGGGCGGGGCGGGGGCGAGCGGGAAGTAACTTGGGGCCCTGAGCTGGCAGGTGGGCGACTTGCTTGCCAAGGTGCTATTGAAAACGTAGCGCGGCTGTGTTTTCCGCTCGCCGCTCGGGCCGGAGAGCACGTCCGCCGTTGGCGAACGTGTTCATGCTTCGCTCGCTCTGTTTTCCGCTGGCCGCTCGGGCCAGAGAGCACGTCCGCCGTTGGCGAACGTGTTCATGCTTCGCTCGCTACGCTCGCTGGCGTTGGTGGGGGGTGCTACGAAAAACATAGCGGGCGCGGTCGCCCGAGAACGTGCTAGGGTCCGCTCCCCCGTCGGGGCTTGCCGCGAGGCGGTCCTTTCCACCCCACCGCAATCCCCCAAGCCGCAAACTTAAGAAGTGAGGGCGAAAACGCCCCGCGCGGTGGGCGCGAAACAGACTCCCTTGACTCGGTTGCCTCTAGGGCGTAAACGTCCCGCCCCTTTCTGCTCGACGCGGCGCTCGTCGCGACCCGGTTTTAGCCATGACTGCACCTTCGTCACCCGTTCAAAAGAGTTACGCGGCCAAGCCCGCTGAAGTCGCAGCCCAACGCAAGTGGTGGGTCGTCGACGCGACGAACATCCCCTTGGGGCGTCTGGCGAGCCGCATCGCCACTGTGCTGCGCGGCAAGAACAAGCCCATCTTCACGCCCCACGTCGACACCGGCGATTTCGTCGTCGTGGTCAACGCGTCGAAGGTGAAGCTCACCGGGCGCAAGCTCCAGCAGAAGAACTACGTTCGGCACAGCGGTGAGCCCGGCGGCTTCCGCTCCGAAGCGTACGAGAGCGTCCTCGTTCGCAAGCCCGAGCTCCCGGTCACCAAGGCGGTGAAGGGCATGCTCCCCAAGAACATCCTCGGCCGCCAGCTCCTGACGAAGCTCAAGGTGTACGGCGGTCCCGATCATCCGCACGCGGCGCAGAAGCCCGAGCTCCTGAAGTGAGCGAGAGAGAATCATGAGCGAAACGTTCTATGCCACGGGCAAGCGCAAGACCGCGGTCGCGCGCATCTGGCTCAAGTCCGGTAACGGGACCATCACCGTCAACAAGAAGAGCGCCGACAGCTACTTCGAGCGCGAGACGTCCCGCATGATCATGCGGCAGCCGCTCGAGCTCATCGAGGTGCTCGATGAGTACGACGTCGTCGCGACGGTCGCCGGTGGCGGTCACGCCGCCCAGGCCGAGGCGATGCGTCACGGCATCGCTCGCGCCCTCTGCGCCGCCGACGGTGAGCGCCGCTCGCCCCTCAAGCGCGCCGGCTTCCTCACGCGCGACGCCCGCAAGAAGGAGCG
Organism: Polyangiaceae bacterium; assembly: GCA_044225865.1. Classification (GTDB taxonomy): domain Bacteria; phylum Myxococcota_A; class Polyangia; order Polyangiales; family Polyangiaceae; genus Xiheicaenibacterium. The sequence goes on along the minus strand of JBGAID010000099.1, from coordinate 27,688 downwards.
CAAGAAGTACGGTCAGCCCGGCGCCCGCAAGCGCTTCCAGTACTCCAAGCGCTGATCGGCCTTCGCCTCGCAACGAGAGCCTCGCGTCCTCCGGGTCGTGGGGCTCTTCTGCTTTCCATCGCCTGTGTTTTCCGCTCGCCGCTCGGGCCGGCGCAACGTCCGGCTGGTTTTCCGCTCGCCGCTCGGGCCGGCGCAACGTCCGGCTGTGTTTTTCCGCTCGCCGCTCGGGCCGGCGCAACGTCCGCCTTCGGGCGGACGTTCATGGCCTGCTTTGCTCGCTACGCTCGCTGCGGTTGCTGAGGTCGTGGGGCGGTTTGCTTTGCTCGCTACGCTCGCTGCGGTTGCTGAGGTCGTGGGGCGGTTGGCTTTGCTCGCTACGCTCGCTGCGGTTGCTGAGGTCGTGGGGCGGTTTGCTTTGCTCGCTACGCCTGCACGCGGGCGCTGCTGCGTATCGGGCGGTTTGTTTCCTCACCGCTACGCCTGCCGCAGGGTTGTGCTGCTGGAGGTCGTGGGGCGGTTGGTTTGCTCGCTACGCCCGCTGCGGTTGCTGGAGGTCGTGGGGCGGTTGGTTTTGCTCGCTACGCTGCCGCTGCGGCTGCTGGAGTCGTGGGCGGTTTGGTTTGCTCGCTACGCTCGCCGCGGTTGCTGAGGTCGTGGGGCGGTTGGCTTTGTTTGCTACGCCTGCTGCGGTTGCTGCGGCCGGGGCGGTTGGTTTTGCTCGCTACGCTCGCAGGGTTGCCGGTCGGGGGTGAGCCGGTTTCTGCTCGCTACGCTCGCTGCGGCTGCTGCGTCGTGGGGCGGTTTGGTTTCGCTCGCTACGCTCGCTGCGGTTGTGCTGCGGTCGTGGGGTGGCTTGCTCGCTCGCTGCGCTCGCCGCGGTTGTGGGGTGGCTTGCTCTCCCCGGCTGTTCTCTCGATCGGCGACACGGCGGGGCGGTGCGCCCGCTAGCGCTTGAGGTCTGCGCCCACGAGCTCGTCGCCGTCGCCGGGGTCGACGTGGACGGGGGCGGTCGGCTTCGGCTTCTTGGACGCGCCCTTGGCGGGCTTCTCGCTGGCCTTCTCGGTCTTGTCGCCGGGGGCGCTCGCGTCGTCGGCGCCGCCATCGTCGCCGGTCGCGCCGAGGTCCGGCTGGGTGTCGTCGGCCTTGCCCGCGGCCTTGTCGGGCGTCGCGGGGGTGGCGGGCGGGGGCTCGGGCTTCTCGATGGCCTCGAGGCGCGTGTCGAGCTCGGCTTTGCGGGCGCCGAAGGCGGGGCGCTCGTCGGCGGGGATGACGCGGAAGCCATCGACCTTGAGGGTCTCCGAGTCGAAGAACTCTCCGTTCTTCTTGGTCCAGAAGTGGAGATGGGGGCCGGTGGCGCGCCCGGTCGCGCCGGCCAAGCCGACGGGCTGGCGCGTGCCGATCGTCATGCCGACCTTGAGGCCGGGCATGATCTTCGAGAGGTGGCAGTAGCCCGACTCGATGCCGTTGGGGTGCATGATCGCGACCATGTTCCCGCAGGGGCCCGCCGGCCCGACGTGGGTGATCTTGCCTCGGAACACGGCGTAGATCGGCGTGCCCGTCGCGGCGCCGTAGTCCGTCCCGTTGTGGGGCATGACCTTGTGAAGGACGGGGTGCATGCGCTTCGGGTTGAAGTGGCTCGTGACGGGCGCGCCGGGGATGGGGGAGGCCCAGCCGCTGCCGTCGGGCTGCCGGCCGCGCTCGTCGAAGTAACCGCGGGCCCCGGTGCCTTGGTATTGGTATGCGCGGATCGGGGTCGCCTGAGGGTCCGGCCCTCGGTACTCGACGGCGACGATGTTCTTGTAGCGGACGAAGTCACCGAGGGCAGTGACCTCGGTGGCGATGACGCGGACGGTGCCGCCCTCTTCGAAGGCGTCGTGCGACGTCTTGCCCGCGAACGCCTCGTCGATGGCGCGCGCGATGTCGGGCTCGAAGCCGCCCCAGGCCGCCGACTGGATGAAATTCTTCCCGACGTAGAAGGAGCCGACCACCTCGGCCTCAGCGATCTTCATGTCGAGGGGCCCGGCCTTGAGAGCGCCGTCCGTGTCCTTCGCCTGGAAGACCTCGAGGGGAGAAACGATGTACTCGAACCCGCGGATCGCGTTCGTCTGCTTGTCGATGGCGGCGATGAACCGATCGTTCTTGCCCGTCTTGTCGAAGCTCCGCACCCCGTCGAAGGCCTTGAGGACGCGGTAGACCTGATCCTTGGGCACACCCTTCTCGCCGAGCGCGACGATGAAGGACCGGCGACCGATCGTGTCCTCGACGATGCGGACCCCGGGCTCCTTGGCCATGTCGGCGACGCGCGGCGGGCCGGGGATCTTGTTGCGGACGCGCTTCTTCGGCCCGCGCGCGGCCGGGGCTCCTTCGGGGGCCGCTGTCTTGGCCTCCGCCGCGCTCGCGGACTCCACGGCGGCGGCGGCGGCGCGGTCATCTCGCGGAGGCGCGCCTTGGATGAGGAGGGCGATGATGGTGGTGACGGTGGCGAGGCCGAAGAGGCCGCCGAACAGGGCCGTCATCCGCGGGGACATCGCGAGGGCAGAGCCGCCTCGGTCCATCGCCGCGCTCGGGTGCTCGGGCTTGCGGCGCGAGCGTGGCGAGGCGGGGCCGGCCGGGTCGGAGGGAACGGAGGGCGGGCGGCGTGAGGTGGGCTCGCCCGTCCTCGAGAGCGAGAACGCGGTCGGCTCGAGGGTGTCCGGGATGCTCGGATCGGACGAGGCCCCCGCCTGATCCGGATCGATCGGCATGCGCGAGTCGAGCACGCGCCTTCGGGCGCTGAGCCCCGTCCCCGCCGCCGCCATCGCGGCCAGCTTGCGGATCGAGACTGGCGACACGCTCGGCGGCGGCGCGGATCGATCCGGGATCGAGGGGGCGGGAGCGCGCCGCGTGACCGGAGAGCTCACGGTGGGCGGCGCCTTCTCCGCTTCGGCTGGCGCAAGGTCAGCAGGCGTAGGCTCGAGGGTTTCCGAGTCGTCGTCTGCCACGGCCCGAAGGCTGTACCAGCGGGCGTGGGGAGGAGCAAGCTGAACGCCGCTCGGGCGGGGGGCGGTTCGGAGGGCGCGACCGAGCGTCGGACTCCAGTGTAGAACTCGATCATGATCGTCCTCCCGTCCGGCGCGCCGGCGCGCCTTCCCCGACGCCTTCGCTCCGAAGAGCTCAGCCGTGGGAGGGCTCCATGGACGATCGGCTGAAACACAAGATCGTCGCGGCGAAGGAGCACTTCGAGCGGCGTGAGTTCGAGCACACCGAGCCACTCCTGCTGCAGATCCTCGAGAAGAACGATCGGCTCGCGGACATCCACAACATGCTCGGCATCGTCCGCCACGAGCGCGGCGATTTCGACGGCGCGAAGGAGGCGTTCGAGCACGCCGTCTCCCTCAACCCGAAGTACACCGAGGCGATCTTGAACCTCGTCGTCACGTGCAACGACCTCGGCCAATACGACGAGGGCCGCCGAATCTTCGAAGCGATGAAGGCCTCCGTCGGTCCGTCGATCACGGGCGAGGTCACCGACTCGTTCGCGCTCGGGAAGATCGCGAACATGCACGCCGACGTCGCGCAGGCCTATGCCCAGATCGGGCGCATCGACGACGCCATCGCCGAGATTCAGAAGGGGATCGCCCTGCGTCCGACGTTCGCCGATCTCCACGCCAAGCTCGGCGGGCTCGAGCGCGATCGCGGAGATCTCTCGGCTGCCCACGAGGCCTACGAGCGGGCCTGCTCGGTCAACCCCGGGTACACCCACGCCCGGATCCAGCTCGGGGTCACCCTCTTCATGCTCGACCGTAAGGCGGAGGCGGCGGAGGCGTTTCGAACGGCGTTGGAGAACGAGCCTGGTCACAAAGTCGCGGCCATGTACTTGAGGCTGGTCGAGGGACGTCTCGTCGACGGACGGGCGCCGTGAACGGTCGCCGCCTCGGCGCCGTCCTCGCGTCGCTCGGGATCGCCGGGGCGAGCGCGCTCTACGCGCCGGAGGCCAAGGCCGACGACACGGTCGGCATCGCGGCCGCGGTGTCGACGGTGACGATGCTCGTGGCGGTCGACATCGCGTTCACCGCCTACTCGGTGGGGCAGGTCGACGAGAACCACGAGCCGAGCCGAGAGTGGATGGTGGCGCAGACGGCGGTGGTGGGCGCGGAGACGGTGGCGATGGCGATCGGGGGCGCCGCCATCGCGTTCGTCGACGAGAAGGACGAAGGCATCTCGCTCATCCCGATCCCGGTCACCATCTTCGTCGGGACGCTCAGCGGTTACTCGTCGTGGTCGCTCGCTTCGACCGAAGAGTCCCAGAACGATCGCATGCTCCTCAGCTTGGTCGGGGCCACCAACCTCGCGTTCACCTCCGCCACGATCGGAGTGTCCGCGCGCAAGCGGTTCTTGCCCTGGTTTCTCTCCATCCCGCAGCTCACCTTGATGGCCCCCGAGGCGGTGCTCACCGCGATCAAGGCGGGCACCGACGAGCACGGCCGAGCGGGGTGGATCACGCTGTCGGTGTGGTCGGGCCTCCTCGCCGCCCACGGTGTGGCGTCGATGATCGGGAAGGCGGCGGACGCGGATCAACCGCCTTCGCCCCCCGAGGCCGCGCCGACCCCGACCGCCCCGCTCGGTCCGGATCCGGTGGACCCGTACTACATCGAGCCGCCCTCGGGGGCGCCCGCCCCTCTCCCGCCGCCCCCCCCGCCGCCGCCCATGATCGTGCCGACCCCGGTCCCGGCCGCGAGCGGCCTCGCCCCGGGCCTGAGCGTCGTCGGCGTGTTCTGATCGCACCCCCGGCGCGCTTCGCGCTCGCCGACCCCCGCCACGCGACTGCGCTCTTGCGAGCTCCGTCGCGGGAGGGGTCGATCTGCTAAAGAGAGTGGCCGACCGTGGCCACCAAGCCCCTCGACACGCGCGCGCAAGACAAGCTCGCGACCCTCCCCGGGTCGAGCGGCTGCTACCTCTTCATCGATCGCGAGGGGAAGGTCCTCTACGTCGGCAAGGCGAAGGTCCTCCGCTCGCGCGTGCGCAGCTACTTCCAGGAGTCGGGCAGCGACAACCGGTACTTCATCCCCCTCCTGCGGAACCTCGTCGCGGATATCGAGACGGTCGTCACCGCTACGGAAAAAGAAGCAGCGGTCCTCGAGAACGAGCTCATCAAGAAGCACCGCCCCCGCTTCAACGTGAAGCTGCGGGACGACAAAGACTTCCTTTGCCTGAGGCTCCAACCGGAGAAGGCCTGGCCTCGCCTCGAGACGGTCCGCCGGCCCGATCCCGACGGGGCCCGCTACTTCGGGCCGTATCACTCGGCGACGAGCGCGCGCCGCACCCTCCACCTCGTCAACAAGCACTTCCACCTCCGGACGTGCTCCGACAGCGACTTCGCCTCTCGGCGGCGGCCGTGCCTCCAGTATCAAATCAAGCGCTGCCCCGCCCCGTGCGTGTACGAGGTGGACGCGCAGGCCTACGGCGCGCAGGTGAAGGCGGTCGGGCTCTTCTTGGAGGGCCGCCACGACGAGCTCACCCGCGAGCTCATGACGTGGATGCGCGAGGCCTCCGCCGCGACCGAGTTCGAGCGGGCCGCCATCTATCGCGACCAGCTCCGGGCGGTGGAGTCGATCCGGGAGAGCCAGCGCATCGTCTCCGTGAGCGACGTCGACCAGGACGTCATCGGCCTGTTCCGGGAGGGCAGCAACGTCGAGATCGAGGTCCTCTTCGTGCGGGCGGGGCGCGTGAGCGACACCGTCTCGTACTCCCTCCGCAAGATCGAGATGCCCGACGACGAGGTCATCGCGAACTTCCTCGGTGAGTTCTACGGGGGCGAAGAAGATCGGGGGCCGGTGCCGCCGGAGATCTTGCTGCCCGTCTTGCCCGAGGCGACGGAGGGCATGGCGGAGTGGCTCAGCGAGAAGCGCGGGCGCAAGGTGGAGATCCTCGAGCCGAAGCGCGGGCCTCGGAAGAAGCTGCTCGATCTCGCGGCCGAGAACGCGAAGCACGCCTACGAGGCGAAGCGGCGCGCCGCCGAGGACATCGAGGCCCGCCTCGCCGAGACGCGGGATCGGCTGCGGCTGCCCACCCTGCCGCGCCGCATCGAGTGCTGCGACATCTCCCATCTCGGCGGCGGCGACACGGTCGGATCGGTGGTGGCGCTCCTCGACGGCCAGCCGGACAAGAAGCGCTATCGCTCGTTCCACGTGCGCGGCGTCACCGGCGGCGACGACTACGCCGCGATGTACGAGGTCCTCTCGCGCCGCTTCCGCCGGGGCAAGACGGCGCGCGACGCGACGCCGAAGCCGCCCGCGGTCGAGCCGATGGACTCCGAGTCCGAGTCCGAGATCGACGTGACCGACGTCGAGCCGATCGCGGACGCGGTCGAGATGGAGACGGAGACGGAGCACGCCCTCGCCACCGCGCCCTCCGATCCATCCGCGGATCCCTCGGGGCCTTCGGGGCCGCGCTCGGAGGCGGGCGACTGGGATCTGCCCGACCTCTTCATCGTGGACGGCGGTCGCGGCCAGCTCAACGTCGCCCTCACCGCCGCGCGCGATCTCGGGCTGCACGATCTCGCCATCGTCGCCCTCGCGAAGGAGCGCGAGACGGCCACGGGAGACAAGGTCGTCGATCGCATCTACCTCCCCGGGCAGAAGAACGGGATCGCCCTGCGCGGCTCGAGCTCGGCGATGTTCTTCCTCACGCGCGCTCGCGACGAGGCCCACCGCTTCGCCAATCACATCCGCAAGAAGCTCGGCGCCTCCCGCCGCATGCGGTCCGAGCTCGACGACGTCCGCGGGATCGGCGCGGGCACGAAGGCCCAGCTGCTGCGCGTCCTCGGCACCGTCGACGCGATCCGCGCCGCGAGCGAGGAGTCCCTCCTCGCCGTCCCCGGCGTGAGCAAACGTCACGTCGTGGCGCTGCTCAAATGGCGCGAGACGGCCGCTCCTCCGACCGACCCAGAGGCTTGAGCGGCGAGGCGACTATCGCCCTTCGGCAGAGAGCTTGCGGAGCGCGCGCATGCCCACCAAGATGCGGCGCGTGGGCCGCCTGTACCGCGCGCGCATGGCCAAACGTCGGGGCCGCATCGGCCGCGCGTGGGACGCCGTGCGCGCGAGCGTGGCCCCGCGCATCGCGGTGCTCCTCGGGATTGCCCTCTTGGGCGCGGTCGCGACGAAGCTCGCGTGGACGCCGGTCGCCGTCCCCGCCCCCCCGCCTCCGCCCGCCGAGAACGTCCCCGTCCCCAAGCTGACGATCGGCGGTCGTGAGCTCCCCGAGGGCAAGGAGCTCGGCGATGCCCTCGACCTCGTCCGTAAGTACGCGCTCTCCACCGTGAAGCTCAAGGTCCCGGACGGACGCGCGTTCGAGCTCGTGCCCGCCGACTTCGGCCTCGAAGTGGATCGGCTGCGCCTCGATCGCTTCATCAAAGAGGCCCGCAAACAAGGGAGCTCCGTCGCGCGCGCCCACGCCCTCCGCGCGGGGCCGGACCAGCCGCTCGAGGTCCCGCTGCCGGTGACGGTGGACGGGGAGCGCGCCCTCGCCCAGCTCGCGGAGCTGAAGATCAAGGTCGACGCCCCCTCCCAGGACGCGACCATCGATCTCGACAAGCGCATCGTGAAGCCGGAGACGATCGGCTATCGGCTCGACGTCTACGCGACCCTCGCCCGCGTCGAGGCCGGCTTCCGCAACGGGCGCGCCGAGATCGACGCCGCCGGCGAGAACATCGTGCCGAAGCGGGTCGCGGCCCAGCTCAAGGACGTCGAGTTCAAGAGCGTGCTCGGCTGGTTCGAGACTCGCTACAACACCGCCGGCAAGTTCGCGGCCCGCGCCCAGAACCTCGCCCTCGCCGCGCGTCGCCTCGACGGGACCGTCCTCATGCCGGGAGAGACGTTCGACTTCAACGAGGTCGTCGGTCCCCGCGACGAGGCTCACGGCTATCAGGTCGCGCCCGTGATCGCCCAGGGTGAGCTCGTCGACGGCATTGGGGGCGGCACCTGTCAGATCTCCGGGACCCTCCACGCGGCCGTGTTCTTCGCCGGCCTCGAGATCGAGCAGCGCTATCCGCACTCGCGACCAAGCTCGTACATCCCGCTCGGCCTCGACGCGACGGTGGCCTACCCGAACATCACCTACCGCTTCAAGAACTCCTTCGACTTCCCGATCGTCCTCCACGAGCGGGTCGCGGGCGGCGTCGTGCGCGCGGAGATCCTCGGCCCCGAGCGCAAGCTCACGGTCAGCTTCTTCCGCCGCATCGACGAGCTGTTGCCCTTCGACGAGATCGAGCGCCCGAGCGAGAAGCTCCCCTCCGGCAAGCGGGTCGTCGTCCAGCGAGGCATCCCCGGCTTCATCGCCACCTCCTCCCGCCTCGTGCGCGACGGCGCCTACGGCGAGCGGACGAAGTGGAAGGAGAAGTACCCGCCCACGACCCAGATCGTGGCCGTCGGCACCGGCGAGGCCGACACCAAGGAGGGCGTCTTCCAGGACAAGCACCCGGAGTACCTCGTCGACGAGTACCGCGTGATGACCCAAGGCCCGAGCATCAAGTCGAAGGACGAGCCGGGGGCGGGCATGGCCGACGCGCGCGTGCCCGGCAAGATGGGCGAGGCGGGCTGGATCAAGAAGCTCGGGTTCGAGAAGACGCCGATCGACGAAGACGCGACCGAGAAGCCCAAGGCCGACGAGGCCGATCCCAGCGCGAAGGCAGCCGAAAAGGACAAGGGCAAAGACAAAGACAAAGACAAAGACAAAGACAAAGAGAAGGATCCGAAGAAGCCGAAGAAGGATCCCAAGAAGGACAAGACGAAGAAGAAGGAAAAAGAGAAAGAGAAGGGCGGCGAGAAGAAGGACGTGCAGAAGGACAAAAAGAAGAAGAAGCCGGAGGCGAAGTCGTGACGAGGACGGTCGCGCTCGTCGTCACCGGCAGCATCGCCGCCTACAAAGCGCCCTTCGTCGCGCGCGCGCTCGCCGCGGCGGGGGTCCGCGTCCTTCCCATCCTCACCCGGAGCGCGCGCGAGTTCGTCGGGGCCGCGACCTTCAGCGGGCTGACCCGCGAGCGCGTGCACGCGTCCGCGTTCGGTGACGACGTCGCGGGCGAGCTCCACGTCGACCTCGCGACCGAGGCCGATCTCGTCGCGGTCGTGCCGGCCACCGCCGACTTCCTCGCCCGCCTCGCCCAAGGCCGCGCCGACGATCTCGCGACCGCGACCTGCCTGTGCGCGCGCGCGAAGGTGCTCGTCGCCCCCGCGATGCACCCGCGCATGTGGGAGCACCCAGCCACCCGCGCCAACGTCGAGACCCTCCGCGCGCGCGGCGTCGTCTTCGTCGGCCCCGTCGAAGGTCCCGTCGCCTCCGGCGATCACGGCATGGGCCGGATGAGCGAGCCCGAGGTGATCGCGCGCGCCATCCTCGAAGCGCTCGAGCCAGGCCGCGCCCCCGCCCGCGATCTCGCGGGGCGCCACGTCGTCGTCTCCGCGGGCCCGAGCGTCGAGGACATCGATCCGGTGCGGTTCATCGGCAACCGGTCGACGGGCAAGATGGGGTTCGCGGTGGCGGCGCGCGCGGCCGCGCGCGGGGCGCGGGTCACCCTCGTCGCCGGTCCGGTCGCGCTCCCGACCCCCGCCGGCGTCGACCGCGTCGACACGCGCGGCGCCCTCGCGATGCGGCAGGCGCTGTGGGCCGCCCTCGGAGAGGATCTCGGCGCCGCCGACGCGCTCGTGATGACGGCCGCGGTCGGCGACTATCGAATCAAGGAGCCGAGCGCGACCAAGATCAAGCGCGGCCCCGGGTCGCTGCTGCTCGAGCTCGTCCCCAACCCGGATCTGCTCGCCGAGATCGGAGAGGCCCGCGCCCGCGCGCCCTCCGCCCGCCTCCCCGTGCTCGTCGGGTTCGCGGTCGAGACGGCCCCCGACGACGCCGCCCTCGTCGCGGTCGCGCGCGGAAAGCTCGAGGCCAAGCGGGTCGACTTGGTGGTCGCGAACCACGCCGCCGAGTCGTTCGGGCGCGACGATAATCGCGCCATCCTCGTCACCCGCGACGACGCCGCTCCGCTCGCGACGATGGACAAGACCGCGCTCGCGGATCTCATCCTCGACCGCGTCGCGTCCCTCGCTGGCGATCGGAAGACCAAGCCATGAGCACGACCCCCGCCCAGGACGTCCCCGAGGAGGATCTCGACGACGCGCCCATCCGCCCCACCGGCACGACGACGATCGCCCTCGGCGCGATCGGCATCACCGCCGTCACCGCGCTCGCGGTGCGGCTCGGCTTCGCCGACGACAGACCGAGCCCGCGCGCGCCGTTCCTCTTCCTCGCCGGGGTCTACCTCGTCACGGGGGCGATCGCGGTCCTGAGGATGCGCGCGCGCGGCGAGCTGCGGCTGCTCCGCCCGCGCTCCGGCGATCTCACCTTCGCCGCGCTCGTCGCCTTCCTCTTGTTCGGGCTCGCCTTCGCCTTCCACTCCATCTTCACGTCTCCCGGTACGAAAGGTCACGGCTGGATCGTCCGCATCTACCTCCTCCTCGGAGATCCCTTCGCCGATGGACGCCACGTCGTCGCGCTCGGGGCCGCCCTCGTCGGCCTCCTCGAGGAGCTCACGTGGCGCGGCCTCTGCACGCCGCTGATCGAAGAGCGGCTCGGTGTCCTGCGCGGCAGCGCGATCGCGACCGTGCTCTACGCGGTCGCACACATCCCGGCCGCGTTCGTCCTCGCGGATCCGCGGGCTGGGCTCAACCCGCTCCTGCCTGTCGCGGCGCTCGGATGCGGAGCGGCGTGGAGCTACCTCCGATGGAGGATGGAGCGTTTGCCTCCCGTGCTGCTGTCGCACGCCCTCTTCACGTGGGCGGTCGTCGAGTTCCCGCTTTGGCGGTAGCTTCGGTGCTCGTGTAACGTTGTTGCAACAGCAAGCGGGACGCCGTATGACCCCGAGGCATGAAGGACCTCGGGCTCGGTTTGGGCGTGCTCGCTGCGGTGCTGCTCGCGTCCACCGCCCGCGCGCAGCCCGACGCGGCGCCGCCGCCACCACCTGCCCCCCCGCCTCCCGCGCCGGCGCCGCCCCACGCCCCGCACCCGCCCGACGCGCCGCCCCCCGCGCCGACCCCGCCCGCGGATCCCCAGCAGGATCGCGAGGCGCGCGTCGTCTCGCGCAGCGAGCCCATCTATCCGGCGGCGCGGCTCGCGGAGGCTCACGACAGCACGAAGCCGCTGCCCGAGCGTGACGTCGAGGTCGAGGTCGCGCTCGACGCGACCGGCAAGGTCGTCTCCGTCCGCGTGATCGCCTCGGGAGGAGCGGACTTCGACGAGGAGGCGATCGCGGCCGCCAAGACGTTCACCTTCGAGCCCGCGTTGCGCGGCGGCAAGCCGATCGCGAGCTCCCTCCACGTGCCGATGCACTTCGAGCCGCCGCCTCACGTCGAGCCGCAGGTGATCAACGTCGTCGGGGTGCGCTCGCCGCCGGTCGTGACCGCGGGCGACAAGCGCGCCCATGTCGGCAAGCTCGCGATCGTCCCTCACGAGTCCTCCGCGAAGCTCCTCCAGCTCGCGTCGCCCGTCTTCGTGATCAAGAACGGCGGTGGCGAGGGACACGCCGAGCGCGTCTATCTGCGCGGCTTCGACGCCCGGGAAGGGCAGGACATCGAGTTCTCGGTCGGGGGCATCCCCATCAATCAGGCCGGCAACTATCACGGCAACGGGCTCGCCGATCTCAACTTCATCATCCCCGAGATCGTCACCGACCTGCGCGTGATCGAAGGTCCCTTCGATCCCAAGCAAGGCAACTTCGCGGTCGCGGGGAGCGCCGATTACCAGCTCGGCATGGAGGAGCGCGGGCTCACCGCGAAGGTCACCTACGGCACCTTCAACACGATGCGGCTCCTCACGATGTGGGGACCGAGCGACCAGAGCACGCGCACCTTCGCCGCCGCCGACATCTATCGATCCGATGGCTATGGCGACAACCGCGCATCGTGGCGCGCGCGCGCGATGGGTCAGTACGAGGGCAAGCTCCCGGGCGACGCGAGCTTCCGGGTGACCGCCGCCGCCTACGCGACCCAATATCAATCGGCAGGCCTCCTCCGGCAGTCCGACGTCGACGCGGGCAAGGTGGACTTCTACGGCACCTCCGATCCGAACCAAGGCGGCAACTCCGCACGCATCCACGTCGGGGCCGACTTCCTCGGCAAGAGCGGCGACACCCAGTGGGGGTTCCTCACGTTCGCCATCTACAACTCGTTCGGCCTGCGCGAGAACGACACCGGCTTCCTCCTCGACGAGCAGCTCGCGCGGCAAGAGCCTCACGAGCAGCGCGGCGATCTCCTCGACGTCTCGAGCACGATGGGGACGTTCGGCCTGCGCGGCTTCGCCCGCCACAGCTTCCAGATCGCGAAGCTCAAGCAGGAGATCGAGCTCGGCCTCTTCGCGCGCGGGGACCTCGTGGGCGCGCTCGCGCAGCGGGTCGGGGCGGCGTCGAACGTCCCCTACCGCACCGAGGTCGACATGGACTCGAAGCTCGCCGACATCGGCCTCTACGTCGACGCGGCTGCGCGCTTCACCAAGTGGCTCACTCTCCGGGGCGGTATGCGCGCCGACCTGTTCGCCTACGACGTGCAGGACAACTGTGCCGCCAAGGACGTCTCGCGCCCCTCCGAGAGCGACCCTCCCGGGGACGCGAGCTGCCTCACTCAGCAGCGCTTCGGGGTCCACCGCGAGGCGAACCAACACTCCACCACCACCACCATCCGCCCGCTCCCGCGCGTCTCGCTCCTCTTCGGCCCCTTCAGCGGGTTCACCTTCTCGACCGCGTACGGCCAAGGGGTCCGGTCGGTCGACCCGACCTACGTCTCCTCCGACGTGAAGGTGCCGTTCGCTTCGATCGACTCGGGCGAGGTCGGCGCCTCGTACGGCCACACGTTCGACGCCGCCTCGCTCAGCGTGCAGAGCGTCTTCTTCGCGACCCACGTCGACCACGACCAGATCTTCAGCGAGACGGAGGGCCGCGCGACCCTCGCCAACGGGACCACCCGCGCCGGGTGGGCCGGCTCGGTGCGCTCCACCGGGAGCTTCTTCGACGTGAGCGCGAGCGTGACGTTCGTGAAGTCGCGCTTCGACGACACTGGTCTCCTCGTGCCCTACGTGCCTGACGTCGTCGTGCGCCACGACGGCGCCCTGTTCCACGATCTCTTCCCGCTCGCAGGCTCGCCCGTCGGCGGCAAGGTCGGCATCGGGGCGAGCTTCATCGGGCAGCGCGCGCTCCCTTACGGGCAGCGCAGCGACGTCATCTTCACCTTGGACGCGGCCATCAGCGCGACGTGGCGGTGGCTCGCGCTCGAGGTCGCGGGGACCAACCTGCTGAACATGCAGTACAAGGAGGCCGAGTACAACTACGTCTCCGACTTCGACGCGACCACCCCCGCGACCCTCGTGCCCGCGCGGCACTTCGCGGCGGGGGCGCCCCTCGGCGTGATGGTCTCGCTCAGCGGGACGTTCGGAGGTGACCGATGAGAGCGACCAAGATCGCGCTCGGCCTCGGCCTCGCGCTGGGCCTCGCGAGCTGCGGGACGACGGGCGGAGAGCTCTTCGAGGTCGACGCGTACGCGGCCGGCCCCGAGGACGCGGTGGCCGGTCAGCCGTACCAGTTCCGAACCAACCGTGGCTTCGACGTCGTGCTCGACAAGGCGGTGCTCCACATCGGCGCCGTCTACTTGAACAAGACGGAGCCGACGAGCGTCGCCTCCGACACGAGCTGCTACCTCGCGGGGCTCTACGTCGCGGAGGTCACCTCCGGGCTCGACGTGAACGTCCTCGATCCAGAGCCGCAGCCTTTCCCGTCCAAGGCCTTCGCCACCTCCGAGCGCGCCCACACCGCCGAGATCTGGCTCTCCGGAGGCGACATCGAGGCCACCTCCGATCCCACCATCATCGCCGAGATCGAAGGCACGGCGACGAAGGACGGCGAGAGCTACCCGTTCTCCGCGTCGATCACGATCGGAGACAACCGGAAGCTCCCCGCGACCGACCCCGCCCTCCCCGGCGCGAGCCCCATCTGCAAGACGAGGATCGTCACCCCGATCTCCGTCGACCTCACCCCCACCGCGACCGGCACCCTCGTCGTCCGCGTCGATCCGAAGCGCTGGTTCTCCAACGTCGCCTTCGATCAGCTCGAGAAGAAAGGCGACCGCTTCGAGTTCCGAGACGACTCCTTCGATCAGCCGAGCCGAAACCTCTTCAACGGCCTGCGCGCGAACGACGGCGTGTACGAGGTGGGCTGGGAAGAGCCGTGACGGGGCGGGCGCGCGTCGCGCTTCGCGCTCGCCGGGAGAGAGAGGGCGGAGCTGAGGCGTCGTCGTGCTGGATGCGTTGCGCGGCAAGCGCGAGGCCCCGCAGCTCGGCTCGCTGGCCGGAGGTGGGCGACGAAGCTTCCGCCGTCGTTGCTTCAACGACGGTGTGAAGTGTCGCCCGGTGCGCGGCTTACCCGCGCACGCGAGGAGAATAGAGCGAAGACCTCCCCCCAACTTCGTTGGGGCCCCCCTCCATCGAGCACCAAACTCGTCACGTACCGCGGGCCTCGGGTAATCTTCCGGCGGGGCTACGATGGGCCCCGTCCCGATGACCATGCGGATCACCTTTTGGGGTGTGCGCGGGAGCATTGCTTGCCCGGCCAAGACCCACCTTCGTTACGGAGGCAACACCTCGTGCGTGGAGCTCGAGGTGGCCGGGCATCACGTCGTCTTCGACGCGGGGACGGGGATCCGCGCGCTCGGCGCGAGCTTCCTGTCTCGGGACGTGCGCTCGGGGACGATCCTCCTCTCCCACACCCATTGGGATCACATCCAGGGCTTCCCCTTCTTCTCCCCTGCCTTCGAGCCGCGGCGCGCGTTTCGGATCCTCGCCGGGCATCTGCCCGCGAACTTGGGCGGCATCCGCTCCGTCCTCGCCGGGCAGATGGCGGAGCCGAACTTCCCGGTCCCGCTCGACATCATGCGCGGCAAGCTCGCGTTCGAGGACTTCCGGGCCGGCGACGGGTTCGATCTGTTCGCGGGGGTCCGGGTGAAGACGACGTCGCTCAACCACCCGAACGGCGCCACCGGCTATCGGATCGAGCACGACGGGGCGAGCGTCTGCTACGTGACCGACACGGAGCACGTCCCGGGGAGCCCTGATCAGAACATCCTCGGGCTCATCGAGGGCACCGATCTCCTGATCTACGACTGCACGTACTCGGACGACGAGTTCCCCGCGAAGGTGAGCTGGGGCCACTCGACGTGGCAGGAGGCGGTGCGGTTGGCCCAGGCCGGTCACGTGCGCCGCCTCGCCATCTTCCATCACGAGCCGGATCACGACGACCGCTACATGAGCAAGGTGGAGCAGGAGGCGAAGAAGATCCTGCCCACCTCGTTCGTGGCGCGCGAGCGCCAGAGCGTCCTCGTGCGCGCGCGCCGCAAGCGCCTATCGCGGTGAGGGGTAGCGCCGCCGGATGAAGCAGAGGCCGTCGCCGCCGTTGAGGTGGCCCTGGGTCGACTGCACGTACTTCACGTAGTCGCGGTAGTCCCGCAAGCCGTGGGCCGGATCGAGGTCGGAGCCGACTGCGATCGATCCCACCTCGAACGCGCGCGGCTCTCCGAACGGGAGGCTCGCGTCCGTGCAGACGCGCCAGGGGAGGGGGGCGCCCTCGCCGTCGGTGAAGGCGGTGATGTCCACCCCGCGGAGATCCTCCATCGTGAGCTCCGGCTCGGCCTTCCCGACGGTGCGGGCCGCGAGCTGATCGAAATACAGGGTCGGGTCGTGCTGCACGTCGGAGAAGAACGGGTGCTCGAGGTGCACGGTGATCTGCCCGAGGGACGCCTCGTTGCCTTGGATCGTGATGCCGCGCGCGTACTCCTCGCCCTCGAACGGGTTGCCCTGGTTCTCCTGGTTCTGACAGTTGAGGTACTCCGTCGGTGAGTCGAAGCCGAGGCGGAACGGGATCGTCGTCGCGATGCTATCGAAATCGTAGTCCGGGCCTGAGGTCTCGCAGCTCGACGCGCCCACGTACGTCGCGGTCCCGACGTAGTAGACGGCGTAGCCCTTCGCGATCGCCTCTTCGTAGAGGGCGCTCGCCTCGTCGTCGAGGTTGATGCGGCTCGCCGCGTCGTCCGCCGCCACGAAGCTGAAGCTGAAGGCGTAGGGCTGATCGGTGGAGAGGCTCGCCCCGTCGCTCTCCGCCTCGATGTCGGCGAGGTGGATGGCGGTGCCTTCACCTCCCGCCGCGAGGACGTCGCCGTCTCGGGCGAGATCCACGGCCCACGGCCCCTCCGCCGCCGCCACCTCCTCGCCGAAGTCGGAGGGGTCGCCGGGGTTCCGGTTGGGGTCGCGCGCGAGCCAGGCTCGGCCGACGGTCACGAGGACGTGATCGAAGTGGAGCGCCCACCCGTCCACGATGACGACCTCGCTCCCGTCCGGGAAGGCGATGCCGCCGGTCGCGATGTCCTCCCCCGAGATCTGAACGGTGACCGTGCCGGGCTTGCTCGATCCAGAAGGCCCTGACTCGTCGCTGCATCCGGCGGCGCCGAGCGCGGCGAGCCCAACGAGAGAACACGCGATGGGACGAAGGCTCACGCACGGACGATTGCAAGGCGCGACCACGAAAGCAAACGTCACGCGCTTCCCCTCTCGCTGGAGCTGTTCGACGGCACTGGAGCGCCGTTCGAGACCCTGCGATCTGCGTTGACCTCCAAGCGTTCGGCAGAAAGCATCGACGCAATGACTTTGCGTCACGTGAGGTGGAGTGGCCCACCCTTGGGAGGCTGGGTGGGGCGTTGGGCCCCGGTGGCTGCGGCTGCCCTCCTCCACATCGGATGCGTCGGCGACATCGGCGGCGACCCGGAGCAGGACCCGGGCGTGCAGAGCGTCCAAGGCGAGTCGCCCACGAGCGCGATCCCTCGCCTCAGCCGGCGCGAGATCGACGCGACCGTCCTCGAGGTCTTCGGGATCGCGGGCGCCGCCGAGAAGAACCTGCCCGCGGATCCGAAGAGCGCGGTCAACCCCGGCTCCCACGCGGAGGAAGAGGTCTACGACACGCTCGCCGCCACCAAGTCGCCGAGCCAGGTGTTCGTCGAGGGGCTCGAGTCGCTCGCGTTCGAGGTCGCCCGCGACTTCAGCGCCGACACCGCCGCCGTCGACGCGCTCGCGGGCTGCACCCCCACCGGCCCCGGCGACACCGCCTGCCTCACCGAGTTCGTTCGCAACGCGGGCCTCCGCGTCTGGCATCGCCCGCTCGAAGGCGACGAGGTCGACGCGCTCGTGACGGAGGCTGCCCCCTTCGCGACCGACCCCGCCGCCGCCCAAGAGGGCTTCTACATGGCAGTCCGCGCCGTCGTGGCGAGCCTCCTCGTGAGCCCCGAGTTCGTCTATCGCGTCGAGGTCGGGACGAGCGTCGCCGACGACGTCGTCGAGCTCGACAACTACGAGATGCTCGCGAAGCTCTCGTACTTCCTCTGGGGCACGACCCCGTCGAACGATCTCCTCGCCAAGGCTGGCGGCGACGTCTTCACCGACTCGGACATCGCCGACCTCGTCGACACGATGCTCGCGGATCCGCGCGCCGAGAAGCAGATGCGCAAGTTCCACGAGCTGTGGCTCCGCTACGACGCCCTCCTCGTGACGGATCCAGATCTCGCCGCCGACATGCGCGCCGAGACGGACGCCCTCGTCGATCGCGCCCTCACCGGCGAGGGCGCGGACTGGACATCGCTCATGACGTCGACGGAGACGTTCGTGACGCCCGCCCTCGCCACCCACTACGGCCTCGCCACCGTCCCCACCGAGGCGACCTGGGTCTCCTACGACGACGACCGCGCCGGCCTCCTCTCCCAGGGCAGCTTCCTCTCGCTGAGCGAGACGCGCCTCACCGAGACGCTGCCGAGCCGTCGCGGCGCGATGATCGGGCGCCGTCTCCTCTGCGAGGTCATCCTCCCCCCGCCCCCGAACGTCGCCATCGACAAGGGTGTCGAGGTCCCGGAGGGCTCGTGCAAGTCGGACGCGTACGCCGCCCACCGCACCGGCAGCTGCAAGGGATGCCACGACACGATCGACGGCATCGGCTTCGGCTTCGAGCGCTACGACGGCCTTGGCCGCTACCGCGACGTCGAGCAGGACAACGCCTCGTGCGACATCCCCGGCACGGGGACGGCGGAAGGGAAAGACTTCTCCGGGCCGCGCGACTTCGCGACCAAGAACATCGACCTCATCACCGAGTGCGCCGTCGCGAACCTCGTGAAGTTCGCGGTGCGCGACTGGTCTCCGTCCGCCGAGCGCGTGGACCGGATGATCGCCGCGTTCGACGGCTCCCATTACGACTTCTCGGAGCTCGTGCGTTCCCTCGCCGTGGACCCGAGCTTCCGCTACCGCGTGGTCGCGCCGGAGGATTGAAGATGAGCAGGTTCAGAATCGGCAGGCGCGCGATGCTCCGCGGAGCGTTCGGGACGGCGATCGGGCTCCCGATGCTCGACTGCATGCTCAACGGCAACGGCACCGCCTACGCAGACGGCACCGGGCTCCCGCTCCGGTACTTCCTCCTCCACTGCCCGACGTCGCTCGTGACGAGCGGCTCGACCTCGGAGGGGATGACCCCGACCCAGACCGGCACCAACTACGACATCCGGCCGGTGCTCCAGCCTTTCGCGGATCAAGACGTGGCCGGCGACATCTCGGTCGTGTCGGGCCTCTTCGCGCCGCCCCTCGACGCGCCTGGTGGCTACAACGTCGACTACCACGGCCAAGCCCCCTACGCGGTCATGACGGGCACGCGCTCTGGGTTCAGCGGCGTCACCTGGCGGCCCCAGAACTACTCCGCGGACCAGGTCGTCGTGCAGCGCCTCGCCCCCGCGACCAAGTTCCCCTTCCTCTACTACCAGCTCGACACCCAGACGGGCGGCACCACCGTCTGCTACGAGCAGACGACCGGCTTCTCCGACGAGCCGCCCATCGTCTACGCCCAGATCGAGCCGCAGACCTCACCGAGCCTCGCCTATCACCAGCTCTTCACGGGCTTCTCGCCGCCGAGCGACATGCCCGATCCCAAGATCGAGCTCGAGCGCCGCCTGCGCATGAGCAGCCTCTCCTACGCGAAGGATCGGATCACCGCCCTCCAAAGTCGTTTGGGGTCCAACGATCGGAAGACCCTCGACGAGCACCTCACCCGCATTCGCGACCTCGAGAAGCGCATCCAGGCCATCTCCGGCACCGTCTCCCCGAGCTGCCACGATCCCATGCTCGGCGACACCGACCCGGCCGATCTCTCTCAGGACCTCCCCGACCAGGAGGCGCGCGCCGCCCTCTTCATCCAGCTCGTCGAGCTCGCCTTCGCGTGCGACATGACGCGTGTGATCACCATCGGCGGGGCGAGCGTCATGACCGGCAGCGGGATGCGCAACCAGCTCTGGAACAACATCGGCGGTCTCCACGGCGAGGTCCAGCACACCGCCGATCAGTCCGATCTCGACAACGCCAACCGCTGGTTCGTGGACGTCTACGCCCGCATCATCGCCCGCTTCAAGGCCACCCCCGAGGGCGCCGGAAACGTCCTCGACAACACCGCTGCCCTCTTCGTCATGGAAGGCGGCAAGGGCCTCTCCGACGATCCTCAGCGCTCCGGTGACGGCGGCGGTGACCCGAACCACTCCGTCGACAACGCCGTCGTCCTCCTCGGCGGACGCGCCGGCGGCCTCAAGCCCGGCCAGCACGTCAGCCTCACCGGCCAAGACATCCACCCCACCACCGTGATCACCACCGCGTTCGAAGCCCTCGGCATCGAGCCCACCCTCGGGGAGATCTCGGGCGTGGTCGACAAGCTCTTCACCTGAGCGGCGCGCTGGAAAGGCGCGTCGCGCTTCGCGCTCGCCGGCAGAGGGCGGAGCTTTCGCGACGTGGTGCTGGCAGCGTTGTGTCGTGTCGAGACGGGGTCGCACGCAGGAGCGTCGTCTCGAGCCCGGACCGGCGCGCGCGTCCTCAGGCGCGCGGTGGTGGCCCGGCTATGCAGGTACGTCTGCCGCCCGCCCGCCGCCCAAGAGCTGCTCCGCCACGTCTCTTCGATCGACGTCGTCACGTGCGTGCGCTGCTGGGTATTGCTTGGTTCCCCGCCCCCGAGTCCTGGATCTGTTGGGCTGCTCTTGCTCTCGCGCGGGTTCTTGGAAGGGGCGCGCGTCGCGCGGCGTTCCCAGGCGCGACCATGAGAATCCGACGAGCGCGAAGCGCGCTGGGTGTGCTGGCTGGAATCGCCGTGGGCGCCTGCGGTGCCGAGCCTCGGAAGCCAGCTCCCGAGTCGCCGACCGTCGTGGTTCCGCGGCCTCCCGCCTCGCCTCCCGCTCCCGCTCCCGCTGCGACGGTGGCGCCGGTCGCAGCCCCCGCGGTCGAAGCTCGGACCGCCACGTTCGATGGCGAAAGCCCTTCTGGAAGCCACGCGTTCCGCCTCGTCTTCTTGGGCGGGTGTCCCGACGACGCCGGTCTCTGCGCTGGGCCTGTGCGGCTCGAGGTCTCGAAGCACGGAAGCGCCGAGGTGTTCGCGACGAACCTCGACTACGCGATGCCGCAGACCGACGCGAGCGGGCGACTTGTCGTGACGACACCTGCCGAGAGCGATGGCGCGGTCGTCGTAGGGGATTTCAACTTCGACGGACGCGAGGACTTCGCCGTGCACGTGGGCAACGATGGGCCTTACGGAGGTCCGACGTACGCAGTGTTCTTGGCGAGCGACCGCGCCTTCGCGAAGTCGGAAGCGCTCTCGGAGCTCACGGAGGAGCACCTCGGGCTCTTCACCGTCGACGAGAAGCGCAAGCGCCTCATCACCACCTCGAAGAGCGGTTGCTGCTGGCATACGACGGAGGAGCGCGCCTTCAAGGGAGACGTCCTCGAGCCGGTGCTCATCGTTACAGAGGACGCGACCGGCAGCGTCCTCGTGGAGACGCGCCAAGAGCTCATCCGAGGCGTGTGGCGCAGATCGACGCGACGCAAGCCGATGCCGAAGTGATCCCGTGCGGATCTCAGGGCGGCGCCCCATCGGCTCCGGCGCCTGTCACGCGGCGCATCCTCTCCGCGAATGGGCTCTCTGGATGCCGAACGAGGAACGCCCCGGCGCGACGGCGGGCCTCGTCTCGTTGGCCGCGTTGCATGAGGGCCTCGACGGCGATCGCCTCACGGTCCTGCCAGAATAGACCGTGCGGAAAGCGAGCTTGCCCTTCGTCGGCCATCGCCGCGGCCGCCGCCGGATCGGCGTGCGCCTTCTGACGAAGCTCGGCCATGAAGGCGATCTCCTCTTTGACGATGCTCGACTCGGCCGATGCCGATGCCGATGCCGATGCCGATGCGATCGCGTGGCTGCTTTTCGGATGAGCGGGCGCGGCCGACGCCGAGGCCTCCGAGCTGGCGACCTCGGACGTGGGCGCCTCGCTCGACGCCGATGCCACCGCTGACGCGGTGATCGCGGCGGTTGCGCTCGCGACCGCCCTCATCGAGACGGCCTCGACCTCGCTCGCTTCGATCGCCGACGGCGCGGCAACCCGAGCCGGCGCCGGTGCGTCCGATCCGACATAGATGGCCCCGCCGACCGCTCCCACGATCGCGACGCCGCCCACGATCTTGGCGAGCAGCGAGAGCCCCGTCGCCTTCACCGTGGAGGTCACCCCCGCGTGCGCGGCGGCCGTCCCTGCGATCGCGCCCGCGGCGAGCCCGGCCGCGAGCCGCTTCATCCCTGCCTCCACGTCGTAGTCCTGGGAGGGACCGGCGCACGCTCGGAGATCGGCGCGCAGCTCCGCCGAGAGGCGATCGTCGTCCATGATGCGGATCGGATCGCGGCTCACAGGCTCCCTCCCGGAACGAGCAGGCTGAACATGGCGGGCTTCGCGGAGAGCCTCGCGTGAGCCTTCTGAAAGGACTTCCGCGCGGCGAAGAGGCGCGAGTGCACGGTGCCGATCGGCACGCCCAGCCCGGCCGCGATGTCTTCACAGGACTCGCCCATCAGCTCGTAGAGGACGAACACCGCGCGGCGCTCGTCGTCGAGGCAATCGAGGGCGCGCTGGACGCGGGCGAGCGCGTCGCGCTGCTCGGCGACATCGTGAGGCGTGGCCGCCTCGGAGACGGCCCGGTCGAGCGTGTCTTCGTCGGCCACGACCCTCCGCCTCCGCGCCGTTCGTTTGTGAGACGACACGACGCGAAGGGCGATCTCGGCGAGCCACGTCGTCGGCTTGGCCGCCCCGGGCTCGAAGCCTCCGCGCCGATGCGCGGTCAAGAACACCTCCTGCACCAGATCGTCGACGCTCTCTCTCGGCGCGCCCAGCCGCACTACGAACGCGGCCACGAAGGGCGCGTGCGCTCGAAACAGCGCCGCCGCGGAGAGGCTCTCGGCGGAGGGGCGGTCGGGCGGCACGGGAGCTTCATGGCCGGGCGCGAGCTCTTCCTTCACGAAATCGTCCCGCCCATTCAAAGAGAGGCCCAGTCTTCAAAAGTCGATGACCGGTCCGACGCCGAGGGCCGCTCCCGCGATGGGAAAAGGCCTCTGCGACACGACGTCGCCGTTCGTATCCAGATCCTGCAGCTCCGGCCGGATCAGCGGAAAGAGTCCCTCCGCCGAGAAGAGCAGGCCGATGGTTCGATTGAGCGTCCACCTCACGTCGGCGCGAATGGCGGGGGCGACCCAGGGCACCGCCGAGCTTCGAACGACGGCGAAGCTTCGGCCCTCCGCGAGGGCGGCGCCTATGAGGAACCCTCCGCACCCGCGGAGGTGGACCCGACCGCCCGCGAGCGCGCCTCCGCCACAGAGATCCGCCCGGCCAACGAGGAGCGTCGCCGAAGCAGCCCCGTCTCCGATCGGGATGCCGCCCCCGCCCCCGAAGAGCGCGCCCACGCGGACGTCGAGCCCACGAAGCGGCGTGACGTCGACGGCAGGGGCCGCGCCGAGCACCACCCTCGGCAGCACGTTCAGGAGGACCGTCTCTTCGACCATCATTCGAACGCCCACCGCGCGCGGTGGCCTCGTTTGCGGGAGCGTCCGCGGCGTTGGAGGGGATGGCGGCAAGACCGGCTTCGCGGAGCTCTCGACGGGGGCGGCGGGGCGAGCCACCCCCAGATCGTCCAGCAGCGTCGCGTCCAGCGCGCTCGCGACCCCGAGGGCGACGGCGGCGCGCACCTCGTCGCAAGGCCGCCCTCCGAGCTCCATGCGTCGCTCGCCCACGAGCCCGCCGTCGCGCCGAACGCGGACCTCCACCCCGTCGGCGAGCTCGTCCACTTCGACCGTGACCCGTCGATCGATCCGAGATCGACCGAGCCACGCGCCGACGGCGGAGTGAAACGACGGCGCCTCGAGGCAGCGGCCGCCGTGGAGCTGCACTGCCTCCGAGAGCGGCCGTCCTTCTTCTTGGGCGCGCGAGGCTCCGCTCGCCAAAGCGAGCATCGAGAACAGCGCCGAGGAGAGAAAGAAGGAGCCGCGTCTCGCGATAGACACGATTCCGTGAAGCGCTCCCGAGGGAACGGCCATGCAGCCCGTATGACATCCGCTCCTGCTTGCCGCAACACATCGCTCGTCGCGCTCGCGCTCGCCGTCGCGCCCCTCGTCGCGTGCACCGCGCCCCTCGTCGTCGGCGATCACAACGACGAGCCGCAGCCGGCGATCGCGCTCGCGTACGAGGACCTCCAGGGATGGCTCCGGCCCGACCCGGAGGCCCCCGACGCCGATCCGACCGCCCTCTACATCCAGATCGATTCGCAAAAGATCGACTGCGACGATCAATCGGCGCTCGACCCTGCCGTGTGCGCGACGGGGTGGCACTTGTCGATCGCGATCCCTCCCGACTACGTGGCGCCGGGCACCTACGACTTCGCCGACCCGGCGGTGCGGGTGGTGCTCCTCCAGGGCGAGCAGTCAGGGAGCGAGTGCACGGGCGAGCTCGGCCCGCTCACCGAGGGCACCTTGAAGATCGAGAGCATCGACCTCGAGGGAATGGAGGTGCGGCTCGACACCTCCGCGCTCCCCGAAGCAGAAGGCCGCTACCGCGTCTCCCGTTGTCTTTGATCCCCGTCATGGAGGCGAACATGCGAGCTCTTTGGATTGCGTTCTTGGCTTGTGGCTCGAGTGTCGGGTTGGTCGCTTGCGGTGACGATACCGGCACCGGAGGCCGCGGTGGCACGGGCGGCGGCGGCGCGCCTTCGTCAGCGGGGGGGCCCCTCGGAGGCAGCGGACCAGGCGCGGGCGGCTCGGGTGGGGCAGGCGGAGAGCACGCGTCCGCCCTCGAGTGTGATCCGCTCGAGGCGCGGGTCGCCGGGATGCTCGAAGGCGCCCCGATCGACGAGAGCTTCACCGCCTTCGGAGCGATGAATACGAACACCCTTCACGCCGACTTCGGCGAGCGGGGCGCCCTCCATCTCGAGCTCCAAGGTCCCGACACGGCGCCCATGGACGCGACTGGCTTCTTGCGCATGCCCGACGACAGCGCCCAACCGGGCGCTTGGGTGTGCGTGGGAGAGGGCTCCACCATCGCGAGGGGCGACGACTGGAGGACCGCCTCCGCGACCTTCCGCTCGCTCTCCACCCTCGGCGCGTGCCCGGGCGAGCCTGTCTCCGGAACCGTCAGCGCGTGCTTCGGCGACGACACCTGCGAGACCGGTTTGACGAGCACGCTCGAGAGCGCGAGCTTCGATCTGCCCTTCGACTCGTACTTCGTCACGGGCCTCGCATTGATCGGTAGCCCGCAATGGGACTTCGAAGCCGTCCCCGATCCGGTGATGGGCTTCGTCGCGATGCACGTCGACGACATCGACCTTCTCAGCACGGGAAGGCAAACCACCGAGCTCCCCTCGGGCTACTTGATCCTTCCCGACGGCGTGCCGGATGCGCGCGCCGTCTACTGCATCGGTCCCGGCTCCACCATCGACTACGAAATGGTCGAAGGCACGCCCGACGTCCTCCGCGCGACGTTCGCCTCCGTCTCACGACTCGGCGCGTGCCCCGGCGCGGGCGCGGACGGTGAGCTCCAGTATTGTCAGCGCGGCGCGGAGTGACCCCTCCCGTGAGGAGCGCAGCGACGAACGTGGGAGGGGCCGAGGAGCGAAGCGACGAGGGGGGTGGGCATTGCTACTGTTTTCATAGCGTCGGGTGCCCACCCCCGGCTCGCTCCGCTCGCCGACCCCTCCCTTGCTCGTCGCTCCTCACGGAGCTCCTCGCGGGAGGGGTGCCGCGCGCTCCGAATTTGGAAGCGCGACCCCGCGGAGCGTTCGCGGCGATCGGTCCGTGCGTCATCGCGCGCGCGGAAGCAGTATCGTTGGGACATGGGGCTCTCGTGCTCGAGGTCGGGCGCGTGCTCGGCGGATCGGGCAAGAGCTGCGGCGTCACGACCGAAGGCGACGTGCGGTGCTGGAGCGACTCGGTCGTCGAGCGGTTGGACCTCAGCGTCGACCGGGCGGCGGACCATTGAGGGGTTGAGTCGCCACCGGCGCCCGTGGATCGAGGGAGGCCGTGAAGACGAGCCCGATCACCGGACCGCCATAGTCCAATCGCAGCGCGTGCTCGGTGGCTCCTATGGCGCGGAACCCCGAGGCTCGCAGCAGGCCCATGACGTGCTCCGAAGCGTGCACGTAGCGTGCGTGCTCCCGAAGCGCGAACGCTTCATGGCTCTCTTCCGCCTTCTCCAAGTGGCATGGTCGAGCTCGCCTCTCTGATGGAGCCGAATCGCCAGCGCAATGGCGGCCGCGGGCGCGAGTGTGTCGATGTCCAAATGCTCGGCGCCCACCGTTTCTCAATATCGTGGACAGTGGACCGGAGCAACGCGCGCGCCCATCGCGACTTGGTCAGCGCGATGGGATCAAAGGCTCGGTCCGGGCCGCGAAGACGCCGCGTCCGTGCGACAGATTGTCGCGACCCGCCCGCAGGAGGGGGCTGGTAATCTGCGCGCCATGAAGGTGCGGCTCTTCTTGGTCGGGGGTGCGGCGGGGGCGCTCGCGCTCGGGCTCGGCTTGTTCGGTGGCTGCGGCGATAGCTCGGGCACCGGAGGCGGCGGGGCGGGCGGCGAGGATCCGCTCGCGGACGTGATCTACGAGGCGGAGGCGACAGACGAAGCGCTCGACGCGCTCCTCGCCGCGACGCCGAAGGACGAGCCGGCGAAGGCAGCGGTGATCGACGCCCCCACGGACGCGGAGGTGGTGGCGGCGGCCGCCCCGATCGCGTTCACGTGGCATGACGGCGCGACGGCGCGCATCGAGATCCGACCCTCGAACGACTCGCTGCTCGAGAGGCTCGGGATGCGGCTCCTCGAGAGGGCCCTCTCGAACGTGCGACCTGCGTACGCGCACGGGGTTCCCGTGAACGGCCCCGCGTACTTCCTCGTCCTGTCGACGGCGGACGATCCGGAGCTGGTGCGCGTCTTTACCCTCGCGACCTCGTACACGCCCGACGCGACGGTGTGGCAGAAGATCGTCGGGGCGGGCAAGCCCATCACCGCGACGGTGGAGAGCGCGCAGTTCGAGGAGAACCGGGTCCTCCAGGACGGCGGGCCGTGGGTGAGCGAGCCGGTGTCGTTCACGGTCGAGTGACCCGCGCCGGTCGCGTCCCGATCACGTAATATCGGGCGGCTCGCGCATGGTGATGGCCGACGAAGATCTGGAGCGCTGCGAGGCGCGCGTCGGCCGCACCGTCCGAGGCAAGTGGCACCTCGATCGGCTGCTCGGGCTCGGGGGGATGGCGGCCGTCTACGCTGCGACCCATCCGATCGGGCGGGTCGACGCGATCAAGATCCTCCACCCGTACATCGCCGTCTCGAAGGAGATGCGGGCGCGCTTCGAGCAAGAGGCGCGCGCGGCGAGTCGGCTCGATCACCCCGGCATCGTGAAGGTGATCGACATCGACGTGGACTCGGACGGGGCGCCGTTCATGGTGATGGAGATGCTCGAGGGCGAGTCGCTCGGGCAGCGCGCCCACCGCGCTCCCATCTCGGAGCCGGAGCTCGCGTCGATCATGGCGAGCGTCCTCGAGATCGTCGCGGTCGCGAACGAGGCGGGGATCGTCCACCGCGACATCAAGCCCGACAACGTCTTCCTCACCAAAGGCGGCGGGGTGAAGCTGCTCGATTTCGGCATCGCGCGGATGCGCGAGTCGTCGGCGGTGCACACGCGCACGGGGGCGATGCTCGGGACGACGCCGTACATGGCGCCGGAGCAGATCCACGCCGCCGACGTGGACGGCCGCGTCGACGTCTTCGCGGTGGGGGCGACGATGTTTCGGATCCTGGCTGGGCGCCCCGTCCACGAGGCGGAGACGGACGCGGAGATGCTCATCAAGATGGGGTCGATGCCCGCGCCCTCGCTCGCCCAGATCGCCCCGCGCGTCGATCCGCGCCTCGCGCGCGTGGTCGATCGCGCCCTCGCGTTCGACCGAGCCGCGCGCTACCCGAACGCCCGCGCCATGCGGGACGAGCTGAGGGCCCTCGAGGCGGCGCCGGCGCAGGTGGTCGAGGCGCCGCGGTCGTGGGTCGTGCGTCCTCGGCCCGTCGCGCCCGCGCGCGGCGCCGCGTTCTGGGTGGGGATGGGCGCGATCGCGGTCGCGTCGATCGGCGTGATCGTGCTGGCGCTGCTCCTCGTCTCGAAGCCCTCGAAGAAGGTCTCGTCGAGCGACGACGAGGACGAGGCGCCGCGCGCGCAGAGGCCGGCCGCTTCCGCATCGGAACGTCCCGGGCCGGCGAGCGCGGCCGCCCCGCCCCCCCCGCCCGATCCGGAG
>JBGAID010000098.1:24282-41175 GCA_044225865.1 Polyangiaceae bacterium | reverse complement strand
CGAGAGCCACTTCGCAGCGTTCATTCGTCGTCTCCTGTAGGGCGGGCGAGCTTGCCCGCGCGTCGCCCTTCAGCAGCGCATGTGCCAGCCCACTCCGAGCGAAAACCGCCGGTTCGTCGCCGCGCGTGAGGGGAGCGCGCCCGAGGCGCAACGTTGCGTGCCGCCCCCCGGCGCCGCTACGCGCGAAAGAGCTCGGTCGAGAAGTAACGCTCCATCCGATCGGGCAGGACGGTCACGACCTTCGCCCCCGGACCGAGGCGGCGGGCGACGTCGATCGCGGCCGCGAAGTTGAGGCCGCTCGAGGGCCCCACCGGGAAGCCTTCGAGGATGAGGGCCCGCGCCGTCGCCAGCGCCCGCTCGTCCTCGATCTCGAGCTCCTCGAGGGCCTCGAGCGCGTCGGGCACGTAGAGCTTGCTCATCCGCTCGATGACCCCCGGGATGCGAGACGAGAAGCAGCACGTCTCGGGGGCGTGGAAGCACCCGACCGGATCGGCCCCCGCCCGCGTGATCGGGATGGCGGCGACGGGTCGGGCGAGGATGCCGTGGTCCCGAAAGCCCTGGTACATGCCGACGAGCGTCCCGCCGGTGCCGACGCCGCTCACGAAGGCGTCGAGGGTACCGCCTGGGATCTGCTCGACGATCTCGCGCGCGGTGCCGAAGCGGTGGGCCTCCGCGTTCTCGGGGTTCTCGAATTGGCGCGGACAGAACGCCCCCTCGTCTCTGGAGATCTGCTCCGTGAGCGCGACCGCGCCCGCGATGCCCTCCTGCCGCGGGGTCGTCCGCACCTGACCACCGAAGGCGCGGATCATCATCGAGCGCTCGCTGGAGACCCCCTCCGGCATCACCGCCACGAATCGCAGGCCGAGCTGCGCGCTCACCATCGCCATCGCGATCGAGGTCGACCCGCTCGACGCCTCGACGACGAGGTCGCCCTTCTTGAGCACGCCTTGCTTCCAGGCCTTCCCGAGGATGTGCGAGGCGATGCGATCCTTGGTGGACCCAGAGGGGTTGAGGAACTCGAGCTTGCAGTAGACGAGGGGATCCTCGGCCGCGAGGCGCAGCGGAATGAGCGGAGTGCGGGGGATCTGCAGGACGCATCCCTCCGCGGGCAGCGTCTGACAGGTGCGGGCGGTCACGGCCCCTCGATGCTACACCGGCGGCGGCGCGCGCGCTCAGGCGCGCAGCGGGCCGCGCCACCGTGGGTTCAGCCGAGACGTGAGGATGTGGTCTGCCCATCGGCCGCCCACGAAGAGGTAGTCGCGTGCGTACCCCTCGACGACGAAGCCGAGCCGCCGGAGGAGCCCCGCGCTGCGCTCGTTCGTCGGCTGGTAGCTCGCGCTGATGCGGTGGAGCTCGAGCGCGTCGAACCCGTGGAGGATCGCCGCCTCCGCCGCCTCTCGCATGAGCCCGCGCCCCTCGAATCGGCCGCCGATCCGGTACCCGAGGTTCGCGGTTTGGAGCGCGCCTCGAACGACCGCGGTGATGTTCGCCTGGCCCACGAGCTCTCCACCGGGTGCCCGCTCGAACATCGCGAGCCGACACGAGACCCCCCGCACCGCCTCGTCCCGCCAATCTGCGAGCCGCTTGCTCCAGAAGTCCACCGACCGGATCGACTCGTGCCACGGCGGCTCCCACGGGGTGAGCCGCGCCTCGTTCTCGATCGTGAACGAAACGAACTCGAGCGCGTGCTCTGGACCGGGCACCGTCAGGACGAGGCGGTCCGTCTCAATCAGGGGGATCTCCATCGTTGGCGTCTCCGAGGCCGTCCGCTATACCCGCCCTCATGGTCCGCGAAAACGCTGCCTTGCCCGCGCGTCTCGAGAGGAGCTGAAGCATGGGGCGGCGTGCGTCTCGAGCTCGCGCCACCGCCGAGCGGAGCGAGACCGCCGACGAGGCTCGCGGGCCGGCCCGGCTCGCGATGGCGCCGATGGCCCCCGTCTTCGTCCTCGTCACGGGGGTGCTGCTCGCCATTCCCGTGATTTGGATCCTCGCCGCCATCACCCGCTCCGAAATGAGGACGAACGCCATTGCAATGGCGTCCGCGTTCGTCGCGGCCGCGATCGCGGTATTCGTGGCGATGCGGCCCACCCATTTCGTGATCGACGAGGCGCGGCTCACGATCGTGTTCCCGGTGCGCTCCACCTCGGTCGAGCGGGCGACGATCACCCACGCTCGCGTGCTGCCGAGGAGCGAGCTGAGCGCGGTGATGGGATGGCCCTGGCGCGTCGGGGTGGGCGGCCTGTTCGGCAACTTCGGCCTGCTCTGGACCTCCAAGCGCGGCTGGGTCACCACCTATCTGACGACACGCGACGCCTGGGTCCTCATCGAGCGCTCCTCGGGCCGGCCGCTCCTCGTCTCACCGGCGGATCCCCAAGCCTTCCTCCGCGCGATTGCGTGAGGGTGAATCGTTTGCCGAATTGAAGCCGATTCGCCAATCATTTCAGACACCTAAAACATTGTAGTGGTCAAGCGACATGAAGTCCGCCTAGCATCCGTGGCGCTTGGGGTTCCTTCACGCCGGGAAGCAGTGACGGCGAGGGGGCGTATCGGGTGTGGCCGTCCTGGCCGGAGGTTAGAGACATGAAGAAGATTGGTATCCGCATCGCTGCTGTCGCCACGTTTGGTTGTTTCGCCGCCGTCGGCGCCTCGAGCGCGATGGCGGACAAGGGCTCGGTCACGGAGACGAAGGCCGAGTGCGCCCTCGCCACCGCCGTGCTCCTCGTCGGCAACAGCTCCGACGCAGAGACCTCTTGGACGCGCATCCGCAGCTTCCTCGAGGCGAAGAAGGTTTGGACGGTCGGCGCTGCGCAGCCGGGCGTCGCCGGCACCTGCGAGCCGGTGCAATGGGATGTCGTCAACCCGCGGACGACGGGACCGAACGCAGCGTACTCCTGCCGCTGCGGCTCCGGCGGCACGTGCAACGAGATCGCGAAGGCGTTCCTCGACGCCTACCCGGAGATGCAGCCGGCCCCGGTCGTGTTCTGCGGCGATCTGCAGAACGTCCTGGCGAACCCGTCCTCGCGCTGAGCGGCGCTGAGGGTTGCATCCCGCAGCGGGCGCTCCGCCGCGGGCTTTCCCCCGATCAGGACCCTTCGCCGAAACACCGAGGCGGATGCGCGCGAACCGCGAGCATCCGCCTCTGGCTTTGTGATCCGAGCGCGAAGCGCTCAGCGCGCGCTCTTCTTCGATAGCGCGTCACCATAGAGCTCTCGAAGCTTCGACTTGAGGAATTTGCCGGTCGAGTTGCGGGGGATCTGATCGAGCGCAATGTAATGGTCGGGGAGCCAGTATTTGGGGAACGCGTCCCTCAAATGGTCGGCGAGCTCGCTCCAATCGGCGGATGCCCCAGGCTTGAACACGATCGCGGCAATGGGACGCTCCCCCCACCGCTCGTCCTGGCCGGCGAAGACGGCCGCCTCCAAGATGGCGGGGTGGGCCATGAGCGCGTTCTCCAGCGCGACGCTGCTGATCCACTCGCCCCCCGACTTGATGACGTCCTTCGATCGATCGGCGATGCGCACGTATCCGTCCGCGTCGATCGTGACGATGTCGCCCGTCTTGAACCAGCCGTCGGCGGTGAATCGGTCCGCGCCCTCCGCGTTGACGTACCCGCTCGCCACCCAAGGGCCCCTCACCTCGAGCTCGCCCATCTTGGTGCCGTCCCACGGCAGCTGCCGGCCTTCGTCGTCGACGTGTCGCGTCTCGACGAACGGGACCGGCATCCCCTGAGAGGCGCGTGCGGCGAGGACCGCCTCCGGCCCGCGCGCGCGGACCTTTGGCGTGACGAGGGCGAGGGTCCCGAGCGGGTTCGTCTCCGTCATTCCCCAGGCGTGGGTCACGACGAGGCCGTGGCGGCGATCGAACCCCTCGATCATCGCGCGGGGAGCGGCCGCTCCCCCAATGACCATCGTGCGCACCGACGAGGTGTCCCAGCGCTTCTCACCGCCGTCTTTGCCGTCGGCGTCCAGCATCGCGAGGATGCCATTCCAAATCGTGGGGACGCCCGCCGCGACCGTCACCCGCTCGCGTCGGATCAGGTCGAGCAAGCTCTCCGGGTCCAAGTGCGGCCCGGGAAAGACGAGCTTCGCCCCCGCCATCACCGCCATGTATGGCAGCCCCCACGCCGCGGCGTGGAACATCGGCACCACCGGCAGGACGACGTCGTCGGCGCCGAGCCCCATCGTGTCCCGCATGCAGCCCGCCATTGCGTGCAAGATCGTCGAGCGATGCGAGTAGGCGACGCCCTTCGGGTGCCCCGTCGTCCCGGACGTGTAGCAAATCATCGCGCACGCGCCCTCGTCGAGCGGCCCCGAGAACGGGCCCTCTGCGGGCGCGTAGCCGAGCCCGTGCTCGCCGACCTCCTCGGCCGCGAGCAGCGCCTCGTAGTCCAGATCCTCCCCCTCGACCGCGCCGCCGTCGTCGCGCACCACGATCACGTGCTTCAGCGACGTGATCGCGCCTCGGAACTTCGAGAAGAGCGGCATCAATGAACGATCCACGATCACCGCGACGTCGCGGGCGTGGTTCGCGATGTACCCGAGCTCGGTGGGATGAAGCCTCAGATTGAGGGTATGGACGGCCGCGCCCATGCCCGGAATGCCGAGGTAGCACTCGAGGTGCTCGTGGTGATTCCACGAGAGCGTCCCCACCCGATCTCCGGGACGGACGCCGAGCCTGGTGAGGGCGCGCGCGAGCTGCTCCGAACGATCATAGACCTCGCGATAGGTCTTCCGGCGGAGCGAGCGATCGACGCCACGGCTGACCACCTCGACATCGGGAAAGAGCGCTCGTACGCGCTCGAGCACGTGCCGCACCGAAAGCGGGAAGGACATCATCGTCGCGAAGGAGTCGCCCATCACCGAAGAGGAGCTGACAATTCGGGCCGCGTGTCAAGGCGCGGCGATGCGTCTCATCCCGCACGCGAGCGCAACAACCCAATGAGGAGGCTCTCGAGGGCGGCGAAGCCCCCGTCGAGGTCGAACTCGCTGTCGACGAGCTTCTGCACGACGAGGCCGTCGACGGAGGCGGTGAGCACGGCCGCGTAGGACTCGGGCCCCTCCCCGAGGGGGGCGCGCAGGCTCTCCTCGACGCCGCTCACGAGCCTTCCAATCTGCGAACGCACCTCTCGCTTCATCTCCGCCACCTCCTTCGCGAGGGCAGCGTCCCGCAGGGCGAGCGCGTCCAAGTCGATGAGCAGTCGATACCAATCCGGCATCGTGAGCGCGCGTTCCTTCGCCTGGGCGAGGAGCGTCCTCGTCTGATCGATCGGATCCGCGGGCAGCGGCGCGTTCAGAAGCTCTTCCCGATAGCGTCGCCCGAGCTCGCGTACGACCTCGAGCAGGAGGGCCTCTTTCGACGTGAAGTAGTAATGGACGAGGCCGGCCGCCACCCCCGCCGCGCGGGCGATCTCTTTGATGGACGCGCCGTGGCTCCCCCTCGCGGCGAGCACCCGAAACGCGGCGTCCACGATCCGCTCCCGCGCCGCGCCCCGCACGGTCGCCGGCACGGCATCGGGCTCTGCTGCGACGTCATCCATGGTCGAGTCTCGGGAAGGGCGCGCCACCTGCTTGTTCCTTCGACGATCGGTCCTCGGGGTGGTGCTCGTCAACACACTTCGTCGCCGCGGGTTTGACCGAAGTGGGTTTGCTTGTAGCCTGGGCCCTTCGCGCGGGGGCTGCGCCGACGCGACGTTGGAGGCGATCATGCGTATCGGCGGGATCATCAGCTGCGTCATTGCCCTCGTTCTGCTGCCTCTCTCCGTCGTCTCGACCAGTTGGTTCGAGGGGACCCGAGGCCGATCGCACGTGAGCACCGGCCCCGTGTTCGCTGAGCGGTGCTTCAACACCGAGCCCTGCAAGCGAGACTTCTTGATGGAGCGCATCGACAGCCGCGACGAGGTTTGGGCGGCGGCGGGGCTCGGCTTCGCCGGCGTCGCGTCGCTGGTCATGCTCCTGCTGGTGGTGACGATCATCCTCTCGGCGGTGAAGAGCCGCGGGGGGGCGCAGGTCCTCGGCTGGCTCACGATGGTGTTCGGGTTCTTCGTCCTCACGAGCGGAATGTCGTTCCTCCAGATGAAGCCGAGCAAAGTCGATCTCCCCACCGGATCCGGCGTCTACCTGATGGTGGCGGCCTCCCTCGCGGCCATGGTGGGGTGCGTGCTGACTGCCCTCGGGGTCGGGCCGAAGCCGGCCGTGGCCGGTGCCGCCGCGTTCCCCCAAGGGCAACCGGTGCCGGGATATCCCAACCCGCAGCCTGGGCAGGCCCCCATGCCCAGCCCCAATCAAGCTCCCGGGGCCAGCGCCGGCTATGGTCCGGCCGGTTATGGGCATGGCAGCGGCTATGGTCCCCAGGGCCAAGGACAAGGCGGCGGCTATGGTCCCCAGGGCCAAGGACCAGGCGGCGGCTATGGTCCCCAGGGCCAAGGACAAGGCGGCGGCTATGGCCCAGGCGGCGGCTACGGTCAGGGCGGGACGTGAAATGAGAAGCGCCCCCGATCGCGCGAGACGATCGAGGGCGAGAGGACGCCTGAGGGTCAGCGCGGGTCTTCGACGAAGGCCGTCGCGAACGGCTTCTCGTCGGCCGTGCCTTGGATGATCTCGACGGAGAGCGTACGCGTGAAGAAGGCCGCGCCCGGCTCCGCGCGATAGGTGGACGCGAGGATGCCCTCGCTCCCGCCCCGTCGCACCGGGACGAGGATCCTCGTCGCGGCGTTGGCGTTCGGGAGGACGGTCCCATCGTTCTGCGACACGGCCGCGGTGGCGTAGGGGATGACGAGGCCGAGCGTCGTCTTCGCGTCGCACCCCGCCTCGTCGCAGTCTCGGAATGCATAGAGCGTGTCGGAGACGACCGTCTTCAATTTGATGGTCTGACGCCGAACCGCGACCGCCTTGCACTCCTTGCGATCGAACCAGCCATCCACGATCTCGTAGGTCGCCTCGTCGTCGGAAGGGGCGGCGGTGAGGAACGGATCCTTCCCCGCCTTCTTGTCGGTGGGCTTCGCTTCCCCCTTCTTCTTGACGAGGCCCTCCCAGCGAATGGACTGGATGCCCTCGTTGGGTCCGCACATGACGCTCACGCCGCCGTAATAGGCGCCGTCGCGTCGATAGAACATCCCCTGGGCGGCGCCGACGCGAATGGAACCGGAGCTGAACCCCTCCCCCTCGACCGTCACCGAGTTGTAGGAGTAGCCGGCCCCATAGCCGTAGTTGTATTGGTTCTTCTTCGCTACGACCTCTTTGGCCCAGGCGCCGCTGACGGTCCGTGGGGCCTCCTCGTCCTTGAAGCCGGCCTTCACGGTCGCGGTCGGGAGCCCCGCGACCTCGAAGGGGAAGACCGTCTTGTGACGAGCCCTCGTGTCGCCCACGCGCGCGCGCCGGTCGACCGAGCCCTTGCCGAACTTCTCGAACGGCGTGGGCTCGGACAGCGCGACGGCGAGGGGATCGGGGACGGCTTTCGCGCTCGCCTTCTCCGCCGCGCCGCCCTTCGCGGCCGACTCGCTGCTCGCGACCGATCCGCTCGGGGACGGTTTGGGGGCCGGGGACGCGGCCTGTTTGCTGGGCTGGGACGCGCATCCGACGAGGCCGATCACGACCGCGCCGCTGAAGAGAACGAGTCTGGACGTTGCCATTGCGATGTCCTCGGCAGCTCGGCTCAGAGCGAGTTCAGGTACGCCTCGAGAGAAGCCCGTTGACGGACGGTGAGCTGCATCGTGTGCCCCATCTCCGAGTCCGACGCGTTGAGCATCTCGTTGAGCGTCTTGTAGCGCCCGTCGTGGAAGTAGGGGCCGGTGCCGCGGATGAAGAGGAGCGACGGCGTGTCGAACTTGGTGTCGCTGTCGGCGATGGCCTTGGAGCCGACGTCGTGGGTGACCTTGTCGACGCCGCCGCCCGCGACGTGGCAGCTCGCGCAGCCGGTCGAGGTGTCCATGAAGATCTCTCGGCCTTCATCGACGGCGGGCGAGGTGTGCGACACGAGCTGCGGCGGCGCCGGAACCTTCTGGACATACGCGACGAGCGCGTCGAGCTCGGCGCCGTGGATGCCGCTGCCCCCGAGCCGGCTGAACGTGTTGCCGAGATAGGTCTTCAGATCACCGTGCTTGCCCTGCCAGCCGTAGGGCTCGGTGTCCGGCGCCCTCCCCGCGAGCATGATCGTCTGGCGAGGACCTTCCGGCGTCGACCACGTGAAGGCATCGTCGCGTCCCTCCGGGTGGCAGCTCGCGCACGCGACCCCGTCGTTGGCGATCCGGAGATCGTCGGTGGTGTGGAAGATCTGCCGACCGAGGGCGATCCGCTTCACCTCCGGGGTCGGGTCGTAGGAGACGCTCACGAGATCGACTTTGTCGCCCTCGAGATCGACGATGGAGACGACGCCTTCGAACTGCGACCAAACCACGGCCCGTCCCGCCTTGTCATCCATCGCGACGCCGGTCGGACCGGAGGGCACCGACCACCGACGGCGCTCGAGGCGAATGGGATCCGCGCCGCGGGTATCGAGCTCGAGGAGGGTGTCCACGCCGAGGCAGGTCACGAACAGGGTGCCGTTGGAGGAGCGCGTCGCGGCCGCGCGCGGAAGCAGGCACTCCTGCGTCATCGGCGTCCCGAGCGACATGGCCGCCCGGGTCATCGACCGCTCGGCGCCCGCGTCGATCACGCTGACGATGGGGGCCTCCTTGGGCAGGCCATTGCGGCTCTCGCCATAGTAGGCCTGCGAGCGCACGTTCGGATCGCCCGGATCCACCGTGACCATGGGGACGAAGATGCGGCCCTGGGGCGTGACCTGGGCGGGCTTGCCGTTCTCGACGGGCGCGCTGGGAGGCGGCTTGCGAGCGGGGGCGGGATTGGGCGACTTCGGCTTCTCGCCGACGACGGGAGGCTGCTCGCTCATCGTCCCCGTCGGCACTCCGACCTCGGCCTTCACGAGCGCGTAGCCTTGTGAGCCGGTGCGCTTTCGATCGGTGCCCCGCGCTGCGAATTGAGAGGCGCTCATGACGCCCATGTCGATCCCGCGGACCTCGTGCTTGCTCGAGACGAGATCCACGATCGAGAGCTTCGCCCCGATGCCGTGAGAGACGAACGCCCGCTCACCCGTGTCGTCGACGAGGATGGCGCGCGGCTCCCTCGGGAGATCCACGGCGTACTGAGGGGTGAGGGACGCGACGTCGAGGGCGGTCATGGCGGCGCCCCACGCGCTGGTCACGAGGAGGGTCGCGTCGTCCTTGGTCTCCGCCAG
The DNA here is from genome assembly GCA_044225865.1 of Polyangiaceae bacterium. Lineage (GTDB taxonomy): Bacteria > Myxococcota_A > Polyangia > Polyangiales > Polyangiaceae > Xiheicaenibacterium. The sequence goes on along the minus strand of JBGAID010000098.1, from coordinate 31,947 downwards.
CGCGACCGGCTCGGCCGGGACTTCTTGCGTGCAGAGCGACGTCAGCGCCTTGTCCGGAGCGTCCCCGGGCTCGAGCACTTCGACGAGGTTTTTGTCTTTGATCGTAACGGCAACACGACCATCCGCCAAAACGAGGAGCTGCGCCGGAGACCCTTTCAGAGGCGTCTTCGCGATCTGCTCCTTCTTGTCCACGTCGATGGTGTGGATCGCACCGGTGTCCTCATCGGCGACGTAGGCGAGGGTCTTCGTCCCGTGGCGAGCGAGCGCCACGACGCCGCCCTGCCTCAGCTCGGAGAAGCGAGCGGCACCAACCCCCGGATGAGCCCGCTCGCACGATCGAGCGCTCACCCCCAACATCGACTTTGGCTCCTGCGGAGCGCTGCTCGTGTTCGTGGAGGCGCCGCTGCAGCCGACCCCCACGACGAATGCACCCGAAAGTCCCACCCAAAGAGCACCACCAAGGAGCCTGTTCATCGCGCTCACCTCCACCCTCGTCGCGGCGGGTATCCAGAATGTGACAAGGACCCCGTCCCCTTAGAAAGGTTCCCTCTCTTTTCCTTGGCTCGGTCCCTCGAAAGGACACCGAAGCAGGATTCGAGCGGGATTGGCGGCCCGGCCGTTGGTACGCCGGGTCCTCCTCAGGCATTCCCGGGGGGAGGCCTCCGGAGAAGACGACGCGCCCCCGTCCGCTCTTTCAGGGGTGGACCCCCTTGCGTATAGTCGTCATTGGCTATATAGCTTTTTGGCAATGGACAAACAGGATCGACTGGACCTCGCGTTCGCCGCGCTCGCGGATCCCACGAGGCGGGCCATCCTCGCCCGCCTCGCTCACGGGGAAGCGACTGTCTCGGAGCTCGCCCGACCGTTCGGGCTCACCCAGCCGACGATCTCGAAGCACCTCGGGGTGCTCGAACGGAGCGGCCTCATTCGGACGGGACGAGACGCGCAGCGGCGCCCGCGACGCCTCGTCCTCGGTGGTCCGCTCAAGGACGTGGATGGCTGGCTACGCCCGTTCCGCGAGCAATGGGAGAAGCGGTTCGACCAATTGGAAGCTTACCTGACCAACGAAGACGAGAAGCACCGATAGGAGAGAGAAGATGTTCGATCACGAAAAGACGAAGACGACAATCGATCGCGATGGGCTCACCTTGTGGTTCCGGCGGCGGCTCCCCGTCTCGCGGGTGCGGGTCTTCGACGCGTGGACGCACCCGGAGCACCTCCGCCATTGGTGGGATCCCACCGGCACCCCCCTCGCGCGATGCAACGTCGACCTTCGGCCTGGGGGTGCCTTCGAGCTCGTCCCCGATGGCGACGCACACGGGCCCCCCTTCACGGGGGTCTACAAACAGATCGATCCGCCCTCGCTCCTCGTGTTCGAGGCGATGGGCGCGGTCGGCACGGTGCGCCTCGAGTCGTCCGGCGAAGCGACGGAGATGACGGTCTCGATCGCGTGCCCCTCGCGCGAGCACCTCGAGCAGTTCCTGAAGGTCGGGGTCGAGGTGGGCACGGCCCAAACGCTCGACAACCTCGCTCGTCACGTCTCGGTCGAGGCGGGGGCCGCGTCGGTCGTGCGCGATCGCTCGTAGTGGGCGTGGATCGTGTTCAAGAACTGCTCGACGCCCCGAATCACGAACGCGGTCCGGATCGAGGGCATCACCTCGAACGCGTGCTGCGCTCCCGGCACCTCGAGATAGACGACGGGCGCCTTCGAGACCTTGCGCAGATCCGCTGCGAAATGGCGGGCCTCCTCGACCGGGACCATCGTGTCGCGATCGCCGTGCACGATGAGAAAGGGGGGGGCGCGATCGTGCACCTGACCCATCGGTGACGCGCGCTCGAATCGATCGCGCTCGGTGGCGAGGGGGGCCTTCAGGACCCACCACTCGAGCAATCGCGCCAGACCGCGGTGGGGCCACACACCATAGCGATCCGTGAAATCGTAGACGCCATAGAAGGCGACGCACGCTCGTATCGGCGTCTTCGAATCCGGGTTGGTAGGCAGGGTCGTTCGCGGTGAGGGCGACGAGCGAGGCGAGGTGCCCGCCCGCGGAGCCGCCCGTGACGACGATGAAGTCGGGATCGGCGCCGATCTCTTCGGCGTGCTCTCGGATCCACACGAGGGCGTGCTTCAGGTCGATGAGCGGATCGGGAAAGGTCGCGCGCGGGCTGAGGCGATAGTTCGCGCTCACGCAGACCCAGCCCCGAGAGGCGAGGTGGGTCACGAGCGGGAGCCCCTGCTGATCCTTGCTCCCTACGATCCAACCGCCGCCGTGAATCTGAAGGAGGGCGGGGCGCCGAGAGCCTCCCCCTCGCGGACGATGGATGTCGAGGCGGAGCCGGTGTTGCTCCCCCTGCACATAGACGACGTCCCGGATCCGCTCCACCTCGGGGTGGCGGATCCGGAATGGCAGCGCCAGCGCGCCGACCCCGAGCTCGACCGGCGCGAGCGCGCTCGCCCCCTCCCCGATGTCCCGCGCGTACTCCTCCCCGAGGCCACGCACGAGCGCGCCTCGCACCGCCTCGCCCGCGCGCCGCGAGGAAGCGATCGAACGCAGGAGGAGGAGGAGCGCGGCGAGCGAGCAGCCGAGGGCGACCCAGCCCGGCCACGCCGAGAGCGCCCCCGCCGCGATGCACCCGATGACGACGGCGCATTGAATGGCGAGGGCGTGAAAGACGAGCTCCGAGGTGAGCCATCCCGCGAAGAAGCTCAGCACCGCCACGGAGGCAGGCCAGCGGATCGGCCGCTCGACGTTCGCGGCGAGGAGGAGCGAGACGATCGACAGCGCGAGGAAGAGCCGCGGCGCGTCCACGAAGGGGAGCACGGGCAGACTGTAGCAGCGCCGCGGTCGGCGACCTTCAGGTCTTCCTTCTTCGTCGGAGCCGGGCCGTCCACTCGGCGTACACGGGCAGGGCGAGGAGCGCGAAGAATGCGTCGTAGGGAACGCGCATGCGCGCCTCCCCGAAGAAGACGAACGCGGTGACGAACAGCGCGAGGACGTTGGCGGAGACGATCGCGAGCCGGGCCCTCTCCCGCGAGAGCGAGCGGAAGAGACCGACGAAGGCTCCCGGTACGAGGAGCAGGGCGAGGCCAGCGCCGATATTCGCGCCGACGCCCTTCGTCGGGAAGGGAAGGTTCGCGGCGAAGAGCAGCACGAGGTGGGTCGCGGAGTAGCGGAGCTGGCGCAGCGGGCCCGTCTCCTTCATGCACGAGAGCGCGAGCTCCCGCGACGCTCGCTCGTCCCAGAGCTCGCTGTCCACCGCGAGCTCGCGCCCCCGCGCCGCGTCGAGGGGCAGGACGTGGATCGCGCTCGGGTTGTCCTCGAGCTTGGCGAGCTGGCGGAACGCCCCCACCTCGAAGCGGCTCCCCCGCGTCTTCTGGGCGCTGAGCGACTGGCAATGGCAGCGACCGATGGCGAAGTTGAAGGCTCCGTTCGTGGAGACGAAGCCGTACCGGCCGACGTGGTGATGGACTCGGACCGCGCTCAGCGTGCCCACGATCACGAGAGGCGCGAGCACGGCCGTGATCGCTCTGACGTCGAGGCGCGCGCTCCCGGCGCGGGCGTAGGCGAGGGCAAAGAATGGAAGCGAGATCAGGACCTGGGGCCGGATCGTCAGGGCGGCCGCGAAGGCCAGCCCGGCGAAGGCGGCGTCGCGCCACCGCCCCTCGTCGAAATGGCGCAACAGGTAGAACGTGAGGGCGGCGAGGGTGAGCGAGAACGGCACCTCGGAGAGGACGAACCCGCCGAGCATCACGTGCGGGATCGCCAAGACGACGAAGGCCGCGAACACCACTCGAAGGCGGCGCCGATCGGGGAGGAGGCGCTGGGCGATCGCGTGGGAGTAGGCGACCGCGAGCGCGCCCATCAGCGCGAACGCGATCCCGAGGGGTGCGTTTCCCCGCCCGAAGACGGCCTGCACCGCGGCCACGATGCCGTGGGTCCCATAAGGGAAGAACGTCATCCACGGATCGCGCGCGTCGGGAGTGTCCAGCGCCCGCTGGGCGCGGTCGACGTACCCCGCCATGTCGGATCGGAGGTGGTCGCCCGGCGGATGCACGAAGAGGCCGTAGACGAGCCGGACGGCGAGGGCCGCCGCGAAGACGGCGAGGACCTCGGAGTGCGCTCTCGCGAAGGCGCGCACGCGCTCGACAGGCTTCAATGCCGGCCCCAATCGGGTCGCGATCTCAAGCGCCCCAGCTCCCGGGGGAGCATCCCGAACGTCTCGTCCGCCGCCGAGACCAAATCCTGACATTGCTCGAGAGGGAGGGGGGCCTTCTCCGTCGGGTCCTTCGCGACGTCATAGCAATGGTAGCGGTCGTCCCCGACCCGCGCCTCGATCTTGCGCGCTCCGCGCATCATTCCCCAATTGGCGTTCACGTACTCCCACGTCCACCCGACGTTCGTGAGCGGGATGGGCCCATCGGCCTGCTCCGGGCGCGTCAAGGGAGCGCCGAGCATCTTCGCGCGCCAAGGAGCGACCGCGGGATCGTCCCAGACGCCGAGCAGATCGAGGACGGTGGGGGCGACGTCGGTCTCGAATTGGTAGGCGTCTCGCTTGGAGACGATGGATTGAACCTCCTCGTCGGCGAGGGCCCCGGGGGGCGCGTCGATCCACATCGGGACGTGGATCTCCTCGTCGAAGACGGACCCGGAGTGGTTGTTGTCCTGGTCGTGCTCGTAGTAGCTCTCACCGTGATCGGAGAGGTAGACGAGGACGGTCCTCGCTCCCACGTCGGTCGCGCGGAGGGCCTCGATGAACCGCGCCACCCCGAGATCGGAGCGGTACACCGAGTTCTTGTAGAAGTTTTTCTGCTTCGTCCCGTGCTCGCGGGCGATGGCGGAGTCGGTCGGCTGGAACGGCGCGTCGGCGGCGTCGATGATCCGGGGCTTGTGGATGTTGGAGTAGTGGACGACCGCGAAGAACGGCTCCTTCAATCTGGTCACCTCGCGCGCCGCCCGCGCCCCGAGCTCGAGGTCCGACGCGCCAGCGAGGATGTCCGCGTAGGGATCGAGATCCGTCCCGCTCACGAAGACGTCGAGCGGCATCCCCTGCACGAAGAGCCTCGAGTTCTGGAACATCAGATCCTGGCTCGTCCAATAGCCGGTCGCGTAGCCGGCGGCGTGCGCGTATTCCCATAGCAAGGGCGCGCTGTGCATGTCGGAGCGCGATCCGGTGGGGGGCAGGCCGGACCAGAGCGTCGCGATCGCGACCGCGGTGGACGACCCCACCGCGCGCATTTGGAGCAGCGGGAGCCGATCGGGGGCGGCGAGGTTGGAGGCCCGCGTCGCGAGCTTGCACTTCGGATCGTAGGCGATGCACGTGACGTCGGCCCGCTGCGCCTCCTGGAGGAGCATGACGACGTTCCTTCGGCGCGCGGGGGCGGAGGAGAGCCGGGGGAGCGGCGCAGGGGTACGGCGCTGGACGCGGACGAGGCGAGGCTCTGCGCCCAGGCTCTCCTGGAGCTCGACGACGACCAAGCTCCGCAGCGCATCGAAGTAGAGCACGTCCGGGGTCGAGCTCTGCCAGCGCCGAAAGCTGGTGGGGACGAAGAGCAAGAACCCGATGGGGAGGATGAGAAAGAGCGAGACGAAGCGCTGATCGATGCGAGGCAACACTGGCCCGCGACGGGCCGCCCACACGCCGACGGTCGCAACGACGGCGGCGATCGCGACGTGGACGGCGAGCGAAGCGTCGACGGGCAGGCTGCCGATGAGCGACCACCCGAGGGACAGCGAGTCGATGACGGCGTCGCGCGAGAGGTAGACGTTGTAATGGTGGAAGAAGGCGTGCTCGACGCCGACGCTGCCGGCGAAGGTCACGACGAACACGGGGGCGGCGATCCGGCCCGTCGGCAAGCGGCGAAAGGAGGCCGCGACGAGCATGGCGCTCCACGCGGCGACGGACCCGACCGCGGTGGCGGCGTATCCGATCCCGTGGCTGAGATCGAGCCTCGGCAGCCGGGATGCGCGGCGCGCGAGATCGCAAGCGAGCAGCCACAGGGGAGGCAAGAACGTGAGGAGCCGCGCGCGAGCGAGCTGGATCGCGAGCGGCTCCCTGGCCATCGGGCGCGGACTATATCGACCGCTCCCCGAGACGTCGTGGGCTTTCTTCGACCGCGCCGCCGGTCACTGGGGAGGCGGAGGAGGCCCCATCGGACCGCCGCGCTCGAGGCTCGCCGCGAGCTGCTCCCGCTGATCGGCGGAGAGCAGAGGCACGACCACCTTCAGCACCTTCACGAACGATGGCGGTTTGGGCATGCCGGCGGCGCTCGGCATCGCGGAGGCGGCGTCGAAGTCGTCGCCCGCGAACGCGTCCAGGAGGGCGGCCTCGGCGGCGCGATGCTTCTCCATCTCGTCGCGCGGGGGCGGGCCCTCCGGAGGCGCGATCCCCGCCGCCGCGAGGGCGTCCTCGATCTTCTCGCGCTGACCGTCGCTCACGGCGACGCCGCGGAGGAGATGCTCGATCCCGGGGGGCCCGCCCCGCCGGGGCCCACGCTCGCCGCGCGGGCGCTCACCCTCGGGCGGAGCGGGGGGCGGTCCCTCGGCGCGGTCGCGGCACATCGACACGACCCGCGCGCGCTGCTGTTTTCCGAGCATCCCGTGGAGGTCGGAGAGGACCGAGGCCATCGCCTTGTCGTGCGCGACCCGCGCCTTGTCCATGTCCACGTCCTCGAGGTCGCTCACGTCGCCGCTCCGGATCGCGGCCAGGAGCGCCGCGCGATCCACGGGCGGCTTCGGGCGAGCGGCGTCGAGCTTCGCCTTCACCTGCTCGCGCTTGGCGTCGGAGAGGCCGACCTCGTCGGAGAGCGCGGCGTGCACGATGGCGTCGGCCACGCTCATCGGCCCGTGCATCCGCGGGCGATGGGCCTCGGCGTCGCCGCGCTCCGTCAGCCCGTCCCTCGCCTCGTCGGTGGGCTCGTCGTCTCCCGTCGTGACCTCGGCGCCTCCGCACGCCGCCATCAACCCCGCCATCGAGAAGATCATCCACGTCGACAGGAACTTTCGCTTCGTCATCGTCCGTCGCCTCCACGGTTGGACGCGCCGCGAGGCGCGCCGGTTCGATCCGAGCGTGTCCCCCCCACGTGAACCCCATGCGAAGCGATTGTTAGCGATTGCGAAGCAACGTCCGGACAGCCCGCCCGCGCTGCTATGGTGAACCTCCGATGGGCTCGGACGTCACCGCGGATCTCTCGGTGGTCTACATCGAAGACGACGAGAAGCTCGCCCGCCTCACCGCCCGCTATCTAGCGACCCACGGGGTTCGCGCCGTCGTGGAGTCCGATCCGCGGCGAGGGATCGAAGCGGTCCTGCGCGAGCGCCCCGACGTGGTGCTCCTCGATCTCATGCTGCCGGGGATCGACGGGCTCGAGGTCCTGAGGAGGCTGCGGGAGCGCGTGGCCGTCCCCATCCTGATGCTCACGGCGCGCGGCGAAGAGGCGGACCGCGTCCTCGGGCTCGAAGGCGGTGCCGATGACTACATCGCAAAGCCCTTCTCTTCTCGCGAGCTCGTGGCGCGCATCCGCGCCCACGCGCGTCGAGCGAGGGGAGCAGTGGGCCCGGCCGCCGCGACCGTTCGGGCGGGTCCGCTCCTGATCGATCCGGTCTCGCGCACCGCCTCGCTGCGGGGCGAGCACCTCCCCCTCACCACCTACGAGTTCGATCTCCT
>JBGAID010000098.1:0-24276 GCA_044225865.1 Polyangiaceae bacterium | reverse complement strand
GTCGACATCGTCCGCGGCAGCCCCGACGAATCGTTCGATCGCGCCATCGACGTCCACGTCTCGCACCTGAGGAAGAAGCTCGGCGACGACCCGAAGAGCCCGCGGATGCTCAAGACGGTGCGGGGGGTCGGCTACCTCCTCGCCGCGGAGCCAACCGCTCGCGAGAGCGGAGACTGACCCGTGCGCGCGGCGGCGCTCTTCCGATCGAGGCTCGCCCTGCGCATCGCCGCCTTCGGGCTCTTGCAGATCGTCGTCGTCGCGGCGGGGTTCTTCGGGCTGCTGCAGGCGAGCCGACCTCCCCCCCCGCGACCGCCGCAGCTCGTCGCCCGCGAGGCCCTCGAGTCGGTGCGTCGGGCGACGAGCGGAGGTGAGTCCCTCGCGTCCGCGGTGGATCGCGTCGCAGAAGAAACGGGCGCCGACATCGCCGTCGTGGACGACGACGATCACGAGATCGCCGCGAGCCCGGGGGCGTCGGCGCTGCGGTGTCCCAGTCCGGATAGAGCTCCTCCTCCCCCTCCCCCGCGCCCCCTCGGACCGCCACCTTTGGTGCCCGGGGCAGGGCCGTGTGCGTTCGTCCTCTCAGAGATCGATGGGCGGCCGATCGCGATGCACTTCCTGACCCGTCCGCCGAGCCCTCCCGCGAGCCTCGCTCCCTACGTGATCGCGCTCGTCCTGCTCGTCGTCGGCGTCAGCTCCCTCCTCCTTGCCCGCTCCATCCTCGGCCCCCTCCGCCGCCTCTCCGAAGCTGCGGTCGCGTTCGGGCGCGGCGATCGAAGGGCGCGCGTGGGGGCGCTGGGGGCGGACGAGATCGCACACGTCGGGGCGGCGTTCGATGACATGGCGGAGCGCGTGGCGGCGCTCCTCACCGCGGAGAAGGAGCTCATCGCGAACGTCTCTCACGAGCTTCGGACCCCGCTCACGCGCATCCGCGTCGCCCTCGATCTCGCCCGCGAAGGCGACCACGCGATGGCGCAGGAGGCCCTCGCCGACATCGGAGGGGACCTCGACGAGCTCGAGCGCCTCTTGGAGGACGTCCTCACTGCGGCCCGACTCGATCTCGTCGACCCCAAGAGCGACTCGAGCGCCCTCCCCCTCCGCCGAGCGCGCTGCTCGGCGCGAGAGCTCGTCTCCGCGGCGGTCGAACGGCAACGGCGCCTGCACCCCGCTCGCGAGATCCGGGTCGACGACGGCGCGGACGCCTCCATCCTCGTGGACCCGGTGCTCACGCGCCGGCTGCTCGAGAACCTCCTATCGAACGCTCACAAGTACACCGACGACGAGGAGCTCCCCATCGACGTGTCGGTGACGCGCGAGGGGGAGACGGTCGAGATCGTCGTCGCGGACCGCGGCGTCGGAATCGCCGAGGCCGATCTCCCCAACCTCTTTCGTCCCTTCTTTCGAGCCGAGCGCAGCAGGAACCGGAAGACGGGCGGGCTCGGCCTCGGGCTCACCCTCGCGAGGAGGATCGCAGAGGCGCAAGGCGGGAGCCTCCACCTCGAGAGCAGCCCCCGCGCGGGCACGCGCGCGATCGCTCGATTCCCGGTGGAAGAGGCGAAGCTTCAGCCCTGAACGTTTCGCATGAAGTTCGCGACCTCCGCGAAGCGCTCGCGGAGGAACTCCCGGAGCTCGAGCGGGACCTCGACGTCGTCCATCGCCTTGTTCATCGCGCGAATCCACGCGTCGCGCATGGCGATGTTCACGGGGACGCGGACGTGCCGCATCCGCAAGCGAGGATGCCCGTGCTGGGCGACGTAGTCCTGGGGCCCGCCCAACCAGCCGACCAAAAAGAGCCCGAACCGCTCTCGCGAGCCGCGGTCGACCTTGCCCGAGGCGTCGAGGGAGTGGAGCCGGGCGAGCTCGGGCTCCGTCTCCTCCATGACATCGTAGAACCGCTCGGCGAGGTGCAGGACGGCCTCGCGGCCTCCAATGATTTCGAACGGCGTGGGCTCCGCTGCCTCGGCTTCGGGCGAATGGCTCACGCCCGATACTCTGCCTCGACGCGCGACTTCTGTCTCGCGCATTGCACGCACTTCATCCTTCCTTCTCATCCTCTCGAGCGGCGCCCGTCATGGCCCATGCAACGGCCGCAGACTCTTCGCCGAAGCCCCGCATCGCGCGTCCCGAGGCGAGGCTCATCGCCGAGATCACCATCCACCAGATTCGGTTGTCGGTGAGGATCGCGACACGGGAAATCTTCGTCCCGTTCTTCTTGATCCAATCCACGAACCCATGGCGTGCGTCGAGCTCGTAGCCCGTCATCTTCGTGCAGTCGATGAGCACGGGGCGGGGCAGCGCGCCAAGGACGATCCCGGAGAGCGCACGCTGGAGGACCTCGCGGGTGAGGTGGCCCTCGAGACTTGCCCTCGGAAGTCGAGCATTCACCGTCATGGTCCGGGGTTCATTGCACGCCGTCTGGCTGCGCTCATCAGCGTCCGATCGAAGAAGCGGCATTCGACGGCCGCTCTTAACAGGCTGCTGAAAAAGCCCCCGACTGCCATTTCGAAGGCACATGGCCGCCATTTCACCCCCCTGGCCCCCCTCACTTCGTGAGGGGGGAGCCTTCGGCTTCTGGAGCCTCTTTACCGCTGTTTTCTCCACTGCTCCCCCCCTCGCGCAGGGAGGGGGGCCGGGGGGTGAAAGAGCAGCACCTCCCTCATCGAGCACAACGACGGTGCCTTTTTCTCCACCCTGTGAACTGCTGGCGGCGTGCCCGATGCGCCGCGCAGGCATTGCGATTCCATGCAAACCTTGCGGCAAATCGCCGACAACCTGACGAAAGCTCGGAAAACTGCCGAGGATCGTGCGTGACGGGCTTTCCTTCGACCCGCTGGCCCCGGTCCGCCGCCACCGCGAGCGAGGGTCATGTCGGCGCTGCGCTTGCAACGAAGAGGAAGATGGTCGTCCGCGAAGAGTCTCCGACCTCCGCCGTCCTCCGGATGGCCGCGACCGGCGCCGGAATGGACGCGGTCCTCGCGGCCGCGGCAGACAAGTTGTTGACGGTCGGTGCGAAGGTCGTGACGGCGGTGGACGGCGACGAGATCCTCGTGGCTCGTCGCGACGGGACGGACGGGACGGCGAGGACCCAACGTTCGCGATCGGACACGGCCCTGCCCGCGCTGCTGGAACGTGCGATCCAATCGGGGGCCGCGGAGGTGGAGGGGGCGTGCATTGCCCTCCCCGCAGGGTGGGTCGTCGAGATGGACTCGGCGGACGGCGCGGCCGCGCTCTTGTCTGAGCTCGTCTCGCTCAGCGACGCGGTGGCGCTCTGTCGTCGCTGCCATCGGGCCGAGACGGAGCGAGATGCCCTTCGCGCCCAACCCCAGGCCGAGAGCGCCCAGGTCAATCGGCGCGACGGCCCCGTCGAGCTGATGCTCGATCAGGCTGCCGTCGGTATCGCGCTGATGGGAGACGACGGCAGGTTCATTCGGGTCAATCGCCGGCTCTGCGAGATCCTCGGGTACGAGGAGGACGAGCTGAGGCGCTCTCGCTATCAAGCGCTCAGCCCGGAGTGGGCCACGAGCGACGCGGATGCTCATCGGCAGCTCATCGACGGGACGCTGCGCCAGCTCGTCATCGAGAAGACGGCCCATCGCAAGAACGGCGACGTGGCGTGGCTGAGGGTGGCGATATCGCGAACGGCCTGCGCCGCGGAGCGCCCCTCGTTCCTGGCCGTCATCGAGGATATCACCTCGCAAAGGACGGCGGAGGAGCTCCTCTCCGAGAGCGAAGAACGGCTGCGCTTGCTCGTCGAGCACGCCCCCGCCGCCATTGCGCTGTTCGACACCAAGATGCGCTATCTCGGGGTCAGCAACCGCTATCTGACCGACTACGGCATCAAGGGCGCTTCGATCTTGGGACGCTCTTACTACGAGCTGTTTCCTGCCCTCCCGCGGCACTGGCTCAAAGTCCACGAGCGCTGCCTCGCAGGCGCGGTGGAGCGGAGCGACGGTGAGCCGTTCGCGCGCGAAGACGGGGGCGTGGAATGGGTGCGCTGGGAGCTCCGCCCGTGGAAGACCTCGACCGGAACGATCGGAGGCCTCGTCCTCTTCAGTGAGGTCATCACCGAGCAGCGACGAATCGCCGAGTCGCTCTCCCACAGCGAGCAGCGCTATCGAGCCATCTTCGAGAACGCGGGGATCGGGATCGCGTCCGTCGAGGCCGAGACGGGCCGGTTCCTGGAGGTGAACGAGCAAATGGCGGCCGTGCTCGGCTACTCCCGGGCCGAGCTCCAGCAGATGACGTGGGAGGACGTGACCCACCCCGACGACGTGACCGACCATCGAAACGCGCTCTTCGACGCCTTCGAACGTCGCCAGGTCGCGAGCGTCACGCGGGAGAAGCGGTATGTCCGCAAGGACGGCGAGACACGCTGGGGCAAGGTCACGATCTCCAAGGTCGGCCCGGACGACCACGGGCGGGTCGCCTACGTGAAGATGATCGAGGACGAGACGCAGCGGCGCAACATGGTCGAAGCGCTGCGGGAGAGCGAGAAGCGCCTCGCCCTCGTCCTCGAGGCGTCGTTGACGGGGATGGCGATCCTCCGGCTCGACGACCACGTCATCGTCGACGCGAGCGCCTCGATTACGCATCTCACCGGCTATTCGCGGCGCGAATTGATCGGCGCCACCCTCGAGAGCCTCGAGCTGTTCGTCGACGCGGCAGAGCGCGCCCGGCTCTGGGAGGAGCCCACCGCGGCCCGCGAGGCCCTCGAGATCCGCGTGCGCCGCAAGGCGGGAGACGTCGGGCACTTCGTCGTGCGCACGTGCCCGTTGACCATCGGTGGCGCAGATTGCCGCGTCGTCGCGCTCAACGACGTGAGCGTCATTCGGCGCCAGGCGGACGCCCTCGCCCAAAGCGAGCGGGAGCTGAGAGCCCTCTTCGATCTCGCGCCGGTGGGCCTCGCCGAGCAGGACCTGGTCACGGGACGCATGCTGCGCGTCAATGGCCGTCTCGCGACGATCACCGGCTTCACCGTCGAAGAGCTGGGAGCCCTCGCCGGCTTCTCGACGCTCGCTCATCCCGACGATCGAGAGGCGACGGAGGCGGGGATCTCGCGGCTCGTCAATGGCGAGATCGAAGAGCTGCGCCAGGAGAAGCGCCTCATCCGGAAGGACGGGTCGACGGCCTGGGTGAGCATGGTCATGTCGACCTCCGAGCGACGCGGCGGGCAGGCGACGCGCGCCCTCGCGATCTTCGAAGACATCGCGGAGCGGCGGGCGGCGGAGGCGTCCCTGCGGATCTTCGCCAGCGCGCTCCAGGCGAGCGCCAACGCCGTCGTCATCACGGATCCGACTGGAAGAATCGAGAGCATCAACCCCGCGTTCACCGCCCTCACCGGCTACAGCGAGGCCGACGTGATCGGGCGGAGCCCGCGCATCCTCAAGTCGGGGAGGCAGTCGACCGAGTTCTATCGCGACCTCTGGGAGACGGTGTCGAGGGGAGACGTCTGGCGAGGCGAGCTGGTCAATCGTCGCAAGGACGGCGAGCTGTACCACGAGGACATGACCATCACCCCTCTCCGCGACAGTCGGGGAGAGATCTCTCACTTCATCGCCATCAAGCAGGACATCAGCAAGCGCCGCCAGGCAGACGCGGCCCTGCGGGAGAGCGAAGAGCGCTATCGAGACCTCGTCGACAGCCTCGACGACCTCGTCTATTCGACCGACGAGCAGGGGCTCATCACCTTCGTGAGCGCGGCGTGTCGGCGCTTCGGGTACAGCCCGGAGCAGCTGATTGGCAAGCACGCCGCCGAGGTCGTCCATCCGGACGACAGAGAGATCGCCCTCCAGCGCCTCTCGGGCCAGAGACCCGACGAGGCGTCGGCCGAGGTCCGCGTCTTCGACGCGGCGGGGAAGGTCCGCTATGTGAGGTTCGCCCATCGGATGAAGCTCGTGGACGGAGTCTTCCGCGGGACCACGGGCTTGCTGGTGGACGTGACGGCCCGGCGCGAGACGGAGGAGCAGCTCCGGGCGGCGCAGAAGATGGAGGCGATTGGCCGACTCGCGGGGGGCGTCGCCCACGACTTCAACAACATCTTGAGCGTGATCCTCTCCTACACCGAGCTCGCCGTCACCGACCTGAGGCCCGAGGACCCGCTCCACGCCGACCTCAGCCAGGTCATCGAAGCCGCCCACCGCGCCGAGGGCCTGACGAGGCAGCTCCTCGCCTTCAGCCGCCGCCAGGTGTTGAACCCCGAGACGCTCGATTTGAACGACGTCGTGGCCGCTCTCGACAAGATGCTCCACCGTCTGATCGGGGAGGACATCGAGCTCGTCGTCACGACGACGTCCCATTTGGATCTGGTGCGCGCCGACCGAGGGCAGCTCGAGCAGGTGCTGATGAACCTCGTCGTCAACGCGCGAGACGCGATGCCGGAAGGAGGCGCCATTCGCATCGCGACCTCCAATGTCGCGCTCGACGCGAGCCGGGCGAGCGCGCTCGAGGTGACCCCGGGGCGGTATGTCGAGCTCCTCTTCTCCGACAATGGATGCGGGATGGACCCGAGCGTCCTCGCCCGCATCTTCGAGCCGTTCTTCACGACGAAGGGCGTCGGCAAGGGCACGGGGCTCGGGCTGTCGATGGTCTATGGCATCATCCGCCAGAGCGATGGCGCCATCGAGGCGACGAGCGAGCCGGGGCGGGGCACGACCTTCAAGATCTACCTCCCCAAGCGCGACGGCGAGCACAGCTCGACGACGTTCCGCGCCGTCACGGCCCGGCCGCGGCAGGGCCACGAGGTCATCCTCGTCGTGGAGGACGAGCCCGCGCTCCGCAATGTCATACGGCGCGTGCTCGCCGCCACCGGGTATCAAGTCTGGGTCGCCGCGAACGCGGGCGAGGCCTTGCTCCTGTGCGAGAAGAACGGCCGCAGCGTTCGCCTGATCCTCACCGACGTCGTCATGCCGGGGATGAGCGGCCGCGAGCTCACGGTGAGGCTCGCCCCGCTCTGTCCGAGCGCCAAGGTCATCTACATGTCCGGCTACACGGACGAGGCCATCGAGCGCCACGGCGTGCTGGGGGCGGAGTTTCTGCGAAAGCCCTTCGATTGGAAGACGCTGACGGACCGCGTTCGAGACACGCTCGATCAGCGGCCGGAATGAGAGAGCGCAGTCGCCTGGTAGGGGTCGGCGAGCGCGAAGCGCGCCGGGGGTCCGATCAACCCGGATCGGTGACGAGCGCCTTTACGAGCGTCTCGGCGTTCTTCGCCATCTCCTTTTCGAACTTGTCGGCGGTGTACTCGCCCGACGCGATGTGGGTGATGACGTAGACCTTCACGCGGGCGGACTCTCGGAGGACGTCGAGCATCTTCGGAGGGAACGACTCTTCGCTCAGGACGACCTCGATCTTCTCTCGCTTGAGGAGGTCGACCAGCGCCGCGAGCTCCTCCGCGGAGGGGACGAGGCCATGGGAGGGCTGCACCACCCCCGCGATGTCGATCCCGAACTCCTGGCATAGATAGACATAGCCGTCGTGGACGGTGACGACGCGCTTCAGCTTGGCACCCGAGAGCTTCTTCGCGGCCTGGTCTTTGATGGCGCGCAGCCGGCGCGCGTACTCGCTGGCGTTCTTTCGGAACGTGGGGGCGAGGTCGGGGCGCATCGCCGAGAGCGCTCGCTCGATCGCGTAGGTCTGTTGGACGGCGTTGGTGAAGGAGATGAACGTGTGGGAGTTGACGGCCTCGCCGTGCGCTCCTTTGACGGTGGGCGTCCCGTCGTTGGGCCGAATGATCTGGAGCCGCGCGTTGCCGGAGGCCCGGATCATGTCCTGGATGAAATCGTCGTGACCGATGCCGTTGATGACCATCGCGTCGAGATCGCCAATCTTCGCGATGTCGGCGGGACGAGGTTGATAGTCGCCGGCGTCCACCTCTCCGGGCAGGATGGATCGGACCTCGACCCCTGGCGCCTCGCCCACCACGTTCTTCGTCCAGCTGAAATAGGGGTGGAGGGTCGCGCCGATCCTCAGCGGTCGATCCGCAGGCACCGCGGTCGGCCCCGGGCCGGGCGCGGTGGGCGTCCCGCTCCCGACCGAGGCCGATGGACGAGGAGGCTTCGTCGCGGGTTGGGCGCCGCTCGAGGACGCGCTCCCGGAGGGGCCGGCGCCGCCCTGCCCGCACCCGAGGAGGAGCAGAGAAGACAGCACGACGAGCCAGAGCCATCGGGTCATGTTGCGCGCATGCTACCGCGAGGTCGGGACTGTTGTACGTCGCCACCCGGGCACCGGGCGTCGCGCCCAATGGCGGGGGCACGATTCTGGCTGACGTCGGCTCCCATGCTTCGCTTTCTCCGCCGATTGTTCGGCGCTTTCGTCGATCAGGTAGGGCGTCCGCGTCGCGGGAAGATCCTCCTCGCCGGGCTCGTAAGCAGCGGGCTTATGGCCTTCGCCGGTCCGGCGCGCGCCGAAGAGCCCTCCATCCTGCGTGTCGGGATCAGCGGGGGACTGGGCGCGCTCTTCTCGCCCGGGCACGGCTCCGTCCCCACCCCGAGCGGACAGTCACAAGACTTCTTCGCGGGCGGGATCGGGCTGGACCTTCGGCTCGGCGCTCAGATCGGCCCCTACGTAGCCATCGACGCGCAGGTCCTCGGTGAGACCTTCCTTCTCGGAGGGGACATGCGGGCGGGCGCGCTCGTGGAGATCGCGCCCGTCGCGCCGCTCGCCTTCGCCCTGGGCGGCGGGGTCGGCACGATGTTCACCGCCATCACGTCGGGACTACCGGCAGATGCACCGAGCCGCACTTCATCTCGTCGGCCTCGCGATCCGCGAAGAAGTCGAGAGGAGCGGGACGAGCGCCCGCCGCTTCGCACTCCTCGCTCACCAGCCGCGCGATGAACCGGAAGACGGGCCCGTAGAGCGCGCTCTCGCCCACCCCCGGCCGGCTCGCGATCGCGGCCCCGAAGCGACCGAGGTGGTCGGTGAGAAACTTCACCCGCGCGTCGTGGACGACGGCGAGGCCCTCGTCATCTTTCGCCGCGGCGAGGGCGGCCTCTTTGAGCAGCAGCAGCGCGTAGAACTCGAGCTCCACCGCCACGTGATCGACGACCTCATGGGCGACGTCCGCGTCCAGCGAGAGGCCGAACGCGGCGTAGAAGCCGGCGACGTCGGCAAGGTCGACACCCTTGCTCATCCCTCGCATTCGGCCGTACTCGGTCTCGTAGAGCGACGCTCGCGCCCCCCCCGCATCGAAGAGCTTCGTGTACGCGGCCCGCGCCTCGTCGAGCTCTCCCCGGAGGGCGCTCGAGACGAGGGGCCCCGCGACCGCGTCGCGGGAGAGCGAAGCCATCCCCGCCAGCGTGGCCTCGATCTCCTTGTCGGGATAGGACGCGAGCAGGGAGGCGAGGGAGACCTCGCGCGCGCGGTCGACGAGCGAGCTCATTGGACCACCACTGGGAACCATTGCAGCGCCACCGATTTGCGCGACCCGACCTCCCCCTTTCCTCCTTGCCATATCGCGAACGCGACATTGCCACGCTCGCCGACCCTCAGATTGGAGCCGCCCTCGATCGCGAGAGGGCGCACGACGACCAGCGTCCAATAGCCGCCCTCATGGACCCCCCGAGCGGCGCTCCCATGCCCCTCCTGGACCGCCGACGTGGAGAACCCCTCCGCGACGATCTCGTCGACCCCGCGCTTGACGAAGCTTTGGGGGTTTCCAATGGCCACCCCGGGAGAGAACTTCTCCTTTTCGTCTTGGGTGCCGCTCTTGGCTTCTTTGAAGTCCATGGGGTACATGTCCACTGAGTAGTTCGGGTAGAGGTCCTTCATCTCTGGCTTCCCCTTCTCGAGGTCGCGCTGGTATTGGGCCCGCCAATGGAAGAGGTGCACCGGCTTGCCGGCCTCCCCCATCATGACGGAGGGGGGCGGGCCATCTCCCATCGGAAACTCGAGGGCGGCCGCGTCCGAGTACTCGCCCAGGTGACCGGCCTCGCTCTTCTCCGCGTCCGCCCAGCGCATCCTGAATGCCGCTTTGGTGCCGTCATGGACGGCCTGGACCTCGACCCGCTCCGTGGCGGTCGACTCCGGCCGCGGGGTGACCATGGGCTGGGCCATGAGGGTCACTGTCGCGACGGGGGCGTTGGCCCAATAGGAGGCTCCCGGGTCGGGATCACCCAGCGCGTCCCCGACCCGAATGACGGCGAGCTCGGTGGGGGCGGCCGGGCGCGCCGAGGAGGAGGGCGCCGATTGATCCGGCGCGGAGCAAGCGCAGGCGAGCGCGGACGCGGCCAAGGCATGGCAAAAGGCTCTTCGGCCAATCATGGGCGGGTCTCCTCACGGGGTGTTGTTGCGAATGGCGCCGACCGCCTCGTCGAAGGCGGGGCGCTCGATGATCGGCTCGGTCACGGGCACTCTGATGATCTCCGCCCCCGACGCGTCGAAGCCGCTCGCGATGCCCGCCTCCACCGAGAAGCGGTGCATGATCCGGTCGCTGCTTCCGATCAGGCACAAGAGGCCCTGGGCGACGGGATCGTCCCGCAGCGCTCGGTAGCGCTCGATCGCGCCGTCGACCAAAGGGCCGAACATCTGGCGCAGATAGGCGCGATCCGCGTGAATGGGCGGGATGTAGTAGATGTTCGGCTCCAGTCCGAGCTGGGGATAGTACGGCAAGGCAATTTGCTTCTTGTGCACCAGATAGTCGACGGGATTGTCGTCCCGCGACCGCCACGGCGGATTGATGAACCCCATCACCCGGATCTTGCCGATGCAGTTGACGACGCACTGAGGCTGGATCCCCTGCTCCACCGCGGGGTAGCAGCCGATGCACTTCTCGCTCGTGCGCGTGTAAGGGTTGTACATCGACTTCTTGTAGGGGCAGGCCCGCACGCACTCGCCGTATCCCTTGCACCGCGACTGGTCGATGAGGACGATCCCGTCCTCCTCTCGTTTGTAGATCGCCTTGCGCGGACACGCGGCGAGGCAGGCCGGATAGGTGCAGTGCGCGCAGGTCCGGGGCAGATAGAAGAACCACTTGTCGTGGGGGAGGGACGGCATGTGCCCGCCCCCTTCCACCGTCCCGCCGCCGCAGTCGTCCTCCCCGACGTTCGGGTACATCCAGTCCTCGTCGGTGGGAGCGAAGTGGAGGACGCGCTCCGTCTCCGGGGCCGCCTCCACGAGCGTCTTGCCGGTGTACGTGCCGTTCGCCGCCCAGTCCTGCTTCCCGAGCTTCTCGAGGATGCGCAGATCCCAAGCGAGCGGGTACCCCCCCCACGGCTTGGTCTCCACGTTGTTCCAAAACATGTACTCCTGCCCTTTGCCGCTCGTCCACGTCGTCTTGCACGCGAGCGTGCACGTCTGGCAGGCGATGCACTTGTTGAGATCGAAGACGATCGCCCATTGACGCTTCGGTCGATTGTCTTCGTACGGGTACTCGACCTCGCGACGAAGGTGCCAGTTCTTCACTTTCGGCATGGGAGGTCTCCTATTTTTCGCCGATGAAGCCGCCCCGGAGGTACATCCCCATGGCGGCGCTCTCGTACGTGGGTCTGAAGCCGAGGGCGGCGGGACGCCAGAGGCTGTTGCCGTCGGTGCCGCCGAGCTCGGCGCGGGTGAGCTTCACGAACGCCTCCCGGGGAGCTCCGACCGGACAATGCACGTCCGCGAGGAAGCCCTTCACGAGCGCTTGCCCGAACGTGTCCTTGTGCACCAAGGTCTCGGTCATCAGCGTCGGCTTGAGCCAAGCGCGGGTCGCGCTCTGGTGGGACCCGTAGCGGTACATCGCCTGGTAGTTCGTCTCCGGGCTGCGGGCGAGGCCGTCGGCGCGGGTCTCGTGTCCCTCCACGCTCCCCCACGTGGCCCCGTACATGTTGTGCCAGGTCCGGGTAATCCCGCGCGGCGTTCCAGGGTAGAAGCGCGTCCTCAAGAGCAGTCGCGACATCCGATGGGTACGCGACCCGGCGTCCAAGTCCCGGTACGGCCGGTCGCTCGGGTCGGCGTCCACGTACACGTAGTCGCCGTCGTCGATGCCCAGCTCCTTGGCGTCCAACGGGTTGATGTCGATATATCCCTCGGTGATCGAGGGGAGCCGCTTGTCGTGTCGATAGATGTCCCCGAAGGGCCCGAAGAGCACGCCGGTGAAGTCGGTGTCGACGGGCGTGGTGTGGGCCCCGTGCCGGTATTTGGGGGTGTGATAGACGAACTTGAAGCCGCGAAGCGAGAGGGGGTGCCTCGTCTTCATCAGCTCGTCCACGCTGTACATCACGTGGCGGACCTGGCGCGCCTCGGGCGACAGGTCCGACGTCTTCAGCCCGAACGCCTCCGGCTGCTTGGGCCGGACCGCGGGGTGGGGCCCCGCGACGATGACGTTGGGCTCGTAGTGGGTGGAGTCGATCGGCTCCCGATACACCACGAGGTTCTCGCCGCTCTCGATGAACTCCGGCTCGTGGCGATAGAACTCGAGCCGCCCGGAGCGGGTGTGCCACGGCTGCTCTCCCCGCGCCTGCTCGAAGGACGACGCGCGCGGGTATGTCCGGGTGTTGACGAGGGCCGGGATCCCCTCCTTCGCCTTCTCGTGGAGATCGTCGAACTTGTAACCCTTCAGGGAGAACGAGCCGTCGATGATACGCTGGAGATAGACTTCGACCGCGTCGTCATCGACGAACTTCCAATTATCGGCGAAGCGCGGGTCGTTGTAGATCTTGCCGAGGGCCTTGCTTACCCCCGCGATGATCTCGATGTCCGACTTGGTGTCGAAGACGCGAGGAAGCGGCGTCTTGGGGTAGACTTGAATGAAGGGGTTCGTGCCGCTCGCGGTCATGTCGGGGTGCTTGAACTCCGCCCATGAGTCGCACGCGAAGACGACGTCGGCGTACTCGCACGAGCCCGTCCACCACCAATCGCTGTAGGCGATGAGCTCGATCTTCGGCAGGGTGTTGTGGACGACGTCGTAGTGCCATTTGACGTTCCCGATGACGGAGTTGGAGTTGTTCAGCCACATCGCCTTCGTGGGCGCCGGCATGTGTCCTTTGCCGGTGAACAACTTGTTGCCCTGCCGCAGCGGGCGCTCCCCGTAGTTGTAGTAGTGAAGCGACTCGTAGTGGAGATACTTCTTCGCCACCGCGGGCTCGCCGGCGCGCGTCTGCACCTTGAACGGGTCCTCCGTCGAGAACAACGGCAGGCCCCCGAAGAGGGCGGCGCGGTAGTTCCCTGAGTAGCTGCCGACGTTGCCGCCGGGGAATCCAAGGTTCCGCGTGAGGGCGGCCACGAGCAAGATGGCGCGGTCTTTCAGGTCCGAGTTGTAGAACTGATTCGGACCCATGCCGGTAGCGAACAGCGTCGTCTCGGGGTGATCGGCGATCGACTTGGCGAGCGCCTCGATGGCGGCCCGGGGCACGCCCGTGACCTTCTCCACCTGGGCCGGCGACATGTTCTGCTCGAGGTAGCTCGCGAGGAGCGCGAAGTGCGTCTGCACCTCCACCTCCCGGCCGTCCTTCAGTCGAACCTTCTTCTTCGCTTCGAGGTCGATGTCCGGCACGACGAGGCCCGCCTCGTCACGGGAGAGCGGAAGGGGTCGGCCTTGCTTGCCGTCCCACACGGTGAAGCTCCGTAGGGTCTCCGTCATGCTCCCGGCGACGATCTGCGACTTGTGCATCGTCCCGGGGGGCACCTTCTCGCCCTTCGCGAGCACAGTGACGTTCTTCGGCGGCGAGAAGGTGTATTCGGCGTCCAGATCCTCGGGCCGCAGCGGCTGCAAAGTGTCCAGACGGATGAGGAAGGGCAGATCGGTGTTCTTGATCACCCAATCGCGGTCGTATCGCGACGTCGCGATGAGGGACTGCGCCAGCCCCAGCGCGAACGCGGCATCGGTTCCGGGTCGGAGGATGACGACCTCGTCCGCCTTGCTCGCGGTGGCGCTGTACTCGACCGTCACGACGACCACCTTCGTGCCCTTCAGCCTCGCCTCCGTGAGCCAATGGCTGTCGGGCATCTTGGTGGTGATCCAGTTCATTCCCCAGACGAGGCAGAGCTTCGAGTGCTCGACCGAGAACAGGTCGAAGTCGTTCGTCTGGGCCCCCGTGACCATCGGGTGTCCGGGAGGCAGGTCCGTGTGCCACGAGTAGCTGTCCCACCCGCGCGCGCCGGAGGCGTCGGCCGGCGACCGGCCCCGGATCTTCGCGTCCGCGAGGGCCATCATGTTCGCGAAGCGATAGAGACCGAAGATGCGCGTGGCGCCCAGGAACGCCATTCCGCCGCGGACCTTGATCGTCTGGACGCCCGCTCCCTCCATGGCCTCGATCATGGCCGGGTCGTACGCCTGCGCCTCGAGGAGCGCTCGGCCCGAAGCCCCGGAGTACGTGCGAGAGATGTTGTCCATGGCCAGCGCCGTGTACCGGTAGGCTTCATCCCAGCCGACCCGCAGCCAGCTGTCTTGGCCGCGCATCATGTAGCGCGGATGAGGTCGCCCCGTCCGCGGCTCCCTCGGGAACCCCGCGTCGACCCATTCTTTGAAGCCCTTGCGGATCATTGGAGACTTCACGCGCCGGTCGCCGTACACGCGGCGAACGAGGGCGAGCCCCTTCTGGCACAAGCGGGGATCCCATCGGTGGGAGGCCTGATTGCCGTCGAGGTCCTTCGCCTTCCCGTAGCCATAGGTCGGGCCGATGCGAACGACGATCCCGTTCTTCACGTGAGCGCGCAGCAGGCAGTTGTGGGTGTCGTTCGGGGCACAGAGGAAGACGAACGACGAGTCTGTCTTGAAGATGTCGCGGTAGGCCTTCTCCCAGTCCCGGTTGGGATAGGCGGTCAATGGGTTGTCCACTTTTAGCGGCTTGAGGAAGTGGAGCGGCGACGCCTCCACCGCCCCCGCGACGGCGGCCGCCGACGAGCCGACGAGGGCAGACAGGAAGGCGCGGCGCGACGTACCCGAATTGGACATGTTCGCTCTCCTCACGTGCTCGACAGTACGGCGCGACTCGAGGCGTCGACCGCGGTGTATTCGGGGAATCGGCGGCGCACGGCGCGGGCGACCGTCGAGCCGACGGACACCGCCCCGTCCCCGTCCGGGCGGCGGGCCCGATAGTAAAGAGCCCTCTCTGCCACCCCCAGAAACTCGACGTCGGCCCGACTGTCGAACTTGGTGGCGAGACGGCGAACCTCCTCCAGCGACGCGCGCATGTCCTCCGGAATGGGGGCGAAACGCAGGTCGCTCGAAGGGTCGGCGAACAGGACATCGACGCAGCGCGCGTCGCCGTGCCCCCTGCTCTCGTGCCTCGCGTATCCGACGCCGCCCGTCAGCCCTTGCACCAGGCCGAGGGTCGCCTCTCGATGGTGCGAGCACAGCCGGCCATCGCACCGTCCCTCCGCGCACCCGCCCCGCTCCAGCCTCCGCTCCCCGCGCCGCCCGGGCTCGCTCCACCCGCCAGCGAGGCACGGGACCGCCATCGCGTCGAGAATGGAAGGCAGCTCCGCGACGCTGGGAGCGGCGCGATAGAAGCGCCGGAAGCCCTGACCGAGGACGTAGCCGCTTTCGAACACGGCGCGGAGGGCGAGCTCGTGGTCGACCGCGGCCGCCGCCCGGACGAGGTCCGGCTCCGGGGTTGCCTCATCGACGGGGCCGACGACGACGCGCGCGAGCGCGGCCCGCCTCGCGCGCTTCCACCGTCGTGACAAGTCAAGGACGGCGTCGTCGACCATGGCGCTGCGGTCTGCAAGGTGCGTTCCCCGAGGCTGCGAACAGTCTAGTCTCGCGGACTATCGGCGCGCACCACTGCCGGGGGGCCGAGTTGGAGAGCAATCGACGAGGCCGCCGCCGAGATTCGCCACGCACGCGGTGCACCGAGGTGCACCGGTTGCGACCCATTCATCGACATGATTTGGATCATCGCCGGCTTGGGGTGATGATTCAGATCAGCGACGATTCGGGGACTCGAGCGCATCTTCCCGTTGCTGGACGGCGTTCCGCTCAGCGCAACAACGAAAAGGAGAGAGCCATGCGGCACGTGTTCGGAGTGATTGCTCTGATCGCGGCAGCGAGCGCGGCCTGCTTACCCGATCCAACAGACCATTCGTCGACATCCGCGAGCGCGCCGCCCACCCCGAGCGCGGTCGCCGGTGGAACGATGGATGGCAAAGCTATCTTCGATCAAACCTGTATCGCCTGCCACTCGATCGGCGGGGGCGATCGCACCGTGGGGGGCGTCGACCATTCCCGTCACTCGAGAGGTCTCCGTCCGACCGTCCCTCGTGAAGGTGGCCTCGTGGCGCGCGCGCACCTTGAGCGTCTCCGTGTCCACGATGCTCACGCCCCCCTCAGCGGTTCGTCTGTGTCCTCATCGAGGGCAGGGAGATCTGGCTCCTCGACGCGTCGAAGCCCCACGCGCCCATCGTGCAGCGGATCCCCTCTGGAGCAGGGACGCCCTACGACGCGATGATTACCCCCGACGGTCGTCACTATGTCGTCGGCAAGCTCGACGGTCCCCGCATCGCCGTCCTGGATCTCGACCGGCCGGATGCCGGCGTTCGCGAGATCAACCTCGAAGACAGTGAGGCGGTTCGAGCGCGGGGCACCCCCGCCAAGCTCCCTCACATGGCTTCTTGGGCCGTGGCGGGCGACAGTGTGTTCATCCCGCTCGTGGGAGAGGAGCGGCTCGCCGTCCTGGACCGGAGCACTTTCGGATTCGTCGGAAGTGTGCCGCTGCGCGGCCACCCCGTCTATGCCGTTCGCTCCCCCTCCGAGCGGGAGCTCTGGGTCTCGTTCTCGGGGGAGGAGGACGACTCGTTCATCGATGTGGTCGACGTCGAGACCCTCCGCGTGAAGCAGTCCATCGAGGTGGGACGGCGCGTCTATCACTTTGATTTCACCCCCCGCGGCACGTATGTCGTGGCGACCGCCAATGGCGCCGAGAGGCTCGTCCTCATCGACGCGGCCACTTATCGGGTCGTGGACGAACAGGCGCTCCGCTCACCTTCCGGAGTGTTCGGCGTCTGGCGGGCCTTTCGCCTCGGCCGCAAGCTCCACGTGGGCAAGCGCTCCGGCCACCACTGCGTGCCGCAGCGGGAGATCAACGCATTGCTGATCGCGCTCGCTGGCGAGGGCCTCGATGTCGTGCGACTGAAAGGAGGGGACCCGTTCGTGTTCGGTCGTGGGGGAGAAGAGCTGCTCGCCCTCGCCGCGGCCAGCGTGCCATTCGAGGTCGTCCCGGGGGTCAGCGCCGGCACGGCCGCGACGGGGTCCGCGTTCATCCCCGTCACCCACCGCGCCGTCGCCCGGTCTGTCACGTTCTTTACCGCCCATACCGCCGTGGGGGGGGAAGTGGCGATCGACTACGACGCGCTCGCAAGAATTGGGGGCACCCTCGTCGCGTTCATGGGGCTCTCCCGACTCGGAGATGTCGCGAGCGCGCTCATTGCTGCCGGGCTGGACCCGGACCTGCCCGCCGCCGTCGTCTCGGAGTCGACCACCCCCCGGCAGCGCGTCGTGACGAGCACGGCCTCGCTGATATCCGAGGACGCGGCGCGGGCCGGCGTCACCACGCCCGCCCTGGTCGTCTTTGGTCATGTCGTTCGCTTTCCGGTGTGGCTCCGGGAAGTCGAGGGCCTCGCTCGCGCCTCCCCTGCGCCGGCCTTCTGAGTTCTCGTCGCCCATCGCGCTTTCCTCTCAGGAACCGTTCCGAGCCGTGGCTCGGTCTGGAGGCTCTTTATGCTCAGCAAGTCACAGGCGCGCGCGTTCTTCCTCGGAGGAACTGCGCTTTGCTCGGTCGCGTTCATCGGCCTGACCGCCGACACAATTCGCCGCGTACCCCAACAGACGAACGAGGCCAAGATCACCAAAGAAGTGATCCGGGGCAAGGAGCTCTGGACCGAGAACAACTGTATGGGTTGCCACACCCTTTTCGGAGAAGGTGCCTATTACGCCCCCGAGCTGACGAAGGTCTACGAGCGTCGGGGCGAACAGTTCATTCGCGCGATGCTGACGGACCCGGAGGCGATGTATCCGGGACAGCGGAAGATGCAGAAATACGCATTCAGTGAAGATGACAAGACGGCGCTGGTGGCCTTCTTCCGCTGGGCAGGGGAGGTCGACCTCAATGGGTTCCCGCCCAAGCCACCCCTCGCGGAGGCGACGGCGCCCCGCGCCGCCCTCGAGGCGCAGCCGTCCACCTTCAAACAGATCTGCGCCAGCTGCCACACCCTGGACGGACAGGGGGGTACGGTGGGCCCGGCGCTCGACGGGGTCGCCTCGAGGCGCGACGCCGACTACATTCGCAGGTGGCTCCGAGATCCGACGGCGGTCAAGGCCGACTCGAAGATGCCGAAGCTCCCCCTCACCGACGAGCAGATCGACGAGCTCGTGGGTTTCCTCGCGACGAAGAGGTGACGGCCATGCGCTACGAATCCCAAAGAATTGCCTGGTGGTTCTTCGCTACGTGCATGCTGCTGTTCTCGCTGCAGCTGGTCTACGGCTTCATCATGGCGTTCGCCCACGCCGGATACGACCCGCTGCACGCGGTGATCCCTTTCCACACGGCGCGCGCCAGCCACACGAACCTGCTCGTGATGTGGCTCCTCGCTGGCTTCATGGGCTCGGCCTATTACATCATTCCGGAGGAGGCCGAGCGCGAGCTCGCCTTCCCCTGGCTCGCCAAAGTCCAATTGGCGGCCCTCGTCGCCGTCGGCGTCACCGCCGTCGTGGGCTACCACTTCAACTGGTGGGAGGGGCGCAAGTTCCTCGAGATCCCGCGACCGCTCGACTTCCTCGTCGTCGTCGACGTCCTCGCCTTCATCGCCAACATCGGGGTCACCGTCTGGAAGGGGAACCGCATGACCACCACCTCGATGGTCCTCTTCTTCGGCCTCTTGATGGCGGCGCTCCTTTACTTGCCGGGCATGCTGCCGACGACGAACCAGACCATGGACTCCTATTGGCGATGGTGGGTCGTCCACCTCTGGGTGGAGGGTGTCTGGGAGCTCATCCTCGGGGCGCTGCTCTCGTTTCTCCTCATCAAGCTGACGGGGGTGGATCGGGAGGTGATCGAGAAGTGGCTCTACGTGATCGTGGGCTTCACGTTCCTCTCGGGCATCCTCGGCACCGGCCACCACTACTATTACATTGGGACGCCTCGATACTGGCTCGCCATTGGCGGGCTCTTCGGCGCACTGGAGCCTCTCGCCTTCCTCGGCATGGCGATCTACGCGATCGCGATGTCCAGGCGGGGCGGGCGCGCGCACCCCAACCGGATCGCGCTCCAATGGAGCGTCGGTTGCGCCGTCCTCTCGTTCGTGGGGGCAGGGTTTCTTGGGTTTGCCCACACCCTGCCGCAGGTCAATCTCTACACGCACGGGACGCTGGTGACCGCGATGCACGGGCACATGGCGTTCTGGGGGGCGTACGCGATGGTGGTGCTCGGGATGATCTCGTATACCCTCCCGCTCCTGACAGGTCGAAAGCTACACGACACGGGCGCGGCCGTGTTCTCGTTCTGGGCGTCGAACATCGGGATGATCGCGATGACGCTGGCGCTCGCCGTAGCCGGCGTCTCCCAGGTCGTGCTCGAGCGCCGGATGGGCCTCGAGTTCCTGCGGGTCCAAAAGGAGATCGAGGTCCACTTCGTGGGTCTGATCTTTGCCGCCTCGCTCTTCACCCTCGGCATCGGGGCTTTTGTGTGGGTCTTCATTCGCTCGGGCTTTCCGGTGGGGAGGCTCGCGTCGAAAGCGGAGTGGGCTCCCGACGCCGAGCCCGAGACACCGGCCGCGCCTGCCACCGATCCGGCCTGAACGAGGCACTCATGCACGACAAACCCTACTATCGACCCGTGGGGCGAGAGCTCGAGGCGGTCGAGACTGCCTGTCGCGCCTCGCTCCCCATTCTGCTGAAAGGACCGACCGGCTGCGGCAAGTCGCGCCTCGTCGAGCACGTCGCGGCTGGTCTTGGCCGGCCGCTCGTCACGCTCGCGTGCAACGACGAGACCAGCGCTGCAGACTTGCTCGGGAGGTGGATCGTCCGTGGAGGCGACACGGAGTGGCAAGACGGCCCCGCGACCCGAGCGGTGCGCGAAGGCGCCATTCTCTATCTCGACGAGATAGCGGAGGCGCGCGACGATGTATTGGTCGTCTTGCACCCCCTCGCCGACCATCGCCGCGAGCTGTTTGTCGATCGGCGTAGCGAACGGCTCGTCGCCGCCCCCGGGTTCCAGCTGATCGCCAGCTTCAATCCGGGATATCGGCGGGGGAGCAAGGATCTCAAACCCTCCACCCGGCAGCGCTTCGTGGCCGTGTCCCTCGACTATCCCGACCCACCCGTGGAGGCGGAGATATTGATGGCCGAGGCGCGTGTGGACGCGCCGACCGCGAAGAGGCTCGTGACGTTCGCTCGAAAGGTCCGCGATCTGCGTGAGCTCGCGCTGCCGGAGACGGCCTCCACGCGCCTCCTCGTCCACGCCGCCCGATTGATCGGCGCGGGCATGGAGCCTCGCTTGGCCTGCGAGGTCGCCATTGTGCAACCCCTCTCCGACGAATACGACGTCACGACCGCGCTGGCGGACTTGGCCGCGCTCGTTTTCTAGCGAGATGTCACGATGGGCATCGACGAGAAGATCTTCGGGTGGCTTTACCGAGCGGTCGCGCGACGTGTCGGGAGAGACGCGCCCGAGGCGGCTCGTCGCGCGGTAATCACGGAGCCGTTCCTGCCCAGGCTGCGCGTGCTCGCGGGCGCTGGCGCGGGCCGAATGGTCGATGTGCGCCTCACCGACGGCGAAGGCGCCGTCGCCGGAGGGACGGTGTGGCTTCCCCGGCGCGTCTCCGAGCTGCCGAGCTACGACGACAATCGACGCCTCCTCTTCGTGAGCGCGACCCTCGCTGGCGCGCTCCTCCGTCAGGCGGGCGCGGCGAGTCGCCGCTCACCCGAGCAATGGACCGACGAGGAGGCGGACCACGCGATCCAGACGTTGGCAGAGGAGCTGCCGGGGTGGGCAGCGGAGCGAGACGTGCTCCCCCCCTGCTCGTCGCCGTCGCTCCTGATTCGCGGGCGATATGGTG
Source organism: Polyangiaceae bacterium (assembly GCA_044225865.1). Classification (GTDB taxonomy): domain Bacteria; phylum Myxococcota_A; class Polyangia; order Polyangiales; family Polyangiaceae; genus Xiheicaenibacterium. Next base: position 3,312 of record JBGAID010000098.1, on the reverse strand, counting down.
AGGAAGCGGGAGCAGGGGCGTCGGCGCGAGCGAGTGCCGATCTGCCATCGTTTCCACAGCGGGTGACGACGGAGCGGACCGCCAAGCGCGCTTCCCCGAGGCCGAAACGGCGTCGCCTGTTGGAAGAAGACCGACCGGAAAATCCACTCACCCACTCGTTCGAGAAGGTCCATACGGTCGAGGAGCATCGGGGTGGATCCAAGCGCGCAGACGGCAGCGACGAGCTCGAGGATCATTCCGCCGCGCTGGACGAGATTGCTCCCGAAGAGGTCGTGCTCTCCAACGAGACGGTTAATTCGGTGTATCGCGGGGACGCCTGGCTCGACAGCGACGAGGGAGGGGGGGAGGCAGTCCGGGCGTGCTGGAGCTATGACGAGTGGGAAGACAAGCGCCGACGCTACCTGCCCCGTCATTGCGCTCTCGACGTGGAGCGCCCGGAGGTCGACGGCGGCGCCGCCGAGGCCCTGAGGGCAAGGATCGAGAGCGATCAGCGGAGGGCCATCAGGGCCGTGAAGAGGGAGCTCGCCCGGATAGAGACCGCGATGCGCTGGCACACGCGACAGCCGGACGGGCCCGACATCGACATCGACGCAATGGTGGATCGAGCCTCCGCGCTGCGGGCGGGCGAGAGCGGGCCCACTCGCCTGCACGTGTGCCGGCGCAGGAGAGGCCCCTCGGTCTCGGTCATGATCCTCCTGGACGCGAGCCTCTCCACCGACGCCTGGGTGGAAAATCGCCGTGTTCTCGACGTTGAGCGAGACGCGGCGGCGGCTGTCGGCCTGGCCCTCGAGGAATCGCAGTTGAGATTCGGCCTCGGCGCGTTTTGTTCATTCTCGAGGCTCGATTGTCGCTTCGTCGTCCTGAAGACTTTCACCGAGCCGCTCCGAGTGGGCCTCGGCCGCCTCGGCCCGCTCGCGCCGAGGGGCTACACCCGAATCGGGCCCGCTCTGCGCCACGCGTCCGCGTTGCTCGAGGAGGAGGGGACCGAGCGTCGAGGGATCCTGCTGCTCTCCGATGGAAAGCCGACCGACGCAGATCGGTACGAGGGCCGACACGGAATGGCCGACGTCCGGCAAGCGGTGCGGGAGGCAAGAAGACGCAGGATCGACGTGTTCGCGATCGCGGTGGACCCGCGCGCGCGCGCGACGTTGCCGGAGATGTTTGGTCCCAGGGGATTCGCCGCCCTCGAAGCGCCGGGCGAGATCGCGCACGCGGCCGGCGACTGGGTGACGCATCTCATTCGTCCGTGATTGGGCTCGTAACGTCCCGACGCCGGGCGCCAGCGCGTGGTACGCTGATGCGACGTGCAGGGCATTTCGCCAGAAGGACTTCGGCAGTTTCCGCTCTTTCGTCAGGCGTCCGACCTGACGCTTGCGCGGCTGAGCGATCTCTCCGAGAGCGCCTCCTATGGATACGGAGATCTCCTCTGGCGGGCGGCAGACGTCCCGCTGCGGGTCGGCCTCCTGCGAAAGGGCATCGTGGAGGTCGTCCGCTGCACAGCCCTCGGCGGCGAGGTCACCCTTGCGTTGTTCGGGCCCCGTGAATGTCCTGGGCTGTTCGCGGCCCTCGATGGGAAGCCCTATCCTGCGCAAGCTCGCGTCCTGACGGAGACCGCGGAGATTCTTTGGATACCTCGCGCCGACCTCCTGAGCGCGGTCGAGCGCGACGTGGCTATCGGCAGGGCCATGAGCGAGGTGCTGCGGCAACATACGGCGGTCCTCCGCGAGAAGGTCGACATCCTCACCGCGGGCGAGGTCCCGCAGCGCCTGGCCACCCTGTTCGTCGTCCTCCTCGAGCGGTTTGGAGACGAGGGACCGCAAGGAGAGCTCCAGCTCCCCCTAGCGCTGTCTCGGCGTGCCTTCGCCCGGCTTGTGAACGCGCGCGTCGAGACAGTCATTCGCGTCTTGTCCAAGTGGGACAAAGATCACTTCGTCGAGACGACCGAGCACGGCTTCACCGTGCGTGACACGAGCCGGCTGCACGCGGAGGCGGGGCGCTGATCGTCGTACGAGGGCGCGAGCACCTCACGCTCTCGACAACACGGACCTTCACAAGTCTCCCGTTCGACGACTGAGGAGCGCAGCTCCATCGACCCACGAGCTTGGCGCTTCGCCGCTCGCCGAGAGCTCGGCCCTGGTGGCCCCCTGGCTCTCCCGATGGCCCCTCTTGTCACCTGTACGAGCGGATTCCGCCCCGCGCAACATCGCGGAGCGAAGCTACGAACCGGACCGGCTGGCCCACCTTCGCCGAGTGTGAGCGAGACCGCTACCAGGAGCATCTCAAGTCGCTTTGCTCGAGTGTGGCTCCGATTCCGCAACCTCGGTACCCTCGGCGGCGGGGAGGCGAATGCGCACCACGGTGCCTCGGCCGACTTGGCTCTCGAGTGATATCGTGCCCCCGTGGTTCGACACGATGTCCTGGACGATCGCCAGACCGAGCCCGGTCCCCTGGCCGTGCTCCTTTGTCGTGAAGAATGGGTCGAAGGCCCTGGCTGCGACCGCTTCATCCATGCCCGCCCCAGTATCCCGAACCTCGACCGTGACCATCGACGGCTCGCCACTGTCGCTGCGCGCCAGCAGGTGGATGTCCCCGTCGTGCTCGCCAATCGCGTGAGAAGCGTTGATGACCAGGTTCATGAGGGCCTGTTGGAGTTGAGGTCGGTTTCCCACGACAGCTGTCGCTGCTGGCGTCACTGCCACGACGATGTTGTGCCGCCCCGGGAGGGAGCCACGAAGCAGACGCTTCACCTCGTTCATCAACCTGTCGAGATCGACCTCTTCCAATCGATTGGCGGCCGGCCGTGCGAACCGCAGGATCCTTTCGACGATCTCACGTGCTTGTCGCATCGCGGATCGGCTGTCATTCACCCCCTCTGGGTCGGAGCAAGACTCCGCCGACGCCTCCACTTGCATGCCGATGACGGTCAACAGATTGTTGAGGTCGTGAGCGACGCCCGCGGCGATGGTCCCCAGCGCCTCGAGTCGCTGCCGGTTCGCGAACTGCTCGCGAATCTGACGTGCGTGAGCCTCCGCTAGAGAGCACCGATCATGTTGAAAACCGACGCATTCGCGCGATTTCGCGCCCGATCCACACGGCCTCGTCGCTCCGCTCCTCAGATTACGAGGAGTAGTCTTGCGGTGCTCACTCCTCGGGCGCGCGCCTCAGCCGCAAACTCCCCCGACTTCGCTCGGCTTTCAACATGTTCGGTGCTCTAGGAAGCTCGCCGAGCACGGGGCGTGTCAATGAAGTTGTCTACCCCAATTGATCAAAGTGCCTTGGCAATGGGGACGATATGGACCTCCTGCTTCACGG
>JBGAID010000097.1:0-41450 GCA_044225865.1 Polyangiaceae bacterium | reverse complement strand
GCGGCGCGGCGCTCGAAACGCCGCGTTTCCAACGCTCGCGAATCGAAGCTGAGAAGCCAGTCGACCACCTGCGGGGACAGGTCCCCCGGGTGCTTCCGCGGTTCGAGCTCGACGCCGCGGGGACCCCTCCCGCGCGGCGCGAAGCGCTGCGCAAGGGAGGGGTCGGCGAGCGAAGCGAGCCGGGGGTGGGCACCGAGCCCGAGCCCGGCTCCTACTCCGCTCCCTTCGCGCAGCGAAAACCGATGAACGCGCTCCGAAAGGTGCCGAGGTTTCGGGAGCGGAGGGCGCCGCGGACGAAGAGGGCGCCGTCGCTCCCCCAGCCGCCGCCGCGGTTGACGACCTCTTCCGTGGTGCAGCCGGGGCGGTCGTACGGGCAGTAGCGGGTGGCGGTCCACTCCCAGACGTTGCCGGCGAGATCGAGGACACCTTCTTTGGTGGCGCCGCTGGGGAAGGAGCCGACGGGCGCGGTCGACGGGAAGCCGTCGTCGTCGGGGTAGAGGGTGCTCGCGCTCACCTGCTGGAGGGCTTTGCACTCGGCGCCGCACGCGTTGAGGAGGCCGAGGCGGGGCGCGTCCTCTCCCCATGGATAGGTGCGGCCGGTCCCGGAGCGGGCCGCGAGCTCCCACTCCGCCTCGGTGGGGAGGCGCTTCTTGGCCCAGCTGCAATAGGCGGTGGCGTGCGACGCGTCGACGCAGTTGATGGGGTGATCCTCGCGGGTGCTGTCGCCGTTGCAGAACTGATCGGCGAAGGAGCTCACGGCGGAGTTGGTCGTGGTGGTGGGGGCGCGGCCGCACGCGCGGGCCTCCACGCAGGCGGAGTACGCGGCGACGGTGACCTCGGTGCGGTCGATGCAGAAGGTCGCGACCTTCTCGTCGTGGATGGGCTGCTCGTCCTTGCGGCCCTTGTCGGAGCCCATCTTGAAGGTCGCGCCGTCGATGAGAGACATCCCCTCCGGGCACGACGCGGGCTGCACGGTGGCGACGTCTTCCGATGCGGCGGAGGCGGCGACGGCGCGGTCGGGCGAATCGGCTCGACGCGGCTCCGTCGCGGAGGCGGCGCTCGGGCCCCCTCGGGCCCCCGACCGCGGTCGAGGTCGCGGCGGGCTTCGAGGCGACTACGAACACGCCCGCGCCGACCGCCCCGAGCGCGAGGAGGCCGAACGCAACCGGGACGAGGTTGGTCTTCGGGGGACGGGGGCGGAGCGCCGGAGCGGGGGCGAGAGGGAGCGGGAGGGGCGCTCCCGCGAGGACGGTCCGCGATTGGCCCGCGATCTCTGTGGCCCCCGACGACGCCGCCGCCGGCGCGGACGTCGCCGCAGGCAAGGCGGTCGGCGCGACGGTGGGACCGGGCGCGGCGGTGGGACCGACGACGGTCGAGCCAGCGGGGCGCTCGATGCGCATGCTCGGCATCGGGGCGGGCGCGCGGCCGAGGAGGTTGTCCATGGCGACCCCGAGCTCGTGCGCGGTCGGGAAGCGGTTGCGCGGCTCGAGGGCGATCGCGCGCTGGATCAACGCCTCGAAGCCGTCCGACACGTGTCGACCGCGGGCGCGGGGGGTGGGCCGCTGCTCGCGGGTGCCGACCTCGTAGAAGTCTGCGATCTCCTCGCCGACGAGGGCGGGCGCGCCCACGACGAGCTCGGTGAGGATGAGGCCGAGGGCGTGCACGTCGGTCCACGGGCCGGTCGCGCCGAAGCGCTTGGTTCGAAACTGCTCGGGGGCGCCGTAGTGCGGAGAGAACGCGTTGAAGCCGCTCGAGGTGTGGGTCGCGATCTGGGTCGCCGTGTCACCGTCTTGCATCGCCTTCGCGATGCCGAAGTCGAGGACCTTGAGGGCGGGCCCGGTCGTCGTCTCGACCGCGAAGAGGTTCGCGGGCTTGAGATCGCGGTGGGCGATCTTGTGGGCGTGCGCGAGCGCGATCGCCTCCACCACCGGCCGCATGAGGAGCAGCGCTTGCTCCTCGCCATGAGGAGGCTCTCCCGCGCGGCTGCGGGCGGCGAGGATCTCTTGCAGCTCCTGCCCCTCGAGCCACTCGAGCACGAGGTACGGGACGTCTTGCCCGCGCGCGGTGCGGGTCACGTTGAGATCGAAGACGCGGACGATCGAGGGGTGCTCGGAGAGGCGCGAGAGGAACGCCCCCTCCTCGCGGAACTTCTCGAGGAAGAGGGCCTGGGCCTCGGGGGTGAAGTGGCCGGGCAGCTTGAGGCACTTCACCGCGACCGCGTGCTTGAACGCGAGGTGGAACCCTCGGTACACGACGCCGAAGCCTCCCTCGCCGATGACAGCGTCGACCCGATAGCGGTTGTCGATGGTCGCGCCGACGAGACCGAACAGGTCGCTGGCCATGTGGTCGCGGGAGGATAGCTGAAGCGGGCGGGCACGGGCACCGCGCGAAAACCTCCAGCAGGCGAGCCGAGCTGTGGGGCCTCGCGCTCGCAACGCAACACCTCGAGCACGACGACCTCCCTGCTCCGGCAGGCGGGCGCGAAGCGCGACGCGGGCTCTGCGCCCGGCGCCCCACCGCGCCCGTCAGCTGTTCCCAGCCCCCCAACGCTCGAGCTTCCGGTAGAGCGTCTTCCGGTCGATGTCGAGCATCTGGGCGGTGAGGGAGCGGTTCTTTCCGAGAGCTTCGAACGTGGCGAGGATGTAGCGGCGCTCGATCTCTTCGAGGGGGAGGATCTCGCGGGCGTCTTGGGTCTGGATCGCGAAGCGGGGGGCGACGTGCTGGCGGACGCGCTCCGGCAGGTCGTCGACGACGATGTCGCGGTAGTGGGTGAGGGCGACGGCGCGCTCCATGGCGTTCGCGAGCTCGCGCACGTTGCCGGGCCACGGGTAGGCGCGGAGGCGCTCGGCGACGGCGGGGGCCATGCCTCGCACCGGCTGGTTGCTCGTCGCCGCGAACTTCTCCAGGAAGTGCTGGGCGAGGAGGAGGACGTCGTCGCCGCGCGTGCGCAGCGGCGGCACCCCGATCTCCACGACGTTGAGCCGGTAGTAGAGATCCTCGCGGAACGCGCCAGAGGCGGAGGCGCGCTCGAGATCGCGGTGGGTGGCGGCGATGATGCGCACGTCGAACGGCACCTCGGCGGTGCTGCCGACGGGCCGGACGCGCCGCTCCTGGAGGGCGCGCAGGAGCTTGGGCTGGAGTCCGACCGGCATGTCGCCGATCTCGTCGAGGAGGAGGGTGCCGCCCTCCGCGTCGACGAAGAGCCCGGCGTGAGCCGCCTTCGCGTCGGTGAAGGCTCCCTTCGCGTGGCCGAACAGCTCGCTCTCGAGGAGCGACTCCGGCATCGCCGCGCAGTTGATGGCGACGAACGGCTTCGCCTTTCGGCTGCTGGCGTCGTGGATGGCGCGCGCGACGAGCTCCTTGCCGGTGCCGCTCTCGCCGGTGATGAGGACGGACGCGTCCGACGCGGCCACGCGCTCGACGAGCTCACGCACGCGCTTCATCCCCGCGCTCGAGCCGAGGATCGTCCCCTCGGAGGTCGACGAGCTCACCCCTCGCACGCGGACGACCTCCTCGCGCAGGCGCTTCGACTTCACCGCGCTGTGCACGGCGAGGCGGAGCGCGCCCATCTCGATCGGCTTCGTCACGTAGTCGTAGGCGCCGGCGCGCAGCGCCTCCGCCGCGCTCTCGACGGAGCCGAACGCGGTCATGAGCAAGACGGGCACGTCGGGCCGCATGTCGCGCAGCGCGCGGCAGAGCTCGTTGCCGGTCATGCCCTTCATCCTCAGGTCGGTGAGGACGACGTCGAACGTGCCCTGTCGGACCAGATCGATCGCCTGCATCGGCGACGTGCTGTACGTGACGTTGCAGTCCTTGAGGCCCGCTTGGACCAGCTCGCACATCGCCGGATCGTCATCGACGACCAACACGCGCGGGTGGGACGAAACAGGCTTCTCTCGCTCATGGCCCGGTTGTGCGTTCACGATGGAGGCTTGTTAGCAGCGTGAACAGTCGCTCGCAAAGGAGAGCCGCGGAGGAGGAAAGCCCCATCGGGCAAATGTCCCCGGCGAGTTTTCCCGACCTCGCGTTCCGATGCGCCGCGCGCGCGGCGAAACGAGGACGCGCGCGCGTGGCATGCCTTCTGCTCGTCCGCCGACCGCATGCCCGAGCCTTCGCCTCGAGAGCGACCGCTCGTCCTCGTCGCCGACGACGACGACGAGATGCGATCGATGATCACCGCCTTCCTCTCCGCCCGCGGGTTCGACGTGATCCAGGCCTCGAACGGCGCCGAGCTCGAGCTGCTCGTGCGGGCGGCCTCGCGCGCAGAGGAGGGATCCTCCCTGTCGCTCGTGCTCTCCGACGTGCGGATGCCCTTCGCCTCCGGGACGGCCGCCCTCGCCCGCCTGCGCGCCTCGAGCGAGCGCATCCGCGTGATCCTCTGGTCGGCGTTCCCCGACTTCCAGGTCCGCGCGACCGCCTCCAGCCTCGGCGTGTCCGCGTTCCTCGACAAGCCGTTCTCGCTCGACGAGCTCCATCGCGTCGTGTGCGCCGTGCTCGCCCTCCCCGCCCCCGCGTGACGGGGGGATGCCCACCGCTACGAAATACGTAGCGCCCCCGCCTCCGGCCTCAGTCGCCCGCGGAAGGTCGCGCGTCGATGGGCAGCCACACGGTGAACGTGCTGCCGCGGCCGAGCTCGCTCTCGACCTGGATCCAGCCGCCGGCGTCGCGGACGATCCCGTACGAGACGCTGAGGCCGAGGCCGGTGCCGTGGCCGACGTCCTTGGTGGTGAAGAAGGGCTCGAAGATGTGAGGGAGGTGCTCGGGGTCGATGCCGGTGCCCTGATCGCGGATCGCGATCGCGACGTGGGGGCCGCGGCCGCCCGCGACGCCGGGGGGTGGGCTCGCGTCCGCCCTTCGGACGTCGATGAAGACGGTGCCTCCCCGCCCGGTGGTGGCGTGGATCGCGTTGACGGTGAGGTTCGCGACGACCTGGGCGAGCAGGCCCTGGTCGATGCGCGCGAGGACGGGGGTGTCGGCGGGGCCGACCGCGAGCTCGACGTCGCACTTCTTCGCCATCGTGCGGAGGAGATCCAGCGTCTTGCTCGCGACGTCGTTCACGTCGCACGCGTCGTGGCTGGTCGGGCCACGGCGGGCGAAATCCAAGAGCTGCCGGATGATCTTGGACATCCGCTCGACCTGCTCGACGATCACCTTCGCGCTGTGGACGACGGAGGGGGTGGGGGCCTCTTCGGCGATGAGCTGGGCGCGGCCTTGGACGACGTTGAGGGGGGTGCCGAGCTCGTGGGCGATCCCGGCCGCGAGCTGGCCGACGGTGCCGAGGCGGTCGGCGTGCCGGAGCTGCTCGAGGGTGGCGATCCGGCGCTCCGTCTCCGTCGCGAGCCGGCCTTGTGACTCCGCGATCTGGGCGCACATGCGGTTCATCTCGAGGGCGAGCTCTCCGATCTCGTTGTCCATCTCGAGGCCGACGCTCGGGGTGAGATCTCCGGAGCCGATGCGGCGCGCGTGGGCGACGATGCGGTGGATGGGGCGGGCGATCAGGAGGGAGCCGAGGATCAGCACCGCCGTGCTCGCCGCGATCGCGAGGAACACGCCGAACGTGGCCCAGCGGCGCCACGCGCGCTGCAGGGTCTCGTCGCGCTGAGCCCGCGGCTCCGAGACGAGCACGCCGAGCGTCTGGCCCTCGATCGGCGCGAAGGTCGCGAGCCGGTCTCCGATGACCTTCGTCTTGTAGGGCTCCGCCCCCGCGGGGCGCTCCGCGAGCTCGATGCGCATCGTGGGCTCGTGGGCGCCGCCGCGCTCGGCGAGCTCCGCCTCGTCGACGAGGTGCTCGGCGGCCGCGCGCCCGCCGTGGGCCCACGTCTCCGCGGCCCCGGCCGCGACGGCCCGGCCGATCGCGGCCTGGTCCTGGTTCACGTCCTCGTCGAACAGCACCCCCTCCTCGCGCAGGGTCGCGAGGGCCGCCGATCCCAGGATGAGGACGACGAGCGCGACGACGGCGGCGAGGAACACACGTGCAAGCTTCATGGCGCGCTCCGCCGGGGATCGATCACTTCTTGAGGGGAGGCTCCCAGAGCTCCACGCGGTTGCCTTCGAGGTCCATGCACCACCCGAAGCGCCCGAACTCGGAGGCTTCGACGCGCTCGTCGACCTCGACCCCCGCCGCCTTCAGCTGGGCGAGCATCGCATCCAGATCGCGCACGCGGAAGTTGAGCATGAACGAGGCCTTGCTCGGCTCGAAGTACTTCGTGTCCTCCTTGAAGGGAGACCACACGAGGTGGCTCTCGCGGGCCGGGTCCTCCATCTCCGCCTGCTTGAAGGAGGCGCCCCCCCACCCTTCGACGGGGACGCCGAGGTGCTCTTCGTACCAAGCCCCGAGCGCCTTGGGGTCCTTCGACTTGAAGAAGATTCCGCCGATGCCGGTGACTTTCTCCATGCGTCGGACGTTACTGGATCACGCGGATCGGGTCAGCGCGCATCCGCGGCTCGAGGACGAACCAGAGCACGACACCGAGGGGGGCGAAGAAGGCCAGCGCGATGGAGGCGAGGGTGTAGCGCCCGGTCGCGTCGATCGAGTAGCCGATGAGCGGCCCCGAGACGATGTACGCGAGCGACTGGGCGGCCGCGGTGATCCCGCCCGCCGCGCTCACCTCCGACCTGCGCACGCGGCCGAGCATGTCGGCGGTGAGCATCGCGAACAGGCCCCCCACCCCGCCGATGGCGATGCCCGCGAAGACGGCGGTGGCGATCGGGTGTCCAACGAAGACGGCGAGGGGCAAGGTCGCAGCGGCGGCCGCCCCCGCCACGAACAGGGCCCGCTGCGCGCGCGGCGATCCGAGGGCGCGCGCGGCGAGGAATCCGAACGCGAGCGAGCCGACGTCGAACAGGACGGGGGGGATCCAGGCGTACTTCTTCAGATCGCCGGGGCCCATCCCGTAGAGCGCGCCGAGGAGCTTGGCCGTCCAGTTCAAGACGAAGTTCGCGACGGGCGACGTCGCGATGACGAGGACGACGGCGCGCGCGACGCCGGGGCTCTTGAGGGTCGAGAGGAGGCTCGGCTTGGGCTCGGTGGTCCCCTCCGCCGGCGGCGGTTTGTGATCGAGGATCTCGCGGGCGGCGCGGCCGCCGGTGACGATGAGCCACATCGGGATCCACACGAGGCCCGCGGCCGCGCTCAGCCCGAACGCCCAGCGCCAGCCGCGGTGCTCGACGAGGCTCGGCGCGACGAAGGCTGCGACGAACGCGCCGAGGGAGCTCCCCGTGAAGAGGAGCCCGAAGCCGCGCGCGCGATCGGAGGCGGGCAAGGCGCGCGTCACCGTCTGGGCCGCCCCCGGGAAGCTCGGCGACTCGGCGAGGCCGAGGGCGATCCGCAGCAAGATGAGCCCGAGGAGCGAGCCGACCGCGGCCTGCGAAGCGGCGACCGCCGTCCACGCGACGACCGCGAGCGGCAGCACCACGCGCGCCCCGAACCGATCGATGACGCGGCCCGCGAGCGGCGATCCGACGAGGTAGGCGAGCGAGAAGGCGCTCACCACGTAGCCGTACTCCTTCTCGCCGATGGAGAGATCGGTCGTGACCTCCTTGGCGATGACGGCGAGGGTGTGGCGGTCGAAATAGCTGACCGACATCGTGAGCGTCGCCGCGACGGCGAGGCCCCACGCGAGGGCTCGGCTCCGCCGCGGTCCTTCGTGCAGATCGCTCACAGGTCGATCGCTCGCACGGACTCGACCTCGTGGCCGAGGAACCGTGATGCGACCTCGGCGAAGCTCTTCGGCACGTCCGTCACCAAGAGCTCGAGGGTGCGCGCTTGTCCCGCCGCCGAGAGCGAGCGCTCGCGGAGGAAGGTCTCGATCTCCTCGGACGTCGCGTCGGCGCTGTCGACGATGGGGATGGGGCGCCCGAACATCCTCTCCGCGGTGGAGGCGATCACGTCGCGAAGGAGCGGGAAGTGGGTGCAGCCGAGGACGATCGAGCGCGCCCCGCCCGCGACGAGGGGCTCGAGGTACCGGGCCACGACCAGGCTCGGGACCTCTCCCTCCGTCCATCCCTCCTCCGCGAGAGGGACGAGGAGGGGCGCCGGGACGGCGAACACCTCGGCCCGGGTGGAGAGGGCGGCGATCGCGCGCGGGTAGGCGCCGGACGCGACGGTGCCGCGCGTCGCGAGCACGCCGATGGGACCTCCGGAGGCGGCCCGCACCGCCGCGCGCGCCCCCGGGGTGATCACGCCCAGCACGGGGAGATCGAACTCGACGCGCAGCGGGTCGAGGGCGACCGCGCTCACCGTGTTGCACGCGACGACGAGGGCCTTCACCCCGCGGTCGACGAGGACGCGCGCGCAGCCGAGGGCGTAGCGGATCACCGTCTCGGGGGACTTGCTGCCGTACGGCACGCGGGCGGTGTCACCGAGGTAGACGATGCTCTCGTGGGGGAGCCTCGCCGCGAGCGCGCGCACCACCGTGAGCCCGCCGAGCCCGGAGTCGAACACGCCGAGGGGGGCGTTCGGGTCGGCGCTCACGACTCCTCGATGCGGAGCAGCACGGCCGCGGTGGTGGACACGAGCACGCCCTCCCGATCGATGGCCCTCAGGGCGGCGCGGACGCTGGCCTCCTTCGCCACGTGGGTGATGATGACGATCCGAGCCGCCCCGCCTTCGCTCTCGCTCTGGACGATCTGCGAGAGGCTCACCTCTTCGCGCCCGAACGCGCCCGCGATGGTGGCCATCACCCCGGGCTGATCGGCGACGGAGAGGCGCACGTAGAAGCGCAGGCGCCGATCGCCCGGATCGGCGAGGGGCCGCTCGGCGAGGGCGCGGGCGCCGGTGACGATCCCGGGCGCCCCTGCGACGATGGCGCGCGCGACGTCGAGCACGTCCGCGACGACGCTCACCGCGGTGGGCATGTCCCCCGCCCCTCGCCCCGAGAGCAAGCACGGGCCGAGGGCGCGCCCCTCGAGGCGGATCGCGTTCAGCACCCCGGACACGTTGGAGAGGACGCTCGTCTTCTTCACGAGGGCGGGGTGGGCGCGGAGCTCGATCGCGGCCCCCAGATCGCGGCCGATCGCGAGGTGCTTCACGTTGAACCCGAAATGGGCGGCCATCCGCACGTCGTAGGCGTCGAGGCCGCGGATGCCCTCGATCGTCATCGCCTCGCGCGGCGGCCGCGCCCCGAACGCGAGCATGGCGAGGACGACGAGCTTCTGGGCCGCGTCGTGGCCGTCGATGTCGAGCGACGGATCCGCCTCCGCGTAGCCGAGCGCTTGGGCCTCGGCGAGGACCTCGTCGAACGGCGCCCCCTCCGCGGTCATCTTCGAAAGGATGTAGTTGCTCGTGCCGTTGAGGATGCCGGTGATCTCGGTCACCTCGTCGCTCGCGAACGCGTCCCGGAGGGTGCGCACGACCGGGATGCCGCCGCCGACCGCGGCCTCGAACAGGAGGCCGACCCCGCGGCGCGTCGCCTCCTCGAGGAGCTCCGGCCCCCGCCGCGCGAGGAGGGCCTTGTTCGCGGTGACCACGCTGCGCCCCGAGGCGAGCGCGCGCTGGATGCACGTCCCCGCGAAGTCCTCGCCCCCCATCACCTCGACGACGAGCTCGACCGCCTCGTCCGCGAGCACCCGCGAGAGGTCGGTCGTGAGGAGGGCCCGATCGCACTCGGAGACCCGCGGCTTCTCCAGATCGCGCACGAGCACGTGCCGCACCTCGAGCGGCACCCCGACCCGGGCCCGAAAGTCCGCCGCGTTCTTTTGGAGCAGGCGAAGCACCCCGCCCCCCACCGTCCCGCACCCGAGGAGGGCCACGCCGATCGGTGCGCCGCCGTGAGGTCTCCGTCGCTCGACTTGTTTCACTGGGCGCGGAGCTTACCAACCCCCGGCCCGGTTGGACGAGCAAAGCCCCTCCCGGGGCCGCGCGCAGCGCCGGAGGCGCGAGCACGGACGCCGGGGAGGGGCCGCGGAGCGGAGCGACGCGAGGGTGGGCACCCCATCGCTATGAAAACGATAGCGGGGCTATCCAAGCCCCCGCGCACGGATGCCCACCCCCGCCTCGCTCCGCTCGGCGACCCCTCCCTTGCTCGTCGCTCTGCTCCTCGCGGGAGGGGTGGCGCGGGCTCTCGTTGGAAGGCTCGACCCTCGGCTCGCTTCCCCCGCGCGCGAATGCGCCTGTCGCACCGCTATTACAACGATAGCGCGCCCCCCCCTCGGCGCCCCCCTCCCTGCGGGTCGGTGCGCCCTTTCGGGAGGGTGGGAGCGGCGCGTCGGAGGGGCGCGCGCGAGGCGGGGGCCGGTGGGCGGGCGTCCGCGCACGCGAGGACCACCGAGCGCCGTAATCCTGGGCTATCCTCGCCCCCACCATGGCGGAAAAAGGCTTCATGATGGGCTCGATGAAGTTCGCGAAGGCCGACGACGACAGTCCGGCGGAGGTGCCCGAGGGGCCGCTCCTCCCGCTGCGGATCCTGCTCGTGGCCGCGGTCGTGCCCACCGACGAGGCGAACGCGGGGACCGCCGCCCCCGAGAGCCCGATCCGGATCGACACCGCCGATCCCGCCTTCGTGTTCAACAAGATCCGGCCGCGGCTGAAGATCGAGGTGCCGAGCGTGCTCGACCAAGGTCGGCCCATCAAGCTCGACTTCGCGCCCACGAGCCTGAAGAGCTTCCGCCCCGACGGGCTGCTCACGGAGGTGCCGCTGCTCCGGTCGCTCCTCGACGGCAAGCTCGTGCTCGATCGGCTGCGCGCGGGCGAGATCAGCGAGGACCAGGCGTTCGGGTTGCTCGATCGGCTGTGGGGCGGCTCCGCGCTCGCGTCGCAGGTGCTCGGGCGCGCGCGTGACGAGTCGGCGGCGCGACCGGCGCCGCGAGCGGCCGCCGCTCCCGCGCCCAAGGCGGACGCGGGCGGGGGCGGCGGGGGCGGAGGCTCGCTCGACGCCCTGCTCGACATGGTCGAGATCCCGGGCGCGTCCGCGGAGCCGTCGTCGTCGTCGTCGTCGAGCGGCTACGAGGGCGACGATCGGATCGCGAAGATCATCTCCGAGGTCGCGCTCGGCGCGCGGGCCCGCGGCGGTCGCGGAAAGACAGGCATCCCGATGGTCGAGGAGGCGATCGGCTCGCAGATGGGGGCCATCCTGCAGCACCCCGAGGTGCGCCGCCTGGAGCGCGCGTACCGGTCGATCAACTTCCTCCTCGAGCGATCGCAGCGGATCCCCGGCGTCCTCCTCGACGTCCTCGCGATCCCTCACGAGGGGGCGGCGGCGGCGTTCTCGCGCTTCATCAAGAAGCCCCAGGACGTGCCCGTCTCGCTCGCCGTGGTCGACGTGGAGGTCGACGGGAGCGCGCGGAGCTTCACCGAGCTCGAGGCGATCGCGGAGGCGGCGGAGGCGGCGTGCTGCCCCGCGTTCGTGAACGGCACGGAGAAGCTCCTCGGGGTCGGGGATCTGTCGCGGGTCGACAAGATCGACAACAAGGCGTCGCTCTTCACCGCGCCCCACCGGGCGCCGTGGCGGGCGACCGCGAACAAGACGGCGCTCCAGTGGGTCGCCCTCGTCATGAACGGCGTCTTGATGCGCGGGCCCTACGACAAGCAGAGCTCGCGGGTGCGGGAGGCGACGGTCCAAGAGATCCCCGGCGACCACGAGGCGTTCGTCTTCATGCACCCCGCCTACGCGGTCGCGGCGGCGACGATCACGAGCTTCAAGGACACGGGGTGGCCGGCGCGCATCACCGGGGTCCGTCACGGGCAGGTGGAGAACCTCCTCGTGCGCGAGATCGACGACGACGGGACGACGGTCGCGATCCCGACCCAAGCCTACCTCAGCACCGACAGCCAGAAGGAGCTCGCGCGGCTCGGGGTGCTCGCCCTCGCCTCCGCGCCGAACAGCGACGCCGCGTACATCCAGACGGCGCCCACCGCGTACGTGCAGCCCGAGAAGAAGACGTACGACTCTGCGTCGACGGAGCCGGAGCACCGGCCGCCCGCGATCCCGCTCGTCGATCAGCTCTTCGTCGCGCGGCTCGTGCAGTTCACCCGCGCCCTCTGCCAGAAGCTCCCGCGCGAGATCGATCCGAACGAGGCGCGCGAGATCCTCCAGGCGGCGACGTGGGCCCTCTTCGAGAAGGCGCCGCCGGCTGGCCCCCAGCTCGGGGTGAAGGTCGATCGCGACGCGGACGGGCCGGTCGCCCACTTCACCGTCGTGCCGCGCCGGTTCCTCGGGGTGACCCTCGAGGAGTTCACGTTCGACATGCCCGTCGGCTGAGCTTCACCCGTGAAGATCGTCTGCATCGGCGGCGGCCCGGCCGGCCTGTACTACGCCATCCTCGCGAAGAAGCGCGACCCCTCGGCCGAGGTCGTCGTGAACGAGCGCAACAAGCCGGACGACACGTTCGGCTTCGGCGTCGTCTTCTCCGACAAGACCCTGGAGAACCTCGAGGCGGTGGACGCGCCGAGCTACCGCGCCATCACCGAGTCGTTCTTCCACTGGGACGCCATCGACATCCACGTGCCGCGCACCGCGGACGGGCCGAGCGAGATCATCACGTCGCGCGGGCACGGCTTCTCGGGGGTCGCGCGGCGCGAGCTGCTCGCCATCCTCGTGCGGCGGGCGCGCGAGGTCGGGGTCGCGGTCCACCACGAGCGCATGGTCGAGCCGGGCAGCCCCGAGCTCGCGGGGGCAGACCTCGTCGTCGTGGCGGACGGGGTGAACAGCGCGTTTCGGGATCGGACACCTCAGGCCTTCGGCTACGAGCTCGATTTGAGGCCTCACCGCTTCGTGTGGCTCGGGACGACGTTCCCGTTCGAGGCGTTCACGTTCTACTTCCGCGAGGCGACGGCGGGCCTGTTCCAGGTCCACGCGTACCGCTATCAGCCGGACCGCTCGACCTTCATCGTCGAGTGCAGCGAGCCGGTCTTTCAGCGCTCGGGGCTCTCCGAGACGGACGAGGCCGCCACCGCGAGCTTCCTCTCGAAGGTGTTCGAGCGCGAGCTCGCGGGCCATCCTCTCCTCACGAACCGCTCGATCTGGAGGCGCTTCCCGGTCGTGCGCAACCGGAGGTGGCATCACGGCAACACCGTGCTCCTCGGGGACGCCGCCCACACCGCCCACTTCTCGATCGGCTCGGGGACGAAGCTCGCGTTCGAGGACGCGATCGCCCTCGACCTCGCGATGGCGGGCGGGGGCTCGCTCTCGGCGCGGCTCGCCGCCTACGAGGGGGCGCGGCGTCCGGTGGTGGAGTCGTTCCAGCGCGCGGCCCAGGTGAGCCTCGAGTGGTTCGAGACGACGGAGCGCCACATCCGAAAGGCGCCCCTGGTGTTCTCGTTCGCGCTCCTCACCCGCAGCCTGCGCGTGACCCACGAGAACCTCGCCGTGCGCGATCCCGCGTTCGGGGAGCGGGTCGATCGCGACTTCGAGCGCGAGGTGGAGCGCGGGCCCTTCGGGATCGAGGGCTCGGGGGTGCCTCTGCCTCCGCGCCCGGATGGAAAGGCGGCGCCGCGACCGCCCATGTTCTGCCCGATGAAGCTCCGCGAGCTCGTGCTCGAGAACCGGGTCGGGGTCTCGTCGATGTGCATGTACTCGGCGACGGACGGCACCGTCGACGACTTCCACCTCGTCCACCTCGGCAGCCGCGCGATGGGCGGGGCGGGGCTCGTCATGACCGAGATGACGGACGTCTCCGCCGAGGGCCGCATCACCCCGGGGTGCGCGGGGCTCTATCGAGAAGCGCACATCCCGGCGTGGAGGCGCGTCGTCGACTTCATCCACCGCGCCTCGAGCGCCAAGGTGGGGATCCAGATCGGCCACGCCGGTCGCAAGGGATCGACGCTCCCGCCGTGGGACGGCATGGATGTCCCGCTCGAGGACGGCGGCTGGACGACGATCGCGCCGAGCCCGATCCCGTGGGACGCGCGCCACGCTCCGCCGCGCGAGATGACCCTCTCCGACATGGAAGCGGTGAAGGCCGACTTCGTGCGCTCGACGGAGATGGCGCGCGAGGCCGGCTTCGATCTGATCGAGCTGCACGCCGCTCACGGCTACCTCCTCGCGACGTTCATCTCTCCCCTAACGAACCGTCGCGCCGACGCCTACGGCGGATCGATCGAGGGGCGCGCGCGCTTCCCGCTCGAGGTGCTGCGGGCGATGCGCGCGGTGTGGCCGGCCGAGCGGCCGATCGCGGTCCGGATCAGCGCGAGCGACTGGGCGGCGGGGGGCACGACCCCCGGCGACGCCGTCGCGCTCGCGAAGATGTTGAAGGACGCGGGCGCGGATCTCATCGACGTGTCGACGGCGAGCACGGTGCCCGAGCAAGCCCCGCGCTTCGGCCGCCTCTTCCAAGTGCCGTTCGCGGAGCTCGTCCGGAGCGAGGCGCGCATCCCGACCGCCGCCGTCGGCGCGATCAGCTCCTACGCCGACGTCAACGGGATCCTCGCGGCGCGGCGCGCGGATCTGTGCTTGATCGCGCGCGCGCACCTCTTCGATCCATACTGGGTTCGCCACGCCGCCCACGCCCAAGGTTTCGAGCTGCCGTGGCCCAAGCCTTATGGTGTGCTACGGGGCTATAACGCTCGGTTCGCGTGAGATGAGTCGGCGATGAGGGGACGGTAGGATGCGGTCGTGCGAAGTCTCGATGAGCCCGCCCGAGAGGGCCGCGGAGCGAGGCCTCGCGTGAGCGCTGCGACGAGCGAAGCGATCGAGCCGCTCGACACGACGGCCGAGATCGAGACCCCGGAGCACGTGCGGTTTCGATATCACCTCGCCGGTCCGGCGCGGCGCTTCTTCGCGTGGCTGCTCGATCTCTTGATCCGCGGCCTCATCATCGTCCTCTTCGCGGTCGCCTTCCTCGCCGCCGGCTTCTCGTTCAGCGAAGAGCTGGGCGCGGCGAGCGTGGGGGTGCTCGCGGTCGTCTACTTCCTCGTCGAGTGGTTCTACTACGTCGCGTTCGAGGTGCTCTGGAGCGGCCGCACCCCCGGCAAGCGCGCCCTCGAGCTCCGCGTCATCGGGCACGAGGGGCACCCGATGCGGTTCGGGCAGAGCATCCTCCGCAACTTCCTCCGCGCCGCCGACTTCCTCCCGAGCTTCTACGCCCTCGGGGTGCTCGTCATGGGCCACGACAGCCGCTTCCGGCGCTTCGGGGATCTGGTCGCGGGCACGATGGTCGTGGTCGAGAAGCGCCACGCGGTGGAGGGCCCGGTCCGGATCAACCCGCCGCCGACCACCCACGAGCTCGCGTCGCTCCCGCAGCGACTCCCGCTCGACGGCGACGATCTCGAGGCGATCGAGCTGCTGCTCCGGCGCGAGGTCCGCTTTCCTCCCGCGCGCACCCACGAGCTCGCATCCATGGTCGCGCCGATCTACGCCGCGCGCCTCGGGCTCCGCGTCGCGGATCCCGTCCGCTTCCTGAAGATCCTCTACGCGCGCGCGCGCGGCATCGCGGGCGTGGAGGCCGCGCCGGTGGGGTGGTCGCAAGGGCCTGCGCCCGGGTATCCCGCCCCGCCCGGCTATCCGCATCCTTCGATGGGGTACGGAGCGCCCCCGCCCGGCTATGGACCGCCGCCGGGCTATGGGCCGCCGCCCGGCTACGGGCCGCCGCCCGGCTACGGGCCGCCGCCCGCGCACGGACCTCCCGGCTACGGGCCGATCGTCGGACCGAGCGGCTACGGTGCTCCCGAAGCGCCTGCACCCTACGGCCGGGCCCCCAATCGCAGGAGACCGCAATGATCCCCCAGGATCAGTTCGTCTCGCTCCGCAGCGCGGCGTGGAACGATCTCGACGCGCTCGTCGGCACCGGCAACGCCCTCCATCAAAAGGACGGGCCAACGATCTCCCGAACCGCCGCGCTCTATCGGTGCCTCTGCAACGACATCACGCGGGCCGAGTCGGCCCGGTACACCCCCGACCTGCTCGCGTACCTCCACGGCCTCGCCGGGCGCACGCACAACGTCCTCTACGGGGCGAAGCCGTTGCGAAGCTCGGGCGCGCTCCGCCTGCTCCTCGTCGAGTTCCCCGTCTCGCTGCGGAAGAACTGGAAGCTCTTCGCCCTCTCGTGCGCGCTCTTCCTCGTGCCGTGGGCGATCGGCCTCTTCGGGGCGCTCCACTCGCGTGAGTTCGCGGAGCAGGTGATGCCCTCCGATCAGCTCGACGCCATGGCCGACATGTACAGCCAGGGCTTCCACGCCGGGCGCGGCGCCGGACAAGACGCGGGCATGTTCGGCTTCTACGTGAACAACAACGTAGGCATCGCCTTTCGATGCTTCGCGACGGGCGTGCTCTTCGGGCTCGGGAGCATCTTCTTCCTCATCTACAACGGCCTCGTCATCGGCGTCGCGACCGGCTGGGTGATGCACGCCGGATACGGCAACAACATCTGGACCTTCATGTGC
Organism: Polyangiaceae bacterium; assembly: GCA_044225865.1. Taxonomy (GTDB): domain Bacteria; phylum Myxococcota_A; class Polyangia; order Polyangiales; family Polyangiaceae; genus Xiheicaenibacterium. Next base: position 25,135 of record JBGAID010000097.1, on the reverse strand, counting down.
GGCCACGGCCCGTACGAGATCACCGCGATCTTGATCGCGGGCGGCGCCGGCCTCCAGATGGGGCACGCCCTCGTCGCGACGGAAGGGCTCACCCGCTTCGGCTCGCTCCGACGACACGCGCGCTCGATCGTGGCCCAGGTCCTCGGGGCGGGGGTCATGCTCGTCATCGCCGCCGTCATCGAGGGCTTCTGGTCTCCGTCGTCGCTGCCCGACCAGGTGAAGTGGACGTTCTCGGGCGTGAACTGCGTCGTGGTGACGGGCTTCCTCGTCTTCGCGGGCCGAGGCTCGCGCGAGGCGCAGGCAGAGGCGAGCGCGACCAGCCCCGTCCGCCCCGAGGCGAAGGCCACCTCATGAACCTCGGCGCGTCCGCGATCGTCCTGCGTCCTCGCTCCGTCGCCGAGATCATGGATCTCGCGTGCCGCTTCACGTTCGCGCGGGTGCTCGGGCTCTACGCGCGCATGTCGCTCGCGTTCCTGCTGCCGGTCGTGGCCGGCCTCATCGCGCTCGAGCTGCTCGTCGACGTCCCGGCGTGGGCGCTCTGGACGGGGAGCGGCGCGCTCGCGATTTGGCTTCAGGGACCGTTCACCCTCGCGGTGAGCAGGGTGATGTTCGGAGAGCGGCCGACGGTCCGATCGGTGGCGGCCTCGTTCTGGTCGCGCATCGGCGCGTACACGGGCGCCCTCGTCATCAAGCTCTTGTTCGTGTCGCTGTCGACCGCGCTGTGTGGGATCGGCATCTTCGTCACCGCCCCGAACGGCGTCCTCGTCCCCGAGGTCGCCTTGCTCGAGGGAGCATCCGCGGGCGAGGCCTGGGGGCGCAGCAAGCGCCTCGTCGCGCAGCGCGCGGGCGAGTCGTTCGTCGCGCTCGCCGCGCTCTTCATCGCGACGGTGGCGTTCGCGTTCGGCTTCGAGCTGTTCGGTCAGGCGATCGTCACCGACATCCTCCAGCTCGGCAAGCCGTTCGGGGACGTCCTCCACAAGGGCATCACGCCGTTCTGCATCGCGGGCGTGTTCCTCTCCGCGCCCTACGTGGCGACGGCGAGGTTCCTCCACTACATCGACACGCGCACGCGCGCGGACGGCTGGGACATCCAGGTGAAGTTCATGGCCATCGTCAACAAGGACGCGGAGAGCAAGCAAGGAGCGCCCGCGTGATCCCCGGGATCGTGCTCGTAGCGGCGGCGCCGCTCGCCCTCGGCCAGCTCGCGCTCGGCCAGGCCACCCCCGTCGAGATCCGCGACGACGTGAAGACCATCCTCGCCGACAAGGACTACGCGTTCTGTCACGACGAGGGCCTCGCGATGTTCACGATGGAGCGCGAGTACTGCGAGCTCGTCGGAGATCGGAACGACGTCTGCCCCGCCCTCCCCAAGGTCTGCAAGAACGACTTCCAGGGCGACTACACCTTCGTCCCGAAGGGCCGGCTCCGGTTCGGCCGCGACGGCGTCGACTACGGCCCGCGCGACACCGCGAACGGCGGAGACGGCGAAGGCAAGGGCTCCGGATCGGGGGACGGCAACGGCTCCGGGGATGGCAAGGGCTCCGGATCGGGCTCCGGATCGGGATCCGGATCGGGGGACGGCAAGGGCTCCGGATCGGGATCTGGATCGGGGGACGGCAAGGGCTCCGGCTCCGGCCACGACGGCGACGGGAAAGGCTCCGGCCACGACGCGCGCGACAAGAGCCAGAAGTCGAGCCCGCCCCCGAAGGAGCACGACGAGCGCAAGGCGAAGAAGCCCGAGCCCCCGAAGGATCCTCCCGAGCCCCCGAAGCCGATCGAGATCCCCGGGTGGCTCGCCCTCCTCGGACGCGTCCTCTTCTACGTCCTCGCCGCCGGCGTCATCGCCGCGATCGTCTACGTCATCGCCAAGAGCCTGCTGAAGGACAAAGAGCCCGAGAGCGAAGAAGAGAAGGACACCAAGAAGGTCCCCGACGAGGAAGAGCCGGAGGAGCGCCCCCGCGGGCCCATCGAGAAGGACGTCGATCGGCTCCTCGCGCGCGCGCGCGCCGCCGCCGCCGCTGGCGACTACAAGAAGGCCATCGAGGACGCGTACGCGGCCCTGCTGCGCCGCCTCGAGGGCGACGGCCTGATCGATCTCCACCCCTCGCGGACGAACGGCGACTACGTGCGGTCGATCCGCGAGAACGTCCAGCTCCGCGGCGCGGTGCGAGGGATCGCGGCCGACGTCGAGCGGGTCCAGTTCGGCTCCGAAGCGCCGAGCCCCACCGTCTTCGACTCCATCTACCAGCGCGTGCTGCCCCTCGTGGGGCGGGTCGCCGTCCTCGCCCTCGTGCTGCTCGCGTTCGCTCCTCTCGCGTCGTGCGACGCGACCTCCCCGCGCGGCCGTGACGGCTCCGTGCTGGCGCTGCCCTTCGAAGGAGAGAAGACGAAGGGCGGCTCTTATCCGATGGGGCTGCGCGGGGTGGTCGATCTGCTGCGCAAAGAGAACCTCACCGTGACCTTCGATCGCCCCGAGGACGGCGTCCCGACCGGAGAGCGGAAGGCGATCGTCATCCTCCCCGGCACCAGGCTCGACAAGGACGGCTGGAAGCACCTCAAGAGCTGGGTTCGCAAAGAGGGTGGGATCGTCGTCTTCGCGGGCATGCGCGAGGAGGTCGAGGACGCGTTCCCGATCCGCGGCCTCGCCTCGAAGGGCCGCGGCCCCGTGCGGCCCGACATGACCTATCAGAGCTGGGGTCCCGGGCACGAGCTCGCCCTCCCCCACGCCCGCGCCCTCGATCTCGGACCGGACAAGCTGAAGGCCTCGTTCGCGGGGATCCAGCCGCTGCTCGCCCGAAACGACGAGACCTACGCCGCCGTGATCGACGGTCGCGAGCTCACCGGCAACGGCAAGGTCGTGGTCTTCGCCGACGATCGGCTCTTCGCGAACATTGCCCTCACGCTCGGGGACAACGCCTCGTTCCTCCGCCGCATGTTCAAGAACGGCCTCGCCGTGAGCTCGGTGGAGATCTGGGACGACGCGCGCGGCGGTGGCGGGGCAGGCGGTGGTGGAGACGGCGAAGAGGGCCAGCGCGGCTCCTCCTCTCCGATCGAGTCGATCGTGAAGGCCCACCTCCTCCCCATCGTGCTCCAGCTCCTGGCGTTGGTCGTGCTGTATCTCCTGTTTCGAGGCACCCGCTTCGGCAGCCCGCGAGATCCGAAGGAAGAGTCGCGCCGCTCGTTCGCGGATCACGGGCGCGCCCTCGGGCTCACCTATGCGCGGGCGCGCGCCTCCCGTCACGCCGCCGGGGTCTACGCGGTGTGGGCGCTCGATCGGCTCCGCGAACGGCTGCTCGGGTCGGGCCGGCGCGGAGGCCTGAGCCAGCTCGCGGAGGCCATCGCCGCGCGCACCGGGCAGCCCTTCGGGGCCGTCATGCAGGTCCTCACGGAGGCGTACGGCCTCCGCGACGAGGTCGCGCCGCCTTCCTCCTACCGAGCGCCGGGGGCCTATGGCGCCCCGCCCGGACGGGGGCAGAGCAAGCGCGCGGACGCTGCCGAGCAGGCGCGCCACTTCTGGATCATGGAGCAGCTCGACGGCTATCTTGCCGCGACGAAGGGCGCCCAAAAGACGCCGAGGGGCCGAACATGATGCAACCGAACGAGTTCCGCGAGCGATTCGCGGTCATGAAGCGCGAGATCGAGCGAGTCCTGCTCGGACAAGAAGACATCGTCGTCTCGACCCTGATCGCGATCTTCGCGGGCGGGCACATCCTCATCGAAGGCGTCCCCGGTCTCGGCAAGACGCTCCTCGTCCGGACCCTCGCCCACGTGCTCGGCTGCACGTTCCGCCGGATCCAGTTCACCCCCGACCTGATGCCGAGCGACGTCACGGGCGGCAACATCTTCAACCAGAAGGAAGACCGCTTCGTCTTCCACCCCGGCCCCGTCTTCACCCAGCTCCTCCTCGCGGACGAGATCAACCGCGCCCCGGCCAAGACGCAGTCGTCGCTCCTCGAGGCGATGCAGGATCTCGCGGTGACGACGGACGGCGTGACGCGCCCCCTGCCCGAGCCGTTCTTCGTCATCGCGACCCAGAACCCGATCGAGTCGCAGGGCACATACCCTCTCCCGGAGGCTCAGCTCGACCGCTTCTTGATGAAGCTCCACGTCAAGCACCCGACGGCCCAGGTCGAGCGGGTGCTCCTGCGCAACATCGCTCAAGGCTTCCAGCCCGCCCACCTCGAGACGATGCAGCTCCAGCGCGCCGTCTCCGCCGAGGATCTCGTCCGCATGCGGCACAGCCTCTACGGCATCCGCATCGACGACGGCATCCTCGAGTACATCACCGACATCGTCGGCAAGAGCAGGACCCACCGCTCCATCTACCTCGGCTCCTCGCCGCGCGGATCGATCGGCCTTCTCCACGCCGCCCGCGCCCACGCCGCGAGCCAGGGCCGCGACTTCGTCATCCCCGACGACGTGAAGGCGCTCGCCCCCGCCGTCCTTCGTCATCGGGTCATCCTCCACCCCGACGCCGAGATCGAGGGCGTCTCCACCGACGACTGCATCGAAGAGATCCTCCGGGAGGCGAAGGTCCCCCGGACCGCCGCCGCCTGAGCCGCACCGATGATCCCGTCGCGCGCGTTCGTGCTCGTCGCCTTGGGGCCGGTGCTCCTGTCGTTCGCGACGCTCGTCGACAAGAGCCTGCTCTGGCCGATGCTCGGGCTCGATGGGGTCGTCCTCGCGCTCGCGATCTTCGATGCCCTCCTCGCCCGGAAGAAGCTCGTCCAGATCGAGCGCCGCGCCCCCCACGTCCTCTCCATCGGCAAGCCGAACGCGATCGAGCTCGAGATCAAGTCGCTGGCGTCGCGCCGCCTCACGGTGGAGATCATGGACAACCTCTTCGAGCACGCCGTCGCCGACGGCCTGCCCGCGAAGGTGACGATCCCCGCGAGGAGCCGAGTCCGGGTGAAGTACCGCGTCGTCCCCGAGAAGCGCGGCGCGTACGAGATCGGCAACCACTACGTCCGCTACGGCTCCCCCCTCGGGCTCTGGATCCGCCAGCTCGTGCTGCCGGCGCGCTCGTTCGTGAAGGTCTACCCCGACATCCAGGCCGTGCGCGCCTACGAGCTCATGGCGATGAAGGACCGCGACGTCGCGGGGGTGCGCGCGTCGCGCCGGCGGGGCGGTGAGAGCGAGTTCGAGCGGCTGCGCGAGTACCGCCGCGGCGACGAGTTCCGCTCCATCGACTGGAAGGCGACCGCCCGCAACAGCAAGCTCATCTCGCGCGAGTACCAGCTCGAGCGCAACCAGAGCGTGCTCTTCCTCTTGGACGCGGGCCGCCTGATGACGGCTCACGCCCAAGGCCTCAACCTCTTCGACCACGCCCTCAACGCGACGTTGATGCTCTCCCACGTCGCCGCGCGCGCCGGCGATCAGGTCGGCCTCCTCGCCTTCAGCGACACGGTGAAGAGCTACGCGCCCTGCACCGGTGGCTCCGGCGCCGCCTCGCGCATCGTCCAGGCCGCGTATCACCTCCACCCCGACATCACCGAGACCAACTTCGGCAGCGCCATCGGTGAGCTCGGCACCCGAGTGAAGAAGCGGACCCTCATCGTCCTCTTCACCCAGGTGGTCGACGACGTCGCCGCCGAGGAGCTGCTCCGCCTCCTGCGCGGCCTGCTGCCGCGCCACCTCCCTCTCATCGTTCCGTTCCGCGACATCGACGTCGACGCTCTCGCCCTCGGGCAGACAGCCGACACCGCCGCCCTCTCCGGCGCCGCCCCCTACGTACGCGCCGCCGGCGCCGAGCTCGTGAGCTTCCGCGACCGCCTCGTGAGAGAGCTCAAGCGACGCGGCGCCCACGTCCTCGACTGCAACCCCGGCGATCTAACCCCCGCGCTCATCAACCGCTACCTCGAGATCAAAGCCCGCCACTTGCTCTGAGTTTGCTCTGTTTGTCCGCTCGGCGCTCGGCCCGAGAGTCAGATGCTCGCTCGCCTATGAGGCGCTCTGTTTGTCCGCTCGGCGCTCGGCCCGAGAGTTCCAGATGCTCGCTCGCCTATCAGGCTCGCTGCGCCGGTCGGCGCATGAGGAACATGCGCCGACCGAGGTTGTTGCGAGGCTGGGCGCGGGCGAGCTGAGAGGTCGTAGCGAGGCTGGGCGGGTCGAGCTGAGAGGTGGTTGCGGGCTTGGAATGGGCTCGACCTGGGACGTGGCAGCACTTGCTACGAAATTCGTAGCGGAATTCGTTGTCTCCCCCACGCACGCGCAGGGCTGCGCTTTGGCAGCCCGAGCATGCGTTTGGGGGAGACCGGCGGCGCGCAGCGCCGACGAGGGGGGGCATCCTCGGGGCCGACAAAACACGAGAGCCCCCTGCCGAGAGGCAGGGGGCTCCGTGGGTCGCCTCTCGGCGATCCGATCACTCCTTGTCGAGCTTGCCGACGAGGCTGAGCGTGAAGAACGCGCCCATGTACTTGAAGTGCGGGCGGACCTGCATGTCGACCTTGTACCAGCCGGCGTTGCCGGGGACGTCGGTCACGATGATGCGGGCTTGGCGAAGCGGGCGACGGCTTCGGATCGCGGGGCTCACGACGTCCTGGTCAGCCACGTATTGGCTGATCCAGTCGTTGAGCTCCTGCTCGAGGTCCGTGCGCTCCTTCCACGTGCCGATCTGCTCGCGCTGCAGCACCTTCAGGTAGTGCGCGATGCGGCACATGATGAACATGTACGGCAGCTGCGTGCCGAGACGATAGTTGAGCTCCGCGTTCCGGCCCTCTTCGCTCTGGCCGAAGTACTTCGGCTTCTGGACGGAGTTGGCGGAGAAGAAGCACGCGTTGTCCGAGTCCTTGCGGTACGTGAGCGCGATGAAGCCCTCCTCCGAGAGCTCGTACTCGCGACGCTCCGTGATCATGATCTCGGTCGGGATCTTCGTCTGGATCTCGCCCATCGCCTCGTACTGGTGGAGCGGGAGGTTCTCCACCGAGCCGCCGGCCTGCGGGCCGATGATGTTCGGGCACCAGCGATACTTGGCGAACGAGTCGGCGACGCGCGAGGCGAACGCGTAGGTCGCGTTGCCCCAGAGATACGCGTCGTGCTTGCCGATGACGTCCTCCTCGTAGTTGAACGCCTTCACCGGCACCGTGTTGGAGCCGTAGGGCAGACGGAGGAGGAAGCGCGGAAGGAGCAGACCGACGTAGCGCGAGTCTTCCGTCTCACGGAAGCTCTGCCACTTCGTGTACTGCGGCCCTTCGAACACGGCGCGAAGGTCCTTCAGGTTGGGGAGCCCACCGTAGTCCTTCAAGCCGAAGAACTGCGGGCCGGCGGCGGCGAAGAACGGCGCGTGCGACATGGTCGCGACGCTCGCGCACTTCTGCAGCAGCATGATGTCCTGCGGCCCCGGGCCGAACTCGTAGTTCGAGACGATGCCGCCGTAGGGGCGACCACCGAACTGACCGTACTCCGCGGAGTACACGAGCTTGTAGAGGCCGCTCTTCGGCACCTCGGGCGCGTCCTCGAAGTCGGCGAGGAGATCGTCCTTGGAGCAGTTGAGGATCTCGACCTTGATGTTCTCGCGGAAGTCCGTCCGATCGACGAGGAACTTGAGTCCGCGCCACGTCGACTCGAGCTTCTGGAACTGGGGATGATGGAGGATCTCGTCGAGCTGCTTCGAGAGCTTCTGATCGATCTCCGCGATGAGGGCGTCGACGAACGCCTTGTCGACCTTCTCACCCTCGCGCTTCGGCGTGATGAGCTCGGCGATGAGAGCCTGGACGCCCTTCTTGGCGACCTCGTAGCCCTCGTTGCCCGGCGCCATCCTCGTCTCGGAGAGGATCTCGTCGAGGAGCGATGCGCCCTCGAGCGTCTGCGACTGAGCGCTCGCCTGACCCTGCGTTTCCGTAGCCATCGATCACTCCCCTTCCTTAGCGAGCCCGAGCTCGCTGATGAGTTTGTTCCTCTGGGCGGGGTCTCCCAGGATCTGCTGAATCTTGTTTCGGAACGCCTTCTCGTTGCCGAGCGGACCCTTGAGGGCCGTCAGCGCCGCGCGCAGCTCGAGGAGCTTCTTCAGCTCGGGGACCTGGCTCGCGACCGCCTCCGGCTCCATGTCGGCGAGGCGACGGAACTTGAGGTTGACGGAGAGCTCGTCGTCCGGGTTCTCCGACAAGGCGTTCTTCACGTTGAAGTTGAGGTTGAGCTTCTGCTCGCTCATCACCTTCTGGAAGTTGTCCTTGTCGACGTTGATCGGCTTCCGATCCTCGAGCGGCCGCGGATCCGGACGCATCGTGTAGTCACCCAGCATCAGGAGCTTCAGCGGCAGCTCGACTTCTTCCTTCGCATCGCCGATGGCGGGCTTGTACGTGATGTTCACGCGTTCCTTCGGCGCGATACTTCCCTCTTTCATTGCTGACGGCTCCTTTCAAACTCGACGGCTCGAGCGCAGGCCTGGGCTCTAGGCTGCGCGCAACATTCTGGAACACGCACGACATGACGTTCGCGGTGTCTGTTCGCGGGTGACGGCGACACGGACGGATAAGATACGGTATGGCCTCTTCGTTCCGGAAGACTCAAAGAGAAAGGTCTTCGCAAAGGATTGGAGAGGACTGGGGGGTGCGCGGAGCGCACGGGGGGTGGCCGGTTTCCGGCCGAAAGAGGGGCGCGACGGGGAGACGTCATCCGTTCGAAGCCTCCTGCATGACGAGGAGGGCCTGCGCCGCGTCCAGCTCACAGAGCTTCTGGAGCGAGTGGCTGATGCGCTTGGGGAGCTCCACGTCATCCATCGCGAGGGCGCTCTGAGCTTTGCGGGTCCGGTAAAGGCTCGCGTACATCTCGGCGCAGAGCTCCGGATCCCAGGCGGCGAGGCGGTGCTCGTCCGCCACCCGCTCGAGCGCCTCGAGCTGCGCGAGGGCGATGTCGAAGAGCTGCGCCTTGATGCAGAGCTTGGCGATCTCGAGGCGGGCTCGAAAGCGGTGGTTGGGTGAGGCGAGCTGGTTGGCGAGCCTCGAGAGCAGGCCCACCGCCTGGGGGGCCTGCCCGCCGTCGAGGAGCTTCTGCGCGTCCGCGACCGCTTTGTCGACGGGGGACTTCGAGCCCCCTCCTCCGCCTCCGCCCGCGGCGAGCCCGGCCGCCCACGCCTTCGTGTCGGCGTTGGCGAATGGGACGCCGTTCGCGAACGTGAGGTTCGGCAGCTCCGGAGCGCGAGCGAGGAGCGCGGCCGTCTCCTTCACCACCGCGTTCTTGCACGCCTCGTACTCCGGACCGAGGCCCTCGAGCGCCCGAGCCATCGCGAAGGCGGCGTCGAGGAACATGGGGTACGAGGCGGAGACTTGGCTCGCGGTCACGAGCAGGTTGTTCCAATCCTGCGCCGCCGCGAGCTCTTGGAGTGAGCCCGCCACGTGCTCGTACGGCCCGTCGATCTGGGTCTGCCCGCCTTCGTTGTACGGCGCGCCTCCCACGAGGAGCCAAGCCGCGACGCGCCCGAGGCGGACCCCGTCGACGCTCGTGGGGAGGATGGAGAGGATGACGTCGCTCGCGCGCGCGATGAGGGGCGCGAGCTGAGAGAGCGCTTGGTAGGCGGTGTCGACGTCGACGATGTCCGCGTCCGAGATGCCGACGCCGCCGCCTCCGCCCGTCGCGACCGCCTCGGCTTCGTAGCCACCGGACCCATCCGCAGGGGGGCGAACCGTCTGAGGCGCACGCACCGAGGCCGGTCCCGCCGCGCTCGCGGCCGGCTTCGGCGCGGGAGGAGGCGGCGGGGGCGGCGGGGGCGGCGCGTCCGCCGGCACGCGATGAGGCATCGCGTTCACCGCGTCCCGGAGGGTGTTCATTCCGGGGTACGCCTCGCCGAGCTTGTCGGCGAGGAAGTTGTCGAGCTCGCGGAACGTGCGCTCGAGCGCCTTCACCATGTCGCGCTCGGCCGCGGTCGGCGCGTACGGAGCGACGAGGGGCGTCGTGACCTCGGAGAGCCAACCGCAAAGGTTTCCGCGCGCGCGCGGCCTCTTCAGGGCGGGGAACATCGGCTCCCAGTAGGCGTTGCAGAGCTCGTTCAGGATCAGGATGCCGTCGAACAGGCCGGCGAGCTTCCGACGCTGGGTGGCCGCAGCGGTGTAATAGAGCGCGACGCGGAAATCCTTCGAGCGCTCTGCGAGCAGGTCATAGGCCTTGCTCTCGACCGCTCCCCAGTCGGTCGAGCCGCCTTCGATCGAGCTGGCGCGATCGAGCTCCGTCTTGATCTGCTCGAAGGCCTCGTCGTACGAGGCGTCCTCGCCGACGCCGCCGTTGATCGGAGCAATCGCCGCTTCGAGCCGCGCCTTCGCCTCGCTCAGAACTTCGTCCACGCCCATGTCAGCGCGACAGGATACGGGCAGCGCGACACCGATCTCAACCGGGCTCTCGCGCTCTCGTCGCCGAGGCCGATCGCCCGCGACGTGGGGGCGAGCTCAATCGAGGGCGCGGAGGAACTGGGCGATCGGCTGCTCGGTCACGGACACGGCCGCGTCGACCTCGGCGCGGAGCCGTGAACGAGCCGTCTTCTCGTCGAAGGTCGGCAGGCCGCACAGCTCGGCGACGTGGTCGGCGTGTCCGGTGGGGGCGAGCACCTCGCGGAGCGAGCCGACGTGGGGCGGCCCGAGGTGGAGCAGGGCCGTCTGCTGAGGGGTCCAGAACGTGTTCAGCAACGTGTGCTTCCACCTCGAGATGCGGAGCACGAGATCGATCCAGACCGACGTCGCGAAGGCGTCGCCTGCGCCGATCGGCATGCGGAGGGCGAGGCCAGTCTGAGGCAGCTCCCGGCCTCGGAACGGCTCGACCGACTCGACGACGTTGGACATCACCCAATAGCGCGAGGCGTCGCTCCCGAAGCCGGTCTCCCAGAGCGCTCGCATCGAGTTGTCGGCGAGCCACTTCCGATACGCGCTGCTCGCCGCGTCCGGATCCTCGATCGAGGGAGTCTCCAGCCGCGCCACCCGATCGATGAAGGTCTGCACCGGCCAGGCTCGGCCCTGGGTCGCGATCTCGTATGCCGAGGTCAGGAACTTCCACAGAGCGATCGGCGCGGCCGCGCCGAGGTTGCAGAGCTGCCCGTAGTCGTACGAAGCGAAGACGACCATCGGGTAGAGGCGCCCGGCGTTGTCGCCGCTCGCGGCCCACGCGCCGACCAGGCCCCGGCTCGGCTCCTCATCGCCCTTGGACTCGCCTCGAAAGATGAAGAGGCCGACGGCGCGCTGATAGATGGGCTCGAAGTTCGAGCCCAGGCTGCGCTGGGCGTGGTCCATCGAGCCACCGAGCCAGCGGTCGAACGCCGCCAGCTCGTCCCCGCCCGCGTTGTGGCGAATGAAATCGCCCGTCGCGGGCAGCTTTCCGAAGCACCCCGCGAGGGGCGGACCGGATGGCTTCTTCTTACGCCAGAACATGGCTGCGGGAGGCTACACCAAATCCGAGCCGTCCTACTTCTTCTCTTTCTCGCCTCCGAACTTGTCGCCGATGCTGGGCGGGCAGTTCGTGTTTCGGAAGAAGCTGAGCGGGAACGGGTGGTTTCCGCGGCGGGGCCGGACCTGCATCGTCACCGAGATCGGCGGCGCGCTCATCGTCCACGTCACGAGGAACATCTCGTCGCTCTCCTTGACGGCGGTGATCTTGTCGGCCGACTCGAAGAGCCGGAAGATGCCCCAAGGACCGTCGCGGGTGATCTCCTCGTCGAGCCCGCCGGCGCCGCGGAGCTGGATGCTCGCCCCGCGCTTGTCGCCGCCCGGCCACTTGAACTCGTACCAGAACTCCTTCTCGTTCCGGTACACCCGCTTCTGGCCATCGAGCTCGAAGATGACGTCGCTGACGATGGGGCTCACCGTCTTCAGGTTCACCTGGAAGCGGACCGAGGGCTCATCCGCGTTCGTCGGCCAGAGCGCGTCGGTGATCTCGTCCGCGCGCTTGAGGCAGTTGTACATGAGCGGGTTGAAGGGGGTCGCGCCGCGCGCCTTCTTCGGCGGGGGCTTCGCGCCCTGCTTCTCGCTGCTGCCCGTCAGGTACGAGACGGGGATGAAATCGTGGTCCTGCTTGCGGTGGAAGTTCGACAGGTACTTGTCGTAGAAGCCCCAGAGGACGCCCTCCTTCGGCTTGAAGAAGTTGACCGCGTCCTCCCACGAGGCGTCGCGCTTCGCCGAGACGTTGAACGGGTAGCGGTCCTTGATGTGGTCGCGGTAGCTCGGCCACACCATGACCTCCCAGAGCCCGCTCGCCGCGCCGCCCGCGCCGCGGACGTAGGCCTTGTAGCCAGCCCGCAGCGGGTTCAGCAGCATCTCGCGCATCATCTCCTGCCCGCGCGGATCGAGCTGGAGCACCATCGCCTCGGTGTCCTTCACCGCCTTGGTGAAGAGCTGGGTCGCGTTCGACGTGTCGGTGCTGAGCGGCCCTTCCTCGACGATCTGCATCTCGCTCGCGAGCTTCTCGAGGTGGGCGGCGTACTTGTTGAGCTCGGGGTCTGCCGGCGGCTTCTCGGGCGGCTTGGTCCCGTCGGAGGCGGGCGGCGGCGGCACGTACGGCGGCGTGATGCCGAACTTCACCACCGTCTCGAAGGCGCGCTTGATGCGCTGCTTGCTCGAGATGTCCCGGTTCGCGGTGAGCTCCTCGACCTTGACGCCCGATTGGGCGGCGAAGCGTCGCTCGATGCGCTTTTGGATCTGGTCGAGCACGCCACCATCGGCGGAGAGCACGCCCGGCAGCTTGTCCTTCGGGTCGGGGAACTGGGTGTTGTCGGCGAGGGTCTGGATGAGCCGGCGATACGGCCAGTCGGGCGTCGAGAGGACCTTGTACTCCGAGATCGCCTCCGCGTTGGTCTGCGGGATCTTCGTGTCGACGTCGGTGAAGAGCTGGGTCCAGGCCTGGATGTAGGCGTCCTCGTAGCGCTTGCGCACGTTCTTCAGACGCTTCTCGATCGTGTCGCTCTCGACCTTCTCTTCGCGGCTGTAGGGGATGACCCACTTCTCACGCTCGAGCAGTTTGGCCGCCTCGTCGGAGAGGAGCTTGTCGATGACCTTGAACGCGTCGGCGGTGAACGCGCCGTCGACCTGCGCCGGCTTGCCCTTCTGCTCGGTGCGCTCGTCCTTCGAAGAGAGCACCGTCTTCACCTCCGCCCGATCCTCGAAGATGTCGGAGAGGCGGATGGGCGGATATTTGAGGTTCGCGAGATCGGTCGCGGGCTTGGTCGGGTCGATCAGCTCCTCGTTGCGGGCTTTGACGAACAGCTCGTAGTAGGCGTTCTCTTGGTTGGCGCTGCGCAGGCGCTCGCGGCCGGCCTCGATCAGCTTCGCCTCGCCGGGGATGGGCGGCGTCGCCTTGTCACGCTGGAGGGTGACGTAGAAGCGCACGTGCGGACGGATCTGATCTCGGATCTCGGCCTGCCCCATCCCGCCCGAGCTGCGCCCGAGGAGCTCGCCCCAGATCTCGGTGAGGCGGGACACCTGGAAGTCGAAGTACTCCTGGTCCTTCAGACGGCCCGTCTCGTCGGTGAGGAGCAGGTACGTCTTCAGGTTGTTGTAGTCCGGCAGATAGTCCTGGCCGGTGATCGCGTTCACGCGCCGCTCGAGCTCGTTCTTGGTCGGCTTGATGAAGCCCTCTTGGAGGCTCGAGACGTAGAGGTTCTTCGTCGGCTCGAAGAGCTCGTCGCCCTTGTACATGAAGAACGAGTACGAGATGGGCTTGCCGTCGTCGTTCCACTTCTTCAGGAGCTCGACGTGCTCGCGGAGGGCGTCGAGCTGCTTGACCTTGCTCGCCGCGGGCGTGCTGTCGGTCCAGTCGACGCGGCCGGTCTCCTTCGCGATCCGATCCGTCTTCGCGACGAGGTCTCGGTTGTTGAAGTATGAGATGACGGAGGGAACGGTGAAGAGCAGGGCGAGGCACACCGCGCCGCCCGCGAACACCAGCTTCTGGAGCAGCCTTCGTCGGATCTCGGCCTGGCTCATCGCCGCGATCGTCTGGTCCGGGAAGACGACCTTCAGGAAGACGTCGCGCAGGAAGTAGCTCTTCGCCTCCTTCGACTGCTCCGTCTCTTCCTGGACCTGCCCCTTCAAGCCGAAGGCGCGGCCCATGGCCCCCACGACGCGGTCGAGCGGCTTGCCCTCTTGCGTACCGCTGGTGAAGTAGAAGCCCCGGAGGATGGGCTCGACCCCGCCCGCAGGGGCGAAGGCGGCCTGCATGAAATCGGAGAGGTTGCGCTTGATGGCCGCGAACTCGAGCGGGAACTGATAGATGCGCTCGCGAGAGGCGCGCTGTCGCTCGTTGTTGAGCCGCTTCGTCACCCGCTCGTGGAGCCGCTCCACGAGGGTGTCGAACTCGCGATCGAAGATGCGTCCCGGCTCGGCGCGCGAGTCACGCAGGTTCAGGGTGGAGCCCCAAGGCTGACCGCGCTCGCTCTTCTTGAGGTCTCCGAAGAACTCGACGAAGCCGGCGACCAAGTCGGTCTTCGTGAAGATGACGTAGACGGGCATCGTCATCTTGAGCGTGTTCTGCATCTCGTCGATGCGCGCCCGGACCTTGCCGGCGACCTGCTTGATCTGATCCTCGGTCGCGTCGAGGAGCTCGCTCACGCTCACCGCGACGAGGACGCCGTTCAGAGGCTTCTCGGGGCGGTACTTGTTGAGCTGCTCGAGGAACGCGATCCACTCGTCTCGGTCGTCCGACTCGGTCGTGTAGCGGCCGGCGGTGTCGAGGAGGATCGCCTCGTTGGTGAACCACCAGTCGCAGTTGCGGGTGCCGCCGACGCCGCGAACGCCGCCGCTCTGGGGATCCAGGAACGGGAACTGGAGGCCCGAGTGGCGGAGGGCCGTCGTCTTACCGGCTCCGGGTGGGCCGACGATCGCGTACCAGGGCAGCGCGTAGAGGGCGTGCTCGCCTTTGCGACCTCCCCCGAGCTTCGACGCCTTGAGGGAGTTGATCCCCTCCGCGATCTGCCGGTAGAGCGCTTGGATCTCTTCGCGCTCCTCCGGCTTCGCCGCGAGCGCCTGCTCCTGCGCTTGTTGAGCGATCGCCTTCTCGAGAGCCCGCGCTGCGCGCGCCGCACGAATGCGACGGATCGCCCAGAGCAAGATCAGAAGGCCGAGGATGACGGCGCTGACCGTGATCGCGAGCCAGAGCGGTATCAGCTCTCCGTTGCCCGCCTCATCCGGCGGAAACAGGAACCAAAGCGCCCAGACGGCCAGGATGATGAGGATGCCTAGGACCCAGAGCCACATGGTCAGCCGAAATGATGAAGGCTCCCGACGCGGGAGCCAACTTTTGAACAGGTATCGCGAAAGATTCTTCGAATTTGCTGAAGAAACCGGCCCTCAAACGAGGCGCGCCGCCCCGAGCGGGAGCGGCGCTGCGAAGACGCGGCGGCGACGGGCGTCGCGAGGGCTCACTCGGGGATGAGCTTGTTGATGTTGTCGGCGGTGTTCTGCGCGGCGCTGCCGATGGCGACGCGCAGGCCGACGACGACGAGCACCGCGACGACGAGGATGCCGATGGCGATCCCCACGAAGGGCAGCTCGCGACGCACCACGCCCCCGCCAGCGTCCTTGCGCTCCGCGTTCGGGGCGAGGATGTCCCCACCGCCCTCTTGGACCGCGACGTAGTTGCCGAGACCCTCCACGACCTGCTGCAGCCCCTCTTGGTTGCGCAGCCTGAACTTGCCTTGGAAGCCGAGGGCGAGGCACAAGAAATAGATCTGCGCGACGTGGTTTCGACCTCGCTGCCCGTGGAGGTTGTCGAGGTTGACGAAGAAGCCGTCGCCGGCGGTGTTGATGCCGAAGAACTGGAGCTGCAGCGGGTTGGAGAGCCACTGCGTCTTGCCGGGCCACGTCGAGTGATAGATCACCTCGTCCGCGAACGCGGCGAGGGCGAACTTCGCGTCGATCATGTCCTGCTCGGGGATGCGCTGCTCCCGGCCGTTCTGCATCATCGTCTCGAACAACCCCAGCACGCGACGCTGGAGGATGTCGGGCGCAGGGAGGTCGCGAGAGTTGCGGAGCTGCAGGATGAGCGAGAGCACATCCGAGCAAACCCAGTACATCGTCTGCGCCATGCTGGACATAAACGGTCGGCCTCGTGTCCACCCGCGGACGAAGCGGGCGGGGTTCTCGGGCGTCGAGCTCCTCGCCATGAGGGCGGAGGCGCTCTGCCAATGCTACTTCTGAACTTGAACGCCGATGAGCCTCATGTCCACTTTCTGGGGTTCGATCGGCTGGTAGATCGCGATCGTGCCAGAGCCGAGGATGTCGTTCCAGTAATCGCCAGCCTGCTCGACGCGGAGATAGACGAGGCCGGGCTTGATGGGGATGGCCCCCGGCGGCCGGTACTCGACCGAGACGCGGACCCCGGGCATGGCGGCGTTCAGGATGTACCCGATCTGGGTCCACGAGCCGACCTTCAAGAGGCGGGGCAGGCGCTCGCGGAGCGTCCCCTCGTCGATCCCCTTCGCCTCGAGGAAGAACTCGTGGGTCCGGGGGATCTTCGGATCCTCGAACTTGCCGAGGTACATGCCGTCGTCGCGCTTCTCGAGCGGGACCACGATGAAGTTCTCCGCGAGCACGTTGGAGATGAGGGTGAGCGCGCGATCGAACACGGGCTCGAACACGTCTCCCATCTCGAGGTAGTTGAACTTCGGGATCGTCGTCGGGTCGCCGTCGGGGGAGAAGGTGCACAGCTCGCCGATGAGTGACGCGAGCATCGTGTAGGCCGCCTCCGGGTGGGCGAGGCCGTGATCGACCATGTGCGAGCACATGGGGATGTACGAGTTCATCGTGTGGAGCATCCAGAACTTCGCGGTGTCCGAAGCTTGGAAGTCCACGGAGGCGGCGGTGCGCATGCGCCGCCCTTCCGCGAGGGCCTTTTGCTTGCCGACCATGGCCGACAGCACGCGCCGCATCCCTGCCATCAAGCGCGCCGACGTCCGCATCCGGAGGATGGGCGGAATGTACGTCTCCCGAACCACGATCGCGCCGGTGCGGTCGCGCACGAGCTGACAAATCCGGATCGTCTCGAAGGCGTCGCGCGCCTCCGTCCCGAAGAGGATGCGGAGGTTCGAGCGGCCCCACGTCACCGCCGTCTCGTTGCGCCCGGTGTTCACGTCCGGCACCGAGACCTGCGCCGCCACCATGCGCTGCGCGGGGCCGGCCTTCGCCGGATCCATCGCGACGTTGGAAGCGGTCTCACGCGAGATCGGCAGCGCGATGAACACGTCGAGCGCCTCGAGCGCGGCCGGGAAGGCGCCCTCGAGGGGCCGCGCTTCGACCTGGTCCTCCCCTCGCTCCCCGACGAAGAACGGCGTGCCGTCCGGGAACACGCCGTGACACTTGGTCACGCGCACTTGGCCCGCCGCGAGCGCGCGCTCGTCGAACTGCACCTCGGTCAGTCCCCAGTCATAGGGAACGACCGAGTGCACGCGCGAGTGAACCAGCGCCTCGTGGTAAGCGTCGCACTGCTGCAGGTGCTGGGGGGTCATGAAGAGCCCCTCCGTCCAGACGAGCTTGCGCGGTTGAATCATCGGGCGGCTCTACATCTATCAGGAAGCCCCCGCGCCATTCCAGTCCAGCGTGAGGGCTTCGAGAAGTTCGGTCGGCGGCTGCCGACCGCGCCTCGTCGCCAAAGGAAGCGGCTCAGTTCCCGCCTGCAGTCTTCTTCGGCAGATTGAGCTTCCGGACGGGCCGCGCGTTCGGGAACATCGACTCGTCCATCTGGGCACCGTTGTCGATCTTTGCCGACTCGAGGAAGAAGGCGGTGTGGGGGTCGGCCACGCCCGCCCCCGCGTCCCCCGTCCGGCCACCGCACGTCGCCTCGCCGGGCGCGAGCGGGAACTCGTAGAACGTCTTCCAGCTCTGGCCCTTGGGGCCGTGGAAGAGCGCAACGCCTCCGAGGAAGGCGGCCTCCTTGATTCGCTCGAATTTGACCTGGAGATGGTCGTTCGGGAAGATGCTGACCTCGTCCACCTTCATGAGGTCCTTCTCGAGCGTCTCGGCCGGGCGGAGCAGCACGTCGTCATAGCGTGCGTTCGCGAGCTTCAGGTCGCTCGAAAGCTGGTAGAGCCGAACGACGACCGGACGCGGGTGCCCCGACTCGTTCGGGTTCACGTTCCCGGCGGCGTAGATGTCGAGCGTGACGATCTGCTTGTCGCAGGGCTTCGGCTGCTCGACGGGCGCAGGCGCGGAGGAGCAGCCTGACCCGAGCGTGACCGCGATCGCGGATCCCATGAGCAGGCCAGTCGCGATGCACGCGGTGAGACGGCGAATCCAGCGGTCTTTGGGTGTGGCCATGGGTAGCGCGGTCCCAAAATAAACATGGAGCCGAGAGGTCGGCCCAGTTAACGGCGGCAGTCTACAACGATCGAGCGGCAAGGGCGGGGGTCGAAAAGCCGAAAGCCCTCGCACCTGCCGAGGAGGCGCGAGGGCTCGAGGACGAAAGGGCCTCGATCAGCTCGAGAAGTCGGCGGTGAAGTTCTTCTGTTCGTCGATGTCGATGAAGAGCTTCCGGGGCGGGTTCTCCTCCGCCATCTTCTCGAGGATGGCGGCCGAGAGCATCGGCATCAGCGACGCGCGGAGGATGTGATCGATGTTGCGGGCGCCCGTGTCGACCTCGGTGCACCGCGCCGCGATCATCTCGATCAGCCGCTCCGAGTAGGTCGCCTCGATTCGCTGGTTCGTCCGCAAGCGTCCGAGCAGCTGATCGAGCTTCAAGCGGGTGATGTTTCCGAGGGCCGACTTGGAGATCGGCAAGTAGGGCACCATCGTCATACGAGCGAGGAGCGCGGGCTTGAAGTGCGACGACACCGTCGGCTTGATCGCCTCCATGATCTCGCCGATGGGCGGGTCCTTGCCGGTGTCCTCCCAAGCCGCGACCGTCATGTTGGTGATCTTGTCGGTGGCGAGGTTGCTCGTCATGATGATGAGCGTGTTCTTGAAGTCGACGAGGCGACCTTCGCCGTCGGAGAGCATGCCCTTGTCGAACACCTGGTAGAACAGGTTCATGACGTCCGGGTCGGCCTTCTCGCACTCGTCGAGGAGGACGACGGTGTACGGGCGCTGGCGGACCGCCTCCGTGAGCATGCCGCCCTCGCCGAAGCCGACGTAGCCCGGGGGCGAGCCGATGAGCCGGGAGACGGTGTGCTTCTCCTGGAACTCGGACATGTTGACGGTCACCATCATGCGCTCGCCGCCGTAGAGCATGTCGGCGAGGCTGAGGGCCGTCTCCGTCTTGCCGACGCCGGACGGGCCGACGAGGAGGAACACGCCCATCGGCTGCTGGGGCTGCTTCAAGCCCGCGCGCGCAGCGCGGAGCTCCTTGGCGATCGTGTGGAGGGCGTGGTCTTGGCCCTTGATCCGCTTCCCGAGGCGCTCCTCCATCTCGAGGAGGGCCTTCACGTCGTCCTGCGCCATCTTCCCCGCGGGGATGCCGGTCCAAGCGCTGACGACGTTCGCGACCATCGCCTGATCGACGTCCGGCCGGATGAGCGGGACCTCTCCCTGGATGCTGTC
This sequence comes from Polyangiaceae bacterium, assembly GCA_044225865.1. Classification (GTDB taxonomy): domain Bacteria; phylum Myxococcota_A; class Polyangia; order Polyangiales; family Polyangiaceae; genus Xiheicaenibacterium. The sequence continues at coordinate 5,699 of JBGAID010000097.1, read as the reverse complement.
GAGATCGTTGAGGGCCTTCACGACCTCGCGGCGGGCCTCGTCGCGCTCCGTCTCGGACTTCGACTCCGTCATCTTCTTGCGGAGCTCGAGGACCTTCTTCGCCCCCTCCGTCTCCTTCGCGTACGCGTCCTGGACCTCCTTCAGGTCCTTGCGCGCCTTCTCGAGCTTCGCGCCGAGCTCGGAGAGGTGCTCCTCGTCGATCTTCACCCCGTTCGACTTGTCGCGATTGAGCGCGTCGACCTCACGCTCCGTGTTCTTGATGAGCACCTCGATGTCCTCGACCGCGGCCGGCTTCTGCTGAAGGGCGACCTTCACGCGAGCGGCGCAGGTGTCGAGCAAGTCGACGGCCTTGTCGGGGAGCTGGCGCCCCGAGATGTAGCGAGCGGAGAGCCGGACGGCCGCCGTCACCGCTTCATCCTGGACGATGACGTTGTGGGCCTCCTCGAACTTCGAGCGGAGGCCGCGCAGCATGACGATCGCGGTCTCGATGTCCGGCTCGTCCACCTTCACGGGCTGGAACCGACGCTCGAGGGCCGCGTCCTTCTCGAAGTACTTCTTGTACTCCTTCCAGGTCGTGGCCGCGATCGTCCGGAGCTCGCCGCGCGCGAGGGCGGGCTTGAGGAGGTTCGCGGCGTCGCCGGCGCCTTGGGCGCCGCCCGCCCCGATCATGGTGTGGGCTTCGTCGATGAAGAGGATGATGGGCTTGGTCGAGCCCTTCACCTCTTGGATGACGCCCTTGAGGCGGTTCTCGAACTCGCCCTTCACGCTCGCGCCTGCTTGGAGCAGCCCGAGATCGAGGCCGAGGATGTCGACGCCCTGCAAGAGCGGCGGCACGTCGTTGTTCACGATCATCAGGGCCATGCCCTCGACGAGGGCCGTCTTGCCGACGCCGCTGTCGCCGACGATGATCGGGTTGTTCTTTCGTCGGCGCGCGAGGATGTCGATGATCTGTCGGATCTCTCGCTCGCGACCGAAGATCGGATCGATCTGCCCTGCTCGTGCTCTGCCGGTGTAGTCGACGCAGTACTTCCCGAGCGCCGACTCCGGATTGACGCTGCCCTTGTCCCCGAGGTTCGGACCCGACGCGCCGCCCTGCCCGCCCGCGCCGCCGCTCGCCTGCTGCGCCGCGCCGTCCTCTCCCTCCTTGGACCCGGAGAGGATCGTCGGGAGGTTCTTCTTCATGTCCTCCTTGGGGATCCCCTCGAGCACGAGGCCGATGCCGCTCGTCGAGTACTTGTTCGGCTGCTGCACGAGGCGGAGGAAGAGCACGCCGCTGCGGATCTTCTGCCAGCCCAGATCGACCGATCCGACGACCCACGCGTCCTGCATCCACTCGAGCAAGACCGGCGAGAACGTCGGGCGTCCGCTGTTGCCCTGACGGAGGTCGTCGAGCCCACGCTGAAGCGTCGACCGCAGCTGCGACGGGTTCAGATCGTAGTGGCTGACGATGAACGCGATGTCGCTCGAAGCGTCGTCGAGAAGCGCGAGCAGGAAGTGCTCGATCGTGATCTCGTAATGCCTCGCTTGCACGGCCTGCGCGGCGGCACCTTCGAGCGCTGCCACGCAATTCTTGGTGAGTCTTTTCAGCAGGGACTTATGGTCGACGAGCATGCCGCGCATGCTATCGGCGAGCACGCCGGCAAGAGAAGACCCTCCGCGAAGATTTCTCGCGAAGGGTCGGGGCGAGCGGCGCGCGCGACCGGCTCCGGGCGGGCTCAGCCCTTGGCGGCCCGCTTCGCCTTGGGCTTTGGCTCGTCGACCATCCCTGTCTTCTGCTTGCCGTCGACGACGCTCTTCTTCACCCGCATCTTGATGAGCGCGCCCTCTTTGACCTTCTCCCCCTTGGAGAGCCCGTTGTCGCGCGCCACGTCCTCGGGGTCGGCGTCGAACTGCTTCGCGATCTGGGCCACGGTCTCTCCCCCCGCCGCACGATAGAGCACGGTGTCGTGCCCCTTCTTGCTCCGAGGCGCGTCGTCCTCACCGTCGTCGTCCTCCCGGTGGGTCGCGGCCGCGAGGTCCTCCAGCTTCTGCTCGAGCCGTTCGTCGGAGGGGTCTCGCAGGCTCTTCCGCTTCTTCTTCGGCTTCGGGAGATACGAGAGCAGCGACTGGTCGTCCTCCGCCGGCGGGCGATACCCGTCTGGGCTCATCAGGTCGACCGGGTCGAGGACGTCGACCTCCTCCGACTTCGCCTTGGAGAGGTCCAGCATCGTCGGGAGCATCGCCACCGCACGTTCGATGGAGTCGGCGGGGACGTTGACCACGAAGTCTCCTTTACCGGGCGGGAGCTCCTTGCCGAGGATGTCCGGGTTCATCTTCCGGATGAGGGCGGTGGAGACACCGGAGGCCTTCGCGATGGTCGCGAGCGACGTGCGCGGGGGCACCGCGAGCTCCGCGGTGTCGACCGACTTCGCGATCTGGACGTCGTCGAAGTCGAACCGGTCGAGGTTGTTCGCGACGATGGCGGCGGCCAGGATCTTCGGGACGTACTTCGCCGTCTCCTCGGGGAGGGCCCCGGCGCGGACGAGCTCGTTGAACTCGGTCGACCCGACGCGATCGATCCGATCGAGCAGCTGCTCGTACCCCATGTTGTACGCAGCGAGAGCGAGGTCCCACTGCCCGAAGCGCATGTAGAGATCGCGCAGATGGTGAGCGGCGGCCTGGGTCGCGAGCTTCGGGTTGCGGCGCTGATCGACGAACTTGTTCTGGCGGAGCCCGTAGACCGCGCCCGTGGCCGGCATGAACTGCCAGAGCCCCATCGCCCCCACCGGCGACTTCGCCGTCGCGTCGAAGCCGCTCTCGATCATCGCCACCCAGATCAGGTCCTCGGGGAGGCTCCTCGCGCGGAGCTCGTCCTGCACCAGCTCCTGATAGCGACCGCTGCGCTTGAGCCACGTCTCGAAGAGGTTGCGACCGCGGTCGGTCTTCGTGAAGAAGCGGACGTACTTCAGCGTCTGCCGCGACACGCCGAGCCCGAGGTCCGGCAGCTGGAGCCGCGAGAGCGCCGCGCTGCCTACCGACTCCAGCTCGTCGGCCTCCGCCATCATGTCTTCGTCGTAGACGGTTCCGTACTCCCGCGACTTCGATCCCCGAAGGCCGGGCCGGAAGTCGTCCATCCCGCGGTCGTTGTACCGAGAGGGCGCGCGAGCGGCGCGCAGCTCCTTGAGGAGGTTCGGCTCTTGGCCGGGGAGCCGCGACTCGAGGGTCGCGCTGAGCTTCGGGGCGGGGGCGCGGTGTCCTTCTTTCTCTCTCGCCTGCACCTGCTGCGCCTTCGCGGGGGCCCGCATCGACTCGAGCGAGACGCTGGGAGCGGCCATCCCGACCCCGTATCCGAACGCCAAGGCGGAAATCAGCGGCGGAATCTTCTCGACGAAGCTCATCGTGTGTGAGGCACAGTCGTACGATGTAGGACAAACGGACAAGTTTCCTGGCGGCCCCCTTTCTTGTCTTCCCTTTGGTACCCTGCCCGCGATGGCGGTCGCGTTGCTCGCGCGGGTGTTCGACACCCAGGCCAACCAGAGCTTCGAAGCGACTTTCGAGCGGTTCCCTGTTCGCGTGGGGCGGAACCAGCTCAACGACCTGCCGATCGACCGCCCTTATGTGTCGCAGTTCCACGCGGCCTTCGAGGTTCGCAACGACAGCCAGCTGTTCGTGAAGGACCTCGGGTCGACGAACGGCACGCTTTACAAAGGCCAGCGCCTCGTCCGCGACCAGCCCATCGACATCACCGCGGCCCCCGAGGTCACGATCGGGCCCATCGTCATCCGCCTCGGGCTCGCCCAGGCGCAGCAGAAGGCGTTCGAGGAGACGAAGGAGGCCGGCGTCCTGGACTTCGGTCAGGGGCCCGAGACGACGCGGGCGCTCGCCCACAAGTTCGGCGCGGTCCCGCCCGGCGCGGAAGACCCTTACATCCGCCAGGTCGCCCCCTACGTGGAGGCGTACCGCCAGGCATGGCAGACGGTCTATCGGGTCATCTACGATCACCTCACGCGGCTGCCGCCGGACGTCCGCAACGCGTACCTGCGTCGCTTGGGCTACGAGAACCCGGCGATCAGCCTCGAGACCGACTTCAGGAAGATCGCACAGTACTACGGCGTCGACCTCCGTTCGTTCACGCAAGCCGGCCCTGGTCAGGCCGCCCTCGCGGCGCTCTCGGAGCTCGCGAGCTCGCTCGCTCCCGGCACCAAGGTGCCCGACGACGTGCCGAGCGTGCTCTCTTTTTCGAAGCGCCTGCGCGACGCGCTCGACGTCTTCCTTCGCAGCTTCGTGAGCCTCCGCGACGGGTACCAGGAGTTCTCGAAGGAGGTCCTGGTGCAGGAGAAGGTGGCGCGCGACCCGGTGACCACGGCGAAAGACGCCAAGGAGCTCGGCGTCGTCCTGCTCGGCCACAACGCCGGGCCCGACACGTCGCACTCCCTGAAGAACACCTTCGTGGAGGTCATGAGCCACCAGGTCGCGTTGATGAACGGCGTCATGGAGGGCGTGAAGCAGCTGCTCGAGCGCCTGAGCCCGAAGTCGCTGGAGGCCGAGTTCGAGCGGAGCGGGAAGAAAGGCGGCCTCTTCTCCAACCGCTTCGAGGCGCTGTGGAAGCTCTACGAGGTGCGCCACGCGGACTACGCCGGGGAAGACAAGGAGACCTTCATGGTCATCTTCGGGTCCCAGTTCTCGGCCGCCTACGCGCGGGCGGCGGGAGAGAACTTCCAACAGGGCGACGCGGCGAAGCTCGGACGTTTCGGGAAGTCCGGCCCCACCCGAGGCGGCTCGGGCAGCAATGATTGAGGCCGTGCGTCGTCCTCAAGGGATAGAGCCCATTCGGCGGCTCGGCGGGGATCGAAGGAGCCGTCGCAGTGACGATTTCTTTGCCCCCGATGACACCCCACGTAGGCTACCCCGCAGAGAGGTCATGCGAGCCAGGCGTTCCCTTGTCTTTGCAGGCGCCCTAATCGGCACGGTCCTTGGCGTTTGTGCTCCTAGAGAGGCTCACGCTCAAGCGATCCCACCATCGGCGGAGCGCGACGAGAACTGGGGCACTGCCTCGACCATCTCGATGTTGATCGGGGTGGGGACCGTCTCGCTCATGCCGCGCGTCTACTACAACGACCCGGCGGCGACCGTGGGGTGGAAGGCGCGCTGGCATATCTCGCAGCTCGCGCCGATCATGACCCTCACGGCCGCGACGCTCCTCGTCGACATCCCCATCAAGAACTTGGGGGAAGGCACTCGCCCGGGCTGCACGCTCGAGGAGACGGAGAGCGGCTTCGACGGCTCGAACTGCGAGTCGTTCGGAATGCCCTCCTCCCACTCCTTCGCGGCGTGGAGCGGGTTCGGCGCCGGCACCAGCATCTTCCTCATCGACACCCTCGTCTACTCCGACAAGGAGTTCCACGCGGGGTCGTTCATCGGCAACGTCATCGTGCCCCTCACGGCGGCCGTGATGACGAGCGTCGGGCGGGGCGTCTCCGGGAGCGACTTCGACGCGTACGAGGACCCGGCCCAGATCGGTGTCGGCGTCGCCGCTGGCGTCATCACCGGCTTCCTCACCGGCCTCGCCTACTCGCTCCTGCAGGAGCCGAACTGCGGATACGGCAACCACCTCGTCTGCTGGTGAGCCGGGCCCGCGTGGCGGGTGAAAAGAGAGGGCGTCGACCGCGAGGTCGGCGCCCCCTTCGTTTCGAAGCGCGAAGAGCACCGAGCGAAGACCA
>JBGAID010000001.1:0-331849 GCA_044225865.1 Polyangiaceae bacterium | reverse complement strand
TCGCGTGCGCGGATGCCCGCGCACCTGGGCGACACTTCCTCCGAGCACGGTTCCGGGCCAACCCCGGAAGCTTCGGCGGGTCTTTCTCGCGTGCGCGGATGCCCGCGCACCGGCGACACTTCTCGGAGGATATTTTTGCTCCGCAATAATCCCCGGAAGCTTCGGCAGTTTCCTTCTCGCGTGCGCGGATGCCCCGCGCCACCCGGGCGACACTTCTCGGGATATTTTTGCTCCGCAAAAATCCCCGGAAGCTTCGGCGCCTGACCGGAGGGGGGCTTCGCCCCCCGGCCTAAGCCTCCCCCCATCGGGGCCCAAACCTTCGCAAAAGCTCTCGGCCTTTCGGCCTTTGACCACTTCGCTTGCTCTTGGGCGTACGGCTCTTCGCTTCGCTCGAGCTGGCGGGTTCTTTCTCGCGTGCGCGGATGCCCGCGCACCGGGCGACACTTCTCGGGATATTTTTGCTCCGCAATAATCCCCGGAAGCTTCGGCGGGTCTTTCTCGCGTGCGCGGATGCCCGCGCACCGGGCGACACTTCTCGGGATATTTTTGCTCCGCAAAAATCCCCGGAAGCTTCGTCGGGTTCCTTCTCGCGTGCGCGGATGCCCGCGCACCGGGCGACACTTCTCGGGATATTTTTGCTCCGCAAAAATCCCCGGAAGCTTCGTCGCCTGACCGGAGGGGGGGGCTTCGCCCCCCCGGCTTCGCCTCCCCCCATCGGGGCCCAAACCCTGGCAAAGGCTCTTGGCCTTTCGGCCTTCAAGCACCTCGCTTCGCTCGACGGCGCTTTGGCTCTTTGCTTCGCTCGACGGCGCTTTGGGGGGCTTCCGTTCGCTCGACGGCGCTTTGAGGTCTTCGCTTCGCTCGAGCTGGTGGGGAGGCTCGCGCGATTGTCTGCTCGCGGGCGGGAGGGTCGTCCCTGGCTTGGACGGGCGTGTCGAATCGTCTTTGACTCTCTCCTTTCTTGTCTGCTTCGAGGTCATCATGTGGCGTTCCATTCAGATTCCAATCAATGAGCGGGGGGTGCTCTTCAAGAATGGGGTTCCGGTTCGGTCGATCGGACCGGGTCGGCATACCTTGTTTGGGTTTGGCCTCTCGGTCGAGCGCGTTTCGGTGAAGGGCGTGTTCGTCGACTTGGCGGCGGAGGTGCGGGCGGTCTTGCCGGCGGATTGGTGGACGGAGGTCGCGATTGACGAGGATCAGCGCGGCATCGTGAAGCGCGATGGCGTGCCGGTCTCCTGGCTGCGTCCGGGCGTGCACCGGCTGTGGCGGGTAGACCCGGGGCTCTCTCTCGAGATCGTATCGACGGACGGGCCGGTGCCGGTCCTCACGCCGGAGCTTCGCAAGGTCGTTCCCAGCGGGGAGATCTGCGAGGCGGTCGTCTCGCCGTACGAGCGGGGTCTCCTGTTCGTGGACGGTCGCGTCGACCGCGTTCTGGAGCCGGGCATCTACGCGTTCTGGTCGACGGCTTCGGCGCCGGTGGCGGTCGTTCGCGTGGACGTTCGTCGCACCGAGCTGACCATTCCTGCTCAGGACCTCCTGACCAAGGACAAGGTCACGGTTCGTCTGACCTTGAGCGCCGACTACCGTGTCGTCGACCCGGTGGTCGCGACGAGCGCATTGAACAACCCGCGCGACTTCGTCTACCGGGCGGTTCAGCTCGAGGCGCGGGCTCTCGTCTCTGCGGCGACGCTGGACGAGCTCCTCGAGTCTCGGGAGATCTTCGGCGCGCAGCTCCACGAGCTCGTGGCCGGATCGATGCGCGGTCTCGGCGTGGAGCTCTCGAGCGTCGGCATGAAGGACATCGTGCTGCCGGGCGAGATGCGAACGCTCATGAACAAGGTCATCGAGGCGGAGAAGGCCGCCGCCGCGAACGTCATCCTCCGTCGGGAGGAGACGGCCGCGACCCGGCAGCTCCTCAACACTGCGAAGCTCATGAACGAGAACCCGACGCTCATGCGCATGCGGGAGCTCGACACCCTGAAGGAAATCGCCGCTCAGCTCAAGGAGGTCCGCCTCGTGGTGGGCGCCGACAAGCTCGAGGGGATGATTCCAAAGGGCTTGTTCGGGGATCGCTCCTGATCGAAATCGCCCCTTTCGCCACTCCGGCGGAAGGGGCGCTCTTTTCTGTGGGCTATTGGCCTTTGATGGGCGCTTCACACCGGGCCGGGTCGCGGGCGTAGGCCTTCTCGTCGATTCGGTATTGGGGGACTTTGACGGGTGTCCCTTGGGGGAAATACTCGATGGTTCGCTCACGCTTCTTGTCGGTGACGGTGAGCGTGGCCTTCTTCGTCGGGTCGGACGACCAGCGAGAGCGGCGGATCTTCATGCCATTGCGCAGCCCAGCGCGCTCGGCGGCGCCGCCCTTGACGACGCCGCTGACGACGCCCGCCGCGTCGGTCGCCTTTTCGTCGAAGCCGAGGTCGAAGGGGCCAATGGGGACCTCGGTGAGCTTCACGCAGGGGCCAAGGGCGCCCGGGACGGCGGGCACCGTCTCCCCGCGATCGACGTACTTGCCGATATCGGGGAGGACGCCTTCGGACAGATAGGGTCGGATGAGCCGATCCACAGCTTCGGCGGACACGACGGTCCCGTGATCGCGGGCCTCGCCGAAGAGGTCCCTCATCATGTCGTCGAGGCTCGCGCCGCGGCCCCGAGCTCGGATGCGATCGTTCCAGAGGAGGGCGAGGAGGAGCCCGCGCTGATAAGGGAGCCGCTCCACCGCGCGGCTGCTCCAGAAGCCGCTTCGAATGTCCTCGTTGCGTGCGTTCTTCGCGGTGGAGAGGTGGTACTGGCGCAGCGTCGAGTCGATGGCCTCGACGTACTCGGGGAGGGACGTGAGCCCGGCCCGAAACGACAGCAGCTCTGCGTAGTAATCGGTGAAGCCCTCGCTGAACCAGTACACGAGCTCCTCGGGTGACTGGCGACCGATGCGGCGGCCGTTCCAGGTATGGAAGAGCTCGTGGGAGAGGAGGTGAATCATCCTCCGCTCGATGGGGAGGTCGCTGGACACGAAGGTGGCGAACGAGTCCGTCAGGCCTGTGCCCCCGTAGCTGCAGCACCCCCGCCCAGTCGGGATGAGGGTGACGAGGTATCGATCGAAGTCGTCATCTTTAAAGAACGCGCGCTCGACGTCGACCACCCGCGACACGAGGTTGACGAGGTCGCCGTCCTGGAACCCCCATTTTCCGCGGAGCGCGATCGCCACCTTCTTTCCTCGGATGGTCGCCTCGTGGACGCGGAAATCACCGACGACGAAGACGGCGTGGCGCAAGTGATCGACGGTCTCGGTGAAGGTCTGCTCGCTCTCTTGGGTGCCGAAGCTGTTGGCGACGGCCGCACCTTGCTCGAACCCCGTCCAGCGGATGTGAATGGAGCAAGCGCGAGTCTCGACGGACGCAGGGGTGACCCACAGGGCGTGGCCAATCGCGTGGAGATAGTGCTTTTGAACGAGGACGCGATAGCTCAGGTGCTCGTCGATGGCTTCGAGCTCGGGACGCATCGGGAGCTCGTAGCGAATGGTCACCATCGCCCCGGGCGGGTGGACGACCACCGGCCGAGCCGGGTCGCTCGTCGTCTCGATGCGGGCGCCGGGGCTCGTCGCTTCGAGGCCCTGGAGGTCCTTGTAGAGCTCCTTCTCCCCTGCCCACGCGCTGGGCAGAGAGAGGGGGGAGCGACCCTCGACCGCGCCCTCGAACGCGAGCTCGACGACGATGCCCCGCTCGACGCGCCGGACCGTATAGTCGAGGTCGGGATGCGATGGCGCATCACGCGTCGGAGCGGCGGCGGGGAGCGGGGCGGCGGGGAGCGGGCGGCGCGCCAGGTTTGCCGGGCTCGCCGCGCACGCCACGAGAAATGAGAAGAGAGCCAATAGAGCCGTCGTGCGCATGCGCACCAAGTAGTGCGCGACCATCACGACAGCTTCCTCGCTACGTCATGGAAGTGTCACCGTCGCCGGCCGCCGCGAGCACGGTCGCGCTCAGCCACCCTGCGGAGGCTGACCGCCGGGCCCCCCGTACCCGCCGGACCCGCCCTGTCCATATCCCTGGTTCGGATAACCTTGCTGTTGGCCATAGCCTTGCTGCGGCTGGCTATATCCCTGTTGGGTCTGGGCATAGGCCTGTGGGTGCTGTCCATATGCCTGTTGAGGTTGCCCATAAGCAGGCTGCTGCTGATAGGGCGCGGACGCGACCGTCGCTTGGGGGGCGGCGGCGGGCATGACGGCGGGCGGAGGCGGCTCCGGGGTCGCGCCGGCGGCGAGGATCTTCGGCGGGGCCTTGATGCGGGCCCCGCTGAGCGCGCCGTAACGCCAACCCGTCAGGAGGGCGAGCCCGATAGCGGCGACGGTCGTGGCGAGCCCCTTCGAAATCGTCGTCCAGCCGTCGGCATCGAACGTGTCGACGAGGGTCTGGTCGAGGCCGAGCAGTCCGCGAATACCCGCGAGCGCCAAGATGGTTCCCAGACCGAAGCGCTCGATTTGGGGTTTGTCGGCGTTGTTCGTCTTCGGCAGAAAGACCTTCGCCACCACGACGGTCGCGGCGGCGGACGCGAGGAGGTGGCCCGTCGCGTCCTCCCAGTGGCCGTCGAAGCCGCCCAATGCAAAGGCCAGGAGATCCCCGAAGGCCTCGCCGGCGGTGAGCACGGCGGCGATCAGGATGGCCCATAACGCGAGCTTGAAGCCGACCTGATCGTCGTCGCGCGAGCGGGACTCCTCTCGTCGTCGATCGAGCGTGACGACGAGATAGCCGAACGCGATAAAGGCGATCCCCATGGAGACGGCCATCGCCGTCGGTCCGAACAGCGAGGGGATATCCGGGGAGCGCGGCGGCGCCAGTGCGAAGAGCGGGCGGTGCATGCGGCGAGGCTAAGCCAGCAGCCCGGTTTCGGCTATGGGCGACGCAAGGTGCTCGATGCGCGCGCCCGCCGACCTTCGTTGTCGGGGGTTTTCGGTGGTCCGTCCGACGATTGGAGGGAGCCGACGGGCGGCTGCCCTCCCCTCGTCGGGAATCTCACTGATGGGGGAAGAACATATTGATGAGGCCGGGCGGGACGACGCCACACGCGGTCACGGCCGCGCTCTGCGACGCGCAGACCGTCTGATCACAGGTGCGCGCGTTGTCGATGCACTCGATGAGGGCCACCTGCTGATTGCCGCAGTTGCCCTGATAGGACTCGGCCTTCGCGAGATCACGCATACAGGACTCGTGCTCGCCCCGGAGGTTGCCCGTGTTCTTGCAGGTCACGATGTGATCGCAGGCGAGCGAGATCTTCGCCATGAGCTCCGCGGAGATCCCCGCCACCGCCGGGGGCGGCTGCTGGACGACGACCGGCTGCTGAGGCTCCGGATCTTTGCTCCCGCATGCGAGCGCTCCCACCGGCACGACGATGCCGAGCGCGAGGACGGCGAGGAGACGGCGCGAGCGCGAGGGCGTAGCAATGGTCTTTGAACGGGTCATGATGGCTTTCGTCCCAGGGTGACTTTCGTCGAGCGTCGGGACCGGAGGATACCCGGGCCCCCCCGCTCGGCGAGGGTTTCGGACCCGGATGGGAGCACCAATGGGGGCGCTTGTCGAAGGTCAACGCGATCCGGGGGCCGCGGTCTTGTTCCGGAGACCGCTGAGCGGATGGTCGGTCCTGTCGGACCGAGCGGCTTTCGATATATCGAGGGCATGCGGGGCGGGAACCTCGTCGCGGCATCGGTCGTGTGGGCGATGACGGCGACCTGCGGCAGCGGATGCGATAGGAACGCGAACCACCGAGGCCGCGGCTCGACGTCGACGTCGGGGACCCCCGCGCCCCCGGCTCCGCCGGCGGATTGGCGAACGGTCTCTCATCCGACCTACCCGATCCGAGCTCGCATCCCGCCGGATTGGAGCGCGACAACCGGTCGCAACGACATCATCCCCGTCGACACTTGGGAGCTTGCGCGCCCCGGCGAGGGAGGCCCTCACGTGCGTCTACAGATCGGGTGGCTGCCCCGAGGGGGACGCCAGTCGTCGGGGTTTCCGGGCGGGTTGTCGGGGATGGAAAGGAAGGTTCAGCTGGTGTTCGCGGGCGAGGAGATCACCGCGACCCAGGAGGAGACCTGGATCCGCGGCGATCGCGATACCAAGCACATCGCGCTCGGCGTGCATGGGTCCATCGGAGAGGGCGGCGACGAGCAGGTGCTGCGGCAGATCATCGCCAACATCGAGGTCGACGACCGGGTCGGGCCTCCCCCCGCCGACGCGCGTCTGCGAAGAGCGATGGACGCGGCGATCGCGTATGCGAACGAGCGTCACCTCGACGCTCCGGACGCGGTGCTGGTGTCCGACCGCGATCGACCAAAGACGGCTCTGTTCACTATCTTCTATCGGCGAGGCCTCCTATCGGTGGAGGTCGATCTGGAGACGAACGCCGTCACCGAAAAGAAGGACCGATAATCCGTGCGCAGGGTGGCGTTGGCGACGACTTGCGTGCTCGTCGCGTGCGGCGGGCCCCCACGCGAGCCGGCGCGCGCGGAGCTTCATCACATCGGCGGGCGCGCCGAGCGAGCAGACGCGGCCGTCCCTCGGGACGAGATCGTCCTCCAGGCCGGGGGCGACGTGGCGTACCCTTTTGGGCGCGCCCCGAGCCCGGATTGGGAGGAGCAAGGTGCGGCGATCTTCGGCGATCTCGCCCCCCTGTTGGCGCGCGGGGATTTGAACTTTGCCAACATCGAGGGTCCGTTCAGCAGGCACGGTCGATCGGATCCTGCCAATCACGTGCTCGTCTCGGATCCCCACCGGCTCCAATGGATCACGGACGCCGGCTTCAACCTGTTCTCGGTCGCGAACAACCACTCCATGGATGCGAGCCTCGAAGGCTTACATGACACGCTGCGGGAGCTCGAGAGGCTGGGAGACGGGAGGCGCTGCTGCTTCGTCGCGGGGGCGGGGCAGAGCGCGGAAGAGGCGGAGCGTCCGGTGCGCATTACGCTCCCCGGCAAGCGGACGGCGGTGGCATTCTTTGCCATGACGTGGCCGCACTTCCGGGACGTGGACTGGGGGCGAATGGCCACGGAGCGGATCCGAAGCGCGGCCGCGAATGGCGACGTCGTCGTCGTCAGCAGCCACGCCGGGCGCGAGCTCAGCCACGTCCCCGACGCGGACATCGCCGCTCGGTACCGCGGATATGTCGAGGCGGGGGCCCGCGTCGTGCTGGGCCATCACCCCCACGTCGCCCAGGGCGTGGAGCGCTATCGCGACGGCGTCATCTTCTACAGCCTCGGGAACCTCTCGTTCGGGGTGTCGCCGGATCGGCGGCGGACGAAGGGTATCGTGGAGAGCGGGCTCTTCGCGAAGGTGACATTGACCGCCGGAGAGATCACCGACGCGCGCGCCTTTACGGTGTACACGAGCAACGTCGAGGCGCTGCGAGCCGGGGGCGAGTCGCTCTCCCCGCGCTTCGCGCGACCTCAGCTCCTCTCCGGGGTGTTCGCGGCGGAGGCGAACGAGCGGCTGCGCCGTTGGTCGGAGGCCATCCCGGGGATCTCGAGCACGGACTATCACATCGACGGGGACGCGTTCGTCCTTGGCCCCGCGCGGGCTGGCCATTTCGATTAGCGACTGCCGTGTCAGTCGACGATCGCCAGCTCGATGTTCTCGACGTGGAAGGAGAGCGAGGAGAGGCCGGGGTTCGTCGCGGAGTGTCAGTGCGCGATGGCCAAGGTCACCGCGGGGTTCGAGCTGGTCCGCGCCCTCGGTCCCCGGCTCGTGGTCTCCGTCACGGAGCCCAAGAACAAACGCGAAGTCGGTGCGTTCGCGAACATGCCAATCGGGACCCTCTACGGGCTCGCGCTATGGGAGGCGGACGCGCAATGGCTCACCGACGAGCTCCTCGGCACGATCGCGCCGAAGCTCCGCGGTCTGCGCAAGCTCGTGCTCCGCGCCGGAGAGGCTCGGTCGAGCGACGCGGGCTGGGAGAAGATGCTCCCTCACCTCGAGGCGCTCGAGCACCTCGAGCTCGCGATGGGGTGGAATCCGGAGCGCTGGCTCGAGCTCCTCATCGCGTCTACGCCGCGGGGAAAGCTGCGAACGCTGTCGATCCCGGGATGGATCGGGGCGCCGCTCTGCGCCGGGCTGAAGAAGGCGCTCCCGGCGTGCCGCATCGAGCACCGAAAGGAGCGGCGGTCGCACTTCAATCGTGAGACCGGCTTTTACGAGACCGAGTGGACCTGAGGGGAGTCGAACCCCTGACCTCTAGAGTGCGATTCTAGCGCTCTCCCAACTGAGCTACAGGCCCGAAGGACGCGCAACCCTACTCTGCCGATCGCGAACGTCAAGTGTCTTCGACGGGGGCGAGCCGAGAAGCTGACGCCCCTCGGCGAAATTCCGGGAGAGGGGCGCAGCGGGCGCGCGCCGAAGGGCAGGTCAGCGCGGCGAGCGCGCGAGCGTCTTCTCACGGGATGACCGCTCGCCTAGCGTCTCGGCCTTCTATGACGTCCACCGAACCCGCGCCGCGGAGCGATTTCATCCGGCAGATCGTGCAAGAGGACCTGAAGGCCCAGAAGCGAGGGGGGCGGGTGCAGACGCGCTTTCCTCCCGAGCCGAACGGCTTCCTCCACATCGGCCACGCGAAGAGCATCTGCCTGAACTTCGGCATCGCGCGGGACTTCGAGGGCTCGTGCTTCCTGCGGTTCGACGACACGAACCCCGCGACGGAGGAGGACCTCTTCATCCGGTCCATCCAAGAGGACGTGCGGTGGCTGGGGTTCGACTGGGGGCCGAACCTGCGGTTCGCGTCGGACTACTTCGAGGCCATCTACGAGCACGCGGAGAAGCTCATCCAAGCCGGGAAGGCGTTCGTCTGTGATCTCACCGCCGATCAGATGCGCGAGCTGAGGGGCGTGCCGGGGGTGGCGGGCAAGGAGAGCCCGTTCCGCTCGCGATCGCCCGAGGAGAACCTGGACCTGTTCCGGCGCATGCGGGCGGGGGAGTTCCCGGACGGCTCGCGGACGCTGCGGGCGAAGATCGACATGGCCTCGCCCAACTTCAACATGCGCGACCCGGTGCTCTATCGGATCAAGCGTGACCCCCACCCGAAGACGGGGACGAAGTGGGTCATCTATCCGATGTACGACTACGCCCACGCGCTCTCGGACATGTTCGAGCGGACGACCCACTCGATCTGCACGCTCGAGTTCGAGGATCACCGGCCGCTCTACGACTGGTGCATCGAGGCCCTGGGGGCGCCCGAGGATCGGCCCAATCAATACGAGTTCGCGCGGATGGAGGTGACGACCCTCCTCACGAGCAAGCGCAAGCTGAAGGACCTCGTCGAGACGAAGGTCGTCGCGGGCTGGGACGATCCGCGGATGCCGACGATCGCGGGGCTGCGCAGGCGCGGGGTGCCGGCGGCGGCGCTGCGGAGCTTCTGCGATCGGATCGGGGTCGCGAAGAGCGCGCAGCAGGTCGAGATCGAGCTGCTCGAGCACTGCGTTCGCGAGGTGCTCGAGCCGAGCGCGCAGCGGGTCATGGTGGTGCAGCGGCCCCTCAAGGTGACGATCGAGACGATCCCAGAGGGCGAGGTGATGGCCCTCGAGGCGCCCTATCACCCGGCCGACTCGGCGGCGGGGACGCGCGAGCTCTTCCTCACCCGCGAGATCGTCATCGAGCAGGACGACTTCATGCTCGACCCTCCCAAGAAGTTTTTCCGGCTCGGGCCGGGGCGGGAGGTGCGGCTCCGCTATGGACCGATCATCCGCTGCGAGCGCGTCGTTCAGGACGCCTCGGGCGCGGTCGTGGAGCTCGTGTGCTCGCACGATCCGGAGAGCCTTTCGAAGACGATCACCCAGCGCAAAGTGAAGGGCGTCATCCACTGGGTGTCGGCGGTGAAGGGCGTGCCGTGCGAGGTGAGGAACTACGATCGCCTCTTCACCGTGCCGACGCCGGGCGACGTCCCCGAGGGCACCGACTACAAGGTGAACCTCAACCCGGCGTCGATCGTGGTGTGCCCGGACGCGATGGCGGAGGCCTCGCTCGCGGGCGTGACGCCGCTGCACCACTACCAGTTCGAACGGCTCGGCTACTACGTGGTGGATCGCGACTCGCGGCCGGAGCGGCTCGTGTTCAATCGAACGGTCGCGCTCCGCGACTCGTGGTCGAAGGCGCAAGAAGCGGGCTGAAGCGCAGATCGTGGGTGCGCGCGGTGGGGGGGCGCGACATCAGGATCGAGGATCCGCCAGAGGAGAGGATGCACCCAGTCGGGGCCGCAATTTGCGGTCCCGTTGTACGCCATTCGTGGTGGTACGCCCCCTGCTAAACCCGGCCCATGGCTTTTCGAACGTGGATGCTCGGGTGCTTGATCGCGGCGGCTGCTTGCGCGCCGAAGGACCCCAACGGGGGGAGCGGCGCGGGGACGGGCGACACGGGTGGCGCATCGAGCGACGGCGGAGCCGGCGCGGGAGCGTCCTCTTCGGGCGGGAGCACCTCGAACGGGTTCGAGACCGGCGGCAACGGCGGCAACACGAACGAGTGCGCGAGCGAGGCGATCGAGGCCTCGATCTCGCCGCTGACGATGTTCATCACGTTCGACAAGTCGGGCTCGATGAACGACAACGACAAGTGGACGGACGCCTCCTCCGCCTTGAAGACGTTCGTCGGGGATCCGGGCGCGGCCGACCTGGAGGTCGCGCTGCGCTTCTTCCCGGACGGAGCGTGCAACGGTGACGCCTGCGACATCGGAGCGTGCGCGACCCCGAACGTGGACGTGGGCACGCTGACGGCGGATCCCGCACCGACCGACACTCAGGAGGCGGCGCTCGTGGCCGCCATCGACGCGGTGGTCCCGAACGGGGGGACGCCGATGTCGGCCGCGCTCGAGGGCGCGATTCAGTGGAGCACCAACTATCTCGCCGGCCACACCGATCACAAGGTGGTGGTGATCCTCGTCACCGACGGGGAGCCGAACGGGTGCGAGGAGAACATCGACGCGATCGGCAACATCGCGATGTCGGGGCTGGTCGGCGGGGTCGTGACGTACACCGTCGGGCTCGCCGGCTCGAACGAGACGGACCTCCAATCGATCGCGACCAAGGGGGGCGGATCGAGCTTCTTCATCGGGGGGTCGGGCTCGACGGAGGCGGACTTGCTGGCCGCGCTCCAGGCGATCCGAGGCGAGCAGCTGGCGTGCGAGCTCGACATCCCGGAGCCGACCATCGGCGTGTTCGATCCCGAGCTCGTCAACGTGACCTACACCCCTGGCGACGGGAGCGACGAGGTGACGTTCGGCGGGGTCGCGAACGAGGCGGCGTGCGGCAGCGGCGGCGGCTGGTACTACGACAACCCCGCCGACCCGCAGCAGATCATCCTGTGCCCGTCCTCGTGCGAGTCGGTGCAGTCGGACCCGGACGGCAAGATCGAGGTCGTCCTCGGCTGCGCGACAATCCCGGGCTGAAGCAGCGGCACCCCTCCCGCGGGGCGCGGAGCGCCACGCTTGGGAGGGGTCGGCGAGCGGAGCGAGCCGGGGGTGGGCATCCCCGCCGCTCGGCGCGAGCTCGTCAGTGGGAGGCGTGGAGCTTTCGGTAGCTCTCGATCGCTTCGCGGATGACGCGGATGGCGCGGGCTTGATTGTAGAGCTCGTCCACTTCGCTGATCTTGCCCTCGAGCGACTTGTAGTCGACGAAGAAGCGGCGCAGCTCGATGATGAGGTGCGGGGGGAGCTCCGTCGTGGCCTGGTAGTGGCTCACGGAGGGATCGTCGACGGCGACGGCGATGATCTTGTCGTCCTCGCCTTTGTCGTCGCGCATCTTGAAGCCGCCGATGGCGCGGGCCTGGACGATCGTGAGCGGGTGCACGGGGTATTGCATCAGCACGAGGACGTCGAGGGCGTCCCCGTCGTCGGCGTGGGTGCGGGGGATGAAGCCGTAGTTGGCGGGGTAATGAACCGACGAGTACAGGACGCGATCGAGGCGGAGGAGGCCTGTCTCTTTGTCGATCTCGTATTTGAGCTTCGACCCGGCGGGGATCTCGATGATGGCCGGGAAGGCGTCTTCGATCCCGTCCGGCAGAGCGACGTCGTGAAGAGGGTTCATCGTAGGAGCGCTAGCATTAGCACGGCGCGTGGGCCGCGAGAGCGCGGGCTTTGCGGCGGCGTCCGCGACGGCGCCTGCTTCAGGATCGGTGGGCGGTGAGCTCGATGGATGCGGCATCGACACTGACGGGGGTTGGCGGTCCGAACTTCTTGATTCGCAAGGACACGGTGACGGCGGGAGACTCGTCGAGGATTCGAGAGACGAGCTTGTCGGCGAGGGTCTCGAGGAGGCGATGGCTCGCGCGCGTCCCCTCTTCGACGACAATCTCGGCGAGGCGACCGTAGTCGAAGACGTTGCGGAGGCTGTCCGTCTTGGGGAACGCGGTGAGGGGGAGCTCGATCTCCACGGTGGCGACGAAGTCCT
The DNA here is from genome assembly GCA_044225865.1 of Polyangiaceae bacterium. Classification (GTDB taxonomy): domain Bacteria; phylum Myxococcota_A; class Polyangia; order Polyangiales; family Polyangiaceae; genus Xiheicaenibacterium. Next base: position 319,437 of record JBGAID010000001.1, on the reverse strand, counting down.
GAGGGAGGCCGCGCTCCGCCTTGGAGACGCCGTGACGGGCGCGGAAGCGGATCCCTTCGAGGACCATGCGATAGGTCGTGATCGTTCCGCTCATGGCAGTCGCACGATGATGTCGGAGTGGAGGGATTGATCGGCGGCGCGCGCGAACGCCGCGAACGCCTCGTATCGGTCGGGGGAGACGCGGCCAGCGGGCACGTCGAGGACGCGGTCGATCACGTAGGTGGCGCCTTCGTAGTGATCCGCGACCTTGAAGGTGCGGCCATCGTTCTCTTGGGAGGCGGTGGGAGGCTGCGACTCGATCTTCGCGCCCTTGGGGAGCTCGAGGGTGAGCTCCACCCCGACGCGGAGGGCGAGGCCGGGCGGAAAGACGATGGGCGTCTCGCGCTTCTCCAGGGCGGCGAGCGGGCTCACGGTGAGGGAGCCCGCGAAGGGAGGGGCGACGACGAGGACGCCGCGCTGGCGCTTGGCGAGGCCGCTCACCTCGACCTCGAGGTGGAGGACGAGCGGATCGTCGAGATCGGCGAGGCCGCGGACCTCGAGGGAGCGGACGCGGGCGCCGGGGAGCGCGCCGGGGAGGAGCTCCGACTCGATGGCGGTGCGGAGCTTCTCCTCGTCGGGGATCTTCTGGATTTGCTCGCGCAGGATGATGGCGAGCTTCCCGGTGTAGCTCTGATCGATGGAGAGGCGCGCGGAGCCGTCGGCGGCGATGACGACCTTGCCCTTGTGGACGACGCCGTCGGGCGGGCCCCCGGTGCCGGTGACGACGCGCGGGAGGGAGGGCCTCAGGATCACCGCCGGCTGGCCGCGGAGCGAGCTCGGGATGTAGCCGAAGGGGGCGTACTTGTCGTCGACGACGGTCCAGACGTCGTCGCCCTTCGCCTTGCCAGTCGGGATGGCGACCGCGACCTGGGTGAAGAGCTCCGCCTCCGTGAAAGGACCGGCGGCGGGGGCGGTGGCGCGGTCCTGGATCACCGTGTAGCTCACGTCGACCCCGACGAGGCGGCACAGGTACAAGAACGCTTCGATCCGGCTGCCGCTCTTGCCGACGACGGAGCGGCGCGGATCCGACTCGCGGGAGGGCTCGATGTTGTCGAGGACCCAGCGATAGAGGCGCTTGGCGCGGTCGACGTTGCCGAGCTTGGCGATCACGCGCTCTTGCTCGGCGACGGGCGCGCCGCCGGTGACGATGGTGCGGGCGATGCGGACGAGGCGAGGGTCGGTAGGGGCGAGGCGGACGGACGCGTCGAGCAGTCGCGAGAGCATCTCGTTCTGGGTGATGCCCCAGCCGACGCGGACGGTCGGGAGGAACTCACCGGCGGGGGCGCCGAACGGCTCGTTGGGGAGGGCGGCCGTCTTGTCGACGCGCCAGCGGTTGATGACGAACTCGCCGAGCTCCTTCTGCTCCGGCTTCGGCACCGTGCCCGTCGTCTCGACGACGAGGGGGCGCTGCTTGGGGGAGATGACGACGAACTCGCTGCGGTAGTAGTCGACCTTCTCTTCTCGGAACTGCCAGCGGGGGCTGAGGAACGTCTTGCCGCCGTTGCCGTCGCTCGGGATGTCGTAGATCGTCTCGGTCTCGATGTAGTCGCCCACCTCGAGGTGGGGCATCGTCGCGGTGGGCTTGCCGCCGACGAGCTCCGGCTCGAAGGTGCGGCCGTCCGCCTTGATGACGCGGATCTTGAGGAGCTTGCCTCGAGGGATCTTCTGCTCGGTGTTGTCGCGGATCGCCTCCGGCGACTGCATGAAGAGGACCTCGTGCTCGAGCATGCGCGCCGAGCCGTTGGCGTGGATCCACAGGGCCGAGTAGTCGAGCACGCGCGCCGCCGTCCCCGCCTGCGTCTTCTTGAGGCCGGCCGCGGCCGCGCCGGACTTCTCGAAATCGTGGATCGCGTCGAGGGCGTTCATCCGGAACGGCTCGAGCTCGGTCATGCCGTCGACGACCTCGATCGCGTCGCGCACGTCGCTCGAGTCGGAGCCGACGCGGAGGGCGTGGGCGAGGGCGGTGCGCAGGGACGCGTGATCGCCGAGGGCGTAGCGCGCGTCGGCGAGCTCGAGGTTGGCCTTCGCGTTGGACGGATCCAAGGAGAGGGCCTGCTCGAGACCGGCGAGGGTCTCCTTGCGCTTGCCGCCCCGGACGAGGAGCTCGGCCACGCGGCGGAGGAGGCGCTTTCGATTCTGACCCTCCGCTCGCTTCGCCTGCTCCTCGAGGATCTTCGCCGCTCCTTCGAGATCGTCGCGGGAGATCGCGCGCTCGACGGCGATGCTCGAGGAGGGCTCGAGGGCCTCGATCTTCTTCGCGACCTGATCGGCGTCGGAGCGGCGACCCTCCTCGTCGTCGATCGAGACGACGAGGCGGAGCAGATCGATGTCCTGGGGGAAGCGGCGCTCCAGATCGAGGATCGCGCGCTTCTGCTCGGTGCGGTAGCCGAGCTTGCCGTAGAGGTTCGCGAGGGCCTTGCCGACCATCGCGACCTCCGGGAAGTCGACGACGAGCTGTCCGAGGGGCGCGAGCTGATCCTTTTCTCCCTGCTTGGTGGCGGCGTCGATGAGGAGCCAGAGCTGCGGGTACCAGAGGCGCGCGTCTTTGTCGGTGGCGCGCTTGCGGTAGTCGAGGGCGAGATCGCGGGCGTCGTTGGGGGCGAAGACGGGATCGCTCTCGATGTAGTTGGCGGCGAAGGACAGGGCGAGGGGGGCGGCGCGGGACGGCTCTTTGACGAGCGGCTCGACGAGGACGGTGGCGAGATCGTCGTTGCCCTCGGAGTGCGAGAGCTCGGCCGCGAAGGCGCGGAGGACCGGATCGTTCACGTCGATGGAGGGGCCGGCGAGCGCCGGAAAACCCTTGGGCGCGGAGACGGAGGCGCTCGGCCAGAAGGGGGCGAGGGCCTGCGGATCGGCGAGCACCTTCGGTGGGGTGAGGACATAGGGCGCGGACGCGTCGGTGCTCGCCTTGTGGGCGATCTCGCGACCGCCGAGATCGAGGACGCGCACGAACGTCTCCGCGCTGCCGAGGCGACCGAGGATGCGGTGGCGGCCGGCGGTGAGGTGCACCGCGACGCCGGTGGTCGCCCACGTGCCGAAGGCGCGCGGGTCGTGGGAGAGGACCTCGACGTCGTCGACGAAGATCGACCAGGCGGCCCGGATCGACACGAGGACGTCGACGTCGTGATCGAGCTCGACGAAGGTCTCGACGTAGTAGATGCCGGGCTTGCCCGGGTCGGCGGCGTGGACGGCGCAAACGCCCTCTTCTCCCTCGGAGGCGCGCACGCGGGGGAGCTCGGCGCGCCCCGCGGGCTTGAAGGTCGAGGGCCACGGCCCCGGCTTCTCCGCCTCGAATGAGGTCACGACGTCGAGCGGGGCGGGCTTGCCGAAGGGGCCCGCGAAGCGCACGTCGGTGATGCAGCCGAGCTTCTTCTCCGCGTCGCGCTCGAGGGCGGTCGAGCCGAGGCCTTGGGCCCGTCGCGTCTCGTACAGCCACCAATTGACCAAATCGGTGCGGGCGCGGAAGCCGAGGGCGCCGGGCTCCGCGATCGCCTTCTCCACGACCGGCTTCGCCGTCTTCCAGAGATCGCTCAGGTTCGGACGGAGGGACATGAGGTGGCCCACCACGAACCAGCCGACGATGGGCGTCTCGGGGGCGTCGCTGGTGCGGGCAGCCTCGAGGGCGGCCACGTACGCGCGCGCAGCGGAGGCCATGGATCCGTGGCTCTCGTCGTCGAGGCCGCGGGCGATCGAGGCGTAGAGGCCCTGCTGTTTCTTGGCGACATCGTCGAGGCGAGCCCGCGCCTGACGGGCCTGCGCATTGCTCCCGCCGGGGGCGAGGAGCTCCTCGAGGAGCCACTTGCCGAGCACCTCGCCGTCCGTCGAGTCCATCGCCGCCTTGCGGGCGGAGAGGAGGGGATCCCCGGGCGCGACCGACTGGGACACGCACGCCGAGGAGCCCCACGTCGCGAGCGCGACCAACGCCGCGGCGACGAGGCGGCGCGGCCTCACGGGATCTCTCGTTCCGATCGTCGCTCGCGCTCGAGCTGGCCGAGCAAGAGCGCGTCCTCGATGAGGGCGGCGTTCTCTTCGCCGGGGCTCTTCTCGCCGGCGCCGCCCGCCCGCAAGAGGGCGATCTCTCGCTGGGCGGCGGTGAGGGCGATCTCGAGCTCGCGCGTCGCAGACGACGTGGGGTCGCTTCCTTCGGCGCGCGCTCGGCGGGTGGCCTCGCGCTCGAGCCTCGCGATCTTCCAGTTCGCGGCCAGGAGATCCGCCTCCGCCCGGGCCGCGCGCTCCACGAGATCGCTGGAGCGTGCCTCGACAGGGGCAGACGCAGACGCGGACGCGGCGGGAGCGCTGGAGCCAGATGCCTCCGGGGCGCTCGCGCCGCCGGAGCCGAAGCTCGCGCCGCCGGCGTCGCTGTTGCCGCTCGTGAGCTTGATCTTGCGCGCGTCCTCGAGCTCGAAGAGGAGCTCGCGCCCGAAGCGCTCCGTCTCGATGAGCTCGCGCTGGAGGCGAACGACGTCGTGGCCTCGGTCTCGCAGGGCGCCCTCGAGCCGACGGATCTCCTGCTCGAGGGGGGCGGCCGCGCCCACGTGCTCTTGCTCGCGGGCGCGGGTCGCCACGAGCTCGGCCTCGAGGGCCTGCACCTTGGCGTCCATCTCCGTCACCCGCCCGAGCTGCTCGCGCAGATCGGCGGCGGCGCGGTCGGCGGCGTCGAGCTTCCGTGCGATCTCGGCCCGCTCCGCCACCGCCGCTTCGAGCTTGCGCGACAGATCGCTCCGCTCGCTGCGGGCGCGACGCTCTGCTTCGTCGCGCTCGTGGGCGGCGCGGCGACCGGCCTCCTGGGCCTCGCCCTTGAGGCGCGTGATCTCGCCCTCGATCGCGCACGCGGGCGACCAGCTCGTTCTCGCGGACGGCCAGCTCTTGCTTCTGGGCGTCGAGGGCGGCCACGAGCTTCTGCTGCATCTCCTTGGACCGGAGCGTCGGCGGCTCGTACGCGGCGACCTGGGCCTCCAGCTCGGCGATCTTCTTTCGGGCGGCGGCGAGCTGAGTGTCGCTCGACTCGCGCGCGTGTCGCTCCACCTCGAAGTCCGAGAGGTGGCGATAGCTCTCCGCCTGGACCTGCTCGAAGCGAGCGCGATCCGCCTCGAGGAGGCGCTCGAGCTCTTTGGCCTTCGCGCGGGCGTCCTGGACCTCGCGCTCGAGCTCGGCGGCGCGGAACGCAACCATCTCGGCGGCGCGATCGGCGCGGGCGTGGTCCTTCACCTGCTCGCGGAGCGTCTCGTTCTCCGTGAGGAGGACGCTGATGCGCGTCTGGGCGGCGGTGAGGGCGACCTCCGCGTCGGAGGGGCCGGGCGGCGGCGGGGGGGGCCCTTGGATGATCGTCGGCTGGACGACGAGGGGCCGGGCCGCGGGGTGGTGACGCGGGATGGTGACGGGAGGCAGCGTCGCGGGGGGCGGCAGCGTCTCCGGCTCGATCGCGTCGAGGGTGGGGTGATCCTCGCTCGGGGCGGCGGCGACGCGCACCGCGGCCAGGGGCAGCTCCACGAGCGAATAGGCGTCGAGGGAGACGCGACGGTCGCTCGATACGGCGACGTACCACTCCGGCGTCTCCGGCTCGTCGAGGAGGGACGTGTCGACGGAGACGTCTGGATCGGACTCCGAGAAGTCGACGATCGAGTAGCCCACGAACGGGGCTTGCCCGAGCATCTTCACGTCCGGGAACTGGAGCGACACTGCGTCGTAGAGCTCGTAGTAGCCGAGCGCGTTCGATGCGGAGCCGGCGGGAGCGAGGAGGAACCGCTTCGCGTCGGGGTTCGGGGACGCGATGATGCAGACGCCGCTCGGGGAGACGAGCTTGCGCGTGCGCCGGATGATCTCCTGCGGGTCGTCGAAGAGGGAGAGGTCCGGGACGAGGAGGACATCGAACGCGCCGTCTCGCACGCCGAGATCGTCCCCGAAGAGGGCGAGCACCGGGCGCTGGGCGCGGCCGGCGCCGTCGGCGGCTCGCTTGGCGGCCGCGACCGCGAGGCGGCCCGGATCGGGATCGTAGACGTGCACGAGGCGTGCGCCCTTCGCGACCAACCGTTCTGCGAGGGGGGACGTCGCGTCGCCGAGCACGCCGACTCGGCGGCTGCGAAAGAGAGCCTCGGCGTACGCGCCGAGCGCCGCCGCCGGCTGGGCGGCTTCCGTATCCGAAGCGTCCGACATAACGGGCGGGCTCATAGCACGACATTGCCGCCGCAGGCGGGTTTGGCTAATCCGGCCCACGAAAGCATGTCGGTGGAAATCCTCGAGCTCGGCGCGGACAAGAAACGGCTCCGTCACTTCCTCGACGTCGTCGAGGGGATCTATGCGAGCGATCCCGCCTACGTGCGGCCGCTCGACATGGAGATCAGCGACAAGCTCGACGCGAAGAAGAACCCCTTCTTCGAGCACGCGGAGGGCACGGCCTGGGTCGCCTACAAGGACGGCAAGCCGGTCGGACGCGTGACCGCGCAGATCGATCACGAGCACCTCGCCCGCCACCGCGACGGAGCCGGGTTCTTCGGCTACCTGGACACCTACGACGACCCGGAGGTCGCGAACGCCCTCCTCGATGAGGCGGCGCGCTGGCTGAAGGCGCGCGGGATGAGCCGCATGCGCGGCCCGTTCAGCCTCAGCATCAACGAGGAGCTCGGGTGCCTCGTCGACGGCTTCGATCGACCGCCGATGATCATGATGCCGCACCACCGGCCCTACCAGTCGGAGCTGATCGAGAAGGCCGGCCTCGTGAAGCTGAAGGATTTCTATGCCTGGCGCTACATCCCCGGGGACGTCCCGGTGCGCGCCCAGAAGGCCCACGACGAGGTCGCGGCCCTGCCCGAGGTCACGTCGCGCGAGATGAACCCGAACGATGTCGGCGCCGAGCTCGGCATCATCATGGACATCTTCAACGACGCGTGGAGCGACAACTGGGGCTTCGTGCCCGCCACCAAGCACGAGCTCGAGAAGGCGGCCAAGGACCTCAAGATCATCCTGATGCCCGAGCTCACCCGCATCGTCTCCATCGACGGAGAGCCGGCCGCGGTCGCCCTCGCCCTCCCCAACCTGAACGAGCTCATCCGCGATTTCCACGGCAAGCTCGGCCCGCGCGAGATCACCAAGCTCGTCTATCGGCTCAAGGTGCGCGGGCCCTCGACCGGTCGCCTCTACATCCTGGGCATCAAGAAGAAATGGCGAGGGGCGCGCAAATATGCCGGCTTGTCCGCGTACCTCTTCGTCGAGATGAACCGGGCCGGACACCTGCTCGGCCTCACCGACGGTGAGCTCTCGTGGACGGTCGAGGACAACGCCCCCATCAACGTCGCGATCAAGCTGATGGGCGGCAAGGTCTACAAGACGTACCGCGTCTTCGAGCGACCGCTCGCCTGACGGGGTCGTGCTACGATCGAGCGGTGGTGAAGCGCGGCCCGTGGCCCTTCTTCGTCGTGGCCGCGCTCGCTGCGACGTCCGCGATCACGCGCCCGCCCGCGCCGGTGACGCCGCCCCCGCCCCCGCCGCGGAGGCGCACCCGCCCGCCCCCCGCCGCGCGCACGTGCTCCAGGGCGCCGTCGTCGTCGCCCCGGGCGCGCCCGAGGCGGCGACGTCCCAGGCCTGCCGCGATCTCGCGCGCGAGGTCTACAAGGCCGACGAGCTCCGCCCGCGCATCTCGGAGATCGCCGCGAGCACCCTGTGCGGCGGACCGCCCGGTGACGACGCCTCCGCGAAGAAGCTCGCGGAGCTGAGGCAGGCCCTCACCCTCGGGCTCGACTCCGCGACGTCGAAGCTCCTGGCGGAAGGCATCGCGGACGAGCTCGGCGCGCGCGCCCTCGTGCTCGTCGCGCCGGGCGCCGCTTCGCCGGTGCCGGGGGCCGACGGCGCGACGGAGGCGCCGCCGGTGGTGATCCGGGTCGTGCGCGCGTTCGCGTCGGAGCGCGGGAAGATCTCCGTGTTCATCGAAAAGACTCGGCTCACCGTGAAGAAGGACGCGTCGACCGGCACCTATCCCTTCGATGGGACGGCGCGCGCGATCCGCGTCCTCGCCGAGGACGAGCACGAGCTCTCGGGCGACGGCGGCAAGACCGCGGTCGAGGCGGTGGTCGCGGTGCGGGTCGTCCCGAAGCCGCTGCCCGGCCCGCGGAGAGACAAGCTCATCGGGGCTCGCGCGACCGACGCTCCGAAGGCGCCGGGCGACAAGCCCTTCTACGAGAGCCCGTGGTTCTGGGTCGCGGCGGGGAGCGTCGCGGCCGTGGGCTTGGCCGTGCTCATCGTCTCCCAGACGACCGACGTCGGACGGGGCACGGTGAAGATCCAAGGCACGGTCGACCCATGAAGGGCGCGAAGGCTTGGCTCGCCGGCGCCCTCGTCGCAGCCGCGCTCTCAGTCGCGGGCCGCGCCGGGGCGGAGGCGGAGCCGGCGGGCGGGGCGGACGCCCGCCCTCGACCTTCGGACGTGCCCGCCGCCTCGGACGACCGCACCCCCGAGGTCTCGACCGAGTACTTCGTAGAGACGCACGACGGCTTCACCGTCGCCTACCACCCCGCCGCCCGCGAGCGCGTTCGCGAGGTCGTGCCGAAGCTCTCCCCGATCCGCGACGAGCTCTCGCGCCTCCTCGGGGTCGCCGTCCTCGAAGAGGTCGAGCTCCGCGTCGCCGCCGTCCCCGTCGAGCTCGATCGGCTGAGCCCGCCCACCTTCGACGCGGTCGCCTCCCACGGAGGCTTCTCGTTCCCCGAGCGGAGGCTCGTCGTGGTGAGCCTCGAAGGCGCGGACAGCGCCGGCGAAGATCTCGAGCTCGCGCTCCGCCACCAGCTCGCTCACCTCGCCATCGTCGAAGCGACCCGCGGCGCGTCGATGCCGGCGTGGTTCGACGAGGGCCTCGCGAGCCATTTCGCGGGAGCCCACACCGTCTCGCGCTGGACGGAGCTCGAGCTCGCCACCCTCTCGGGCGACCCGCCCAGCCTCGCCGAGCTGGGCCGCGGAGAGGGCCCGCGCGCGCGCGCGATCGCCGCCGACTTCTCGCGCTTCGCCGAGTCGGAGGGGGCGATACCTCCCCTCCTCGACGGCGTCCGCCGCGGCCTCCCGTTCGAGCGCGCCCTCGAGAGCGCGTTCGGCGCCGACGCCTCCCACATCGATCGCGCCTGGCGCCGCGACGGCACCGTCCGCTACGGCGTCATTCCGCTCTCGATCCTGCTCGCGTCGTGCTTCGTCCTCGCCCTCCTCGTGCGCAGGCACCGGCGCCGCGCGAAGGAGCGCAGCGCGTCCGCGTCCCGCCACATCCACCACCGCCGGGCGCGCCACTACGCGCGCCGCCGGGAGACGAAGATCCGCGTCCCCGTCCACGTCGCCGATCGCGACGTCCCCACCGTCGAGCACGACGGTCGCTACCACACCCTCCACTAGAGCACCGATCCGTTTGAAGGCCGAGTGATGTCGCGCGAGCTTGCGTGGGAGGCGCGCGCCCGAGGAGTGAGCACCACAGCACGACTCGCAGTCATGCGAGGAGCGGAGCGACGAGGCCGCGTGGATCACGCGTGAAATGGCGCGAAAGCGCCGGCTTTCAAACGGATCGGTGCTCTAGCTGGCAGTGTGCTGAAGGCGGTCGTCAGGCCACTGGGTGGGGAGTTGCTGCTCTTTCACCACCCGCCCCGCCGCTATCTTTTTAGTAGCAGCCGGTGGCCCATCTTCTCCGTCTCGTAGGAGACGACACCCATCCCGTCCGCACAGAACCGCTCGAAGCTCATGGGATCCCGCGCGCCCGCCTGACACTTCGTGGTCGCGCACAGGAGGCCGTTCGCCTCCGGCTCTTGGGCGCGGGTGCAACGGATGTTCTCGTCGTTCTCGCCGGCGTCGAACCGGATCACGTCGGTCTCGGGCGGGACCGACAACGTCGGGATCCAGGTGTCGGTCTCGAGGAAGAGGCCGGCCGACGTCGCCGAATAGCGGATCCTCAGGGGCTTCGCGTCGGTGGTGCACTCGAGCAGACCGCGAACCACCCCCTCGAGCCAATACGGCTCCAGGGTCGTGCACTGGACCTTCGTGCTCACACCGTCGACCACTCGCGTGTAGGCCCGAGCCGGTTGGAACGTGAAGAGGACCCGCAACGGCGCCGGGATCGACGAGAGGTCGACGGCGGGGACGGCGGCGGACGACGTCGGAGCGGCGAGGACCGACGCGGAGGGCGCCGGCGAAGGGGGCACCGCGACGCTCGACTTCTCCACCGATGCGGGGCCGCACCCGAACGGAGCCGCGAGCAGGAGAAGAGCGGCCCAATCTCTCGGCGCCGCTGTTTTTTTCCTAAGAACAAACACCGGAACGCTCCTCGGTATCGACCGTCGAATCGCAGCACAATGACCGATCCTTATCGAGACGAAGCGAACGCCATCGAGGAGAAGCTGCGACAGATCGACGAGGAGCTCGCGCACATCGACGCCGCGAGCGCGCGCCGAGGGCCCCTCCAGCGAGAGGCGAACGCGCTCGCCCGGCGCCTCCGAGAGGCTCGGCGGTCGCCGCTGGACGACGTTCGGATCGCGAGCCCCTGCAGCGCGCGATGGGACGACATGGTGGGCGATGACCGCGTTCGCCACTGCGCCGCTTGCGACAAGGATGTCTTCAACATCTCCGGCATGACGCGCCCGGAGGCAGTGGCCCTCGTCACGAAGAACCGCGGGCTCTGCATCCGGATGTTCAGGCGCGCCGATGGCACCGTCATGACCGCCGACTGTCCGGTCGGGGTCCGGAAGAAGCGCGTGCGCCGCCTCGCCGTTCTCGGGGCCGGCGTCGGCGCCGCCCTCGGCGGTGGCCTGCTCTATGCGTGGGTCGACCCCGCCTCCACCGCCCGTCTCTCGGGCTCGCACGTGGAGGTCGAGACGCCGGAGGTGATCATGGGCGGCACGGGAGCTCCGCTCGAGCCGCCCCCACCGCCCGCCACGACTCGACCTACCGAGCCGAGAGCCATGCCCTGACGATCGTCCCGCGCGTCCCCGCCCGCGGCGCGCGGAGCGCGACGCAAGGGAGGGGCCGACGAGCGATAGCGAGGAGGGGGGTGGGCATCGCTACTGTATTCGTAGCACGGCGCGTCGTTGCACCGCCGCGCCCGCGCGCCGGGCGACACTCTTCGGATTTTTTTCCTAAGAACAAAGACTGGAACGGCGCGACGAGGACGACGTCGAACCGCAGCACGATGACCCAGGCACCCCGAGACGAAGCGGACGCGATCGAAGAGAAGCTGCGACACATGGACGAGGAGCTCGCGCGCGGGGACGCTTCGAGCGCGCGGGGGGCTGCCCTCCGGGAGGCGAACGAGCTCGCGCGGCGGTTGAAGGACGCGCGGAGATCGCCGCTCGACGACGTTCGGATCGCGAGCCCGTGCAGCGCGCGTTGGGACGACATGGTGGGCGACGATCGCGTCCGCCACTGCGCGGCGTGCGACAAGGATGTCTTCGACATCTCGGGCATGACGCGCGCCGAGGCGGTGGAGCTCGTCACAAAGAGCGCCGGCGTCTGCATCCGGATGTTCAAGCGTGCGGACGGCACGGTGATGACAGCAGACTGTCCGGTGGGGGTTCGGAAGAAGCGGGTCCGGCGCTTGGCCGTCCTCGGGGCGGGGATCAGCGCCGCGCTCGGCGGTGGCTTGCTCTATGCCTGGGTGGAGCCGGCCTCGGTGGCAGGCGTGCTCAGCTCGACCGGCAAGACGGCGGACGTGAAGGAGAGAGAGGCCCACACCATGGGCTCGGCGGCGGTGCCGACGATGGGCACGGCGGCGCCGATGGAGCCTCCCGCGGCCAAGGCGAACCGCCCTGCCACCTCGAGCAAAGCCAAGGAACCGCGCTGAGCGAAGAGGGCTCACCGCGTGGGGGCGGTGAAGCGATCCTCGTCGAGCGCGACATTGGTGGCGCGCAGCTCGAACTTCGGATGGCCCTCACCGCGCTGGTGCGCCACCTGCACCTCGAGCCCTCCGCCCCGACCGAACAGGACATGGGGGCCCGCCGGTGACGCCTCTCGGCTCGCGCTGCCTGTCTCGAGGAGCGACTCCGACATGGGCGTGCCGAGTCCGAAGACACCGCCCTCGGCCGCCTCGCACGCGAGGCCGTCCGCGGGGAAGCGCGCGGTGCGGGCGACCCCGGTGCAGCGCAGCTCCAAGAACGCCGAAGGCTGCTTCTTGGTCTTCGCCGGGTCGCACGTGGACCAAGCCATGCGATCGAGCACGACGCGCGCGACCCCTTCGATGGACGCCCAGCTCCCGGCGAGGGCGAGGAGCCGCGCCTCGGTCGTCTCGCGGTGCTGCCGCTTGCCCTCTGGCTCGTAGTGATATTGCCCGCTGCTGACGTGGGTGGTGCGCACGCCGAGGCACGCCCGCGCGCTCCCTTCGGAGCCGAGGGTGAGTCGCATCGCGCCCTCGCGGTGCTCGTCGATGCGGAGCTCGGTCGTGATGAAGAAGGAAGAGGAGAGGCGGAGGCCCATCGCGTAGTCGCCCGGCGTCGGGGCGCGGGCGTCGATCTCTCCCGCGACCTCGCGCGCGAACGTGCGGGCGAGCTCGAGCGCGGCCGGTGAAGGGGGGCCCGCGGTCGACCCCGCGACAGGAGGGGGCGTCGTGGGGGACGGAGACGCCGTCACCTCGTGCGCCGGAGGCTGAGGCGGCGGCGGCGGCGACGAAGGCTCCTCCCTCGGTGCGACGTCCGCCGCGCACGCGAGCAGCGCCGTCGACCAGAGGGTGAGCGAAGAGGCGCGCACCCTCGGATCGTAGGTCGAGCGCAGCGACAGCGCGAGCGCCCAGAGACACGCCGCGCGACGGAGGAGGAGGTACCATCCGGCCGATGCTTCGGGATCTGCGCTTGATTCTGGTCCTTCTTTCGCTGGTCGTATCGGCGTGCGCGACAGCGACCCAATCTACGGCGCCGCGTACGGCGGCGGTGCCGATCACGAGCTCTCCCTCCGGGGGGCGGACGTTCGACTTCTGCGTGGACGAGGATCCGAGCACGCCGCTCAACCTCCGGGACGCGGCGTGGCTCGCGTTCTTCGCCGCCAACGAGTACGCGCACGCGAGCACGTTCGGACCGATGCTCGCGTCCCTCGGGTTCGCGAACCCGAACCTCCCCGGTGACATGGAGTGGGAGGACTGCACGGGGGACTTGCGTCAGCTGCGCCTCGCCGAGACGAAGCACGAGGCCGAGCTCGCGGCCGCGCTCGGGACCCCGAAGCTGCGCGGCCTCTCCGAGAGCTTGTTGCCGAGCGACGCATCGTGGGGCCGCTGCGCGCGCGACTACCTCGCGCGTGAGTCGCTGAGGCGCGACGTCTTTCCGGCGGCGGCCTTTCAGGAGGCGCTCGTCCACGAGGTCCACCCGGGCGCGTACCTGCAGTTCTTCACCGCCGGCGCGACCTCGAAGGACGGACGGCGGTTTCAGGACCAGAGCACCCAGGTCGTGTTCGCGCGCCATCGAGAGAAGAACGTCGCGGTGCTCGTGTTCCGCGGCACCGAGCCCTCGCAGCGGGCGGACGTGCTCGCGGATTTGAAGGTCTGGAAGACGCCCCTCGCCAAGCACGGCTATCCGGAGGGCTGGGGAGAGGCCCACAGCGGGTTCGTGGAGGCCTTCGAGTCGGTCGCGCCGCTCCTCGACAAGAAGCTCGCGGAGCTCGAAGGCACGGGGGTGAAGCTCTACATCACGGGCCACAGCTTGGGGGGCGCGCTCGCGACGCTGGCGGCGGCCCACCTGCTCCGGAGCGATGCCCCGAAGGTGACCCTGGCCGGGGTGTACACGTTCGGATCGCCGCGGGTGGGCGACGCCGCGTTCGCGAAGGCCTTCCGGAGCGCGACGAAGAAGCACGGCGTGAAGACGGTCCGGGTGCGCAACGACAACGATCTCGTCACGCGCATCCCCGGGCTCACCCTCGAGTACGAGCACGTCGGAACGCTAGCGTTCCTACAGGAAGACAAGCTCCTCATCGCCCCGGAGCCGGAGCCGGTCTACGCGAGCTCATCTGCCGCAGACCACGGGATCTCGGGGTTCGGCGCCGCCCTCGCCCCTCGGAGCGGGTACTATCGGAGGCTGCTCGCGTTGCTGAAGTCGCGCGCCCATCCGGAGCTCGACCGGTGCGGAACGGAGAAATGACCCGGCGATTCGAGATCGGCTTGGGCCTCACGACGTTGGCCTTCGTCGCGTGCCGCCAGGTCCTCGGGATCGAGTCACGAGAGGAAGGCGCCCCCCCCATCCCGCTGGGTGAGGCGTGCGGAGCGTGCGTCGCAACGGCCTGCGACGCCGCGGAGCGAGCGTGCGCCGCAGATCCGAAGTGCGTCGAGGCGGCGGCGTGTCTGGCCGGCGCTGGGCTCGACAACCCGACCGGACGGATCGCGTGCCTCTCCGAGCACGCCCAGGCCTCGATCAAGCCGGCGCTCCGCGCGCTCGACCAATGCATGCGTTCTCCGTGTCAGGATGCCTGCTATGGGCGCGCGGGGTACTTCGCCGCCTATGGGGACGATTGCGTCGGTTGCACGGAGACGGAGTGCGGCGATCAGATGGCGGAGTGCGTCCGCGATCCACACTGCGAGCTCCTCGCCGTCGACGCCCTCGCCGATCCGCGCTCGGTCGACCCGCCCGCGCTCGGCCGCCTCCTCAACGCGCCCGGCGACGCCGGCGAGGAGGAGCGCGGCATGTCCGAGTGCTCCTTCCAATGCAACGAGCGCTGTGGCTTCGACGGAAAGGATCTCTCGTGTCTGGGCTCGTACGCGTGGCCGCTCGAGGTGGAGAGCGGGGACGCGAGCCTGGAGCTCGACGTGAGTGCCATCGTGGACACTTCCGGAATTACGGTCCCGGTCCCGGGCGCCACGTACGAGCTCTGCGCTTCTGCGCCTTGCGAGGTCGTCGCCTCCACCACGACGGACGCTTCGGGCTTCGGGCGTGTCTACACACGCCTCCCCTATCCGCAGGGATTTCGAGGCTTCGGCCGGCTCAGCGGGGAGCTCGGGGGAGAGCCGCTCGTGACGACGCACGTCTTTGCTTACCCGATCCTCGCAGGAGCCCGCGGCAGCGCCATCCTGGTGGGCCGAACGGTGTTCGAGCAGGCCGCCGCGTTCGCAGGAGGCGCCATCCCAGGGAAGGCTCACCTCTACATCGCGGCCTTGGACTGCCGCGCCAGAAGAGCGCCCAACATCGTGCTCGAGCTTCCCCCCGAAAAGAGCGCCGACGCGACGTTGCTCTACCTCAATGGCGAGGGCGCCACGAGCGACGACGGCGTCGTCTACATCTGGAACGCGGAGCCCGGATGCTACGACATCGTTGGAACATCGAACGGCGTCGAGACCCACCGGATGCGCGTCCAGGCGGAGCCAGATGTCGTCTCGGAGGTCTTTCTGGTCCCGAAGGCCGACCCGCCCGATCAGGGCTCTTCGTGCACCCCCGACTGAGGACACGGGGGCCAAGAGGCTACGCCATCGTCGATCTCGCGGACGAGGCCCGAGCCTACGAAGAGCAGGTCTTTCCCGACCGCGCCATCTCCGACGTCGCGCGCATCGCCAGGCTCGACGCGCGCGCCCGCACCGACCCCGACCGCGAGCGGAGGGACGCCTGGACCGCGTTCAGGCGAAGGGTGCTCGAGCCGCTTCGTCGCTTCCTCAACGATCCTCGAACGTGCTGAAGCGCAGGCAGAGCTCGAGGTAGCCCGCCCAGTCTTCGGGATCCTCGGCGTCCCCTATCGATTGGCCGCCGATGACGACCCACTGGTGGAGGCCGGTCCACGTCGAGCTCCGGAACTTCTGCGATAGCTCTTGGAACTGCCGGGCGCTCTGGATGGGCGCCTTGAGGGTGACGATGAAGTGCTCCGCCATCTCGGTGCTGTTGGAGAAGGGCGTCGCCTCGATCGCGGTCGGGGTCTGGTTGGGGAGGATGGCGACGAGGTGGATGGCGTTCTCGTCGACGCCTTCCTTGGCCTCCATGATCACCTCGCGGACGCCGGTCTTTTTGGTGGCGGTCCCGACGGCGGGGCTCGTGATGACGGCGCCCCTCTGGGTCACCTCCGCCTCGGCGATGGTGTCGAGCTTCAGCGCCACCGGCACCCACGGTCCCGTTGCTTCGACGAACGCGTAGGCGCGAGCGTAGACCTCGGAGCGACGAAAGAAGGTCGGGTGGCGAGGCCAGACGGTGGCCGGACCTGGGCTCTCGGGGATGGTGTGGGTCACCTCCGCGGGCGCGGGGTCGTTCAGCTCGTCGCGGTGGGCGTGCATGAACTTGAAGGACATGCCGCCGATGAAGCGCGCGCGCCGGTCACCCTTGCACCACGTGGCCACGCCCGAGAAGTTCGCCTCGAGGCCCTTTGGGTCGAACATCCACACCTCGTCGATGTCCTCGCGGTTGGCTTGGAAGGCGGAGAACGCGACCTCGCCTCCCGCGCTGAAGCCGCCGACGGCGAGCTTGCGCAGGGTGACCTCCGCTCGCGATGCATCCCCGACGAGGCCCTCCGCCTGCAAACAGGCGAGCACGCTCGCGAACCGCGCCCGGAGGTTCGCACCGCCGGTGACGCCGAAGTTGGACTCGTTCGCGATCGGCATGACGAAGACGGCCTTCTTGCCCGAGCGACCGATCTGCTGCGCGAAGCGGCACCGCGGGTACCCGGCGAAGCCGCGGTCCACGTACTCGTCGGGGAGGTCCGCGATCTTCCGCGGCGGCTCCTTGAACACGGTGGGGTGGAAGTAGCCGAACCACCCGTCGTCCTCGACCTTGCCGAAATAGCGGATGGCGCCGCCCTTGTCCCACGCCGTCCCGTCCGTGAACGATGTGACGTAGCGCGCGAGCGAGTACAGGCTCACGTCGTCCACGTCCGCGTAGCCCTTCTTCTCCGAAGGCTTCTGGAAGAAGATCCCATCGACCTTCTGCTCCGAGCCGTCGAAGCCGGGAGAGACGAGCACGGAGAAGACGCCGGGCTCACCCGCGGTGTGCTGGAGGAGCCGGAGCGCGCAGCCTCCGAAGTCGTCGGTGACGAAGGCGCGCCGTCCTTCCACCTCTTCCGTGTGGTCGTCGAGGCTCCGAAAGAAGTAGGCGGTGAGCTCTTCGGAGCGGGTCGCGAGGTAGTAGGCGGTCACGTCGATGAACGAAAGGTCGAGCTCGAGCCCGACCACGCCGGCCTTGCCTGCCCCCGCCGCCGTCGTCGGCCTCACGCGCGGGTGCCAGCCGGTCGAGGGGCTCTCGGGGATGGGGGTCGCGTCGCCCTCGATGTGGAGCTTCTGGGTGAACTCCACGAGGGGCTTCTCGAACTTCGGGCGCCCCTTCTTGGGCGCGGGGGCGAGCAGCCGCACCTTGAGCTCCAGCGCGGTGTCCGAGAGCGGATCGACATCGAATTGATAGAAGCCGAGGCGTGGCTTGCCCGACTTGCCGCCCGAGCTCACGGGCGGGACAGCGCTTCCGCCCGCGGTGAGCGAGACCTCGATGCCCGCGAGGAAGCGGTGCGACTCGTTCGCCCACCGCACGGTGATCCGGCCAGCCGTCATGTCCGATCCTCGAAGGTGCTGAAGCGCAGACACAGCTCGAGGTAGCCCGACCAGCGCTCCGGATCCTCGGCGTCACCGACGGATTGGCCGCCGAAGGCGACCCATTGGTGGAGGAGGCTCCCCGTTCCGCGCTCCAGGAGCTCGACGAGCTCGCCGAACTCGCGCGACGTCTGGACGGGCGTGTCGGTCACGAACATCAACCGCTCCGCGACGTCGGTGCTGTTCGCGAACGGCAAGGCCCGGATGGAGGTCGGGGTCTGGTTGGGGAGGATGGCGACGACGTGGAGCGCGTCCTCGTCGGCGTCGCCGTCGGGCTCCATGCTCACCTCGCGGAAGCCCGTCCTGACGGAGGGCCTCCTCTCGGCGGGGGTGGTGATGACGGCTCCCTTCGCCCTGACCTCCGCCTCCGCGATGGTGTCGAGCTTCCGGGCCACCGGCACCCACGACCCCTTCTTCTCGGCCCACGCGGACGCGCGGGCGTAGACCTCGGAGCGACGGAAGAAGGTCGAGTGGCGCGGCCACACGGTTGCGGGCCCCGGGCGCTCCGGGATCGTGTTCGTGGGCTCGGCGGGCGGGTCGTCCTTCAGCTCGGCGCGGTGCGCGTCCGCGAATCGAAAGGTCGAGCCGGCGATGAAGCGCGCGCGGCGATCGCCGGTGCACCACTCGGCGACGAGCGAGAAGTTCGCTTCGATGCCGATGGGGTCGAACATCCAGACCTCGTCGATCTCGTCGCGGTTCAGCTGGAACGCGGAGAAGGCGACCTGCCCTCCCGCGCTGAAGCCACCCACCGCGAGCTTTCGCAGGGTGACCTCGGCCCGGGTGTCGTCACCGACCAGCCCCTCCCCTTGCAGGCACGCGAGGACGCTCCTCCACCGGGCGCGCAGGTGCGATCCGCCGGTGACGCCGAAGTTGGAGCCGTTCGCGATCGGCATCAAGAAGACGACCTTCTTCCCGGAGCGGCCGATCTGCTGGGCGAAGCGACATCGGGGGACGAGCGACCAGCCCCGGTCCGGCTTCTCGCTCGGCAGATCCGCGATGCGGCGCGGCGGCTCATCGCTCACCGTCGGGTGGTAGTACCCGAACCAGCCGTCGTCCTCGACCTTCCCATAGTCCTCAGCCAGGTTGCAGTCGTCCCATACCGTCCCGTCGCCGAACGACGTGATGTAACGAGACAGGGAGAAGAGGTCGACGTCGTCGACGTCCGCGTACCCGCTCCCCTCCGAGGGCTTCTGGAAGAGCACCCCGTCGACGCCGCGCTCCGAGCCGTCGAACCCCGGTGAGACGAGCACCGCGAAGACGCCCGGCTCCCCGGCGGTGTGCTGGAAGAGTCGAACGCGACAGTCGCCGAAGTCCCGGGGTAGGAACGCGCGCTTCCCCCCGACCTCCTCCGTGTGGTCGTCGACGCTTCGAAAAAAGCAGCACGCGACCGCCTCCGCGCGCGTCGCGAGCAGGTACGCGGTCACGTCGATGAACGACAGGTCGAGCTCGAGGCCGACGAGCCCAGCCTTCCCCGCTCCCGTCCCCGTCATCGGCCGCACGCGCGGGTGCCAGCCGGTCGCGGGGCTCTCCGGGACAGGCGTCGCGTCACCCTCGATGTGGAACCGCTGGGTGAGCTCGACGAGCGGCTCTTCGACCTTCGGCCGTCCCTCTCTGGCTCCCGGGGCGGGCACGCGCACCGTGAGCTCGAACGACGTCCCCCCCAAGGGATCGACGTCGAACTTGTAGAGGCCGAGCCGAGGCTTGCCCGACATGCCGCTCCCCTGCACGGGCGGGACAGCGCTTCCGCCCGCGGTGAGCGTGACCTCGATGCCGGCGAGGAACCGGTGCGTCTCGTTCGCCCACCGCACCGAGATCCGACCGGCGGTCATCGGGCCTCCTCGTCCGCGGCTTCCTCTCCATCGCCTCCGTCTTCGTCCTCGCTCTGGGCCGCGGCGCGCGCGAGCCAACGATTCGGCTCGGGCGCGGGGTCGATGGCGACGGTCGTGCTCCGCCCCGGGCGCGAAAGGGGACGGTGGCCCTTCTGCACGTCGGAGCGGTGGAGTTCCTTCGCCACGAGATCGTCGCGCAGCTCTGCGGCGTTGGCAGGCCCGAGCACGTGGATCACCCGGCCGCCGATCTCGAACGAGACCTCGATCATCCCCTCGAACGCCGCGGGATCGAGCGAGTAGACGAGGCTGCCACCGGCCGCGCGCGCGGCCGTGCTCCCCGCGCGCCGGTCGAGCTCCTTGCCGTCGCCGTCGCGGATCACGAGCGCTCCATCGCGTCGTTCCGCCGCGTCCATCCCGACGTAGACGGAGAGCTCGAGCGCTGGCGGCGGCGCGGTCGAATCGCTCTTCGACGTGAGCTCCGACCCGGATTTCCCGCCGCTCGACGCGAGCGCGACGGAGGCCCCTTTCAGGGTCGCCTTCTTGCCCAGCTCGAGCTCGGCGCTCGAGCCGTAGAGCGTCGTCGTCTTCCCGATCGCCTCGACGTCGCCATCGAGCGCGATCGTCGACGAGCTCCCCTTTAGCGAGACAGCGTCTTCGCCGGTGAGGGTGATCTTCTTCGCCACGATCTCCACCCCGTCGTCGTTCATCTTCAAGGTCGAGCTGCCCATCTGGAAGACGAGCTCCGTCCCTTGGACGGTGACGGATGAGCCGCGCACCTCGAGCTTCGGAGCAGTGACGGTGGTGACGGGCGCGACCAGGGAGAGCTCGGCCGCGAGCAGATCGAGGCGCCCCGCCGTCCGCACGTGGAGCGCGCTCGTCGCGGAGACGCTCATCGCCTCGCGGGCGTCGATGGAGATGTCGCGCGCGTCGAGGGTCGCGTCGAGGCCGGCCTCGATGCGGAGCGCGCCGTTCCTAGCGGTGAGCCCGAGGCTCTGCTCGGCGTCGACGTCGCAGGCGTCGCCGGAGATCTGGAGGGACTCGAACGCGGAGAGCGTCATCGACTTCTGCGCGCTCGCGAGCGCGTGCCGACCGACGTTCAGCGTCATGTTGCCGCCGACGGTGGTGGTGTCGGCGCCGCCGACCCGCGCCGTCCGCGCCCCTTGCACGTGCTCGCACAGGTCGCGCTCCGCGCGCAGAAAGACGCGCTCGTGGCCGGCCGCGTCGTCGAACGAGAGCTCGTTGTACCCCGCAGAGCGCGGCGTGCTCTTCGTCACGACGCCGCTCTTCGTCCGCGACTCTGGCAACGGGAACGGCAGCGGGTGCTCCGTGTTGTAGAGCGCGCCGAGGACGATCGGCTTGTCGGTGTCGCCGGTGACGAACTGGACCACGACCTCCATCCCCACGCGGGGAATGACCTGCACCCCCCAGCCCGTGCCCGCCCACGGCTGCATCACCCGGATCCAACACGAGCTGCGCTCGTCGTCCGCGCCGTGGCGGTCCCAGTGGAACTGCACCTTGATCCGCCCCAGCGCGTCGACGTGGATCTCGTCGTCTTTGGGGCCCACCACCGTCGCCGTCTCGAGGGTCTGCTGGGCGCGCCGCTTCGGGCGCTTGGGCCGGTACCGCACCGTCCCCGGCACCGCTACGAACGAGCACTCGTGCACCGGCGCGCTGCGCGCCTCGCCGTCATGGGTGGCGGGCGCGCGCCCAGAGTGCTTGCACGAGACGACCACGAAATCGTCGCCGAGGTCGGAGGCCTCCGGCCAGTCGAGGCGAAAGCGCACCCCCGCCGCGACCCGACGCGACGGGCCCGTGCCCCGGAACGAGAGCGCCCGGCGGCGATGCGCATCGAGGTGCATCGCCGCTGCCTCCTTCGATACGTCCGCGCTCTCGAGGTCGTCGTAGTGGTCGAAGATCTCGAGCGGTCGCTCGTCGATTCCCGGCCGCCCGCCCCCGACGTCGACGGCCGCGGTGAGACGCAGGGCTGGCCGCGTGAAATCGAACTCGCGGATGGTGGCTGTCCCCGGCCGGATGGTGCACGACGAAGTGAAGGTCGCGATGTGATCCTCGGTCGACTGGAGCTCGTCGGGTCGCAGAGGGATCCAATCCCCGGGCGCCGACGCGTAGGCCGCCGCGTCATCCCCCAGGACGATCCGCTCGCTCTCGTCGTCGTGGGTGAAGAAGGTGAAGATCCCTTCCTCCGCGAGCAGGCGCTCCACGAAGGCGAGGTCCGTCTCGTCGTACTGGACGCAGTACGTCCGCCGCGGATAGCGGCGCGTGAGGCGATCGTCGCTGTCGACACGCCTCTGTGCGAAGATCTCGGCGACGATCTCGGGGACCGTCTTGTCCTGAAAGATGCGCGTCCCGCGCCGCTGCGAGAGCAGCCACGCCCGCGGGGAGATGCGCACCTCGTAGCGCCGGCCCGCGTGGGTGCCCGCGCCGAGGGATCGGATCCGCGTGACGATCCCTCGCACGATCTTGTCGTGCCCCGCCCCTGGCACCCGCAGGTGGGCCCGCTCCCCGAGCAGCTCGGGCCCCAAGACCATCGACTCGTCCGTCCGCAGATCGACGATGTACGCGAAGACGCGGCTCATCGCCTCCGTCCCGCGAAAGCCGCTCACGCGGAGGGCCGAAGGATCGATCGCGCCGAGCTCCAGGTGAAAAGGCCCCGGCGCGGATCGGGTCGCTCGGGCGGTGAGCTCTTCCAGCTCGACAGGCATGTTCCCCCTTCGTCTTCCTCAGGTCTTCAAGGCGGCGATGATCGCTTGTACGTCTTCGCGAGCCAGGCCTCTCGCGAGGAGCTCTTCTTCCATCGCTTCGATCGTCCTCGGCCTCCGTGTGCCTTTCGCGGCGCGCTTCGGCGCCTTGCGAGGCTTGGGAGCCGGCGGTGGCTCGGGCTTCGGCGCCGGAGCCGGCGCGACCGCTTCCGGCGCGGCCGCTGGCGGCGCGGCCGGCCGCGGCGTGAACGACGCCTCGTCGCGTGGCGCGTCGACGGGCCGTGGTACGTCGATGTGCCGCGGCGTCGCCAGCGCGACCGTGCTCCCGCGCTCCCCGGCGGCGAGCGCGGGCGCGGCAGGCGCAGCCCATGGCGCGCCCGGCACCTCCGCCCGCATCCCCGCTCGAGGCGCCCCGACCGGGAACGGCGCGAAGCCGAGCCGCCCCGCCGCCACCTGGGCGACGTCGCTCAGCTCGTGCGTCTTCGTCACGTCCGGCGGCGGCACGGAGGGCAAGAGCCGCCGGCTCGTCGGCGCGGGCGCCTCCGGCCACGGGGAGAGGGACCCACGATCGTCCAGCGTCACCGTGAACGAGACCGCCTCGTCTCGTGTGACAGGCGCCATCCCCCGGAACGTCAGCGTCAGCTCGAGCGACGCCATGTCCACGCAAACCAGGTCGAGCTTCATGTCGATCGGCGCCCGCGCCGAGGACCTCACCGCCATCGCCGCCGCCCGCAGCCCCGGCAAGCGTGCGTGGAACGATTGCCGCTCAGGGTGCATCCCCTCCACCACGATCCACTCGTCTCCCTCCAATTGAGGGGTTCGCTGATCGGCAGGGGCGCACTGGTAGTACGAGAATGGAAACGCTGCCGGCAGCTCAATCACGAGCTCCCCGCGGCATTGCATCGTCGCGCCCGCGAGCAACGATTTGCGGATCTGCCACCCCCTCGGAATGGCGCAGAAGCCCGCGGCCGTGCCCGGCGACGTCGGGTGTATCACGTTCGGGAGCGCTCCCGGCCCCCGCACCCCGAGCCCAATCGGGTTCGTCGCATCGGAGACCGCGCGCTCCCAAACCACTGGCATGCTCGTGAACGGCTGCACATCGCGCGGCGCGCTCGCGACCCGATCGCCATAGACGTGGAGCACCTTCGTCACGAGCGGCTTCTGTCCCCGATACACTGCGAGCGTCACCGCCTTCGTCGCCGCCGCCACTCCGCCCGCCTGCCAAGCCGAGCCGCGGAGGACCACCTCCCCCGCCGGAGCGAACGGCGCCACATCTGCCGGCACCACGACGCTCTTCGCCGGGTGCCCGCCTTCCAATTCGTCCCTCGTCGCGAGCGGCCTCGGCGCTACGACCGACAGGCGCCCGCTCACATCCGCGGCCAGCGTCAGCTTCGCCACCACGGTCACGAACTGTCCCTGCGGGGTGGACCAAGCCAGCGTCCCTGCGCTGAGGCGGGCATCGGACGCGATGGGCAACGGCCAGAAGGCAGTCATGAGAGGGCGACGACGCCGGCGAGCATATCAGACATAGGCATGAACACCTCGGCCTCGGCGCTCTCTTTCTCAATGCAACCGCTGCGCAGCGGCCACGCTTCCGGCGGCATTTACACGCGGGGCGCTGTACGGCGCGGATTCGTTGTAAATGGCAGACACGCCAAGACGTGGTTCGAGGGCTTCGCGCCGTGCCCCTCCGGGGTTCCAGATCCTTGAGAATGGCCGCGCGTCGAGATCAGGTCTTCGGGGCTGGTGGCGAGCACGGCGATGTGCGCGGCGAGCGCGGGAGCGTGAATAGCGCCCATGTCAGGCCACCGGGGCGCGATGAGAGTCGACGAGCTCGCCCCGCGCGCCGGGCAGGGCTCGACCGAGGGCGCGGAGATCTGCAGGGGAGAACATTTTGGCGATGAATATGTCTCGCAGATCCGTCAAGGAATGGAGCGGCGGCAGGGAGCCGTCGTCGACGTTGATGGGTGGAGAAGAAGCTGCGGCGTCGTTGTTGCGTGACACCGACCTCCGGATCACCCGCTCAGCAACATCGCCGCCCGCGCGCCGTCGTCAGAGCTGCAGACCACGAGCCCAGAGCTCGCCGGGGCGACGCCGGCGCGCGCTCGATCGTGGGCGAGCCCCACGAGCAGCGCGCCCGTCGCGGCCCCGACGTCGCCGACGAGCGCGGCCGGGTGCTCCAGCCATTGCACGTCGGATAGGAGGGGGGATCGCGTCCGGGCGACGCCCCATTCGAATGCCCGACCGGACTCGCCATTCATGTCGCAGAGCACCCAGCGCGGCGGCAGGCCTTTGCCGACGGCGGTGCGAATGGCCTGTTCGAGGGCGCGGCCCTCGGGCCCGCGGTCGGAGTCGCGAGGGTGGGCCTCGTGGGCGAGCCCGAGCGGGCCGGTGCTGGGGGCCCCGGCGCCGGACTCGCCATTCACGAGGAGGAGGGCGACGGCAGCCTCCCCGGGGACGAAGCCGTCGCGGGCGCGACGACTCCGCAGCCGCTCGCGCTCGTCATAGAGGGCGATGCGGTCCCGCGATAGATAGGAGTCCACCGCGAGGACGACGGCGCGCCGGACGCGCCCCTCTCCGATCGCTCGCCGCGCCTCGTCGATGGCGACGAGCGCCGAGACATACCCGGCCGCGACCGTCTCCATCGCCGCCACCTCGATGCCGAGCGACTGGACGAGTCGCGCACCGAAGCCGTCCATCGACCAGCCCGGGGGCGCGTCCCGCGACGAAGCGACGGCCACATAGAGCCCCGTCTCGCGCAGCTCGGCGCGGGAGAGCGGGCCCCGCGCGGCGAGCTGCTCGAGGGCGTGCTTCGATAGGGCCACGAGGCGATCCGGTCCCTCGACGCGCGGGCCTACCGCGATGGCGCGAGCAGCGCGCAGCGGCTCCGGCGGATCCCACGCCGGATCTTCTCCCGAGAGCATGAAGCGGGGCTCGAGCCGAAACGCTCCGAGGCCGGCGCGAATGGCCGCGGAGGTGCTCTCGATATCATCGCCGGCCGCGGTCACCGCCCCGACCGCGGCGACGCTCACCGCGCCGACGCTCCTCACGAGGGCCTCCGCTCGCGCACGACGACGCGGTCGAGGAAGAGGAGGCGCTTGGGACAGGCGAGCGCGGCGTGCCAGGTGCAGAGCACGCGAGAAGCGTCGGGCTCGATCACGACCGTGGTCAATACGGGCTCGATGGTGGTGTCGCGCCCTCGGACGCGAAAAGAGACCTCGAACGCGGGGGGCGGAACGGTGAATGACAAGGCCCCGCCTCGCCGCCGGACCCCGACCGCGCTCACGCCCTCGCCGCCGCGCAGATGGGCCGGTGAAGAGAGGCCCGCCGGGGCGGCGCGGTGGTGGTCGACCGCGAAGTCCACTGGCAAGTAGGGAGCCCGCGCCGCCCGCCACGCCTCGTCGTACGTACCCGCCAATCGCGCTCGTGGCGACCACGACCGATGGACGAACGCGAGGGCGGCGGGAGGCGGGCGGTCGCTCGGCTTCGCGATGGGGCTCGAAGGGTCCTCCAAGTTGGGGACGCCGATCTCCTCCAGCGCCCGCGCGCTGCTCGTCGCGACGAAGCCGACCCCAACCGGGTTGCGCGCTTCGGACTCGTGAAAGGAAGGATCCGCGTGGCTCGTGTCCTTCCCTCCGAAGGCGCGCTCATAGACGAGGGGCATGGATTCGAATCGGCGGGGGGGGGAGAGGGCGACCTCCCCCAATCGAGTTCGCGCCCAGACCCGGTCACCATAGACGCGCACCGCCTTGCGCTGGGGCCCCACCCTGAGCTCGACGATGGCCGAGGTGTCTCCTTCGCGCGCGGGATAAGCGCTCCCGTTCAATACGATATCCGTCCCCGGCTTCTCCCATGCCGTCTCGGCCTCGTATCGAACACTGCTCTCCCCGGGCTCACCCCAATGGCGGTCGGTGAGGTGAATCGGCTCCGCGTCCGCGGAGGCGAGGCCGAGCGGCGCCCCCTCTCGCGCGTGGTATGTCCCTTTCACGACCACGAAGGCAATGTCGCGATTCTCCCGATCCAGGCCGGCGGAGAGACGTACGGTAAATGGAGTTCGATTCGCGACCTCGTACACTGTCAACCTCGCTCGTGATAGAAGAGGACGAAGCGCATGGCCTGGCCGCCCCAGATCCTTACGATTCCTCCTCGATCGGTGCTGGCCGGGGCCGCGCAATGGAAGCGGCGCGGCGCGACGTACGTTACTGTCTTCGTCAAGCAGCTCTTCCGGGTGACGGGAGAAGGCGCCCCCCAGTCCGTCCTGCCCGCCGCCGACGACGCGCTCAATGGCGACGATCGGGTGCCATTCAAGCCGCGCGCGGACGTGCTCGTGACATTCGGCGAGCGCCCCGCGTCGCTCGAGGCGTGGCGAGGGTCGGAGCTCTTGATGCGGTGCCGCCCCTCCGTCGAAGCGGGCATGGGAAGGTCCGCCCCCCCATCTCGCCAGAGCCCCGCCGCCACCGTGATCGAGGTGCCGGAGGGGGTCGATCCGCGCGTGTACCAAATCGCGCCCGAAGAGCAGCAGCTCGAGAGCATCGTCGCCGGCGACGTGCTCGTCGCCCACGGCCCTCGGAGCCGAAGCCTCGTCGTCCCTGCGCTCGAGGTCTCCGCGCTCCTCCGCCTCCGACAGGCCGAGCCCGTCCCCGTCGCCCTCAACGTCGACGCCATCGAGTGGGATCTCGACAGTGGACGTTTCGCCTTCATCGCCCGGGGACAACTGGCGTGGAGCGATCGCGCAGACGCGATTGTCGTGCTCGCGACCGGGGGCGCCGGCGCGCGCGTCCCCCCCTCCCAGACGGCGACGATCGACGCCGATCGCCCGGGAGCCGCGGTCGACGTGCCATTCAAACCCCGCGCCTCGGCCGCCCCCCCGCCTCCTTCGCTGCCGGTTCGTCCCGCGGGAGATCCGGGGACAGGGACAGCGGTGCTCGGAGGGGACGTGGTGGCCCAAGCGAGAGCGGGGGCGCTCGCGGCCATCGCCCGCGAGGCGGAGGCCGCGCGCCGCTGGTCCGTCGATCTCGGGGGCACCGCGGCGTTGACGCCGGAGCAAGTCGCGGAGGCGCGCGCCCAAGCCCTCGCCGCCGTTCCATTCGCGGGCCGAGACGCGGTCGCCCCCAACCCGGCGCCGAGCGCGCCCAGCGCGCCCCGCATCGACACCGGGACGATCGCGTCGAGCGAAGAGCTCGAGCGGCTGAGAGACGCGGTCGCGCGGGCCGTCGCGAGCGAGCGCACGCCGGCGGTCCCGGCATTTCCGCGCGCTCCTCTCCCTGCGCCCCCTCCCCCGCTCGCGCCTACGCCCAAGCCCGCGGTCAGGTCGGAGGAAGAGGATGACGAATTGGGAGAGGCTTTCCTGCGGGGCCTCGGCGGGGGCCGCCCCACTGGATAGTGATTCACGCGGGCGCCCTCCGAGCCGCGGGCCGCGCGACGTCTTCGACCGGCCCCGGCTCTCGCATCACCCACTCGATGGCGCACTCGTGACGGAGACGCTGACTGCCATTGGCGAGGGCAGACTGGAGGGTCTCCAATCCGAGCGGCCGGCCCCACAGAGCTCGAAAGCCGCCCCCAGGGGCCCGCGCCCGCGCCCGCGCCGCCATCGCGTCGGGGTCGACCCAGGGCAGCCGCGCGTCGGGGTCGAGGGCGACGCGGTCGTCGGACGGGTCGTCGTTGGGCCCGGGATCGGCGCCCTCTGGCGGCGGCCGCCGAATGGCGGGATCCACGGGGCAGCCCGTGATCCGACATAGCGCCTCGGTGGCGATCCGCTGGTGCCGCGGCTCCGGGAGCAGGTCGCACAATCGAGCGATCCAATCTCCGAGGCCGGCGATGCCGGCGGCGACGGCGCCCAAGCGGCGCTGATCCGGCGTGTCGAGGAGGGCGCCAATCCTCGCCGCCACCGTCGATGGGGCGCTCCGTCCAATGGCGACGACGAGCTCCGCGCGGCCCCGCGCGCTGTCTTCGAGCCCGGAGGACCAAAGCCGCTCCCCCGCTCCTTCCACCCCGAGGAGCGCCGCCGACCAGGCGGCCGCCCGCTTCACCCTCTCCGCGGGCGCATCCAGCATCGACACCACTTCCTTCACGAGCTCGCGACGCCCGAGGAGCGCGGCCGACTCCATCGCGGTCGCGACGAGGGGCGCGGACGCGGAGCCCATCGCGTCGACGAGCGCCCCATTCGGACATTCGCGATGCGCGACGAGCGCCTCCAGGCCGAGCCGCTTCAGGGTCGTAGGGCTCCTCGCGCCCGTCATCGCGTCGACGGCCCAGCGGCTCGTGGACAATGGCAGCCACGCGAGCGCCCCGCGAACGCCCGGCTCCAAGGATTTGTCGCGGCCGACCGCGTCGAGCACCGCCGCCAAGCGCTTGGGATCGCGCGCCGAGAGCGCGGCCGCGGTGCGGACGAACGCCGAGCCCGCGTGGTGGAGCGGCAGCGCCGCCGCCGCCTTCGCTCCGTCCTCTCCCGCCCGCGCGACCCCGTCGAGGTTCGCCTCTACCCGCTCGTCGAGCGCGTCCAGCGCGGGCCGATCGTAGTGGGGCGCGTAGGCGCGCGCGGACCGAAGCGCCCACAGCTCCGCCGCCTCCTCCGCGTGGCGCTCGAGGACATGGGCGTACGCCATGCCTCAGTTGATCTCCACTGCCCCGCCGAGGATCCGCTGGGTCCCGGTGGCGATCGAGGCGACGTGCGTCCCGCGAAGGATGATCTTGCCGGCCTTCGTAAGGACCAGGCTCGCGCGGCCGCACCTCAGCACGAGCTCCCGGTCCGCCTCGAGCTGGACAATCCCCTCGTCGGCGTCATCCGCCCGCGGCGGCGGCGGCTCGGTCGACATCGGGCCCAGCACGATGGGCCTCCGAGGATCTCCCTCCTCGAAGGCAATCGCCACCTCTCCTCCCACGTGGCGGGCGGACAGTGCGCACGCGGGGCGCGCGAGAGCCCCTTCGGGAGCGCCCGCCCACGAGACCGACACCCCCCCCGCGATCTTCAGCAATCGACCGCGCACGATGGTCTCGATCCGCTCCAGAGCAGGGGCGCGCGCCGCGTCCTCGATCACCAAGGCGAGCAGCTCCGCCCCCGCCTGTTCGTCGGTGTCCCGCGCGTCGGCGCGCGGGGGCTCCTTCTTCTTCATGGATGAGGTCTCCTTCCGATCAGTTGAGATCGACAGTGCCGCCCTTGACCTTGACGTTGCCGCCCGCGTTCACGTCCACCGCGCCGTCCGTCTTGACCTGGAGCTTCGAGCCCTCCACTTGCACGGGCCCGGACATGACAATCTTCACGCTCTTGCCCTGAATGGCGATGTCGCCGTTCTTTTGGACGACGATCTTCGCGTCGCCGCACTCCAGGGTGTACGTCTCCCCGACCTGGACCGTCTTCTTGCCCCCGATGTCCTCGTCTTCGTTCCCCTGGACGGCGAGCTTCGCGTCCTTGTCGGCGGAGAAGCTCAGGGTGCCCGCGACCTTGGTCGTCTTGTCGCCGCCGACGCGCTCGACGCTCGAGAGCGCGATCTCCTCCTCCTTCTTCTTCCCGATCGCGGACTTCACCTCCCCGTCGACCCGGGCCTCGAGCGACCCGCCGAGCGCGAAGGACATCCCCCCGGTGCCGGTAATGGCGATGTTCCCACCGACCGAGAGGCTCAAGTTCGCGCCGACGATCTCGGTGTGGTTCGCGCCGATCTCGACCATCCGGTCGACGCCGACCTTCTCGGCGTCGTTCCTCCCGATGGTGAGAGAGCGATCTTCGTCGATGGAGATCGTCTCGTCCTTCCCGATGTGCTCGCTCCGGCTCCGCCGGACCTCGACCGACATGTCGCGCTCGGCGCGGAGGAAGACCTCCTCCGCTCCCTTGCGATCCTCGAACCGGAGCTCGTTGTAGCCCTCACCGCCGGGGGAGGAGCGCGTCTTGAATGTCGTCCTCGTCCGGTCGCCCGGGAGCGCGTAGGGCGGGACGTTGGCGCCGTGATAGACAGAGCCGGTCACGAGGGGTCGGTCCGGATCGCCGTCGACGAACGAGACGACGACCTCGTGCCCGATGCGCGGGAGCACCACCGCCCCGAACGCGGGCCCCGCCGACGTCTGGGCGACGCGGATCCAGCACGAGCTGCTCTCGTCCTTCTTGCCCTCCCGATCCCAGTGAAACTGCACCTTCACGCGGCCGTGCTCGTCCACGTAGATCTCTTCCCCCGCCGGCCCCACGACGATCGCCGTCTGTATGCCCATGATGCGCGGACGCGGGGTGACGAGGGGGGGGACATAGCGGGTCTTCGCCGGCAACCCGTCAATCTCCACCGCATAGACCGGCTCGTCGAAGCCGCCGATCATCTGGGGATCGTGGCCGGTCGAGTACGCTCGTGTCACGAGGTACTCCGCGTTGAAGCCCTCCCGCGGGTGCTCGCTCAGCTTGAAGGTCAACCCCGGCGCCAGCCGCCACGCGTTGGAGGTCGCCAGCACGGTGGAGCGCTGCGACTCCTGCCCGGCCTGGCGCACCTGCGCTCGCCCCTTCGCCGCCTCCGGCGTCCCCTCGTCGGCCGGATAGTCGTAGACCTCGATCTCGTCGTCGAGCCGCCCTTTGTGCGCGCCCTCCACCCGCAAGAGCGGCTTCTGGAAATTGTAGTCTCGCACCGTGACCTTGCCCGGGCGCATGTCCTCCGCGACCCGAAAGTCCGAGACGTGGTCCCCCCCGACGATGGCCCCCGCGGGGGGCCGAAACAGGAGCGCACTGTCGCCCTCGATGGGCGCGAACGCGGCCGGCGCGTCCGCCAGCACCCATTGGCACGTCTCGTCGGAAGGCTCGAAATAGGCGGCGATCCCCTCGTCTTCGAGGAGGCGACAAATGAAGTCCCAGTCCGACTCGCGATATTGGACGCAGTACTCGCGCGGCTCATAGTGACCGTGGAGGGCGAGGCGAATGGCGAGCCCCGCTTCGTCCGAGATCTGCTGGACAATCTCGGGGACGGTGCGCTTCTGAAAGACACGATGGTCCTGCTGCAGCTTCAGCCGATAGTGAGGCGGGACGAGGGTGATCTCGTACGCCGTCGCGAGCCCGCCCGATCGCCCTTGGCGGGCCTTGCGCACGATCCCGGGCACGGTGCGGCTCCCGGCGATCGCCCCCAAGTGGAGCACCGCGTCCCGCCCCACGAAGCCGCGTAGATCGACGGCCTCGTCCTCGATGACGGCGACGACGTCGAACCGGAACAGGTCATTCATGACCTCGACCCCTTGGAACCGCGCCACCTTGAGGGGCTTGTCGTAACCGGTGATATGCAGCTCGTACATGGAGACTTCCTTTTGGATCAGAGGGCAAGGCGCGGCTTCACCGCGACGACGGGGGACGCGTGGTCGAAGAGGACGGCGAAGACGAGGCACCCGGCGGCGGGCAGTCGGTCCGCGCCGAACGCCTCGCTCAGGTCGACGCGATAGAAGCCCTCGACGTAGCGGCTGGTGACGACGGCGTCGTCCTGGAACAGGAGGCGCCCGCGAAACGGGGAGGCTACCCGCGCCGGACCGCCCCCTTGCAGCACGAGCGCGAGCCGCGCGAGCGGCAGGGTGGCCCCGGCGCGCGCCCGCTCGACCCGATAGCGACCAGCGACGGCGCAAGGACCGTCGCTCGCGATCGTCACCCCCAAAGCGGCCTCCGCCAGCGCCGGCGCCACCTCGGTGCGGACGACGTGCGTGCCCGTCACCGCCCCTCCGAGAGCTCGACGAGCACGCCATTCGACACGAGCTTCCCCACGAACGCGTGGATGCAATAGAGGCCGGGCATCCGCGGCGCGTCGAGGTTCTCCGCGATGTCGGTGTGGAAGAAGGAGGTGACCGTGCTCGGGCTCAGCGCAGTCGCCGCGCGCCCCTCGTCCGACCAGGCCGATCCGCGCCGCTCGATGGCGGGACCAACGTGGGCCGTTCCGTCGGGCGCGACCGCGACGAGGCGGACGAGCCGGGCGTGCTTGGACTCGCCGAACCGGCCAATCCGCAAACGGATGGCCCCGCTCACCACCAATCGACCTCGACCGCGCACCGTCTTCGGTGCGGAGATGACGATCGCCTCGAGCGGCCCCTCCGGGAGCTCGGGGCTCGTCTTCCCTGGGCTCGCGTCGTTGGGGGTGACCTGCTCGAAGTCCGCGTCCTTGGGGTGCGTCACCGCGAGAACCTCCCCAAATCGGAGAGGTCCGACTTGCGGAGCGCGACAGCGCACTCCGGACAGAAGTCGTTCACCTCGTTGACGAGCCCATACATCGAGCAGGTGAATTCCTTCGACGAGTGCGCTCGACAATGGGGCCCCCGCGAAAGCGTTTCCTCGGTCGTGTGGTCGTAGTAGTGGGCGCCCGCGTCGGGGGTGAGCGGCTGCCGCTCCGTGGTCTTGGTGCGGTCGCCGTTGGCGGCGAGGCCCATCGCGTGGCCGAGCTCGTGCACGATCACGGAGCTGAGCTCCTCGTTCGTCGTGTCACGAAAGGGTTGGTCGAGCGAGCCCCCGCGCATCGCGATCATGATCAATCCCGGTCGGACGTGGAGACCCACCGTGAAGCCGGTCACGAGGGCCACCTCCAGCTCCAGCTGGACGCTCTTCTTTAGCGCCTCTTCGAGCCCCGTCGCCGCCCCCAAATCGACAGAGAAGGCGCGGTATCCACCGTACCGGCCAAAGAATCGACCTTCGACGCGCGCGTGCGTTCCATTGAATGCCAAGGGCCCGAAGGAGCCGTCGCGCCAGCTCAAGCGCAGCTCTCGCAGAAACTCACACTCGGGCTCGAACTCGTCCACGCCATAAAAGAGCGGGCTCTCGCTCGCGGGGAGCTCCAAATGCAGCCTCCACGGGGGGCCCTTCAGCTTCCACTGGAGCCCCCAGCTCGTGATCCCCTTTCGCGCCGAGAGGACGATGTCTTCGCCACGCGTCGTGAAGATCGCCGTCTCCCGGGTCGCCAGATAAGGCACGAACAAGATCGGAATGGTGACCTTCTTCGGAGCGCGCCGTCCCACGCGCAAGACCTCGGCTTGCATGGTGGCGTAGAGCGCGCCCTCGCTTTGTCCGCGGTTCGTCCGCGCGGTGACCTCGGTGACGAGGCGGGGGGCGGGATCACCGTCGGGGTCTACGCGGACGAGCGAGACGTTGCGGCCCTGCTTCGCGAAGCAGTCGTGGACGGGCTTGAAGATCTTCCCGATGCGGGCCTGGTGCTCGGCGAAGACGCTCTTCGTCGCGAACACCTGGTATTGGACGCAGCGGTGGGCCTCGACCACCGTCGGGGATCGGATGACGCTGCCGTCATGGTTGAGGGCCTCGAACCGGTAGCGCTTGCCCCCCGCGGCGCGGAGCCGGATCTCGACGTCGGAGTCGAACGTGTCGGTCCCGAGCTCTTTGAAGGTCTTGCCCCCGGCGAGCAGCCGAAAGCTCTCGTTTCGATCGAGCTCGGCTTCGCTGTATGTCAGATTGTCCTGCTCCTCCACGACGCGGACCTTGGCCGCGCCTTGAATGGCCTTGGCGAAGCGGAGCTTTGGCTTCACCTTGCCGAGCTGGTGCAGGTCCGCGGCGCCGGTCGAGCCCAGGTAGGCCGCCATCTTCTCGAGGTTGACCCATTGCTTCTCGCTCATGCCCTCACCTCGCGAACTCGATCTCGGTGACCAGGTTGTCCTCGTCGTCCAAGGGCCCGCCGTCGCCGAGCGAGAAGCCCACCGCGGGCGGCTGGATCTCCGGGAAGGGGGGAGTGTTCGGGGCCGTCTTCTCGTTCAGCAACATCAGGTCGCCGAGGCGACAGACGGGCTTTCCCTCGAAGCGGACATCGAACGAATAGAGGATAAACTTTGCTTTGCCTTTGGTGCCGAGGCTGATGATCCCGCCTTGGGTCCCCGCCTCGTCGCCGGTGCTCGTCGAGAACGCCGCGCCCTGGACCATGACCGACTCGCCGTCGCAATGGACGTCGCGCGTCCCGTCCGAGGTGTCGCTCGACATGGCGACGTTGGGATAGGGGATCGGCATCGGTCCGGCCGGGGTCGGGGTCAGACACACGTCGGGGAAGCCCACCACGAGACCGTTGCTCTTCGCGTGGACGACGGTCCGATGGTTCACGTTGACGGTGGCAGCCATTGGCGAGCTTCTCCTCTCATGCGTGGCCGTGCTTCGTGGCGTCGCCCATCCGCACATAGCCCGTGACCTTGGTCTTCTCGACTTTGGCCTTCTTCGTCTCGGTCGTGACGACCGGCCCGGGCGGAACGACGCCCCGGAGCTTGCAGCCGTAGCGCGCGCTCCCCGGGCCCCCATCTTCGTCGCGGAGACAGCGCAGGATGGGCTGAGGGTCCGGCGCGGGCGCCGCCGCCTCGCCCTTCTTTCCCTTCTTGGGGGGCTTGGGCGGCTTGGGCGGCGGCGGCGGATCCACCCGCACCCAAAAGAGCGCTTTGCAATACTTCGTGCCGTCCTCGGCGGTGTGGACGCCCTTTGCGAGGAAGCTCTTCTCCAGGACGAGGCCTGTCGGCTTGAAGCTCGCGTCGAGGAGCTCACGCTCTCCCTTCGGGACCGTCCATTCCAGATAGTCCTCGTCGTCGAGGATGGAGACGCCCGCCTCCGCGTCCTTCGCCGCCCCCTCGAGGAAGCTCTTTACGTCTTGAACCTTCTGCTTGCCCTTCGGATCGTCGCCGACCTTCTCGGCGAGCCAGCGGGTGAAGGCGACGGGGTGATAGGTCCAGATCGTGGTGTCGCCGAGGGCCGCCCCTTTGCCGTGCTTGCTCAGCTTGTCGTCCCAGAAGGCGAGCCGCCTCGACTCGGTGCGGATCTCCTCCACCTCCGCCTCCGAGGTGAAGCCCCAGCGCGCCCGCTCGTCGGGGAGGACGGTCCAATCCGTGTCTTTGGCCCACTCCGACTTGTGCTCGACGGCGACCCGGCGAAGCTGCCACTTGAGCGCCTGGTCCGTCTCCGCCGAGGCGTGGAGGGCCACGATCTCGTCTTTGGTGATGACGCCGTCCGTGGCCGCCACCTCCCCCGCCGCCCCGGCGATCTTCTTCATCAAGTCCTTGGCCGCGTCCTGCGACGCCGCGTCGAAGAAGAGCTTCCCCTTCGGATCCTTGATCTCGACGAGACCCTCCTTCTCGACCTTCACGTCGATGCGCTTCCCCTTGGAGAAGATCTCCCAATGTAGAAACGGCGACTGGCCCCCGCCCACGTGCCCGACGATCTCGCCCGCCGCGATCGGGTCGGCGAGGAGGACGACCTCACCCGCCTCCAGCTTCTTGCGCTGCCCGAGCGAGACCGGATCGAGGGCGGTGCGGACGCGCCATAGCCACCGAGACGACATCAACGACGCGCCCGTCTGGGTCGGGTCGAGGTGCATATAGAGGCAGTAGAAGGTGACCGGATCGCCGTCGATGTCGGCCTCGTGGCGGATCAGCACGAAGCCGGAGCTCGGCGCCTTCTTGTCGTCCTTCTTGGGCATCCTCGCCGCGATGATCACGCCGTCGGACATGGCGTGGACGGGCTGCGCGCCCGAGGCGAGGTGGATGCCCCCGTGCCACGCGCGGTTCACGCTTATCGGGTAGAGGCCGTCGCGCGAGGGGGCCCGATAGTAAGCGTCCACGAGGGCGTAGTCCTTGTGCCCCTGAATGCGACCCGCGATCGACTGCACGCCCACGAGCACGCCCCCACCGTCGAGCTCGGGGGCGCCCGGATCGGCCTCGGCGCTGAAATCGGGGGGGACCGTCTCCGCGCTCGAAGCGCCCGGATTGGCGGGGCCGGCCACGACCGCGAGCGGCCAATAGGGGAACTGTCGATAGAACCGGCCAATGCCCGCCTCCAGCGCGTCGGAGTCGACCCAGCCGTCGTGGCGGTCGCGGAGGGCCTTCTCGGCCCAGGCGAGATCGTTCGGACGCCAGATCCCACCGACGCGGGTGGTCTCCTCGCTGCTGTTGGTCACGCCGTTGACGCCGATCCCGTCGGTGTGGTGCCACTGCGAGGAGAGCTGTTGATACTCCACCTCCCCCTTGGGGGTTACGCGGCGATCCCAGATGTAGATGCCGTGACCGGCCATCGTCATCTTCTCTTCTTCCTCACCGGTTGTCTCGTTCTTGACCTTCTTCTTCTTGATGTCGTGGAGAGAGTTCGAGACGTCTCCCCGCCGCATGTTCGCGACCTCCGAGATCCGAAACCCGACCCCGAAGGGCTCCACCGCGTTGGGTGCGAACACCGCCTTCCACGCGGCGGGCTTGTCGTCCTCGGCCGTGCCTTTGGGGATCGCCCCTTGCCATATCTTGTGGGTGTCGGCGGAGATCACGAGCGAAGCGTCTTGGGCCTTCAACGCCTTGAGCTCCTCCGCTTCGGGCACGGGAAGCTTCTCCAGCTTGCCCAGCAGCCTGAGCTTTCGCTGCACCTCGCAGAGCACGCTCGTCTCGGTGGAGCCGGTGCAATGGATCCGCCCGATGTGGCCAGGATCGTCCACCACGTGGAACCCGAGGGGGAAGCCGTCACTCGACTTCACCTTCGGGCGCACCGACTCGGGAGGTATCGTCACGAACTTGTACACGCGCCGGCGCTCCCCCGCGGATCGCCCCTGCTCGTGCTTCGCCGTCACCGCGTCCTCCGGGCTCTGGCGGAAGAACTGCAGCTCGTACATCTGGCGGAAGAGCGCCTCGTAGCGATAGTCGCCGTCGCCCACGAAGATGCCGCGCCGCCCATGCCGCATGTCGTCTTTCGCGGCGACGAAGCCGACCACGCTGTCTTGGGGCCCGTCCTTCTTCACGCTCTTCGCGCTCTTTTTCTTCTCCGCCATCGACCGTCACCGAGAGAATTGGAAAGGATGGAGGTCCACGAAGAGCAGCGTCGAGCGCGCCTCCACGCCGAAGCGCGGGATCTTCACCTTGAAATAGAACTCGTAGTCGTCGCCCTCCAGATCGAGGTCGCGCCCGAGCGCTTCCGCCGACCAGTCGATCTCGTGCTCCAGCACGAGGCGGCCGCGCTCGAGCTTCGTCTGGGGCGGGAGCGCCTCGATGAAGTCGTCCGCGCTCCCCTCCTTCGAGTCGTCCTCCCATATCTCGAGGTCGATTGGCGTGCGATCCGGGACGTACTTCGTCTCCACGTGCAAAGAGAGCTTCGCCCCGTGCTGGGCGCGCCGAGCGCTCCAGAACGCCCTCGT
The DNA here is from genome assembly GCA_044225865.1 of Polyangiaceae bacterium. Taxonomy (GTDB): domain Bacteria; phylum Myxococcota_A; class Polyangia; order Polyangiales; family Polyangiaceae; genus Xiheicaenibacterium. The sequence continues at coordinate 282,293 of JBGAID010000001.1, read as the reverse complement.
CACGCGCGGCTCGAGGACGATGGTGTGGATCTCGTCGACGGTGCGGGGATAGCGCAGCATCGTCAGCCCTCCCCCCTCGGCAAGAGCGGCAACAGGTCCGAGCGCGCCTCACGCTCCAAGCCCTCCTTCACCTTGGCCACGAAGAAGAGCCCGGTGCCGCCGCCGGTATGGTCCTCGGGCGCGCCCTCCCACTCGAGCTCGAGCTCGGCGATCCCACCCCGCATCGGCTCGGGCGTGAGCGCGCCGAGGGAGGTGGGCTCGGACCTCCAATCATGCTCGAAGAGCTCGACCTCGACCGGCGTCCCCTCCGAGAAGCCGCTCGTCTCCACCCGGAGCCGCACCACGTCTCCCGGCGCCGCCGACCGCGGGTACCACATCACCGATCGAATGGTCTTGAGTTGCACCTCGAGCGCCCGCTCCGTCTTCGCCCAGAGCGCCCCTCCGTCGATGGAGACCTCGGCCACGAGCCGGAGCTTTCCGGTCTGGTCGCGCCGCTCCTGGGGGGCGCTGTCGTCCCAATGGTATGAGAGCTCCAGCGCGCCCCCCTCCACCGTCGCCGAGAGCTCTTCGAGACAGTCGCGGTCCTGCTCGGCGAGCTCTCGAAAGATGCGGACCTTCACTGCCGTACCGTCCGGGCACCCGCTGAAGTCCGCCCGCAGCTTCACCTCCTCACCCACCCGCGCTCGCCCCCGCCCCCACCACGCCGACACGACGTCGCGCAGCACCACCTCCCAGCGGCCCACCCGGGCCGGCTCTCGCCGGATGCGGCCATTGCTCGGCAAGCGCCCGTGGGTCTCGTTCAGCTCCGGATCGATCAAGACGAATGGCAGGTTCGCGACCGGCTCCCCGTCCGGATATTCGAAGACATATTCAATCCAGTGCCTGACCCGCGCCGCGGAGGCCACGGGAGCCCGCTCCGGCTCCACCAGGAACATCGGGGCAATCTCCCGCCGCTCGAAGAAGGCCACCACCGACCCATCCGAAATGCGCGCCTCCACCCGCGCGAGCGCGGACCCCGGCGCCGGCGCCCGCGTCGAGAGCGCCTCCCCTCGACCCAGCGACATCCACGTCCGCGAGGGCTCCTCCGCGATCGCCGCTCGCAGGTGCGCGATGGCCGCGTCCGCGCCCAGCGCCCGCGCCCCGCGAGACAGTCTCGCCCCGTCCCCCGACCTCGGCATCAAGACCAGCGTCCCGGTCCGCACCTCCAGCCGCACTTGTCGCCCAAGAGCCCGCTCGCTCAACGTTCCCTCGCCTCGCAAGCGAGCCTAGGGACCAAGCCGCGACCCCGCGATGGTCAATTGTTCGAGTGGGTGGAGGCGCGCGTGAGCCCGACAAGATGGCTCGCACGCGGATCGCGCACCACCGAGTGCACCGGGGCGTCGTCGACATCGGGCTTGCTGCCGGCGCAGCGCCGTCCTTGGATCCGCGCATGCGCGCAATGCTCGTCCTCGGCTTGTCGATGGCTCTCGGCTGCTCTTCGGAGGGCCCGGCGTCGAAGTCCTCATCCGCCTCCACGTCGTCCTCGGGCCCGCGCGCGAGCGCGAGCGCCACCAGCGCCACCAGCGCCACCACGACGCCGGCGACCAGCACCGCCGCGTCCTCCGCCTCCTCGGCCGCGTCGCCGACGAGCGCGTCCACATCGGCGATGGCCGCGACCGGCACGGCGAGCGCGTCTGCATCGGCGTCCGCCTCCGCCGAGCCCGTTCATATGAAATGCAAAGACGGGTCGATGTCACCCGACTGTGTCTGCGGCGGCCCCGCGAAGGGCTGCTGCTCGCGTCATGGAGGCGTCGCTGCGAGCGCGTGCCCCATGCAGTGCAAAGACGGCTCGACGTCACCCGATTGCGTCTGCGGCGGCCCCGCGAAGGGCTGTTGCTCGAGCCATGGAGGCGTCGTCGCGAGCGCCTGTCCCTGAAAGCCAATTGAATAAAGTCTCCATTTTGCTATCGAAACCATAGCAGGGAGGCGCGACCGACCACGCCGCGCGCACCGTCGACGCCCGGGAACGAGGCACGCTACGATTGGACCCTCGATGGCACGTCTCTCCGCGCGATTCCTCCTCACCGACGTCGGCGAGCCCCAATACGTCGAGGTCGACGGGCGCACGCACTACTGGATCCGCCTCTCGGTGAGCGGCGCCCCCGAGGACGCCCGGGCGGTGACGTACGAGCTCGACGAGACGTTCCGCCAGCCGACGCGCGAGAGCGACGACCGTTCGAGGGACTTCGCGGTCGACATCACCTCGTACGGCGACTTCCGGGTGCGCGCGTCCTTCGCTGGGGGTGAGCATGCTCCGCTTCGCGCGTCGCTGGCGACGCTGCTGGCCGCCGAGCACGGGTTCGACCAGGAGCGCTCGATTCGGTGGGCGCTCGCGTCCATCGGTGGGCAATAGTCCTCCGGTCACGAGTCCTCCGAGCGGCGCTGGCGAACGCCGGGGTGGGGCTGGCGGGAAACTGTCGTGCTCTTGACGTGGCGCGGGGCGGACGCGCCGGTCTACAACGGCGGCATGAGCAAGGTCGGCGTGGGCAAGCGGGTTCGTCGTCTCCGGGAGCAGAAGGCGTGGACGCAGGAGCACCTCGCGGGCGCGGCGGGCGTGTCGCTCCGCACGGTGCAGCGCGCCGAGGAAGACACGATGTCGGCAGAGACATTGAACGCGATCGCGGGGGCGCTGAACGTCGCGGTGGAGGAGCTCACGCACGAGGAGCCGGGGTATCCGCCGGTGACGCCCTTCGTCTATTACGCGCTCCCTGGGTCGTTCGATTGGCTGGTTTCGGTGTTTGGCTTCCGCGCGCGGCTGAAGGTGCCGGGCCCCGGCGGCGTGGTGGTGCACGGGGAGCTCGAGCACGGCGGCGGGCTGATCATGGTAGGCCCGCCCTCCGAGGGTGATCGAGGCGCGACGCCCGCTCAGGCGGGGCGCCGAACGCAGGGTCTCTATCTGATGGTGGACGACGCCGATGAGCATTGCGCCCGTGCGCGGGCCAACGGCGCCAAGATCGTGGTCGAGCCGATGGATGCGCACGGCCACCGCCGATACGTCGCCGAGGACGTAGAGGGACATCACTGGATGTTCGCCTCCGTCCTGCGCTGACGGACCGCGCTGCCCACGAGAGGAGAACTGACATGTTCGAGCGGCGCGTCATGGGGAGCATGTACGGTCGGGCGCAGAAGGCCTCCGACCTTCCGTGGTACTCGAGCGAAGTCCCGCCGTTGCTGCAGCAGGCCATAGAGCGACATCCTCGCGGGGCGCGCGCGCTCGATCTCGGGTGCGGCGCGGGGATCTACGCGGTCGAGCTCGCGAGGCGCGGGTTTCGCGTCACCGGGATCGATCTCATCCCCCGCGCAATCGAGCTCGCGGCCGCCCACGCGCGGGGCGCAGGCGTAGACGTCGAGCTCCTCACCGCCGATCTGGACACTTGGGACACGACCGAGACCTTCGATCTGATCCTGGACTCGGGATGCCTCCATTCACTGATTGGTAGCTCTCGGCGGAGATATGCGGAGCGGGTCTGTCGTTGGCTGGCGCCCGAAGGGGACTACGTGCTCGGCCACTGGGGCAAGCGGCACCCGCTCGACTGGCGGCCATTCGGTCCGCGGCGCGCCACCCGAGCCGACTTGCTCTCCCTCTTCGCGCCGGCGCTCGTCGAGCGCGCCCACCACGAGACGCTACTGAGCGATGTGCCGGCACCATTCGGGCCCACGGTGCTGGGGATTGGCCTTTGGCTCCAACGCGCGCGGGGCTGACGCGCCGGGCGCGGGCGAGCTCACTGGCTCGGCCCGGCCCGCGTCGCCACGGGTACGGGCCGTGCTTGGCGCTGCCGCATGGTCATCCACGCCGGTCGACTCGCGCTGATTCTCGGTGGGCTTCTCGCGATGTCGGGTTGCCAAGGTTGTGCCGAATCGGACTCTCCAGGACATGGCGGTCAGGGGGGAGGAACGGAGGGCGGCGGCGGGGCGGGAAATGACGGAGGAAGCGGCACCGGCGGGATGCCCACGGGCGGCGCTGGTGGTGGTGACGGGGGCAGCGGCGGCGGTGCTCCGACGCACGAGGTGACGGTGACTGTCGTGGACGCCGACGGGACGGCGCTCGAAGGCGTCATCGTGTTCGCGTCCGAAGCGACGGGTGCGCTGGCCGACGACGGCGCGACCGATGAGGCCGGGCTCGCGACGGTCTCGGTGCCCTCGGGTGGGCTCGTGAGCGTCGCCGTCGAGCGGACGATCGTCGATTGGTCGAGCCACGCGGCGTCCCAGCTGGGCGAGCTGAAGAGCTTCGCGCTGACCGATGACGTCTCGACCCTCCTCGTCCGCGTCGCGGCGTCGCAGCCGCTCCCCGCGCAGAACGACCCGATGAACCTCGAGCTCGACGTCGCGGCGATGCCCGGCGCCGACGAGATTCGCCTCTACGCGAGCTGCAGCGACGATGTGCAGGTGTTCGAGGGCTCGAACTCCATCCAAGGCTATCGAGGCTGTCCCGGCGACACGACATTCGACCTGCTGGTGGTCGCGCTCGATGCAGACCAGGACACGGTCGGGTATGCCGTGCTCGAGGACGTGCCATTCACTCCCGGCACGACGTCGCCGCTGTCGGCGTCGCTCGTCGCGCCGGTCGATTGGAGCTGGGACGTGGAGGGCGCCTCCGGCGACGTGCTCTCCGTCGGCTATGGCATCTTCGGAGCGCCTTTCGGGAAGGCACCAATCTGGGCGAGCATCACGAACGTGAACGCCCCCTCCGCGAGCGAGTCGGGGACAATCGCCGTCGCCGACGGAGTGCCCGGGCTGCTCTGCACGCTCGTCGGGACCTACGCGTCGAGCGGGGCCGGGGGGAAGGGCTCTTCGCTCCGGCGCTGTCCACAGGCGAAAGAGAACCTCACCTGGAACGCTGGCCGCCTCGCGCCAATCTCGATCACCGAGTCGACCGCGGGGGTCGAGGTGACGATGGGCAGCGGGGAGGCGGGCGACGCGATCGTGGCGCAGCTCACGTGGGACGCTCCAAACGGTGACAGCCGCGTCTCGATCCTCGTGATGCCGCCGACCGCGACCTTCATCCCCCGGCTCGAGGTCCCCGCCTCCGCGAGCACCTTCGCGCCCTCCACGTCGAGCCATTTCCTCACTGTCTCGAGCTCGGACATCCTCTCCGGAGACGACGTGCTCACCTCCCTGGCCGGCTCGCCTTACGAGCGATGGGCGTTCGACCTCGGTCTCGACAGCACCTTCGCCGACGCGTACACGAACTGAGGGCGCCGCCGCGCCCGCTCGCGGGGCCTACGAAATCGCGGGACCGCATGGTCGACCAAGCCAAGCTCGCCAAAGGCGCCGCGAAGAAGCCGCCCAAGAAATCCCAATAGGGCCCGCCCGCCGCCCGCTCACCCCTCCCGCGAGGAGCGGAGCGACGAGCAAGGGAGGGGTCGCCGAGCGGAGCGAGGCGGGGGTGGGCATCCCATCCGAGTGGACCATGGTATGCCGCGCTACGCTATTCGTAGCGCTCGGGGACATGGGCCGCTCGAAGCAACATTCATGGGTCGTGATTCCGCTCCGAGTCGACCTCCCCTGACCACGGAGCCGAAGCGCGAGGCGCTCGCTAGCAATGGCTGCGCTCGCACAACGGCAATGCCGGCAATGAGCGCGCGGATCCGTTGGCGGCCCAAGGGGCGCGCGAGGCCAAGGCCACCCTCGCCAGCGGCAAAGGCCGTCGCGCGAGAGGTCCGTAGCGCACGCGGCGCTGGATGGCTCGCGACGAGCGTGACATCGTGCCGCGCATGTCGAACGAACTGGTCCTCACGGAGCGACACGGCAGCGCCCTGCTCGTCACGCTCAACCAAGGTGCCCGCCGCAACGTGCTCTCGGCGGCGCTCGTCGACGCCATCGGGGCGGCCTACGACGCGGCGGAGGCGGACCCTTCCGTCAACGCGGTGGTGCTCACCGGCGCGGGCCCCGCGTTCTGTGCGGGGGCCGAGCTCTCGGTGCTGCGCGCCGCCGCCAATGGCGACTTCGCGAACGTGCGCAAGGTCTATGACGGGTTCTTGCGCGTCCTGCGCTCGCCGCTGCCGACCATCGCCGCCGTGAACGGCCCCGCCGTCGGGGCCGGCTTCAACCTCGCGCTCGCCTGCGACGTCCGCATCGCCGGGCGAAGCGCGCTGTTCGACACCCGCTTCGCCAAGCTGCGCCTCCACCCGGGCGGCGGCCACGCGTGGCTCCTCGCGCGCATCGTCGGCCAGCAGCGCGCGATGTTGGCGACTGTCTTCGGCGAGGTGTGGAATGGCGAGCAAGCGGCCCAAGCCGGATTGGCCGCGGCCGTGCACGACGACGGCGCACTGCTCGATTGCGCGCTGAAGCTCGCGCGCCAGCTCGACGGTCAGGAGCCCGTGTTCAGCCGCCGAATCGTCGACACGGTCCGGCGCGCGCTCGTCACGGAGAGCCACGAGGTGGCGCTCGCCCACGAGACCGAGGCGCAAGCGTGGTCGGTCGCGCAGCCCGCGTTTCTCGCCGGCTTGGAGGCCATGGAGCAGAAGGTGCGATCGAAGGGCCCGTGAAGATCCATCGCTTCGTCCCCGATGTTCGGCGCTACCGGTCGATGGAGGTCTCGCGCAGCGGTGCCCGCTTCTGGCCCGTTGGGATCGAGCTCGGCCGGATGGCGGATGTGCTCTTCGAAATGCCCGAAGGCGACTGGTGGCTGGAAGGCAACCACTAGCACAGCGCAGGCGACGAGAGGCCGCTCGCGGACGTCGTCGCGACCTCGATGAACCTGTTCGTGGTGCGTTCGCGGGGCGTCGAGCTCGTGCGCGACATGGAGAAGATCGGGGTCACTGTCGACGGAGAGGCGGCGTGGGCGTTGCAGCTCCCGCTCATCAAAGGAGCGATCGACGAGGGAAGCTCGGAGGCAGTGCGCCTGCCGAACGGCAAGCCTCTCTTTTGGACTCGGCTCGAGCTGCGGAGCGACCGTGACTACCCCGACTTGTTTTGGCTCGATGACGGGCTCATGCCCTACGCTTACATGAATGACGGCTTCGTCGAGCGTGCGCGCGCGCGGAGTGACCGGCCTCGAGGAGATCGAGGTCGTGTGGGACGGCGGAGGCGGGCGGCCGCTCCAATATCCGCGGGCCCCCGCGGGCTATTTCGATTCGTGCTTCTGGGACAGCAGCCGGCGCGGCAACCTCGAGGGGTTGTTCCTCCGTTGTCGCGCGCAAATGGGCAACGATTGGGAGGACATGAGCCCGATACTCGAGCGAGGGATACTCGATGGCAAGCTTCCATGGGTGTACCCGAACGACGAATGGCTGGCGTTTCTCGAGCGGTCATGATCCGACGACGAGGCCGTGTGGATCGGGCGCGACATAGCGCGAATGCGCCGGCTTTCAACGTGATCGGAGCCCTGGGTCCCTATTGCAGGGTCTGACCGGTGTTGACGGCGCCGCGGGTGTGCGCGGCGGCGGCGGCCCAGGTGAAGGTGGCGTAGGTCCCGCCCGTGCCGGTCAGCTGGAGGGAGAGGCCGATGCCGGGGGCGGGCTCCTCGGCGACGCCGATGTCGACGCACGCTTGGCCCATCGCCGGTCCGTTCGAAGCGGTGAACGTGCCCTCGTAGCACAGGAAGTACATGACCACGTTCCCGGGGCTCACCAGGGCGACCCCGTCGGGCGCGCCGTTTTGGATGCCGCTGACGGCGATCCACACTGTTCCGAAGCCATTCTGCTGGTTGGGAATGGTGCCGGTGAGGGGGACCGTGAGGTAGCTCGCCCCGGCCGGGCTGCCGCCGCCATTGTAGAAGACGAGCGAATATCCAGTGAGGTCGACCCCGGCGACGCCGGCGATCTCGATGCCCTCGTCGACGTCGTTGTTCGCGTTGTCGTAGTGGATCTCGTTGATCCAGATGTTGGCGGGGCCGCCTCCCGGCTGGCTCACGAGCTGCCCGGCGTCGGCGATGGCGTAGCCATTGCTGCTGCCCGCGTTGTCGCCGTCACAATAGACCCAGGTGTTGCCGCCGTCGCCGCTGAACCGGTAAGCAAAATCGTAGGGGGAGCCCGAAGCGGCCGGGACGACGAGGCTGGCTTGGTACTCGTCATTGTTGGGCTCGCCGACGGCGCCTCCGTTCCACCCCGCGTTGGGGACGGCCGCCGTCCATGTCCAGCCGCCCATCGAAGGATCCGACCCGTCGGGCCCATAGCCGACGGCGCCAATCAGGTTGGGGGCGAGATCGTTGCCGGTGGTCTGGTCGGTGAGGCCCGCCGCATAGACGCGGCCATAGACGGTGACGGTGCTCCCTTCCGTCGTCGTGATGGTGGTGGGGAACTGCAATCGACAGAACCCGACCGTGTAGTCGAGGGGGCACGCCTCATTGGCCATGCCGGGGCTTCCCTTGTCGCCGCTGGTAAAGTTGGCGCTCGCGACTGTCGCAGGGCACCAGCTCGAGCCCATGTCGTTCGCGGTGGCGTCGAGGCCGGGGGAGAGGTTCATGCTCGCCCCGTCGGGATCGGGGAAGAGCGGACCACCGTCGTAGACGACCTCGTCGACCGTCGTCCCATTGCACACGAGTCGAACGGTGTCGGCGCCATTGGTGAGGACGAAGCCGGAGGGCCAGACATAGCTGGGGGTGAAGCCGGGGTTCTGGACGCTCGCCAGCGTCAGCCGCCCCTGGGGCGCGATCTGCAAATCGGAGGTGATCGTGAACGCGTCGGCCGGCGTCTCGCCCTCGACGCTGCACCCCGAGAGCTGATAGGTCGCGGACGCGCTCGGATTCCAGAGCTCGAACCACTCACCGGTGACGGTGTCGGTGCCGCTCGGGTTCTGCATGATCTCGGTGATGACGAGCTGTCCGGTGCCGGGCTGCGGCACGTTGGAGCACCCGGTGGTGTCGAAGGCGCAGGCGCCGCTGCACGCGAGGGCGCCGCTCGCGAAGCCGAGCGACTGGCAGGTTTGACCGGCGAGGTCGGCGCCGTCACAGGCCTCCGTGCCCTCGACGACGCCGTTGCCGCACATCGTGCAGGCGCTCGTGTCGAAGGTGCAGTTCGCGGCGCACGCGAGGGTGCCGCCCGCGAAGCCCTCCGATTGGCACGTCGCGCCGCCGAGCAGCGCGCCGTCGCATTCCTCTCCGCCGTCGATGGCGCCATTGCCGCAGGTGAGGAACGTGCAGCCCGTTTCGTCGAACGTGCAGTCGTCGGCGCACGCGAGCGCCCCCGCGTCGTAGCCGAGCGAGACGCACGTCTGGCCGTCGAGGTTCCCCCCGTCGCACGCCTCGCCGGCGTCGACGTCGCCATCGCCGCAGGCCGTGCAAGCGCCGGTGTCGAACGTACAATCGTCCGCGCACGCGAGGGTGCCGCCCGCGAAGCCGAGCGAGCTACAGGTCTCGCCCCCGAGGGCAGCGCCGTCACAGTCCTCGCCCGCCTCGATCACCGCATTGCCACACTCCGCGTCGTTCTCGCATTGGGAGGTGTCGAGCGCGCAGCCATCCGTGCACCCGAGCACGCCGCCCGCGAATCCCTCTGTCACGCACGTCGCGTCGCCGAGGTCCGCGCCGTCGCACGCCTCCCCCGCGTCTTTGGTGCCATCGCCACAGGTCCCGCCGTCGACGCACCCCGACTCGTCGAAGGTGCACTCCGCCGTGCAAGCGAGCGTGCCCGAGGCGTGCCCCAGCGATTCGCAGGTCTTGCCGTCGAGGAGCGTCCCATCGCACGCCTCCCCCGCGTCCAGCACGCCGTCGCCGCACTCGCCGATCGGCGTGCCGCCACCCCCGCCACCCCCGCCGCCCCCGCCCGGGCCGGTGTCGTCGCCGCAACCCAGCGCGAGCGACGTGGCCCCGACGAGGAGGGCGAGCATGGGGTTCCAGTGCCGGCGACGGAGCAGCATCGGGCGGTTCATTGCGGTTGGCCTACCATGGTCGGCGCCGCCGATCGATGACATGCGAGCCCGTCTCGAGAACGTCACATTCGGTCGTTCGGGCTCCTTGTGCACCTCTGGCGCATCGGCCCCGTCGCGCGCATTTCCATCGGCAGACCTTGCGTCGTCTCGTCCCGACCCGGGGGGGCGGGAGCGCAGGGGGGCAACCCCGCGCATCGAGTCGGGGAGCGGGGGCGCGCGACGCTATGTTTTTCATAGCGCGCGAGGGGGGCGCAAACCGGGGACCCGAGCGGAAAGGATCTAAAGCACCGATCATGTTGAAAACCGGCGCATTCGCGCGATTTCGCGCCCGATCCACACGGCATGGTCGCTCCGCTCCTCAGATTACGAGGAGTAGTCTTGCGGTGCTCACTCCTCGGGCGCGCGCCTCAGCCGCAAACTCCCCCGACTTCACTCGGCTTTCAACATGTTCGGTGCTCTAGCAGTGTGCTGTAAAAGGCGGTCGTCAGGACACTGGGTGGGCAGTTGCTGCTCTTTCACCCCCCCAGCCCCCCTCGCGTAGCGAGGAGGGAATCAGCGCTCTGGGTTGTGCACAGCAGCTTGACCCGGTCGCGCGCGGAGGAGAGACCAAGGCGAGCTCGCTGCGACCGCTCACGCGGCGACCAGCCGTGCCCTCCGACGGATCTCCCCCCTCGCACAGCGAGGGGGGGCAGGGGGGTGAATGGGCAGCCACTCCGGTGCCGAGAGGCATGACGCCGACTTTTCCGCAGCCTGCTAAGGCTGCGGAAAGAAGGATACCGGGATCACCAGCGTGGCGCTCCCGCCTTCTGGCCGGTCGAATCGCTTCGACTTCACCGCTTCGGCCATGCAATCGATGACGCCTCGGCTGAGCCCGGTCGCGGCGACGGGCGCCGCCTCCGCGACGGAGCCGTCGGCGGCCACTCGCGCGCTGATGCGGACGCTACCGACCATTTCCCGGTCGCACGTGAGGCCCTCTTGGTAACAGCGCCGGAAGAGAGGGGCCATCGAAGCGACGACCTTGGCGGCGCTTCCGACGGCGGAGCCCGATGAGCTCGCCCCGGAGCTGCTCGGCGCCGCCGAGCCCGCGGCGGCAGCGGAGGGAGCGCTCGGCGCCGGAGCCTTCACGGCCCCACCCGTGAGCGCGATCTCCGGATAGGGCTTCGCGTGGTGCTCGCAGTGCTTCGCTCTCTCGGCGTCGCGCGCGCTCTCGGACGCCAGCGTCGCGGGAGACACGACCGAGATCTGAGCCTTCGGCGTCGGGGCGATCGCCACGCTGGTTGCCTCGCCATCCGGCGCCGCCGCCTCACCACCACGCGGCTCGGAGCCGCACGCCGCGAGCGAAGCGCAGAGAGCCAGAGCGCCGACGACGGACCCGAGGCGTGTGACCATGCGGTCATCTAGCCCAACGAGCGATGAACCGGAAGGCACTCCATTTCGCTCTCCACGCGAGGCAGCCAGTGCGCTCAAGGTCGAAGAGGATTGCTCGACCCCGCGCGTCCGCGGAGCGGGCCATCATTCCTGTGGTTTGCCATTGAAGACGCCTCGAGGGTGTCGCGGTCTCTCCTGGCAAGTCCAGGGCCCGCGAGCGGGCGAACGTCGACCCGACGGGCCATTGCCGATCGAGGCGACGGGCGCCCTCGCGGCGTCAATCCGTCTTGCTCCTGGCCGCGTTGAACGTCGCCGCCGTCCGTGCGCGCCCGGGTGCCCGCGGCGTCCCCTCCCGCGCCACGCGGAGCGTGGCGCTTGGGAGGGGCCGACGAGCGTCAGCGAGGAGGGGGGTGGGCATCGCGCTCGATGGATGCTCCTCTTTTCATAGCGCGCGGGTGGGAAGCGCGCGGCGACCGTTCACGGGCGACTTTCGACCGTTCGCCTCGAGAGTGAGGGCGGACGCGGGGGGGCGTGGGCACGGTCGGAAGATGAAGGTCGCGCGTGGAGTGTTGTGTTTGGTGTTGGCGGTGGCGGTGACGCTGGGGTCGCTGCGGTGGTGCTTTCGGATTGGGGCGGAGGAGGCGGGCGCGCCGATGCAGCGGCGGCTCTTGGAGGATTGGGAGGCGCCGCGGCGGCTATCGGCCGAGGAGGAGGCGAAGCTCGACCGGGCGAATCCGGAGTGGGTGCTGATGTCGCGGATGTTCACGGCGCTCACGTTCGCGAACTTGGCGGCGGCGCATCCCTCGGAGCGGGCGCGCTACGCGGCGGCGATCGACCGGATCGTGCGGACGACGACGGCGGAGCTGGACAGTGGGGGGACGACGCGGTTCTTGCTGCCCTATGGCAAGGAGGGGTCGTTCGTGGACGGCGCGGGCCGGAGCCTCTTCGTGGACGGGGAGATCGCGCTGATGCTCGCGGCGGTGGAGCTCGTGGATGGGGGGCCGGCGCGCGCGGCGGCGGCGGAGGTGTGGGTGGGGCGGGTGCGAGAGCAGATCGAGCGGGGGCCAGCGCTGCTCGGGGAGAGCTATCCGAACGAGGCCTGGATGTTCTGCAATGCAGTGGCGCTGGCGGCGATTCGACTGCACGACATCGCGCAGGGCAATGGCGAGGCGCACGCGGGGCTCTTCTCGCGGTGGGTGGCGCACGCGCGCGCGCACCTCGTGGACCCGAGGACGGGGATGCTCGCGTCGAGGCTGCGCTACGACGGCACGACGATGGAGGGGGCAGAGGGGTCCACGATATGGCTGGTGGCGGACATGCTGCTCTTGGTCGACGAGCGGTTCGCGAGAGAGCAGTACGCGCTGGCGCGAGAGGCGCTGGGGCGGTCGGTCCTCGGGTTCGCGTGGTCGCGCGAGTGGCCGGCTTCGGGCCCGCGCCGAGAGGACATCGACTCGGGGCCGACCATACCGATCGTGGGGGCCAACGCGGGGGCGTCGGGGCTCGCGATCGTGGGGGCGAAGGCGTTCGGCGATGAGGCGTTCCTCGAGGGCCTGCTCACGAGCCTCCGATTCGCGGGGTTCCCGAGCGATCGCGGAGCGCGCTATGCGGCGGGCAACCTCGTGGCGGACGCGGTCATCGCCTATGGGACCTGCACGGGCCCGCTCTGGGCGCTCGCGCGCGCGCGGGGAGGTGAGAAGTGAAGGCGGCGCTGAAGGGTCTCCTCACGCCGGTCCGCAAAGTGGCCCTCATCGTCGCGGCGCTGATCGTCGCGGCCTCGGGGGTGCTATCCCTCTTGGGGATGCGGAGCGACGTCGCCTTCCTCTCGGGCGGGCCGGCCACCGAATGGAGCGCGACGTGGGGCGTCGCGTATGTCCTCTCGTGGTTCGGCGCGGTGCTGATCGCTCCGCCCCTCGTCCTCTTCGTGCTGTTCGACATCGTGGCCGAGCGGCTGCCCTCCTTCGTTCGATGGATCGCCTCCTCTCGACGCTGACCGCGCTCGGCGCGCCGCGGCGGGCGGTGCCGATCGCCCTCGTCGCGGCGGCGCTCGTCGGGGTGCAATGGCGCTATGGCGGCGGGGCGCGGGCGGCCCTCGTGCCGATCGTGATGTGCCTGGCCTTCGTCACGCTCGCGCCGTGGTCCTATCGCGCGCTCGCTTCCAAGGCGCTCGGGCTCGTCGCCTACGTCGCGAGCGCGATCGCGGTCGTCCTCGCGGCGGGGGTGGCCCTGCCGGGGGCGCTCGGGCTCGGCGTCACGTTCCTCACCGACGAGGGGAGCCTCGTCGTGGCAGGCGTCCTCTATGCGGTCGGCGGGTGGGGCCTCGGACGCGACATCGACATCGAGCTGAGTCTGGAGGCGGCGCGCCTCCACGCCGTCCGCGCCCACCTCGATCCGCACTTCCTCTACAACACGCTGAACGCCATTGCGGAGTGGTGCGCGGAGGACCCGAAGGTCGCGGAGGAGGCGACGCTGAGGCTCGCGGCGATGATGCGAGCCGTCCTCGAGGCCCTCGAGCTCGAGCGCTGGTCGCTGGCCCGCGAGCTCGCGCTCGCGCGCGATCTGCTGGAGCTCCACCGCGTCCGCGACGAGGGCGCCTTCACGTGCGTGCTCCACGTCGACGCGGGCGACGAGACGGCGCAAATCGTCCCCCTGTCGCTCCTCACCCTCGTCGAGAACGCCCTCAAGCACGGGCCTCGCAAAGGGCATCGCGGGCGGATCGAGATCCGCGCCGGCGGGGACGCCCGCGCGCTGCGCCTCGTCGTCGAGAGCCCCGGACCCTATGCGCCCGTCCCCCACGCGAAGAGCGCGGGCTTGCCGACGCTTCGAAGGCGAATCGCGCTCGCCCACGGGCGCCGGGCCTCTCTCGCCATCGGCGCGGCCGACGACGGTGGCCGCACTCGCGCGATCCTCACCATCCCGAGGAGCGATCGACCATGATGAGGGTGCTGGTCGCCGACGACGAGCTCCAGGCCCGCAAGCGCCTCGTGCGCCTCATCGAGGGCCTGCCCGACATCGAGATCGTCAGCGTCTGCGAGAACGGCGACGAGGTCCTCCAGCGCGTCCTCACCACGCGCCCCGACGTCCTCGTCCTGGACATCTCCATGCCCGGCCGAACCGGCCTCGAGCTCCGCGCCGCCCTCCCCCGCTCCCTCTCCGTCATCTTCGTCACCGCCCACCGAGAGCACGCCATCGAGGCGTTCGATATCGGCGCGACCGACTATGTGCTCAAGCCGGTCACCGCCGCCCGCCTCGAGCAGGCCATCGAGCGCGCCCGGGAGAGGCTCGCCATATCCAAGGACGCGGCGGCGGCGCCGGTCGCGGTGGCGAAGCTTCCAATCGAGACGCGGGACGGCGTCGTCCTCGTCGATCCGGAGACGATTGTCTGCGCGTCATTCGACGGCGTGCTCGTCTCGGTCGTGACCACGGCGGGGACCTGTTTGACGACCTCGACGCTGCGGGAGCTGGAGGCGCGATTGCCGCCGAAGTTCATGCGGGTAGACCGCCGCAACATCGTCAATGTGGACGAGGTGGCGCGCCTCGAGCCGGAGCCGGATGGGGGGTCGACCGCGGTGACGCGGGGCGGGCAGCGGGTGCCGGTGTCGCGGCTCTCGACGCGGGAGCTGAGGCGGCGGTTCGGCTTCTGAAGATCAGGGCGTGACCTCGTGCCTTCATCCATCGGTGGAGGCGTGACCGCGCCATTCACGCAGGCGTCATTCGCAATCGATGGATCGGGCTCGTCGACGGCCGCGGCGCGTCCGGTCGTTTGAACGGTGAGCGGTGACCTCGGGAGCATCGCGCCTCCTTGCGCCACGAGCCCAAGGCACTCCCTGGTCGCCGCCCTTTCGTGGCAAGGTGGCCGCTCCATGGAGGTCGTCGCCAAGCCCCACATCTCGACGGGCTTCTCGATCTGGCAGCGCCTGTCTCGCGCGCGGGTGGCGACGATCATCGCCAAGACGACGTACAAGCTGCGGCCGGACGAGTGCGCGCTCCTCGAGCGGGCGGACCCGCTCGTGCTCCAGAGCCAGTTCGCCCGGAACGACCCTTCGCGCGAGCTCACGATGGCGACCGACCTCGCGCCCCACAAGGCCCGCGCGGAGGTGCTCGTCACCGGCTCCGCCCACAGCCCCGACGGGCAACCGCAGCCCTCGATCCACGTGCGTCTCTCGGTCGGCGCGGTCGACAAGTCGCTCGAGGCGTTCGGGGATCGCGTGTGGATGCCGGACGGGTCGCTGCGCCGCGGCGGCGCGGTCGCGCGCGTGACCCTGAGCTACGAGCGAGCCGCGGGCGGGCCGGAGACGTGGAACCCGATCGGGATCTCTGCCGCCATGACGGACGCGCAAGGCCGCTCGCCGCTGCCGAACCTCCAGCCTGCGGGACTGCGGATCGTGGACCGCTCGACGCCGATCCCGACGATCGGGCTCGGCCCCATCTCGCCGCGGTGGCCGACCCGGGCGAAGCTCTGGACCGCGGGGGGCGAGCCGGATCCGAACCGCCTTCGGGACGAGCCCATCGCGGAGCGGATCGACCGCGCGTACTTCAACGCCGCGCCGCTCGACCAGCAGCTCGAGGCGATCCGACCGGGCGAGCGGCTGCTGCTCGAGGGGCTCTCGAAGACCTATCCGTCGCTCGCGACGAGCATCCCTGCCCTGCAGCCGCGCGCGGTCGTGCGCGGCACCGGCCTCGAGATCGCGCTCATCGGCGACACCCTGCTCATCGACACCGACCGCGAGGTCTGCAGCGTGACGTGGCGCGGGCAGCTCGATCTGACCGACATGGGCATCACGGTCGTGGTCGGCTTCGACGGGGACGAGGCGGTGGCGAGCGCGCGAGCGAGCGCGTTCGCGGACGAGCCGACCAACAACGAGGACGGGCCCGCCACGATGTTCGGGGCCCGCAACAAGGCGGTGACGCTGCCGTTCGCGCGATCGCACTCGCCATACGCGGCCGTCAAGAGGCCGTCCATCCCCGCGGGCGGTCCGTCGAGCGGCCCCGCCTGGCTCGGCGGGGCCCCCGCGAGCGCGCCGGTCCCTGCGCCTGCACCTGCGTCCGTGCCGATGCCTGCGCCTGCGGCCGTGCCGATGCCTGCGCCCGCGCCCGTGCCGCCGCCGGTCGCGTTCAGCGCGCCCTCGTACGCGGCGCCGCGCGCGGAGCCGCCCCCACCGCCCCGCGCCTTCGCGAGCCACGCCCCCGCGATCGGAGCGGTCGCCGCCTCCAACGCGGCCGCCGACGCCGAGGCGGCCGCCCGCGCGAGCGCGACGAACGAGGTGAGCGCGGAGTCGGTGCGGTCGGGCGCCCCCATCGACCTGGTGTGGTTCTCCGAGAAGTCCCTCGGCCGGCTGCGCTCGTTCTACAAGAGCCTCCTCGCGGATCTCGCCTTCGAGTCGTTCGACTCGAAGCACGAGCTGTCGAGCGACGACCCCGAGCGCGACAAAGGCCGCCACGAGGTCTTCGGCGTCCTCACCGAGGAGCCCGCCGCCGAGCCCTCTTCCGCGGCGCGGCTCGGCGCGGAAGCGGTGGCGGAGGGAGGTCGCTACACCGCGCCCCTCGCCGTCTTCGAGGCGCCCCTCCGCCCGCGCCTCTCCGTCGTGGCGCGGCTGCGCGCGGCGCTGTCGCTCGTCGGCCCGCTCGCCGCGAACGACAAGGCGCTGCGTGACCTCACGGAGGCGGGCCAGGCCCAGCTCGGCCGCACCCACCCCAACGCGGGCGGGGGCGCGGCGCGTGTGCTCGTCGCGATCCGTGACCGCTTCGTCGCGCTCGCGGGCAAAGGCGCGGACGCGTCGAGCTTCGACCCCGACGTGGATCGCATCGTCCTCGAGGAGCGCGGCTTCGAGGAGCGCACGTTGCTGGGCGACAAGCACCTCGTGCTCGACCTCGGCGCCGGGGCCGGCGCCACCGTTGCCTACGCACCCCTCACGCTGCGCGACGAGCTGCCGTTGCTCGAGGCGTTCCCCGCCCGGGTCATCGCCGAGGTCCACCCGCGCCAGGACCGCGCCGAGAGCGCGACCATGGCCCTGCGTCTCGTCGCCGTCGGGCGGCTCCTCGATTTGTGAGGCTCCCCGAAAAGAGTTCGAATCCAGTTTCCGGGCTCGGACGAACAGATGGGAAACCGAGATGGGAAACCGAGATCGGAAACCGAGATCGGAAACCGACACCGCCGTACGCGCGTATCGGGCAACCAACGGCGCCGGCGTAGCTGGTATCTTCTTCGGCTTGCTTCGAGCAGTCACCCTCTGACGGTCGGGGGCACGGCCCCCAGGATGCACCCGCATGTCCGAGAATCTCGAGCTCACGTTCGCCTCGAAAGAGGACTCCCTGTCAGTGCGGAAGTTCGCCATCGAGGAGTCGCTCAGCGGCCTGTTCACCATCGACGTCATCGCCCGCAGCCCGGTCGTGGATCTCGATCTCGAGACCATCGTCGGACACGGCGCGACCTTCCGCGTCGTCGGCGACGGGCGCAACGCGCTCCACACGCGGACGTGGACGGGCGTGTGCTCGCACATGGAGGAGCTGCAGGCCGAGTCGGAGGGCCTGTCGACCTACGCGGTGCGGATCGTCCCCATCCTCTACCGCACGCGCCTGCGCACGAACTGTCGCATCTTCGAGCGCAAGACGCTGCCCGAGATCGTGCAGGCCGTCCTCGCCGAGTGGCAGATCGAAGCGACGCTGCGCCTCTCCGCCACCTACGTGAAGCACGAGTACCGGATCCAATACATGGAGACGGACTTTGCCTTCATCAGCCGCCTGCTCGAGGAGGCGGGCATCACCTACTACTTCGAGTTCGAAGAGACGAAGACGAAGCTCGTGCTGACGGACGACGTCGGGGGCGGGCCCGCGCGCGACGGCGGCCCGCTGCCGTTCGTGGAAGGGCACACCCACGAAGGTCGAAAGGACTTCGTCACCAAGGTGCGGGTCCTGACCGACGTTCGCGCCGGCCACACGTCGCTGCGTGATTTCGACTTCCGGCTGAAGCCCGACTATCAGCTGGTCAAAGAGCACAAGCTCGGGGTCGACCGCGAGCTCATGCTCGAGCGGTACCTCTACGAGCCGGGCTCGTTCTGGGTCGAGAGCCAGGGGGCGTCCTTGCCCGTCGCCGACGACAAGGGCCTCTACAAGTCGAACGAGGGGCACGGCCAGGTCCGCGCCCGCCTCACCCTCGAGTCCGAGCGCACCGGCCGCCGCCGCGTGCACATGGAGACGAACGCCGTCGACCTCGCGGCGGGGAAGACGTTCACGATCGAGCATCACCCCCGCAAGGACCTCGCGAGCAAGCTCGTCGTGTCGACGATGCGGCTGCAGGGCGAGCACGACGGCAAGTACCTGTTCACGCTCGACGCGTACTTCGCCGACGACGTCATCCGCCCCGCCCGCGTCACCCCGCGCCCGCGCATCTCCGGCGTCCAGAGCGCGATCGTCGTCGGCCCCCCCGGCGAAGAGATCCACACCGACGAGTTCGGGCGGGTCCGCGTCCACTTCCATTGGGATCGCGAGCACACGTTCGACGACGAGAGCTCGTGCTGGGTCCGCGTCAGCCAGGGCTGGGCCGGCCTCGGCTACGGGATGATCACCATCCCCCGGGTCGGCCAAGAGGTCCTCGTCGACTTCTTCGACGGCGACCCGGATCGGCCGGTCGTCACCGGGCGGGTGTACAACAACACGACGCGCGTCCCCTATACCCTGCCCGACAACAAGACCAAGAGCGGGTGGAAGACGGACTCGTCCCCGGGTTCGAACGGGTTCAATGAGCTCTCGTTCGAAGACAAGAAGGGCAGCGAGGAGATCCACTTCCAGGCCGAGCGCGACTTCACCGAGATCGTGAAGCACGACCAGTCGTCGACGGTGCTCCACGATCGGTCCGCGGCCGTGACGAACGCGAACTCGGTCACGGTGGGCGGCAGCCACAGCGTCAACGTCGGAGACAGCGAGAGCCGCGTGGTGAAGAACGCGCTCACGACCGACGTCGGCCAGCTCCACGCCATCCACGTCGCGAGCGGCACCGGCACCGAGATCCGCGACAAGTCGATCGTGTCGACCACGGGCGGGGCCATGATCATCCTCGACGGCGACAACATCATCATCCAGGCGAAGGGCTCTATTTCGCTCGTGGCCGACCAGGTCACCAGCATCAACGGCAAGCAGGAGGTGCACATCGACGCCGGCAACACCTTCATCAACTGCGGGGAGGCCGCGTCGAGCAACACCCACCCCTTCGAGGCGGCGAAGAGCCCCGCCGCGCCTGGCTCCGGCGGCGCGACCCAAGACACGACCCTCCGCTACGACGGCCGCGGCGTGAACGAGGCGCCCGGCGGCGTCGACGAAGCGGTGCCGAACGCTTTCGTCCCGCGCCCCCCGCTCAACGCCGCCGCCGCGCCCGCCAAGCTCGCGATCGATCCGGCCGCCGCGCTCTCCATCGCCGAAGCGGTCGCCTCGAAGAACCCCGTCGCGGCCGCGCAGGCGACCCTCGGCGCGCTCAACATGGGCCACCTCGATCGCGTCATCCAGGTCGTCGACGCGGTGAAGCAGCTCAAGGAGACGGGCGGGCAGAGCCTGCTCCAAATCCCCGAGCTCAAGAACGCGATCGGGTCCGTCGTCACGAGCCCCATCGTCGGCAACGTCACCGGCAAGGACATCGCCGACGTGCTCAACGCTGGCAAGAAGCTCGGCATCTGGCACCTCGGAAAGAACGTCAGCGCGGCCACCGACTTCGTCACCGCCGCCGGCGCCGACGCTCCCGCCGCGGCCGCGCCCGCGGCGGCGTCCGGCACGCCCGCCGCCAGCGAGTCGACGGCGACGACGGCCGTCCCGAGCGTCGTGCCCGCCGGCGTCACCCAGGTGCTCGGCCTCAAGTCGGACAGCACCCCCGCCCGCATCGACGGCGCGGTGCTGGACGCCGACATCCGACAGCACCTAGCGTCGGGCGCAGCACCGCTGCAGGCGCAAGCCCGGGCGCTATCGAAGCAAGGCGTCGCGCTGTACACGGGCGACTTCAGCGGCGTGTTCAACAAAGTCTCGGGCTGACCACGCCGAGCCTCACGAGAGAAGGATCGAGCCATGCCTCGCTACACGTCCGCCGATGCAGCCTTCGATGTCCCCGTCGACTGGGAGGACAAGACGGTCGTCGCGTTCTCCGCGCCCAACCCGAAGCCGGGAACCATGGCACCCAACGTCGTGCTCACGCGAGACAAGATGAAGCCCGACGAGAGCCTCGACGCCTACAGCGATCGAATGGTCGTCGACATGGTGAAGAACCTCCCCGGCTTCAAGCTGATCGCCAAAGAGCCGCGCGACGTCGGCGAGCTGAAAGGGGTCGAGGTGCGGTTCACGTGGGTCGGCTCGGGGGGCAAGCCTGTCTTCCAGCGAATGGTGGTCGCCCGGACCACGGGCCGCTCCATCCTCGGCCTCAACCTCACGTGCGCCGAAGCCGACTCGAAGAAGCTCGAGCCGATCGCGGAGCGCATCTTCGCGAGCCTGAAAGTAACCCCCGCCTCGACTTGAAGAAGGGACGCGAGCGACCGCCATGACGATGCTCGAAGCCGCGCGCATGGGCGATCGCGTCGCCCACTCCCACGCCTTGTTCGGCTTCATCGCCGGCCTCGTGGCGGGCGTCATCATCGGCGCGCTCATCGCAGCCGCGACGATCGTGACGGGCGGCGGCGCCCTGCTCCTCATCGGCTCGGTCATGGTCGGTGCGGGCACGGTCCTCGGCCTCGGCGGCGCCTGCGCCCTCTTCGGCATGGAATTGGGGGCGACCTGGGAGGGCAGCGGGGACCCTATAGCCACAGGTGCGTCCACCGTATTCATAGGACGCGACCGCAAGCCCGCCGCCCGCGCCACGATCGACAGGGTCACCTGCGACGCCCCCCAGCTCATCGCCGAGGGCAGCCAGCACGTCTTCATTCAGGGCGGGCCCGCCGCGCGCCGGACCGACCACGCCGAGTGCGGCGGGCACATCACCGAGGGGTGGCGCACCGTCTTCATCGGCAAAGAGGCGGGGCGCTATCTCCCGGTCGAGGACGAGGTCCCCGGCTGGCTCGTCGCGGGCGCGCAATGGGCCGTGCGCGTCGGCGGCTGGCTCACCCTCGCCGGCACCGCGATCATGAGCGGCATCGTCGTCGCCGGCGTCGGCTACTTCGCCTCCACGTGGGCAAGCGAGCTCGCGGGCGAGCACCTCGGCGACCTCGGCCAGCGGCTCTTCGGCGAGCGCGGCCGCATCATCTTCCGCTTCGTCGGCGAGCAGGCGGCGGGCTTCCTCGCCGGACGCGCGGTCGGCCACTTCGAGGGCCGCCTCCAGGGCGCCGAGATCGCCCTCGGACGCCGCGCCCTCGCCAACAACCCCGAGCTCGCGGCGCGCCTCGCCAGCTCGCGCGGCGCCAACCCGCTCCAGATTGGGGCGCGCCAGAACGTCGCCGCTGCCCACTACAGAGCGACGCGCTCCTATACCGAGTTCGCCAATGGCTACCGCGCTCGCCCCGGGAACGCGACCGCCACCGAAGCGCAAGTCCAGACCGCCTACCGCCGCGAGAACAACTCGCACATGGCCGGCATCGACTTCCGCCAGCCCGTGCGCGTCGTCCCCATCGAAGCGGGCACGACGCTGTATACCTACAACAAGCCGGGCGCGCAGAACGCCGGCTCGTACTTCACCCGCGAGCCCACCGCCCCGACCGAGATCGGCATCAGCGAGAACAACACATACAAAGTCGGGACCGACGCGGCCGGACGCGATATCTACGCGACCGCCCCGCGCGAGCTCTATACGGTCAAGACCCAACAAGACACCGTGGCCCTCGAGAGCACGGCGTCGTCCAAGCTCGACAACTGGACAGTTCAGCGGCTCAACCCCGACGGCACGCAGGTCCTCGGCGCGGACGGCAGGCCTGTCGCTGTCGTCGCCGAGGCGAGGGGCGGGGGCCAGCAGCTCAACATCAACACCGCCCGCGAGGCCGCGAATGGCCAGACGCAGGGCCAGCTCTTCGAGCCCGGTAACCAGGGCGTCCACAGCACCACCGGCCGCAACGCGTCCGAGTTCGCCGACCCCGCCACCAACCAGAACAGCAACCAGCGTCCCCCCGACGGCTATAACAGCGTCCCCATTTCCGGCGACGCGCCCATCCGAGGCCCCGGCGTCTCCGGCGTCGTCCCCGGCATCAGCCGCGACCTCGGAGGTGATGGTGACGATGACGGAGGCCCGCCATGATCGACCGCCAAGCCCGCGCCGAGCTCCGAACCCGCGTGAAGAACGCCCTCACCGAGGTCGACCGCTGCGCCGCCTTCGACCCCAAGCGGGCCGACCTCTGGGAGGCCATCCGCAAGCAGCTCCGCGCCCTCGACCTGTGGATGAAGGACGACCGCCTCCCCTCGCGCGAGAATCTCGACCAAATCATGGTCGGCAACATCGCCGTCCGCGAGCTCGGCGACACCTACGAGGAGACCCCGCCCCCGTTCCGCCCGCTCCGCGAGGAGCTCGTCATCATCCAAGACGACGTGATGAATTTCTACGAGCCGTTTCCCTGAGGGAGCAGACGCTCCCGGACGGGGTTTCGCACACGATTGACAAGCAGCTCGGCGACCGCACGGGTCAGAGGGCGGAGTTGCTTCCCGGCGGGCGAGGGCTCGAGATGGGTCGCCCTCGCGATCTGCGGCAAATCCACGAACGCACCGCGGACTCGGCTTCGAAAAAGGCGCGACCGCGATGCCGTGCTACGGCCACGTCGTGCAGCGCGCGACAGGACGGTTCTACCTTCGGTACGAGGACGTGGCGCAGGACGGACGGGTGCGGGCGGACGCGCTCAGCACCGCGCTGGGCGTCGTGTGGCGCGAGCTCGCCATACCGGGAGGGATGCACGCCGCCCTTCAATCGCAGGGGATCCTCCCGATCCTCACGCGGATCACGCTGGAGCGGAGCGACAGCCCATTCGCGGTGGAGAGGCCGCTCGACGCCGAGGGTGGTTATGTCCTCTCCCACGCGAAGGGGACGAGCGGCGAGGTCGACAAGCTGCTCCTCGATATGGACGCTTCGATCACGGGGCCGATCGGGCGCACGAACCTCCCGCCACCGGATGATGCCGGCCGCACCGCCCTGGTAGGAAGAGTCCACGCCGAGCACGTCTTCACGCGCCCGTTTGCCCCCGCCGGCCAGCGGAAGGTCGTCGCGCTGCCGATGGAGAGCGGCCCGCTCGTGCCGGAGCAAGAGCGCCGATGGGACGCTCCGTCGACGCTGCTCGAGCTGCCTGACGGCGCGGTCGCCCTCGAGCCCGAGCCCCGTGACGACCCGAACGAGACCGTGCTCGGGCTCACGCACACCGACTCCAATCAGCACGTCAACTCGACAGTCTATCCGCGCCTCTTCGAAGAGGCGGCGCTGCGCCGGTTCGCAGCGCTCGGCCGACCGGCCACCGTGCTCGCGCGCCGGATCGAGCTCGGCTTCCAGCGCCCGAGCTTCGCCGGCGAAAGGCTGCGCGTCTCGCTCCGCGCGTTCGCGCTGGGCTCGCGCCTCGGGTGCGCGGGCGTGTTCCAATCCGGCGCCGAGCCGAAGCCGCGCGTCTACGCCCGAATGGTGTTCGACTGACCTTGCCAATCTCGCGGACCGCCTCCCGCGGGGTAAGCTCCGGCCGTCATGGTCATCCCCTGCCCTCGCTGCCAATCACCCATGAGCCAGCGCTCCGCGCAGCCTCGACCGGGAGCCCGCACCATCGAGGCCGACATCTGCGATCGCTGCATGTGCATGTTCTTCGACAAAACGGAGCTCGCGGACGTCGCGCAGGTCCTCGGCGGTCTGCCCTCCGAGCGCGCCAGCTTCGACGCAGCGCAGCCCCCGAGCCCGCGCCTATCCAGTTGTCCCAAGTGCGGCGCCACCGGCCGCGCCGGCCCCCACGAGCTGGACGTAGTCGGGGTCACGATCGACTTTTGCCGGAGCTGCTCCGGCGTGTATCTCGAGCGCGGTGAGTACGAGGCGCTGATGGCCGCCACCGCGCCGCCTCCAGAGCGGGGCCCGACCTATCGCAGCCCGCCGAACGGCGCCGTGGCACAGGGCAAGAAGTTCTCGTGCCTCCGGTGCGGCGTCGAGAAGCCACTCAGCGACAGCGTCATCGTCCCGAAGGGTTTGGTGTGCGGCTCGTGCTTCTACGCGACAGGACAGGACGCGCTCGGCGCCTACCAGAACGAAGAGCTTCGATCGCAGATCATGCGAGGCCGTTTTCAAGGCCCGGACCTCAACCCGATGCAGAACGGCAGCTGCAGCCGGTGCGGCGCCCAGCGTATGCATTGTTCCTGTACCGAGGGGCCGGCCTGACTCGGCCTGTCCGGCTGGGCTGTCTTTCAACATGATCGGTGATCTGGTGCTACTGTGCCCACCTGCTCCGCCCCCGCGCACGGCGCCGCGAGTGAAGGGCGGTGCAGCTCGCGGCTCGAAGCCCAAAGTCCGGCGGTGGACTTCTGCGTTCCTGGGTACGGCCCGATCCGGAAGCAGACCTCCCGCCGGCAGTACGAGCCTGCTCGCCCTCTTGGCGCTCGTCGCGTGCAATGAAGCCTCCCGCGAGGGAGGCCTGCTCGATGCGCAGCCCTCGGAGCTTCTGGCCGAGGCCGCGAGCGCTCCGGTCGCATCCGAGCGCGCCGCGAGCGCGCCTGGCGTGGCCGCTCCCGCCGACGCCTCGATCGAAGCGGATCTCGCGGCGCGGCTCGCCGAGCTCGACGCGGTCACCATCGTCATCGAGCGCGAAGACGGGCGGAAGCGCGGGTCGGGAGCCATCGTGTCCGCACGCGGCGACGTCCTGACCGCCGTTCACGTCGTGGACGAGAAGGTGAAATATCGCGCCAGGCTCCCCAGCGGCAGCGTCGTACCGTTCACGGTGACGGCCCGAGACATGAAGCGAGACCTCGCCGCTGGGCGGGTGCCAGGCTCCTTTGCTCGCTGGCTCGAGCGCGGGCCGGCGCCGACGCGAGGGGAATGGGTGCTATGCGTCGGCTTCCCGAGCCAGCCGGCCGACTCGATCGCGACCCGCTCGACCGGCGTCGTCCTCTCGACCGACGTGGAGTTCGAGCCGCTGCGCGACGCGGGGCGCGAGAGCGCGGGACGCTCCCATTTCGAGGGAATGACGAGAGCGGATTGCGGCACCTCCCCGGGGATGAGCGGAGGACCTGTCGTAGACC
The DNA here is from genome assembly GCA_044225865.1 of Polyangiaceae bacterium. Classification (GTDB taxonomy): domain Bacteria; phylum Myxococcota_A; class Polyangia; order Polyangiales; family Polyangiaceae; genus Xiheicaenibacterium. The sequence continues at coordinate 256,937 of JBGAID010000001.1, read as the reverse complement.
TGCGGGGCGGGCTCATCGGAGTCGTGACGGGCGGGGGCGGGACGATCAGCCCCCTCGACGACGGGTCCGAGGCGCTCCGCGCCGTCGCGATGGGGCGCGCGTCGAGCCAAGCCCCTCCCGTGATTGCTCGCGCCGGAGACGGCGAGGTCGCGACGTCGAAATGGGCCGCCCTCGAAGCGAGCCCGCGCCGGACCCACGCGACCGGCTCCATCGTGGCGCTCGATCTCGATGACCATACGCGCCGGGTGCTCGGCGTGATCGTCGCTCCCAATCGCATCCTCACCGTCGCGCCGGCGGCCCGCCGCGATCCCGACGACCCCCAACGCTTCGCAGGGGTCGCGGCGAAGGTGAGCGGCCAACCCGACGCCGGCTGCGACGAGGTCGTGGCGGTACGAGGCGAGCTCGCCCTCTTGGCGTGCTCCGCATTGCGGGGGCCTCCGCTGGACCTCTCCGCGGCCGCCATTGCGACGCCTGCGCTCGCGCTCCGGGTCGTGCTCCGCGACGAATCGAATGAGCCCAAAGGTTTCGGGTTCGTGACGGGCCTCTCGCGCAAGCCCGGCTTCGTCGCGCAGGAGGCCTTCGGCACCGGGTGCGGCACCTCGCGTCTACGATTTCGCGAATCGCATCCTGCGGTGGCGGTGGGCGAGACCTTCGCCCACGATGCCGGCAACACCTTCGTCGAAGGGAGGCTCGTCCTGGATATGGCTGACCACGCCCTCGGCATCGACGTGGCGAGCTTCGTTCCTGGCATCTCGTACGCCGTTCCAATGGAGGCGGCGCTCGCTCGCTTCCCCGAGCTGTCGCGCTGACGAGCGCGCTTCGACGTGACTCATTTCGGCTCCGTCATGAAAAGAGCATCGCGCGGCCGCGTCCCCTCCCGCGGCACGCGGAGCGTGACGCTTGGGAGGGGCCGACGAGCGGCAGCGAGGAGGGGGGTGGGCATCGCTGTCAGGCTCGGCCCGGGCTCTGCGTCAGAGCGCACGCCCGGTCGCTCTCCCTGCGCCCGGCTCGGCGGGGAGGCCGTCATGAAGAAGACCAGCGCCGCCCGCGCGTGACGTTTCACGCGCGGATGAGACGTCACGCGCTCCACCGAGCAGGACCCGTTCGCGGGCGGCTCGGGGGCCGTGCTCCAACATACCATTGGTAGCCGCAGGCTCGGTCCCCGGCCGCCCGCTCCGCACGTTCCTCGAGGCGGCAGTGGGTGGCGGTCATGAGTAAATGGGCAAAGTCCGAAGCGAAGAAGCGTCGGAGGGCCAAGAAGCGCGCGCGCAAGGCGGCGCAGCGGGCCCGGTACGAGGCTTGGAAGCTCACCGGACAGAACACGAAGAGCAAGCGCGTGAAGCTGCGCGCGGAGCGGACGCGAGCCGTTCGCAACCAGCGACATGGTTCCGGTCCGTGCGGCAACGTCGGCTGCAAGAGGTGCAATCCAATCCCGGAGAACCTCGTCACGCCGGCGCATCGTCACCGGACGATTCAGTGATTGGACGGGGGCCTGCAGAGGCCCCCATCCCTTTCTCGCCTGGCGAAGCTCGCCATTGCACGTCGACCGTCATCCGGGACAATGACGGCGCCGCTCTCTCAATCCTGCGCTCGATTGCCGATCGTTGCGCGGGCCTTCGCCTTCGTGAGAAGCTCGCCCCATGCGCTGGCTGGGGATCACGGCGGGATTGGGCCTCGGCGTGATGGCGTGCTCGACGAACGTGATCGTGCAAGAGGGCGGAGGCGGTCAGGGGCCGCAGTTGGGCGGGCTCGGCGGGCTCGGCGGGGCGGGAGGGTCGGCGGGGCGGGCGGGGCGGGCGGTGAGCCACCTACCGTCGTTCCCGGCTGCGAGCAGCTCGTCTTCGTCGGCGAGCCGGTGATCGTCCCCCCTCTCAGCAGCATGATTTTCTCTCGCGAGGTCCGCGCCGCTCCGCTCGCGGGGGGACGCGTCGGGATGACGTGGCTCAGCCACGACAACACGACCTTCATGGACGTGCTGATGTCCAATACGATCGAGGCGCCGTTCGACACGTGGCCTCCCGCGGTGAACCCTGCCGTGCAGGCCTTTTCCGCGGACCTCATCTCGAACCATCCGGGTCCTATCGAATCGCGAGTCGACGGGACGTTCGCGGTGGGCCCCGGGCCTCGAGGGATCTTCGCTTTCGAGCACACGGGGCCTGTCTCGCCGTTCGGTGACCGTTGGGCGCAAGCATTCCCCGAGCCGGCGCCGAGCTCTGGCGTCCTGGGCGTCGCCTTCGATTCGAGCTCGCTCACCTACACGCTCGAGTCCTGCTGCTTGGGTGATCGACCCGAACGGGCTCGTTTGGGTGCCGCTTCCGTTAGCCCCCGCGGCTACGAAGACTCCACAGTCGGCTCCGATCTCGGCTCCCTCCGTCGGGTTGCACTCGCTCGGGATGACGCTCCCGCCCTCCCCGCCTTGGCCACCGTTGCCGCCGGTCGCGCCGCTGCCGCCGCTGCCCCCCGCGTTCCCGCCCCCGCTGGCGCCACTTGCTCCTTCTCCGCAGAGTTGCGGTTGTTCTTCGCATGACGTGTCCGTGCAGGCTGTCGACATGCCGACGATTGCGATTGCGATTGAGTAGGTGGCGAGTCGAAGCATGACGCGGTCAAATTAGAAGGATTGACTGGGCTCGGCGATCCCTGGGTCGCCCTGCCCGCCTGGGGCTGCGGTCTGGTTGTCGCCACCAAGACCGCCGTCACCTGCCGAAGCGTTGGTCATGTCGGGTGCGCCACCTGTCGGCTTGGTACCGACATATGCAATGGCGATTGCATGTCCACCTCGTCCACCGCCACCGTTCCCAGCGGTGCCGCCCTTGCCACCAGCACCACCAAGACAACCATCGCTAAGTGAGCTGCCCGGGCCGCGGAGTCCCTCCAAACCGCCTTGCTGACCGATCTGCCCTTTCGCGCCATCCCCGCCAATTCCGCCGCTTCCGACCTTCAGTATCACTGCATCGCCCAGCGACACAGATGCACCAATCGAGACTAGCCCAATGGAACTGCCACCGCCTTTGCCCCCCGTTCCACCATGACCGCCACAGCCTCCCGCACCGCCCCCACCGCCACCGGCGCCATTGATTGTCGCATTGGCCATCGCCCCACCTCCACCACCGCCACTGGTTCCATTGGCGCCGTCGGTTCCCGGCTCGCCATCTGCGGCGCTGATGCCGTCGACCGAGAGCTCACCGAGCTCTGATGCGCCGGCGCCCGATGCGGCTGGAGCATTAATCCCTACGCCAGGGTCACCGTTGACGCAGAAAGCGGTGGATGATTCGCCTGGCCGTCCAACGCCGCCGGCTCCGTTGTCGCCATCCCCGCCGGGACCTCCGTTCTTGACCCCAGCGGTGTGATCGCCCCCCTCGCCACCCAGACCACCACTCAGATTAACCGCTCCGCACGTGTTCATACCACCCGGCGCGTTCGCAACAGGAGAATTCTCCATGGCGCCATCCCCGCCCTTCTGCGCGCGCATCAACTGCATCTCCTGAGCCGGCGGCGGCGCCCCATCCCTCCCATCATTCGCCACAATGCTCATCTCGTCCGCATCGACAGTCGCCTCCGAAATCACCACGGCGACGCTGCTCGCCCCGTCCGCCACCGCGTCCGGCGCTTCCACGTCCAATGACTTCAGCCGACTCGAGCCCGCGCCGGATATGACCAATGCCGGCACATCCTCATCGCCCAGAATCTTCGGATGCGCTTGCGCGCTCGTATAGACCCACGCGTCACACGACAGTCCTCCGAATATCGAAACCCCTCCCGACACCGTCACGGACCCGGGGAACGTGTCGCTCCCGCATACATAGATCCGCGTCGCGTCACCGAGGCTCGCCGCCGCTTGTGTGATCGTTCCGAATGGGCTGGCTTGAGTGCCGCTCCCGTTGGCGCCGGCCGCCACGAATACGCCGCAGTCGGCGCCAATTGTGGCGCCCTCCGTCGGGTTGCACTCGCTCGGGATGACGCTCCCGCCCTCTCCACCTTGGCCGCCGTTGCCGCCGGTCGCGCCGCTGCCGCCATTGCCCCCCGCGTTGTTGCCCCCGCTGGCCCCACTTGCTCCTTCTTCGCATCCTTGTTGTTGGTCTTCGCACTCCGAATCATCGCAGGCCGTAGGGATGGTGGCGAGAAGGGCGAAGAGCATGGCCGCGCCGCGTCGGCGCACGTGAAGGACTCGCCCAACGCTACCGCCAGCGCGTCGTCGATTGCTGCTTCTGGTCTCGTTGCTCTCTGACCAACTCACGGTGCGCCTCAGATTGGAAGGGTCCGATCCCCTAAGTCCTGTGCTTCTAATCGAGTGGCACGCACGCTTCGGAGGGTAGCGTCAGCTTGGCGCACACAGGACCGATGTTGCCATTCTCCGCGGGGAGAGGAGCCGTTCCCGCGTTATCAGAGCCTGTGCCGGCGGGACCGCCCGATCCAACGCTGTCCCCATCTGTCGGCCCATCGCGCGTAATCGTGCTGCCCGCTTCCAGGATCAGTGCAGAGGGGCCGCCGTGTCCCCCTGCGCCTGGACCACCGCGTGCACCATTGCCGCCCTTGCCGCCATTGCAGGCCACTGCGGCGCTGTCACCATTCGCGGACCCGAAGGACCCGGGGTTACCCCCGACCTGGCCCAATTGTCCATTTCCGCCATCGCCGCCCTTGCCCCCTCCTGCGCTCAAAAGAGCGACATCGACGAGGGACACCGTCCCTTCGTATGCGAGGACGGCAACGCTTCCGCCTCCGCCTGCGCCGCCATGGCCTCCTGCCCCGCCGCATCCTCCTGCGCCACCGCCTCCACCGCCGGGGCCGGCCCAGCCTGCATGATCGCCGCACACGCCTGCTCCTCCTCCCCCGCCTCCTCCTTTTCCAAAGGGACCGACTCCTGCGTCCGGCGCTGTCGCCGGCCCAAATCCGGTCGAGTCGAGGATTCCGATCGCTGCAGCCGCAGCTCCTGCAGCGCCGCCGGCGCTCGCGCTAGCGCCCTCGCCGCCTGTGCAGGTTCCGCCTTGTCCCTGACCCATTCCGCCAGGGCCGCCCAAGCCTGATGGCTTTCCCCCGCTCGCGTTCCCGCCGTCGGCATCATTGCCAATGCCACCCTGCCCGCCGTTCACGACCGTACCGTCGCACGTATTCACGCCGCCATTGCCTGGCGCGTGAATAGTCAGATTGGCGTTGCAGCCCAGCTCCCCCGGAAAACCTGCCTGCGCGGGGCTCATATTCCCAATCGGCGCCCCATCCTCCCCCGGCGCCCCATCCCCCGCCTCAATCCGCGAGTTCCGAATCGTCGCCGTCACCGACACCACGAACACCCCCACGCTCGACTTTCCCTTCCCCACCGCAGGGGGAGCCGTCACGTCGACCGAGTCAATCAGCGTCGTCCCCTCACCGGTATTCAGCTTCAATGCCGGCACATCCGGGTCGCCTTGAATGCTCGGTCTCGGGTTCGCCTCCGCGTAGGTCCAGCTCGTGCAGTCGAGCGCGCCCACCAATACCGTTCCCGCGGCGAGCTCCACGGAGCCGTCGAAGCTGTCTCCACCGCACACGTAGATTCGCGTGGCGCTCCCGAGGTTCGTCGGGGCCTCTGCGATGGTTCCGAACGGATTCGATTGCGTGCCGTCTCCGGTCGACCCCGCTTTCACGAATACCCCGCAGTCCGCTCCGATGGGCTGTCCCTCCGTCGGGTTGCACTCGCTCGGGATGACGCTCCCGCCCTCTCCACCTTGGCCGCCGTTGCCGCCGGTCGCGCCGCTGCCGCCGCTGCCCCCCGCGTTGTTGCCCCCGCTGGCACCACTTGCTCCTTCTCCGCAGAGTTGCGGTTGTTCTTCACAGAGGGTTCCGCTGCACGCCGCGAGGACGCTGGCGACGGCGAGGGCGAACGCGTTGGAGGTGGCTCGGAGCATGTTAAAACCTTCCCTGCAAGTTGAAGCCAATCGTGGAGCCTAGGATGGGGGTGAATTCAATCGTGCGGTCGGCGCGGCGCCGCGGTGGGTCGGAGCCGGGGACCACTGCATAGATCAGCGCTCCCAGCCCGGCCGCGCCCAAGAGCGCGAACCCGGCTGCCCCCACGCCGACGAAGGTGTCCGCTTGTTCGTAGTCGTTCGTAATGGCGTCGCACTCGGCGCCGCCGCGCGCGCACGTGCCGGGCGGTAGGCCCTGGGCAATTTCGTCCGCGTCGTCGCGCTTGGCTTGTCGAAGCACGAACCCGCTGATGCCCATCGCGGCTCCCACCGCCGCCACCCCCACGAATACGCCTATCGGCCAAAGCGGCTTTCCCCCGCCGCCTCCGCCGGGGCGTGTCAATGAAGTTGTCTACCCCAATTGATCAAAGTGCCTTGGCAATGGGGACGATATGGACCTCCTGCTTCACGGGGTTGAGGTAGACGGCGCCGACGGGCGACCAGTTGCGAATGTCGCCGGTCCATCGTCGTGGCATCCGTTTCTTCGCCGCGCGATAGACGGCGCGGCGCTTCGCGAGGATGGCCGTGTCGCGACCGAGGTGGCGCGCACTCGGCGTGACGTAGCGGATGGCGCTATGAAGATGCTCGTCGTTGTACCAGGCAACGAAGCCGGCGACCCATTCGCGGGCCGCCGCAATGGTAGCAAAGGGCTTGCGCGGGAAGCCGGGGCGATACTTGAGAGTACGGAAGAGCGCCTCGGAGAACGGGTTATCGTCGCTCACGCTTGGTCGGCTGAAGGAAGGAACGACCCCAAGGCGTTGCAGCGTCGCAAGCATCGTCGAGCCCTTCATCGGGCCGCCGTTGTCGGCGTGGAGCACGAGCTGGTCGGCGTCGACGTGCTCGCGAGCGGTTGCTTCTCTGACGAGCTCCGCAGCGAGCTCGGCCGACTCCTCGAGCTCGACGCGCCACCCGACGAGTTTTCGGCTGTAGATGTCGACTATGAGGTAGAGGTAGAAAAACACGCCGCGTATCGGGCTTCGGAGATAGGTGATGTCCCAAGACCAGACCTGGTTCGGAGCGCTCGCCACGTGCTCGTCGGGCCTGCGTCCTTTTCGCGGACGCGAGTGTCCTCGATGCGCCAGCTCGCCAGCCTCGCGGAGCACTCGGTAGAATGTCGACTCGCTCGCGATGTACTCATTGCGGTCGGCAAGCAGGGGGACGATCTGCCGCGGGGAAAGGTTCCGAAACTCCGGGCGGTGAGCAGCGTCGAGCACGGCCTGTCGCTCGGCCTCGGTGAGCTTGTGCGCCGGCGAAGTCGTGACGGCGCCTCGCCGGTCGTCGCCCACGCCTTCGGCACGCCAGCGGGTCACCGTCCGCGGAGTCACGCCGAGTACCTCGGAGGCCCTCTCAACGCGCGCTCCTGCCGCGACGGATTCGTCGAGGAGATCGAGGATCATTCGTCGCTCTTCTCCGCCGTGTCGTCGTCCCCGTCCCCCCAGATCGCCTGGACTTTTTTTTGGAGGACGAGGAGCGCGGCGGCCTCTGCCAGCGCTCGGTCCTTTCGCCTCACCTCACGCTCAAGCTCGCGAACGCGCTTCTGCTCCGAAGAACGCTTCGTGCGGGCGCGAGCAGACCGTTCCGGAGCGAGGCCGTCGAGGGCCGCTGACCGCCATTCGCTCAACGTCGCTTCGTGGAGCCCCTCGCGACGGAGGAAGGCCCCGAGCTCGGAATCCGGCAGGCGGCCCGCCTCGGTGACGACGCGCAGACGCGCCTCCGCCGACCACTCCTCGGCGCGACGCGCCCTCGGCTTCTCCGCAGGCGTTGAGGGGCTCGGCGATGTTGGGGGTGTAGACGGCTTCTTGGACATCGAGCCGAGAGTACCTCGTGCTCCTCGAAGCCACCGCGACAGCGTCGATTGGTTGATCCCCATCTCCGTCGAGAGGGAGTTCGCGCTCATCGCGCGGGGGCCCATCATCCGCTGCACCATCTTGGACTTGAATGCTTCGCTGTATTCGGTCACGCTCGGTTCGCTCGCTCCGCCCACCAGGGATGATTGAGGGATTCGAAACATCGATCTTCAGAGATCGATCGATCGGACAACTCCTCTGACACAGGGGGCCGCCGCCGCCCTCTTTCGGCACCAGCACCAGCTTGATCGACAGCGACGTCCCCGGCGTAGGTATGCCCCGCACTCGTCGGTGCTCGGCGCTTCGCGCCTCCGCGCCGCCGTTCTCCCCCTTATTTGTGCTCGGTCCGCGCTCCGCGCGGACACGCGCGTGCTTACGCCCGCGCTCTGCGCGCAAATGGGGAGAACCGGTCCAGGCAGTGGCACGGCCATCTCGACCTCGGCGATTCGGCACTGGCTCAAGACCTGCCCCCTCACCAACTCGGCTGGCACAGCTCTCAGTCAGCTCGACGCAGGGAGCATAGAACGAGTGCCACGCACGGGCCCACTCAAAGGCTGGGTTTCTAGAACATTCCTGACCTTCCTCGTTGCTCCGTCAAAACGCCATCGACGCTAACGCTTCGCCCGCATCACCAGTTCCGCCCGCCGGAGTCTGACCATTGTCCCCCCCAGCACCACCGTCACCCGGCATCGCATTGGAAATATCGGGAGTACCGCCTGTGGGCATTGGACCGTGATACGCGATCGCCACAGCGTAACCTCCATGTCCACCGCCTCCATTGCCCCCATGCCCTCCGTCCCCGCCCAGCCCGCCAGGGCACCCACCGCTCACGCCGCCGCCCGGATTGCCTTGCAGTCCTTGAGCACCCCCTGGCTGACCGAGCTGCCCAGGAACGCCCGCTCCACCGTCGCCACCTGCTCCCACCGCCAATGTAACCGTCGAGTCCAGACTGACAGACGCATCGATCGAGACGAGAGCGAAGCTGCTCCCTCCGCCCTTCCCCCCACTGCCACCGTGACCGCCGCAACCGCCTGCGCCGCCCCCGCCGCCCCCGGCGCCTGTTGTATCGCTGTCCGCCTTGGATCCGCCACCTCCGCCACCGCTGTGTCCGTATGTGCCATTCATTCCAGTCTCACCGTCAGCGGCGAGATATCCAGTCGCGAGCAGATTGCCAGGATTGCTAGCGCCGTTGCCTGACCCACCACCACCGCCCGGATCGCCTGGCTGACCCCCGCCAAAGCCGACATTGCAGTTCAGAGCGCCCGTCTGCCCGAGGCCTCCTGTCCCCCCACCTCCCGGAACGGGGGAGTCGCCGTCATTGCCTGTTCCTCCGTTGCCGTTCATGAGGACCCCACCGGCGCCACCCAGCCCACCAAGGAGGTTCACCGCCTCGCAAACATTGGAGCCGCCTGCTGCCCCTGCGACCGGGCTGCCAGCATTGGCACCCATCATTCCGCCGTTGGCTTGCCCCGCCTGTTCCTCTGGTGCAGGAGGGAGCGCTCCGGCGTGCCCGTCATGGGCCAGAAAGTCCGCCTGGTCGGCAGACACCGTCGTTTGGCTGATTAGTACCGCAATGCTGCTTGCTCCGTCGTCCGTAGCATCTGGTGCCTCGACATCTACCGATCGGAGCCGTGACGTCCCTGGCCCCGTAATGGAGAGCGCCGGCACGTTCTCATCGCCCAGGATCCGCGGATGACTCGACGCTTCCGAGTACTGCCAGGACTCGCATGAGAGTCCGCCAAAGAGAGAAACGCCACCCGTCAGGTCAATTGAACCGGTAAACGTGTCGCCGCCGCAGACATAGATTCGCGTGGCGCTCCCTAGGTTCGTCGACGCGTCGGCGATCGTACCAAATGGATTCGCCTGGGTCCCATCGCCGCTCGAGCCTGCCTTCACGAACACTCCGCAATCCGCACCAATGACCGTCCCCTCCATCGGATTGCACTCCGTCGGAATGGCGCTTCCCCCTTCGCCGCCCGTGCCGCCGGCCCCGCCGACACCGGCTCCTCCCCCACCCGAACCATTCCCGCCGGCGCCGGCTCCCGTTCCGCCTTCGCTGCAGTCGACCAGCTCGCACAGGTCGTCGCTGCAGGCCGTGATGTGGACCGTCAGCAGGGTGATGAGCGCGCCGATGATGTTTGCTTGCCGCATGATTTACCTCAGAAGTGAAGCGTGAACGAAGCGCCGACGTCCGCGCCGTCGCAGCCGGGGGTCAGGCTGGCGGAGCGTTTGTCGCGGGGGTTGCTGCCACTTGGTATCACCAGATAGACAATCATCCCGGCGAGCGCGGCGCCGCCAATGATGAATGCGCCGAGCCCGACATTGCCGAAGGTGTTTCGGGTGTCGACTTGGTCTTGGATCCCTGGACAGCCCGTACCCCCCGGGCAACGCTGGCCCTCCAGGTCGCTGTCCTTTGCGGCTCGCAGGCCAAACATCGTCCCTCCCACGATGCCTCCAGCGGCCGCCACCCCCACGAATACGCCTATCGGCCAAAGCGGCTTTCCCCCCCCACCCCCACCGCGGCCCTCTTTCGGCACCAGCACCAACTTGATCGACAGCGACGTCCCCGGCGTCACCGAGATCATCTGCTCTTTGGGCTCATGCTCGTCGAGCTCGGCTCGAATGATGTGGCTGCCGGGCTCGAGGAAGATTGGCGCTTTGAGCGGCTCGGTTCCCACGGGGCGGCCGTCGACGGAGACGGTGGCTCCGGAGACATTGGCTTGCACGCTCAATGAGCAGACGCCTTTTTGCAATTCGGCGAGCAAGGCTTCCATGGCCGCTTTTTGCTCGGGGCGGGTGGAGGCGGCGCGGGTGCGGATCGCGTAGGCGATGTGCTCGGCGGCTTCGGCGCGCTTGCCGAGCGCCTTCTCGGCTTGGGCGAGGTTGGCGGCGACGTCGGGGGACGGTCGCAATCGGAAGGCCTCTTCGTAGCGGTCTTCCGCCTCTTGGATTTTCCCGGCTTGCAATGCCCTGTTTCCTGCCTGGAATGCGTCGTCGGCGGGAGGTATGCCCCGCACTCGTCGGTGCTCGGCGCTCCGCGCCTCCGCGCCGCCGTTCTCCCCCTTATTTGTGCTCGGTCCGCGCTCCGCGCGGACACGCGCGTGCTTACGCCCGCGCTCTGCGCGCAAATGGGGGAGAACCGGTCGTGGTAGTCGGACGGTTCGTCTTCGTGGGGTGGCTGGGCATTGAATCACGACAGGTCCCCCCTCCATGGCTAAGCCGTTTCGCGGTGCCCGCGTCACCGCCGAGACTTAGAATGCTTGGCTTGGCTGAACAATGCCGGGATCGCCCTGTCCACCAGGGTCGGCCGCCAGGTTGTCGCCACCAACGCCGCCATCACCACCCGAAGCGCCCGTCATGTCAGGAGTGCCTCCGTTCGGCTCGGGCCCGACGTAAGCAACTGCTATTGCGTGGCCGCCGCGGCCGCCGCCGCCGTTGCCGCCAGTCGCCCCCCTGCCGCCGAACCCCCCGTCACAAGCATTGCTTAGCGTCGCCCCGATGGCGCCGGCGCCCTTCAAGCCGCCCAACTGACCGAGCTGACCTTTGGCTCCTTCGCCACCATTCCCGCCCGCGCCCACTTTCAGCGTCACCGTCCCTGTCAAAGCGACCGACGCTCCAATTGATATAAGCCCAATCGAACTCCCGCCCCCCTTCCCGCCGACTCCACTGTGCCCTGCACACCCCCCGGCGCCGCCCGCACCTCCTCCGCCGCCATTGATTGATGAGTTGGCTCGCGCTCCACCTCCCCCACCTCCGCTGGTGCCGTTCCCGCCCTCATCGCCGGGCTCGCCATCCACTGGACTGAACCCTATAGCCGATAGTTCACCAAGATCGGTCGCCCCCGCGCCCGAGTTTGCGGGCGTGCTTTGATCAGCGCCACTTTCGCCAATTCCGCAGGACTGTCCGGACGTCTGGCCAGCTTGTCCAAGCCCACCAGCACCGGAGTCTCCGTCGTCGCCGGGACCCCCATTAAGCACTCCTGCATGGTCGCCCCCCTTCCCGCCAGCTCCCCCGTGAAGATTCACTGCGCCGCATGTGTTCATGCCGCCCATTGCGTTCGTTGTTGGGTCAGTCCCCTCCGCCGCCCCATCCCCGCCCTTCTGCGCGCGCGGCAACTGCATCTCCTGCTCCGGCGGCGGCGCCCCATCCCGCCCGCTATTAGCGACAATACTCATCTCATCCGCATCGACAGTCGCTTGCAAAATCACCACTGCGACGCTGCTCGCTCCATCCGCCACCGCGTCGGGTGCCTCCACGTCCAAGCTCTTCAGCCGACTATTCCCCGCCCCGGTTATCACCAATGCGGGGGCGTCCTCGTCCCCGAGGATCTTCGGATGGGCTTGGGCGCTCGTGTACACCCACGCGTCGCACGACAGGCCGCCGAATATCGAAACCCCTCCCGACACCGTCACGGACCCGGGGAACGTGTCGCTGCCGCAGACATAGATTCGCGTCGCGTCACCGAGGCTCGCCGCCGCTTGTGTGATCGTTCCGAATGGGCTGGCTTGAGTGCCGCTCCCGTTGGCGCCGGCCGCCACGAATACGCCGCAGTCGGCGCCAATTGTGGCGCCCTCCGTCGGGTTGCACTCGCTCGGGATGACGCTCCCGCCCTCTCCACCTTGGCCACCGTTGCCGCCAGTCGCGCCGCTTCCGCCGCTGCCCCCCGCGTTGTTGCCCCCGCTGGCGCCACTTGCTCCTTCTCCGCAGAGTTGCGGTTGTTCTTCACAGAGGGTTCCGCTGCACGCCGCGAGGACGCTGGCGACGGCGAGGGCGAACGCGTTGGAGGTGGCTCGGAGCATGTTAAAACCTTCCCTGCAAGTTGAAGCCAATCGTGGAGCCTAGGATGGGGTGAATTCAATCGTGGCGGTCGGCGCGGCGCCGCGGTGGGTCGGAGCCGGGGACCACTGCATAGATCAGCGCTCCCAGCCCGGCCGCGCCCAAGAGCGCGAACCCGGCTGCCCCCACGCCGACGAAGGTGTCCGCTTGTTCGTAGTCGTTCGTAATGGCGTCGCACTCGGCGCCGCCGCGCGCGCACGTGCCGGGCGGTAGGCCCTGGGCAATTTCGTCCGCGTCGTCTCGCTTGGCTTGTCGAAGCACGAACCCGCTGATGCCCATCGCGGCTCCCACCGCCGCCACCCCCCACGAATACGCCTATCGGCCAAAGCGGCTTTCCCCCCCCACCTCCGCCGCTGCCCTCTTTGGGCACCAATACCAACTTGATCGACAGCGAGGTCCCCGGCGTCACCGAGATCATCTGCTCTTTGGGCTCGTGCTCGTCGAGCTCGGCTCGAATGATGTGGCTGCCGGGCTCGAGGAAGATTGGCGCTTTGAGCGGCTCGGTTCCCACGGGGCGGCCGTCGACGGAGACGGTGGCTCCGGAGACATTGGCTTGCACGCTCAATGAGCAGACGCCTTTTTGTAGCTCAGCGAGCAAGGCTTCCATGGCCGCTTTTTGCTCGGGGCGCGTGCTCGCTGCGCGGGTGCGGATCGCGTAGGCGATGTGCTCGGCGGCTTCGGCGCGCTTGCCGAGCGCCTTCTCGGCTTGGGCGAGGTTGGCGGCGACGTCGGGGGACGGTCGCAATCGGAAGGCCTCTTCGTAGCGGTCTTCCGCCTCTTGGATTTTCCCGGCTTGCAATGCCCTGTTTCCTGCCTGGAATGCGTCGTCGGCGGGAGGTATGCCCCGCACTCGTCGGTGCTCGGCGCTTCGCGCCTCCGCGCCGCCGTTCTCCCCCTTATTTGTGCTCGGTCCGCGCTCCGCGCGGACTCGCGCGTGCTTACGCCCGCGCTCTGCGCGCAAATGGGGGAGAACCGGTCGTGGGGATTGGACGGTCCGTGTTCGTGGAGTGACTGGGCATTGAGTCACGACAGGCCCCCCTCCTTGCCTCGCCGTTTCGCGGTGCCCTCGTCACCGCCGTGACTCAGAATACCTGGCTTGGCTGGACAATGCCGGGATCGCCATGTCCACCCGGGTCTGCCGCGAGGTTGTCGCCGCCCACGCCGCCGTCGCCAGCCGAAGCGCCCGTCATGTCGGGAGTACCGCCCGTCGGCTGGGGTCCGACGTAGGCGATCGCTATTGCGTGTCCGCCGCGGCCGCCACCACCGTTGCCACCAGCAGCACCCCTTCCGCCATCGCCCCCATCGCAGGCATTGTTCAGCATCACGCCAGTTGCGCGGCTTCCCTTCAATCCGCCGAGCTGTCCAATCTGCCCCTTCGCTCCCTCGCCGCCATTGCCACCGGCTCCGACCTTCAAGGCCACGGAGTTGTTCAGAGTCACCATTGCGCCGACGGAAATGAGCGCTATTGAGCTCCCGCCGCCCTTGCCCCCGGGTCCGCCATGACCGCCACAACCGCCGGCGCCGCCTGCGCCGCCACCACCGCCATGGATTGTCGCGTTGGCCCTCGCGCCTCCTCCGCCCCCTCCACTTGTCCCGTTCAGTCCGTCAATGCCGGGCTCGCCGTCCACCGGGCTGAATCCGGTCGTGGACAACTCACCGAGATCGGTCGCGCCCGCGCCAGAGGACGCAGGCGTGTTCATGTTGGTGCCATTGTCACCATTCGCACATGCCGTTGTGCTCGTCTCACCCGCATGTCCGAGCCCGCCTGACCCATTGTCGCCGTCCCCACCGTTGCCGCCATCTTTGACCGCGGACGTGTGGTCTCCGCCCTTTCCTCCTGCACCACCGCTCAGGTTCACCACGCCGCACGTGTTCGTCCCGCCCATTGCATTCGCCGGAGGCAAACCCTCTGCAGCTCCGCTCGCGCCACCGTCCGCCCTGTCAAGGGGGTCCTCCTGAGCCGGCGGCATCGCCCCATCGCGCCCATCATTCGCCACAATGCTCATCTCATCCGCATCGACAGTCGCTTGCGAGATCACCACTGCGACGCTGCTCGCTCCATCCGCCACCGCGTCGGGAGCCTCCACGTCCAAGCTCTTCAGCCGACTGTTCCCCGCTCCCGAAATCACCAATGCGGGGACGTCCTCGTCCCCTAGGATCTTCGGATGGGCTTGCGCGCTCGTGTACACCCACGCGTCACAGGACAATCCGCCGAAGATGGAAACCCCTCCCGCCACTGTCACCGAGCCGGGGAATGTATCGCTCCCGCAGACATAGATCCTCGTCGCATCGCCGAGGCTTGCTGCTGCTTGGGTGATCGACCCGAACGGGCTCGCTTGTGTCCCGCTCCCGTTCGCTCCCGCAGTGACGAATACACCGCAGTCGGCTCCGATCTCGGCTCCCTCCGTCGGGTTGCACTCGCTCGGGATGACGCTCCTGCCCTCTCCACCTTGGCCGCCGTTGCCGCCGGTCGCGCGCTGCCGCCATTGCCCCCCGCACCCCTGCCTCGCTGGCGCCGCTCGCCCCTTCTACACAGGCGCGGTTGCTCTTCACAGACGCTTCCAGTGCACGCCGTCAGAATCCCGGCGATTGCAATGGCCCTTGTTGACCCAGTTGGCCCTTTGCCCCGTCACCTCCACTACCGCCAGCACCAACTTTGAGGGTTACCGCCGACGTCAACGCCACAACTGCCCCGACGGAAGCCAGCGAGATCGAACTCCCCCCTCCCTTGCCGCCGGGCGCGCCGTGCCCTCCGCAGCCACCGGCCCCGCCCGCGCCACCTCCGCCACCATTCTTTGTCCCACTAGCCAGGGCACCACCGCCCCCCCCGCCGCTCTCGCCGTTCGCGCCATCATTGCCAGGCTCACCATCGGCGGGACTGAACCCAGCAGATGACAACTCGCCCAGGTCACTAGCCCCGGCACCGGAATCGGCGGAAGTGCTCACGTTCATGCCGTTGTCGCCATTTCCGCAGCCAATCGTAATGGACTCGCCCACGTGCCCCAAGGCACCGGACCCGCCATCCCCAGGCCCACCCGGTCCACCATCTTTTACGGCAGAGGTCGAGTCACCGCCCTTCCCCCCTCCGCCGCCGCTGAGATTCACCGCACCGCACGTGTTCATGCCGCCGATAGCATTTGCCGGAGTCGACCCCTCTGCCGCTCCGTTCGCTCCACCCTCCGCCCGGTTGAGCTGCCCCTCCTGAGCCGGCGGCGGCGCCCCATCCCTCCCGTTATTGGCGACGATGTTCATCTCATCCGCATCGACAGTGGCCTGCGAAATCACCACCGCGACGCTGCTCGCGCCATCCGCTACCGCGTCCGGCGCCTCCACGTCCAAGCTCTTCAGCCGACTGTTCCCCGCTCCCGAAATCACCAATGCGGGGACGTCCTCGTCCCCGAGGATCTTCGGATGGGCTTGGGCGCTCGTGTACACCCACGCGTCACAGGACAATCCGCCGAAGATGGAAACCCCTCCCGCCACTGTCACCGAGCCGGGGAATGTATCGCTCCCGCAGACATAGATCCTCGTCGCATCGCCGAGGCTTGCCTTGCCCGACCTGTCCGGCAGCGCGCCGTCGTACGTCGGGACCTTCGCCTCCGAGTGGTGCGTCACGACGCGCGCGGTGTTCGACAGCGACTCTACCTTCTTCAGCAGCGGCACGGATTACTACTGCGAGGATGCGCCGCGCGTGGACTTTCATCGCTTGACGAGCGGTGAGCTGGTCTGGCTCAGCGGCTTCGACTTGCCATTCGTGCCAATCAAACAGGAGCTCGAGCGGCGCCCCGGCGGTGGCTATTGGTACAGCATCTCCAATTACATCGACGGCATCGCCGTCTATATGCTGGACGATCGAGGATCGCCCGTCGGCGACCCGTGGACCGACAGCTACACCTACGGTGACACGAGCCCCATGTTCCACCCGTGGCGCGACGGGTTCGTCGTCTCCAAGCGCACGGTCGACGGCATCTCCGTGTTCGTATCGGACGGCTACAACATCACCGCCTCCGACGCGCAGCTCGTAGAGGTCAAGTCGAGCAACTCCGAGCTGGCGATGGTCACCGGCGGCGCGAACGACACCTCGATCTTCTTTGCCTATCCGGTCATGCAGGGCATCGAGCTGTTTCGCGCCGACTGCGTCACGCTCGAGCCGTGACGCGCTCGAGGAGGTCATTCCAAGTCGAGCTTGCCGCGGATCACCACGTCGCCGCGCGGCACGCCTGGCGCGGCGTGCGTCGCGAGGTGCAGCTCGACATTCAATGCGCGCTGGCCGACGTCGCGCGCCGTGATGAACGCCTCCCGAAAGGGGAGGTGTCCCTCGGCGTCGCCCGAGGCGAGTGACGACAGCCAGGCGTTGTGTACGGCGCACCGCCTCGACGGGGCGCGGATCGGCCACGCCGGTGAAGTCATCGAAGAAGAGCATCCGGAACGGCAATTCCCAAGGCACCTCGCGTCCGAACCGATGTCCGCGCGTGGCAGGGTGGAGGACGCGCGACCTGACACGCTCGCTGGACTTTGCCTCTTCGAACCGACAATCGTGGAACGTGGGGCTCGGCGTCAGCGTGCGGGGGTCGGGCGTCGCGCCGCGGAAGTCGCAGCGCTCGAAGACGGCGCTCTCGGCGGCCAGCTCGTCGAGCACGGCGCCGGCGAAGCTCGTGTCGCTGACCCGGGCGCGCAACAGGTACCCTTGAGCGAAGCGAGTAGATTGAACCGCTTCTGTCTACGATTGTACCGTTCGACATTGGACGGAGATCTTGCTGGCGAGCTTGCATGCGCGTCGCGAAAGAGAATCCTCGGGCTCCACGGACACCAAGAGAGCGTGGAAAGAGACGGCTTCGTCATCGGACATTGTCGGAGTGGACGCGTCTTGGCGGGCTCGTATCGGGTCTCGTCGTGGAGGCCTGAGCAAGCAGCCCAATAGAGCCATCGCTCCGCGGGCTTGACGGTCGTCATCGTTGGTGGTCACCTGATCTCAAGGGAGGTGGACATGGCCGCGAAACGCACTGCGAAGAAGGCTTCGCCGAAGAAGAAGGCTGCGCCCAAGAAGAAGGCAGCCTCGAAGAAGCTCGCGATCAAAGATCTGCGTTCGGCGACGCTCGCGTCGGTCAAGGCTGCAATCGGGAAGAACCCCGGAGGCGGCATCATCAATGGCTTCGTATTGAACGAGGCAGATCTCGAGAGGTTGGAGCTGGCCCCCGCCGCGCTCGCCAAGGAGGTCGCCCTGAGCACCGGTCGCGCTACCGGATTGAAGCTGAAGCCGGTCGTGATCGAGCGGCCTGGGACCATCATCTGCGGCTTCGTGCCGCCGCCGCTCCTCGCGTGAAGGCGAGAGCGAGGGAGTCGGGTGAGGTGCTCTCCTGTCCGAGCGCTCCGCCCGACAGCCCGCGCGCAGTGGCCTTCGGGGTCATCGATCACACGAAATCCCCGCCGGAGGCGAGGTACCTCGAAGAGGTGGTGCCGGTCACAGAGGAGCTCTTGCAGCTCGCGGAGCCGTTGAAGCCGACCGAGGTGTTCCGGTTCGGCGGCGACTGCCAGACATCACGGTGCTCTCACTGGAGTGGAGAGCACTGCAATCTCGTGGAGCGCATCGTCGATCTCGTCCCGGTGGCTTCGCTGCTCGCGCCGTCATGTCGGCTGCGGCCGACGTGCCGTTGGTACGCGCAGGCGGGTCGGCGCGCGTGCGTGCGCTGCCCGCACGTCGTGACGCTCGATCAGAACCCAGACCCGGCGATGCGAGAGGCGGCGACCGGCCGAGCTCGCTGAGCCCGCACGATATCAGGGACGTCCGAGCCGGATTGTCCGAGGCGCTGTCGAGGGCGCGCGCTCAGGGGACCTTGTGCGCGCGCTCGGACAGCGCGACGCTCCGCGCACGAACATGGCCGAGCGAATCATGCGAGACGATGTCGTGCGAGCGGTTCGCGTCCACTACGTGCTCGACTGCATGCGCGATCTCCAGCGTGACGGGACCGACACACGGGGGCACTTTCGCGGGGGCTGGGTCGAGGGAAGCTATGTCTACTTCGAGGGGGGCGCGCATTTGAGCGTGCGCTGGGACGCTCCGGCGATGGTGGGGGTGGTGTTCGACGAGAGGAGCTCGCGCAACGAGGCAGCGGCCGGGGACATCGCCCGGGAGGACTACCAGCCCCTGCGGCATTTGAAGACCGGTCTACCGAAGGACTGCTTGCCGGGCTTGCTCGAGCCGCTCGCGATGCAAGCGGCGTCCGCCGTCGAAGACCTGGTCACCGCCGGCTTCTGGACGGCGACCGGCCCCATTACGAGGTGCAGCGGCGGACCCATCGATACGCATGGTTGGTTCGGGCTCTTCGAGCCGGACGCCCCGGTCCCTCCTTCCGACGATGGGCTCGGCGAGGCTCAGCGCGAGCTCGCTCGGTCCCTCGGCGCCGCCCGCTCGCGGCGCGAGCTGACCGAGTCCGAGATCGCCACGCTGCTGCATGTCCGGCCGAGCGAAGAACGCATCGCGCAGATCGCCGAGGCGCTCGCCCTCGCGGACATCGTGATGCGCTGAAGAACTCTTCGCAGGCAAGGAGAGCGGAAAGAGGCCTCAGATGCCGCCCGGATCGAAGTCGGGCGGCCGCTTCTTTGGCGAGGGCGGCTTCGACGGGGGCGGGGATGCATTCACGCGAACGGGACGGGGAGCGGGTGGCGAAGTCGCACCGACGGAGCCCAGCGAGTCGACCGAAGATGCAGTGCTCGTCGAGCCCGCCTCGAGTGAGGTGGTCGACGCGATCGGGCTGCTCGTGACGGTGGTGGTCGGCCTCGCCCGAGAGACGTTGGTGGCGGCGACGACGGGGCGCGCGTCATCGTCGATGGGGCGCCCCGCTTCCTTCGAGCTGCTGGCGACGATCATGATCGAGATCGCGACCAGGACCGCCGCGCCGGCTCCGACCGCAACTGTCATGTTCGACTTCAGGGAGAGGGTCGTGCTCGATGGCGGGCTCGGGATTCGTACCGGAGACGAGGGAGGGCGCGTGCCCGCCGCGCCGAAGTCGGTGATCCCGGGGAGGGGCGCGCCCACGGCGGTGGCGTTCGAAGCCGGGCCGAACGTGAGGGCGGCCGCGGCTTGGGTTCCAGAGGGGCCGGTCCGAGGCGCCGCCGCCGTCAGCGCCGACCGAAGCCCATCGAACATCTCTCGGGCGTGCTGAAACCGCGCCTCTGGCGCGCGGTGCACGCAGCGCGCGAACCACCCATCGAAGCCCGATGGGAGCGCCGGCGCGCCGAGCTCACGGGCGCGCCCGCTCGCCGTCGGGATGGGCTCGAACGCGATCTCCCGAATGACCATCATCGCCGAGGCATTGGGCGATGCGGCGCTCTTCCAGAACGAGGCCCCCGCAAGACAACGAAATGCAATGAGGCCGAGGGCCCATATGTCGGCCGCGGGGGTGATGTGAGCATTGGGCTGGGTCTGTTCGGGAGCCATCCAGAGCGGGGTGCCCATGGCGGCAGTGGCGCTCGTCCGCGCCTGCCCCAGGAGCTTGGCGATCCCAAAGTCCAACACCTTGACCGTGTACTCGGTGCCCGCGCGACGCGATTGGGCGAGAAAGATATTCTCGGGCTTCAGATCGCGGTGGACGATCTGCTTGTCGTGGGCGGCAGCCATCGCGTGCGTCAGCTGCTCGAAGAAGGCGAGCGTCGCGCTGTTCGACAGTGCCCCTCGCTCGGCGAGCAGCGACGCGAGATCTCTCCCCAAGAGGAGCTCCATCGCCAGCCAAGGGGTATCGAGCGCCGGATCCACCCCCGCCCCGACCACCTCGACCACGTGCTCGCTCTCGATGTGGGCCCCGATCCGGGCCTCCTGGGCGAAGCGCCGCTTCAGGTCGTCATTGCCCGAGAGCTCGCCGAGCATGAGCTTCAACGCGCGCTCGCGAGAGGTGGAGATCTGCTCCGCCACATAGACGGTGCCCATCCCGCCGGAGGAGAGGGGACGAACGATCCGAAAGTCCCCCCCCACGATCGTCCCGACCGAAACGCCCCCGCCTCCCCCTGCCATCGCGCGCTCCTCGGTCCGTCGTGCCTCGACGGATTTAAGCGCGAAGCACCGCGCCGAACCATGGTCATTTCTTCAGGCGCGTAGAGCGTTGGAACCGCGATCACCTTGTCGGGGCGCCGGCGGCAAGACGGTGGCATCCCGTCGAGCACGCGAGGTGGAGACGACGCATCGGAGTGCGCTCCTCAAGGGCTCGCAATGGCGCCGTCGATGTAAAACGCGGCGGCCATGACCAACGCGGTGTGGCGCATGCTGGGGGTCACGTCGCCGTCGATCTGGCTGCTGTCGTCCTTGCCGAACTCGATCATGTTGCCGCGGACACGGACGCTCCGGGGCTGATCGGACTTGGCGAGCTTGAGCTCGTCCCCGGTGATGCGTCCGAAGAGCGGCTCGGGGGGAGTCACCCCGGGGGGCTGGATGACGTAGATGTTTCCCTGGGCGTCGAGGCGCGCCCGGACGCCGCCTTTGGTCATGACCATCGTGCCGTCGGAGCGAAGCGTGGGGCCCGGAGCCAGCACGGTGCCCGGTGCGTTCTGGCCAGAGGACTCGGTGCGACCATCGGCGAAAAGCCGAGCGATCAGCTTTCCCTGAAAAGAGATCGTGAGCGGCAAGATATCAATGAGCGGGGCCGCGACGGTCGATGAGGCGGCGCTCGACGGAGCTGCGCTCGATGCCGCCGCGGCCGACGGGACCGACGGGTGCGAGTCGCCGCACCCGATGGCGACGCTCGCGAAGGCAAAGCCGATCGCGGACAGAGCGCCGCGCATCGGGCTCATGCCTTGGGTCCGAAGGTGATCGCGCCGCCGGGCAGGAAGTAGAGGATATCCATTGCGCCGCCGCTGACGGTGGGCACGTGCCATGAGCCGGGCGGATACACCGTCCAACCCTCGGGCTGCGCGTCGAAGCGGGCGTCGCCGTCCACGGCAAAGCACAGGTCGATCTCGCCGCGCGGGTGAGTATGCGCGAGCGCGGGCTTGTTCATATGCACCACGTCGATGCTGTAGTCGGTCTCGGCTTCGGCCTTGCGCAGGCGCGAGAAGCGCACGCCGTCGTTCTCGCGGTCAGCGACGGCCCTGGACTCGACCGCGGCGCGCAGCGCGGCGCGCAGCGCGCTGAGCTCGGGCCCACCGAGGGGCAAGCGCGCGGCGAGCTTCTGCGCGGCGTCGGGCTTGCTCGGATCCACCTCACGAATGGCGGGCAAGAGCGCCTCCACCAGGGCCTTGAGCTGTTCCTTGTCGCTCATGGGCCGGCGTCTACCACGCGCCGGGCCTCGCTGAAACGAGCGGAGCAATCGATACCCGGAAATCGGCCTTCGGGCCGGAAGCACGAAGCGCCAAGGATCTTCCGGCGGTGGGCATCCTCGTCGCGTGGTGCACCGGAGGGCGCGCGCAACGCCTGCGATCCGCTCCGGATCTTGCAGCCGCCGACCGGTCGGCGAGCGATATTTCACGGCGTCGGGAGTTGGCGCGACCAATGCATCGGGCGAGCGTGCAATACACGAGCGCGCAATGGCAGACTTCGCCGGACCGGGCTCGCAGATCCCATTCCTCGACTCGGAGCGAAGCTATGAAGACCGCGCGGCTCTGTGGTGCTTGGGCAGTGTGGTTGGCGGCGACGCCATGGCTCTTCGGGTGCTCGACGGACGCCGTGGACGGCGTCTCGTGCTGGGACTCGAACAGCAACGGCGAATGCGACGGGAGTGAAGACGTGAACGGCGACGGCGATTGCAACGTCGCCGATTGCGTCGGACCCAAAGGAGACGTCGGACCACAAGGCGACGCCGGTCCCAAGGGCGACGTCGGGCCCCAGGGCGACGTCGGTCCACAAGGTGACGTCGGGCCCCAGGGCGACGTCGGTCCACAAGGAGACGTCGGACCGCAGGGCGACGTCGGGCCGCAAGGCGACGTCGGGCCGCAGGGCCAGGTGGGCGCGACCGGCGCGACTGGTGCGCAGGGGCCGCCCGGTGCGACGGGGCCACAGGGCGCGCCTGGAGTCGACGGAGCGGATGGGGCTACGGGAGCCACGGGGCCGGCCGGCCCGGCGGGGCCGACGCTGATGAAGCGGGCAACGTTCCAGTTCGCGACGATCCCCGCCACGCCCACCGCCAGCCAATTGGCAAGCTTGACGTTTACGCCCCCCGTTTCGGGCACGGCAGTGCTTTCGGCGCGGGGCTATTGCAACATGACCCCCATCGCCGGGAGCGACAACGAGATCAACATCGCCATCGGGAGCACATTGGCGGTGGCCTTCAACGGCGGCGTCGCCGAGTGGGGAGTCCTGAACGTCCCCTCCGGGTCGACGGCGGGGCTCCATCAATTGGGCTGGACCGCCGAGACGACCGTGGCGGTGACCGCGGGCACGTCGTACACGCGCGTCCTCGCAGGGCGGCACGAGATGGGCGCGACCAGCACCGACTGCAGCGGCTCGTTCAAGGTGGAGGTCTACACGGGGACGTTGCCTTAGCAGTGTGCTGAAAAATGCGGTCGTCAGGCCACTGGGTGGGCAGTTGCTGCTCTTTCACCCCCCAAGCCCCCCTCGCGTAGCGAGGAGGGAGTCAGCGCTCTGGGTTGTGCACAGCACCTTGACCCGGGCGGGCGCGGAGGAGAGAGACCCAAGGCGAGCTCGCTGCGACCGCTCACGCGGCGACCAGCCGTGCCCTCCGACCGATCCCCCCCCTCGCACAGCGAGGGGGGCCGGGGGATGTGAATTGGCAGCCACTCCGGTGCCGCGCCCGTCGAGCGTGAGTGGAGCGGGCTCGCCCAGCGCGCCTCGAAAGAGGAAGGCGAAGAGTTTCCGCGTCTGGGGGTACTCAGAATGGCCCGGCCCCCGTAGAGTCGACACACAGACGCGATCGAGAACCGGAGAGGGGCCGGGATCGCCACGCGATAAGCGTGCTCCCAAACTTCGAGGGACTCGCGGCTCATGCCTGGTCGAGGAGCGAGTCAATGCCAGTCTCCGTCGCCGACCGAGAGGCTGGCGGCGGGGCGTCGCGTCATCCGCGAGCGCCTCCGCGGGAAAGTGGAGTGTTGCGCAGGCGTCCTTCAGCGGCGCGTCCAGCGTTGAATATCGCTCGGGGTGACCTGGAGCGTATTGAAGTGGGCGTCGAGCGCGAAGGCTCCGTCGGGCGTGAAGGACATCGAGACGAACGGCGGCTCGCCCCCGGGCTTCGCGTGGACGCACCGCCAGGTGGCCGTGTCGCCACGGACCTCGCGCCGGAAGATCGCTCTCGCCATCAGGAGCCACGGCACCCCGACGAGGTCGAGGGAGAGGTCGGCCCAGTCGTCTTCGCTCGGCGGCGCGGGGTCGACGGTCTCCGTCACCACCGCTCCTTGGGTGAAGCGCACCACCGCCGCTCCGCTCGCCGCCCAGTTCTCGGACTCGAGGCCGCTCAACGCCGTCCTCAGCCCGGCGATGGCCCCGAGGCCTTTGGCGTAGCTCGTCGACCGGCCATCATTGCCAATGAACGCGGCGCAGGCGGAGACGCGTTTGCCCTCGCGGAGGCCGACGACGAGGCTGCCATAAGGGCCTTCCGAGCTCGCGAGCGCGCGTCCGCCATTGAGCACCACCGCGCTGGGCTCGCTCCAAGTCCGGCCGTCCGCCGTCCACCAGAGCTCGGACGCTCCCTCGGAGTCCTCCGTTTCGTCCGTGACGACGGCGAGGCGGCCACCATAACGATGCGCGGAGACGATGTCTCCGACCATCCGGCCCGCGACCTGGGGCGCTTCGAGGTACGAGACCGTATTGGCGCGGACGAAGGCGACGCGCTTTGGCGAGACGATTGCGCAACCGAATGGATCGGCGTGGAGCAGGCGAATGGCCGACCGGACGATCTCCACGAGCCCGGCGTCGGGCGGAAGTTGAATGGTGTGGGCGCGCCGGTCTCGCAAGTACAGGAGCCCGGCGGATCCACGGGCCACCGATGAGCCATCGGGGTAGTGCGCGACGAGGCCTCGGGACAGGAGAGGCTGCTCGACTTGGGTCGGCAATCGCTCCGGCGGATGCACCTTCGTCACGTATCCGTCGACGAGCCTCTCGAGGTCGGTCGGCGATAGCGCGATCGTGGGCCGAAACTGGGTCGCGGGCTTCTGCTCTCGACCGGCGCGCTTTCGCCAATCCTCGGCGACTCCGGCGAGGATCGGATCGAGATCCCCGACGAAGCTGGCGAGATCCGCGTACCGCTCGGGGCGGTTCCCAGCGGCGGGGAAGCGCTCCAAGAGCAGCTTCTGCATCCTCTTCGCGTAGTCCCCTTCGGCACAGACGGACGGGAGCCGCGCCGAGGCCCCGCGGCAAAGGACCGCGTCGAGGGCGCCGAGGCTGTTGGATCCGGCGAGCGCCGGATGGAGCCGGGAGGCCGTCCGCAGCGAGCGACGGTCACCGTTGACCCAATCCAGGCTCACCGGCTGCTGGGGCAGATCCCGGTGCCATTGCTCCCCGCCCAGGATGAACCAGACGACCGCCGCGAACGCGTGCACGTCGGTCCAGGCGCCGATGAGCGGATTGCCTACTGCGCTGGCAGGCAAGAACTGTTCGATGCCGCCATATTGCGGGGTGACGGCGGCGAGGAGGCTCGTCTCGATACCGGAGACGCGGGCGATCCCGCAATCGCTCAGCTTCGGTTGCTCGTCGTCCACCGGTCCGCTCACGAGGACATTCTCGGGCTTCAAGTCGCGATGAATGACGCCGACCGAGTGGAGCGCGGCGAGGCCGTGAGCGATGCCGCGCACGAGCCGCAGAGCCCTCACCGGATCGACGCCCCCGACCGCGCCCATGACGCGGTCTGCGAGGGAGAGCCCGGCATTGCCACCCTCGACGAGCTCCACCGCGATCCAGGGCAATCGGCGAGCGCGACCGCGCACGACGACGTCCATCTCTCCGCACCCGTAGTAGTCGATCACGTTGGCGGGACGGGGCCGCATCGAGCTGAGGCGCTGGAGGGCGACGACCTCCTTCTTCACGAAGTCGAGCGGCTTCACGCCGAACTTGTCGAGGGAGGCCGCGGTCAGCGGCTGGAGGAACTTCATCGCGAGGACGCGCGGCGTCTCCTCCCCCAAGAGCGGACCGGTAGGGGCGGCGACGCGCTCGGCCAGAAATACCGTCGACATCCCGCCCGCGCCGAGCGGACGGACCAGGCGCACGCCGCTGCTGAAGCCCGAGCTCGAGTCGGTCACGATGGGCCCGCTTTCGGCGAGGTCTTCCAGGGTCTCGCTCGAGCAGTGCGTAGGTTCGGCGGAGGAGTGATCGGGGCCCATGCGGGACGAAGTATAGTGGAGTGACGCTCGACGGTGGCGGGGCTTCGGGCCCGTCGCGAGCACTGCCGGCCCGAAGCTCGTGCCTGGACCGGAAGCGGACTTCCGGCCGGCAGTACTGGCACGAACCGGACGCAGCGCGCGATCTCGCCTCTTCCAATTTGGAGCGCGAGCGGGAGCGCGAGCCCGCTTGCAGACTGCAATTCAGGGCCGCTCTCGCTCTGGCGATCTGCCTTCAGTCGCCGGGCCGGACCCTCCTGCGCAGACCCGCCTCGATGGTGTAGCCTCCGCCACCATGGCCGCGGCTCTGCCCTATCTCTCGAGATGACAAGCGACTCGCTCACCAAGCTCTTCCAGCGCCCGCCCGAACAGCAGCGGATCGGACCATTTCGGATCGACGCGTCGAAGCGGCTCGGACAGGGCGGCTTCGCGCCTGTCTATGTCGCGGAAGAGATCCACGCGGCGCAGGTGTTCCGGACCGTTGCATTGAAGGTGTTTCAGGTCGATCGGAGCTCGAGGTCCGAGTCGGGGAACCCCACCGCCGGCGTCGCCCGCATCGTCGAGGAGGCGCGCTCCTTGTGCCAGGTGGAGCACCCGAACGTGGTTCGGTACTACTCGCTGGTGACGGACGAGGAGCTCGGCCTGATGGGGCTCGCGATGGAGCACCTCGTTGGAACGCCGCTGTCGGAGAAGCTCTCTTGGGGCAAGCTGTCCGTCGAGGAGACGCTCCGTGTCGGCGAGAGCGTCGCGAGCGCCTTGGCCGCGGTCCACCGGGCGGGGTTGGTGCACCGGGACGTCAAGCCCGCGAACATCGTCGACGCGGCGGGGACTATCAAGCTCATCGATTTCGGCATCGTATGGCACGGCGGCCTGCGCCCCCTCGAGCCCGAGCGTCAGGGGCCGGGGAAGCACGCCGCGCTCGTGCACGACTTCGTCGTCGAGGACTACATCACTCGAGCGACGAGCGACACGCTCGGCGGGACGCCGGGCACGATGGGCTACATCGATCCTGCTTGCGCGGGCGGGAGCGCGCCCTCTCCGGCGAGCGATCTGTATTCGCTGGGCGTCACGCTGTTCGAGTGTCTGACCGGCCGTCTGCCCGCCGCGGCCGCGCTCACCGACGACCTCGCGCTGGAGAGGCGTGCTCAGATCGTAGACGACATCTTGAATGGCGCCGCGCCTGCCCCGCCGATCGCTTCGGTCCTACCGGATGTCGCCCCCGACCTCGGGGAGCTGATCGACGCTCTCCTCTCGACGGACCCCGCTCATCGACCGGCCTCGGCGGAGGTGGTCGCCTATTCATTGAGTCGCATGCGCGCGCAATCGCGTGGGCACGGGCGGCCCTTGCCGCCCGAGGAGGAGGGGCCGTTTCGAGGTCTCGAGCGTTTCGAGGGGACGGATCGAGATCTCTTCTTCGGCCGCTCGGTGGAGATCGCGACCGCGATCGACCATTTGAGGACCCGAGGCACGCTGTCGCTCGTCGGGCCCTCCGGGAGCGGGAAGAGCAGCCTCGCTCGAGCCGGCGTCGTTCCCGCGATCGAGCGGGGGTCGCTCGGCGCTTGGCCGCCGACGTGGAGGGTCGTCGTGGTCACCCCGGGGGCGAACCCGTCCCAGAGTCTGCGCGAAGCCCTCGCGAAGCAGCTGACGGACGAGCCCTTGCCGAGCTCGGGGGAGGCGCTCGCCGACTTCCTCGAGTCCTTCCCGCAGCGCAAGGGAGAGGGCCTCGTCCTCCTCGTCGACCAGCTGGAAGAGCTCGTCACGCTCTCCGTCGAGACGGACGAGCTCACCGCGCTCCTCGTCGCGATGGGGAAGCGCTGCCTGCCCGGCGTTCGGGTGATCATGGCAGCCCGGCGCGATCTGCTCGATGGGCTGCTCGCGCTCCCGAACGAGTTCGGGCGATATCTGCTGCGCACGATGCAGCTCGTGGCGCCACTCTCGGACGCGGCGTGGGCCGACGTGCTGCAGCAGGCGCTCTCCGCATATGGCTATCGCTTCCAAGACGACGCGCTCAGGGTGACGGTCCTCGAGCAGCTGTCGGGCATGTCATCCGCGATGCCGCTCGCGCAGTTCGCGCTCAAGCAGCTCTGGGACCAGCGCGACCGCGCGAAGAAGCAGCTCACCGCTGCCAGCTTGAGGGCGATCGGCGGCATTTCGGGGGCCCTCCAGCGACACGCGGAGGCGACGTTTCAACAGCTTGTCGGCGCGGGGCATGGGGATAGAGCCCGACGGATCTTTCTCGGGCTGACGACGGCGCAGGGAACCCGCTCCATTCGGAGCCACGCGGATTTGGTCAAGCCCGATCCGGAGCGGGAGGGGGTGCTCCACGTGCTCGAGGCCTCGAGGCTCGTGGTCGAAGTGCCGGAAGGTCTGACGCTCGCCCACGAGGTCCTGCTCTCGGAGTGGCCGCGCCTGCGCGATTGGGTCGAGGCAGTCCGAGCCGATCGCGTCCTCTCGGAAGAGGTGGAGAGGGCCGCATCGGAATGGGAGAAGCAGCAGGATCCTACCCTCCTGTGGAGGGGGAGGCGGCTGTCGGCGGCCCGAGAGCTCCTCTCGTCCAATGCGATCGAAGAGCCCACGTCCCTACGATTTCTGAGCGCTTGCATCGGGGCCGAGCGGCGAAAGACGTACGGCCGGGTCGCGATCGGCGCTCTCGTCGCGGGGGCCATCGTCTTGGCCGCGACGCTCTACTCGCGCGCGATATCCGCGCAGCAGCAGGAGACCCTCCAGGCCAAGCGGGAGATCGTCGAGCAACGAGAGCAGACAGACGCCGCGCAGCAAGAGCTCGAGAAGACCCGCACCCAAGCGGAGGCCGAACAGAAGAAGGCCGAAGCGGACAAGAAGGACGCCGCGGCCGCCCTGGCATCCGCGGACGTGAGACAGAAGGAGCTCGAGAAGGTCAATACGCAGATCGCCGAGGACAAGAAGGCCATCCAGGAGAAGCAACAAAAGCAGGAGAAGGAGGCGGAGCGCTTGAAGGCCGAAGCGGCGCGCGTGAAGGCGGTGTGCGGCTTTAGAGATTGAAGCTCGTCAGCCGCCGAACAGCACATACCCTCGAGGTTGCTCCGCCGTTGAATCGAAGGTGAGCGACGCGTCGGCGACGCTCTTCTTCGCGAGGATCGCCCCATAGAAGCGCTGCAGCGACTCGGCGACCCGGCCATCGACCCGCGGCGCGATGACCACCGCCGCCGCCCCTCTCGTCATGAGGGCCCGGACCACGACGCTCACGTCCAGGCCGTCTTCGCCCAGACCGCGCGACCATCCCGTCAACACCACGACGACGCCCTTCGGCAGATCGAGCCCGGCGAGATCGGCCGCGCTCGCCAGCCCCGCGCCGGCCGCCCCGCTCTTGCCGGCGTCTTGGGCGAACACGCCGCCGTCGATCTCGAGGAAGCGCGCCTTCGACACCGTCGCGCGCAACGAAGCGGCAGTGGCTCTCACGAGGCTGACGCCGCTCGGCGCGGAGCGGGGCTCGGTGCCCGGGCCGATGATCACCAAGTCCCCCTCGCCTCGTACTACGCTCTCGCGCGAGGCGAGGAACACCGCCCCGCTCGTGGCGTTGACGATCCCCGCGTCCTTCAACGCCGAGCGGCGGGTCAGCGCCGACCAAGGAAACGAGAGCAGACCGCGGTCCGATTGCACGTACACGCGCGTCGCCGTCTTCAGGTCGCTCTCTATCGGACGGAAGAACACGTCGTACAAGGCGTCCATCTCGCGCTCGCGCGGAGCCGCGCCTCCGAGCTTGCTCAACACGGAGGAGCGAAGCGACGAGGTCTCGCCCTGGCCGAGGCGCCGAGCGAGGAGCTCTGCGCGGCGGACGAGCTCGATCGGGTGGGTCTCGACCGTCCTCTCGACGACGCGCTGCTTGGAGATGACCTCGATGTGGAGGGTGGTCGCGTCGAAGGCGTGGCGAACGTAGACCTCTCCTTCGCGGAGCCCGCTCTGAATGGCCACCACGCTCGCCGGGTCGGGGCGGATCATGAGCGCCTCGAATGGAGCGCTCGTCTTCGCCTCTTCCAATGCCTTATCGAGCTCGCCCTCCTTCGTCTTGAGCTGGGCGCGCGCCTCTTCCTCCGCCTTGTCGGCGGGCCGCTGCTGAGAAGTCGGCAGGCGCGCGCCTCGAGGCAGCCTGGCCGTCAATGCATCGACCTCGCTCTGCAGCTTGAAGAGCGACTTGGTCTTCGTGGCTGGAGCGGACGCCAGCGCCGGGGAGAGGATCGCGGTCTCTTTGGCCAAGGCCTCGACCTCCGTGATCCCGCTCCGCGCGCGCGCGCTGCTGTAACGCGTGATGAAGGCCTCGGTGTCCATGTCGCCGGGATCGATGACGGCCAGGCCCAAATGGGTCCCGACGATGATGCGCCGAGCCGCGTCGACCGCGATCGTTCGCACCACCTGGGCGCCTCGGCGGTGAAGCCAATGCGCGGGCAGCCTGGCGTTGAGCCCGTCGAGCGCCAGCCAGCGCCCCTCGTGATAGGCGATCACGCCCCGGGCCGTCCCGAAGAGCCAGGCGTCCTTGAAGCGCACGCCTCGGGTCCCGAGGTAGTAGCCCCATTGGCGGTGCAGCAGCCCGTATGTCGGCTCCTCCTTTACGTCGACCATGGAGACGATGCGGCCCTTCTCGAGCAGGGCGAGCTCGCCGCCGGTCCCGACGATGGCTCTCCCCTCCCCGATTGGCGTGTACGTCTGCCAGAACCACGGCCCCTCCTCGGGCAGCGTGGTCCGCTCGAACGCCTCGCCATTCCAGCGTAGAAACCCGCCCGAGAGGCGCGTCCCTTTGGCATCGAAGCGGTGGGACTCGTTCGACCCGACCACGTAGATCTCGCCCGCTTCCGTGGCGAAGACGCGCGAGAGCATATCGGTCCGTGAAGGAAACCTGACGGGATCGATGAAATACGAGAACGCTTCACACTTCTCGCCGTGGCAGCGAAACAGATTGGCGCCCGAGACCGCCCACACGTCGCCGTCGCGGCCGATGGCGATGCTGGTGATCATCGAGCCCGAGCTCGGAGCGTTGGACGGCAAGGACAGGCGAAACTTCTCCTTCAGCTTCGAGGTGCTCGGGTCGAGCTCGTAGATGACCTCGCCCGCGTCGCCATAACCGCCGATCAGCACCCGACCGTCCGGCTCCAGGGCGAGCGCCCGGCCATAGCCCTGGAGCGCCTTCGTCGACGTCTCGCCGTCGGGCCCGGTCTCCACGGTGAGGAGCCCCGAGTCGGACGCGACCAGCGTGCGCTTGCCACCCTCGAGGGGAACCATTGCATATACCGGACCGACGCGGAGATCGGTCGTCGGTTGGTGCACCAGCGCGCCTCGCTCCCCGATCACGACCGTATAGTCCCGGACCCGGGCGACACGCTCCAATCGCCCCAAGGCCGCGATCCCCGCGACCTCGAGCCGCTCGAATCGCTCCCCGGCAATGGCGTAAACGCCCTCCGCCGTCACCACCAGCGGAGTCGGCCCGGCCGCGACCGAGAGCGCCGCCGACGGCAGGGAGGCCTCGTCGCCCAACGGACGCCCATAAGAGAGCACGCGACCATCGACGATGGACAGCTCTCGTCGCTCGGCGGTGCGGCTCTCCGCGGAGAGCTCGATCACGCGACCGTCCGCCAAGGCCACCCTCGGCGCCGCCGTGCCTCGGCCCGTGACCTCCGCGCTCTGCCAGAAGAGCGGGTTCGTGAGCTCGCTCTTCGGGAGCACCCTCGCCGAGTCCAGGAGGGTGAGCGGCGCCGCCGCCACCTGGCTCGAGAAGGCCACCGCCGCCGTCTTCGCTTCGCCGGGCGGGCCGGCGGCGAGCGCGCGCGCGACCCGGAGCTTCTCCGACCAATTGTCGTACTCGTCGCTCGTGAGGCCGGACGGGCGCAGCAATCGATACACCCGATACCGCAACGTCGCCGCGCGGACCCACGCGGGCGTGCCCGCGAGCTCGACCGCGAAGCGGTCATCGAGCCGTTGGAGCCGCTCGATCGCGTCCTCGGCGTAGGACGGGAACTTGGCCGACGTGCTCACGAGATACTCGATGAGCTCGAGGTGCGCGTCGATGACGGCCTTCTCGGCCGGCCCGCGATCCGCGTCCTTCTTGTCGGCGGCGGCGCGCTGCTTCTCGCTCAGCTTGTACTCGAGCTCGGCGCGCCCGTGATCCGGGAAGGGGATCTCCGGGATCGCGTTCTCGTAGGCGAACCCGACATAGCGGCGCACCCGCTCCATGACCTTCGTCACGCTGAGGGAGACCTTGCGGCCCGGCGTCGACTTCACGTTCGCGATCTCGCCCTTCGCGTCGTAGGTCACGTCGATGCTTCCGGTATTGGCCCCGTCTCGCACGGTGATCTTGGTCGGCTTCCGGCCCGCTGGCGTCGCGGTGTTGACGAAGCTCGTCGTTCGCATGACGACCCCGGCGAGGTTCTCTTCCACCTTCGTCATCGCGCCGAACGCGTCGTACTCCAGGTTGACGAGGAGCGGTCCGACGTGAATCTGGCGTAGCTCGAAGGTCTTCGGATCATAGGCGTACTCGACGGCGGCGCCCCCGCGCTCGACCCGCGTCGGTTGGCCGGTGATCGGGTGCTCCCAGCGCCGCACGATTGCACCGTTCGGGTGACTGATGGTGACGGAGCTCGAAGCGGGATCGTACTCCGCGCTCGAACCATCCAGCAGCGCCTTGTCGATAGAGGAGAAGAACCAGCCGGTATAGCGGTCGCTCTCGCTGATCCTGGCGTTGGTCATGTAATTGGCGAACTGCGCCTGGTTGTCGCCGAACCGACCGCGCGCCTGGGCGGCGAGCTGCGGGGACTCGCAGTGGGGCGACGAGAGCAAGATCCGCAGCCCGACCAACCCACCGCCTCCCCACCGGATGTGGAGGTTGGCGGCGTTCGTCACCCGGTCACAGTCCGTCGGGTCCCGATTGAGGTGGTGCATCACGCCGGCGAACGCGCGCCCCTTCAGCACGTCGTGGTGCGACTCGACGAGCGCGAACGCGGCGTTCACGTCATCCGGGCTCACCGAGAGGAGCGCCAGCTCGTTCGCGGCCGCCTCCTCCTTCCGTCCGAGCAGCTTGAGCAACGGGCCGCGAGCGCGATAGAGCTGACCCCGATCACCGCCGCGCTGCTCGAAGCGCTGAAGCCGAGACAGCGCCTTCAGCACCTCGGCTTCGGAAGATCGGCCTTCGCGGCTGCGATTGCCCACCTGCCAGGCCCACGACAAATCGAGCTGCACCTGGTCGTACAGATGGTCGCTCGCGTTGAGCTGTGCTTCGCCGCCGTCGTACACGGCGAGCGCCTCGTCCCACTTCTTCTGGGTGGCGAGCTCGCCCGCGAGCCCGTCGTAGGCCCAGATCCGCTTCGGGTTCGACTTCACTGCCTGGGCCCAGAGGCGCGCGCGCGCTTCGCGCCGCGACTCGCCGTCTTCGAGCGCGACGCGCGCCCTCCAATAGCCCTCGACGGACGCGAAGCGCCTCTCGTGATCCGCGAGGACCTCAAAGAGCCGCGCCGCGTCGTGCTTCTTCAGGCCGCCGTAGAGCGCCGAGAACACCCACTCCCAGGGCTCCTCCTCCGCGCTCCACCGGTCGAATGCCTTCAGCGCCTCATCCATCTTGCCGGCGTCCATGAGCGCGTACATGCGTGTCCGCAGCAGCTCGGTGCGGGCCCCGAACTTAGCGGCCACCGCGTCGAGCCGCTTCACGCGGTCGTCGTGGCGCTTGGCCGCCGATAGCACCCCGTCGAGCTCCGAGACGAGGCCATAGGTGATCTCCGCGCTCGGGATCTCGTCGAACGCCTTCACCGCGTCGTCGTATCGCTCAGCGGCGCGGAGCACGGACAGCAGAGATTGGCGGGCGGCCATGTCGTGGGGCGCGAGGCCGATCGCCTCCTTCGCCTCCTGTACGGCTTCGTCGTAGCGCTTGGCGAGACGGAGCGCCTCGACCAGCTGGAGCCTCACCGCGACATTGGCCGGATTGGCCTTCCGCTGCGCCCTGCGCGCTTCGACGGCGGCGGCTTTGTCCGGCAGATGAAGCTTCTGTGTCCCCTCCTCCGCGAGGAGCTTGTCGTCGCCGGGATAGAGCTTTCGCGCGGCGGCGAGCTCGGTCGCGGCGGTTCCCCAGTCTCCCGTCTCCCGCAGACCTTCGATGAGCGCGCGGCGCGCCCAGAGATCCGCCCCCGCCGCGTCCGCGAACCTTCGGCGGCCTTCCTTCTTTGCGTACGCGCGCGCGTCCTCGACGCGGTCGAGTCGCAAGAGGCACTTCACGATGCTCGATGATTGAGCGCGAAAGGGATATGCGCGCTCGGCCGCCTCGAGCTCCGAGAGCGCCTCCGCGTTCCGCCCCAGGCCTTGCAGCTGGTTTGCCCGGTACTCGTGAAAGAAGGGGTCGCTCGCGAGCTCCTTCAGCAGCGGCTTCGACAGCTCGAGCCGGTCCAGGTTCGACGGGTTGCCTTTGTCGAGGATCTCGACGAGCCATTTCGCCATCGGGGTGCCGAGCGACTGCACCTCCTTCTTGCCTTCTGCGGCAAAGAAGGCCGACCCGTGGCCGCGCCCCCAATATGCAGCGGCGTCCCAGCCACTGGCGAACCAAGAGGGGTGGGCCCGCTGCTGGTCCAAGAGGCAGCGCTCCCGATATGCGTCTTGGGCGGCGTAGAGCGACCAGTGCAGATGCTCGCTGATCCAAGGGTCGCTCGCGGCGCAGAGCTGCTTGGGGTCGAAGCGGGCGGCGACCGCCTCCGGCGGATCGACGCTGTTCGCCAGCATCACATCCGGGAGCAAGCCGAGGCCCTTCGCGAGCTGGGCGTCCGCGTGCGCGGCGACCACGACGTCCTTGAGCTCTGCGCTCTGCCACTTCAAAGTGACCCAGACGTGGGGCGCGAGGATCGCCGGGGAGCCCGACCGGAGATCTCTCTCCACGTCCTTCAGCAACGCCTCTCGCTTGCCGGCCAGATAGTCCGCGGACCATCGAACGACCCGAGGGTCGTCGAAGAGCTTCTCGTCGGCGCGCGCCGTCGCCGGCGCCAATGCGGACACGAGAAGACACGCGAGCCCCGTTCGCAATGCGTACCTGCTGATCACGGCTCCTCCTCGGCGGCGGGGACTTCGGGGCCTTCCGGCTTGGGGGGCGGCGCCTCGCGAATGATGCGCGGAGCGCTGCCCGCTACGCGAGACGGCGCGGGGCCGACGCTGAGCTTCCCGAGAATTCGCGCCACCTCCGCTTCGAACTCCGGCCAGCGCTCCGCGTCGCAGGTCAGCACGAGCGCCGCGCGCCCATGGGGCGCCTCGAGCGTCCCGAGCAGGTAGCGCACCTTGCGGTGCTCCGGCTCCATCGTCCCCCGACCCTCTTCTACCCGGGTGATTTGTGAGGGCAGCGCGATACCATCCACGCTCTCGCCGCTGCGCGGGGTGAGCCCGAGCTCCTTCGCCAGCGCCCTCGCCGCCGCCTCGGGCTGCTCCGCGCGCCGCACCACGAGCACCACCGCGTCGTTCGGCGCGCGAGGCGAGAGAACCGCAGTCGCGTCGAGCCCATCCACCTCCCAGTCGCCCGGCAGCTCGGCCGAAGCATCGACCGTGACGAGCGAGCGCATGGCCCACCCCGAGACCGGCCGCCCGGCCGGATGCGCCTTTGCCGCGGCGCAGCCTCCGAGCGCGAGGCTCAACCATCCAACGGAAACCCATCGGGCCCAACGCCTATCGAACGCGCGCGCCATTGTGGTGCTCCAGCCTCTCGTGCGGTGCAACCTGCTCACCCCGCAGGACTCCTCAGGCTGGCAGCTCACCAGAGCTACCGCCCTTCGTCAACGCCATCGAGTGGTGAGCACCCGTGCTCGGAGCAGATAGCGCGACACGGCTAGAATCGCGCCCAAGCGGCATCCTCTTCGCAATCGTGGCGCGGGCTTGCCCCGTCGTGGTGGTGAGTCATCCCGGGGCAGGTCGGCATGCTCGTGAGCCGAGGTTCGGACGGTCGTCATTGGCCACCTCTTCTTATCGCGTCGAATTGAAGGGTGTGCTCAGGCCTGCCGGGCGGGGGTGACGCTGGTGTCGCCCGCCCGATACCACATCGCCGTCGCGCCAAAGGGCCGCACGGCCGTGCCAAGCGATCGAGGGGAGTGCCCTCAGGCGTCCGTCCATCCACGCAATCCTTTCAGCCGTCGCGCTTGCGCGGCGCCCGACATGCTCCTGCCTTTGCATAGAGATCGCCGCCGTGAGGAGCGCGTCCGCTCGCGCGGTCGGGTTGGCAGAGCGAGCCTCGACTCGCGCGACGAGCTCACGCAGTAGGCCCACGCGAGCATCCAGGTTGCCCTCTACCTCGGCTTGCTCTCCAATTACGCCGTCGAGTCGCTCATCTTCCACTGCGGCGCTACGAAGCAGCTCTCGCGCGGCCCTCGCGGCGTCGGCGGCCATCCAGGCCACGCCTGCCTTCCTATGCGAGTAGGCCGCATTCAACAGTTTGCCTAACTCGAGGTCAATACTCATAGATCTAGCCAGCGGTCGATGCAGCGCCGATAGCAGCGGCGACGGGTCGGAAGGCGGGTTGCGATAGTCGTCCTGGGTATTACCGGGCCACTCCCCAAGCTGCAGAACCACAGTTTTCGCTGCGACACTCATCGGCGGTCCGAATGTCGGGGCTATTCTCGCACAATTGGCCATCAAAGGCATCCGGTTCTGCAGTGTCTGGGCATGAGTCCTCAGGGACGGGGTCTGTGGGTCCGGCAGCAGGCGCCGGACAATTCAAGCTGGCGCACTCGCCCGGACCGGTGGCGATGGGTTTCGTCCACGTGAGTATGATTGCACCGGCGGCAGTGCCCGCTACCGCAGCGGTGCCGGCCGCTGCACACCCAAGATCGCCGGTGCAGGCTGCGCGATGGCTCCCTCGTTCGCGCGGGGGTCCACCGCGCAGGCGCGCGACGCTGACGCAGGCGTCGCAGGCTCCCCCGTTCGCTCGGGGGTCCACCCGTCTCGGAGGGGTGGCTCATCGATCAGCCACGCGGCTCCTCCGTTCGCGCGGGGTCCACCCGCCTCGAGGGCCGCACCGTCTGCCGCCTCAATGGCTCCCCCGTTCGCGCGGGGTCCACCTTTTTTTTTGAAATCGGCGGCCCACCCCCTTGCGCTGGCTCCCCCGTTCGCGCGGGGGTCCCCCCGCCAATATGGGCGGCCAGGTTGTCGCCGCCGAGGCTCCCCCGTTCGCGCGGGGGTCCCCCCGCGCGGCTGTCGATTGACTAGGTCCGTGTTCCCTTCTTGAGCTTCCGGCGCAGATCGCTTGCTTCGGCACTGGTGGGATCGAGCGCGAGGGCTCTGTCGACCTGCTGAGCAGCGTCTTCGGTCAGGCCCATCTCGTAGTACGCGTGAGCGAGGTCAACGTGTGCAACGACGTCTTGGTCCTGGGTGCGCTCGGCGCTCTCTGGCTCTAGTGGATGAAGTGCGGATTCGGGTCGAAGCACATTCGATATCTCTTGCCGCGACAAGCTGTCGTTCGCCGGCACGGAGGAGGCTGCAATCCATCTATAAATGCGCAACGCTTCGTCAGTGTTGCCGGCGAGCTCGTTGAGAAGCGCCAGGTGTCGAATATGGAGCCGTCGGGGCTGCACCCTTGCCAGTCGCTCGCACAGTGGGATCGCCCGCTGTGCTAACAGGCGGGTAGTCCCAATCTGCACTGCCTCGAACAGGCAGTAGATCTCGTCCTCGCCGAGCTGCGCCGCAGCGCACTGGGCCGCGAAGTGCGCCAGCGCTTCCAACGCTTCGCCGGGCTCATTCCTCAGTTGTGCCTTTATCGCCTCGACGGTTGCAATCGTGCGCTTGTTCATCAGTGAATACTCGGAGGGTTGTCGAAGACAGCACCTTTGCACCGGGCGTACACACGCGCCCAGACTTCGAGGCACGTCGGGGCCGCCTTCCCGCTTTGCAGACACAGGGACTGTGCTCTATCGGCCCGCTTCCTGCAGAGAACGTCGATGTCGTCATAAGCGATATGTCGATGGAGGGCGGCGCGCTTCCCAGTCTTCAAGCATGGGGTGACGCTGGACGGTGACTGCCGAATCCATGATCATCCCAGAGAGCGCGACGGCGCAGTCCCAACCGCGTCAGTTCACTGGCACGAACGGAAGATTGTCACCCATCTCGCCCGGATCGTCGCCTCTATTCTCCGTGTCCCCGAGCCCCAGCTGGCCGTGGGAGTTGTCGCCCCAGCACTTCACGCGAGACGGTGTATCGGTATTGCTATCCCGGAGGAGCGCGCAGACATGCGCTCGACCTATGGCGAGTCGCGTGATGGTGGTCAAGGACGAGCCGAGGGCGATCGCCGTGATGGCATCCATCTCGCCGGGTTCGTCGCCGATCGGCTCACTATCGCCATGACCGAGCTGGCCGCTCGCGTTGGCGCCCCAGCAGGCAACCTGGCTCTGTGACCAACCGCACGTGAAGTCCGCGTTTGGGTCGGTGGCGATCGAACCGACAACAACGTTCTCCAACACGATAGGAAACCCGGTGAGCGCGGCCACTTCGCCCGGGTCGTCTCCGATATCTTGGGTGTGGCCGAGCCCGAGCTGACCCTGGTCGTTCGCACCCCAACAATACACGTGGGCGCCATCATTGAGACAGGTGTGGCGTCGTCCGGCGTACACAGGACCGATGCCGTTCACCGGGTTCAATGGCGTCACGCTCGCCGACGCCACCGTCTCCCCGACGTCGTCGCCCCACGACAGGGTGTTCCCAATCCCAAGTTGGCCGCGGTCATTGAGGCCCCAGCATCGAATGGCGTTCGAGGACGAATCGCAGGCGTGGTGGCTACCCCCGCCGCTCTGCCCCAAATAGTCGAGCACTGCGCCCCCGAAGGCGAGGGTGCTCGACACTGGGATTTCACTCGGATCGTCTCCGAGGTTATCGACGGCTCCATTCCCGAAGACGCCGTCGGCGCCCGAGCCCCAGCACGCATACCCGGAGGCGCCGGCGAGCAAGACACAAGTGCCGTTGCCAAGTCTGATCGGGGTGAGTTGTTCTGGCGCCACCGTGAAGGGCAAAGCGCTACCCATCTCGCCGGGCTCGTCCCCTCGATTTTCGGTGTCGCCGAGGCCGAGCTGTCCCTCGGCGTTGCGGCCCCAGCACTTGATTCCATGAAAGGGGATCAGCGCGCACGTGTGGTGCTCCCCCATCGCGAGGGAGCCACCGGCGGCCCCCAGGTCGACGGCCTGCAGCGTCTCGATCTCGCCTGGCTGATCACCACGATCGCTGACGTCGCCTAGACCGAGCGCGCCATCGGCGTTGTCCCCCCAACACTTCACGACAGACCCGGTAGGCGTCACGAGCGCGACGCAGGTCCGATCGCCGCCCGCCCACAGCTCCGCGATGACAGAGCAGTCGGTGCACCCGTCGAAGGCGACGTCGTTGCCGTCGTCGCAGTACTCGCCGAGCGACTGCTGGACGATGCCGTCGCCACAGCCGGGGATCTTGCAGGTGAGGCCGCACTCGTCGCCACCGTTCATATCCGCTTCGTCACATTCCTCACCTCCCCAGGGCTCGATGACGCCATTGCCGCATTCGCTCGGGGGTGGGCACGCGTCGCCGACGCCGTCGAGATCCGAGTCCAATTGCTCGGGGTTGGGGACGCGCGGACAGTTGTCGTCGACGTTGAGCCACCCGTCTTGGTCTTGGTCCAGGATTCGGTCGATGTCCGGGACCAGCTCGGTGAGACCCAGCTCGTCGATTCGGGCGGCGAGGTTCTCTTTCACGAGCGCGGTGTCGAGGCTCGCCTGCGCGTTCACCACCGCCGTCGCGGTCGCGTCATCGAGCACACCGTCCGCCTCCAGGTCCTGCGCGATCCGATTGAGGAGCTGCTGAAGCTCACCATCGACGGAGCCGCTCGGGCCGGCAGCTTCAATCGCCGCCTGGATGAGCACCGCGCTCACCGCGAGCAAGTAGGCGTTCGGGTCGGTGTCGCCGTCGAGCATGCTCAGCTCGCTGCCGGTCGAGCCTTGCGTCACCCCCGGCAGCCCCACGCGGAGCGCGGCTTGGAGCTCCGACTCGGCCTGACTCAGCGCGTCCGCGA
This sequence comes from Polyangiaceae bacterium, assembly GCA_044225865.1. Classification (GTDB taxonomy): domain Bacteria; phylum Myxococcota_A; class Polyangia; order Polyangiales; family Polyangiaceae; genus Xiheicaenibacterium. The sequence goes on along the minus strand of JBGAID010000001.1, from coordinate 217,065 downwards.
ACGAAGCCCCGCCCACCAAGAGCGCTCGGACGCGCCGCTCCTCGAGGTGCGTAACGACGTTCACGAAGACCGGATGCGCGCCGTCGATCTCGCTCGTCGCGCGCAGGACGATCGGCGCGAGCGATAGAGACCCGAGCACCTCGTTGAAGTGAAACCCGGACGCCTCGAATGACGCAAAGCTGGCAGGCGGAACCGGCACAGAGAAGACACCGGCATCACTGACGGTCTGCGTGTTGAAGACCGCCCCCGTAGGATCGAGCGAAGCGTCGAGCAGCGAAATGCTGATTGTCGAGCCGAGGACGAGCGGGCCCTTCTCGACGCCGCCGTCGATGCTGAGCGCACCGCCGCCCTCGTGGCCACCCCCCGTCGAGGCCCCGCCCCCACCCCCACCGCCATCTGCGGGCACGGTTGAATCCCCACAGGCAACCGCCGCGCACGAAACGAGCGACAGGAGGACAAAGCGCATTGGGGACCCATCGTGCCACATGGTTTGTCCCGGCTCCAGGACGGGGGCCTCGAAATGCACGGGGCACGATGTCTCATCGCAACACTCGCACGTGGCTCCGAAAAGGAAGCGAATCGCCTCTGTGAAATGGCGTGAAATGGACATGTGGCGACGCTTGTGATCGATCGGCCCCGCGAGCGGCGATGCGGCGGACCGTGTCGGCAGGGCTCCTCTCTAGAACTTCTGGGGCTGGGAGGGGGCGCGGCTCTGCTTCTCCCACACGGTGAACACGATGCCGGCGAAACGTCGTCAAGTATGGCGGGCTCGCGATTGGAGGGGCGCGTATGGCGGGGAGGGGGTTTCACTCGTCCTCTGCGCTTCGACGCTGAACATTCCTGCCCGGCCGCCGGCCGTTCCCTTGTGGCGGACGGCGCTTGGTCGACGCCTAAGGGTCGAGCTCCACCAAATAGATATCGGACAGACCGGCGCTCATGAGCGTTCCGCCACCAAAGTCACAAGAGCCGATCAGGTCACCCGTCAACGCCATGTGCCCTGCGGGGTCGACCGCGACCCCGCTCACGGTGTCGCTGGACGTGCCCCCCACCCGCTTTGCCCATGCCGGGGCTCCAGAAGAATCGAGCCCCAGGATGAAGACATCCAATGATCCTGCGCTCGTGAGGGTGGTACCGCCGATGTCGGCCGTACCCGCGAACACGCCCACGGCGAGGACCGCGCCGGCCGGCGTGAACGCCACTGCGGAAACAAAGTCGGCGCCCGCCCCACCCAATCGCGTGCTCCAAAGATGATGCCCTTCATTGTCGAGCGCCGCGACGTAGCCGTCGCCCGAGCCCGAGCTCATAAGCGCCCCACCGCCGAAGTCGATGTTGCCGTAGAAGGAGCCACCCAGCACGAAGCCTCCCGAGCTCGTAGTGGCCAGGCTCCCGATGCTTTGGTGGTCGAAATTGCCGTAGCGCTTGCTCCACAGATGGTTGCCGGCCGAGTCGACCTTGGCCAGAAAGACGTCCCTCGAGCCCGCGCTGTAAAGGTTGCCTCCACCGACGTCGATGGCGCCAGCAAATGAGCCCCCGAAGACGACATTGCCGGACAGATCGATCGTCAGCACCTCGACGGCTTGGGCGCTCGCGTCCCCAAAGTGCTTGCTCCACACGTGGTGTCCCAATGAATCGAACTTCGCGAGAAAGGCGTCGCTCTCGCTCCCTCCGGCGATGAGCTCGCCACCACCGAGGTCGACGCTACCGGTGAGCCATCCCCCGACATAGATACTGCCCAGATCGTCGACCGCGATGGCCCGACCCCAAGTCTGAGCGTTGCCCGAGAAGGTCTTCCTCCAAGCCAGGGTGCCGTCCGCGTCGAACTTGGCGACGTAGAGCCCCACGTCGTATGCCAGCAGATTGCCGTCACCGAAGCTGATGTGCTGCAGGAAATGGCCGGTGATATAGATGGATCCGGTGGCATCGACCGTCACCGCGGAGCCCTCGCTCTCGAGGCCGCCAGCCGGGAAGAAGTGACTCCAGAGGTGGTTGCCGTCCGAATCAAACTTTGCGACATAGATATTCGTTCCGATACCCGACACTTCACCACCGAAGTCGAGGGCTTCGACCGAGTCGCCGGTGATGATGACGTTCCCAGAGGCGTCGACTGCTATTGCCCGACCGTACTGACGACTGGAGTTACCAAACGACCGGCTCCACCGATGTGCCCCAGGGCACGTCGTAGGAGGGGCGCCGTCACAATCCTCGTCGGCGGGCGAGCCGCAAGGCTCGACACCGGGCAGGACCTCTCCCACGCAGTCTCCGTACTCAATCCCGGTCGGGAGGCAGGTTTTGGTTCCCGCTGAACAACTCCCGACCCCGAGCGTCTCGGGTGGGCCGGAGTAGCAGCTCACGCTGTCTCCAGGCGCGCAAACGCATCCCTCGCCTTCCTCGTTCTCTAGGCCATCGCAGTCCTCATCGCCGACGGTCAGGCACGTCTCGGCGGACGGCAGGACCTGGCCTCCGCAGCTACCGAATCCAGATCCATCCGAGGCGCACGCGTGCGTGCCCGCGGCACATTGACCGACACCGACAGTATTCGGTGGCCCTTCGTAACAAGGCTCTGTTTCATTGGGCACACAGACGGTCGGCCCTTGCCCCCCGTTGCCGCCCAACCCAACACCGCCACCAATGGACGTGCCGTCGCCTGCCTCGCCGCCAGCATTGGCATCGCCCCCGGTATTGCTGGCACCGCCCGGCGGATTGCCGCCGAGGGACCCCCCGGCGCCTTCGCTGGTCGTATGCGAGTCGCCACATGAAACCGTTAGCAAAATTGCCGCGGGCCATGCCCGGTAGGAACGCAGCGCAGAGCTGTGGCACGTCATCATCTCACCCTATCTTTCTGGATGGCGAGCGCAAGAGGCGCAGCGACCTGAGCGCGAGCGGACCGAGGTATGGTAAGAAGTCGAATGCTCCCCTCTCTTGCCCGCGGACCTATCGCCCTCTTCGCCACGGCACTGTTCATCGGCCACGCTGGTTGCGAGAACGCAGAGGACGAGGTGAATTCCGTGGTGGTGAGCGGCCCGTCCTCGGCAGGCGATCTCCGAATGCGATATCCATCCGTCGCACCACGCGTCCTTGACGCGGGTGAAGAGCTTCGGACCGATACCACCGGATGGGTCAGGCCGACGCGGAGCCGCGGGCGGTTCGCGCCCGTCGGAAGGCTGGAGGTTGCTTTCCCCCCGCGGCTCGAAGAGGGGGTTCGGCTCGTCGCGCCAGGACGTGAGGGGGGGGCGCGCCTTTCGGTTCGCGTCACGGAGCTTCGCGCCAGTGGCGGCGCCGACATTCAACCTCTCGCTCCGCGGATCGGCGCGCCGCGGGTGAGTATTCAGTCGCGCGCCGCGGCCTACGAGCGCTCGGGTGGCTGGTCCTTCTGGTCCGCCGATTCGAACGGCGCTGAAGAGTGGCTGCTCATCCCAGCGCGGGAGGCCGACGAAGACACCGCGGCAGCGTCCTGGCGGATCGAGGGTGCTTCACTTCGTCAGCGCGAGAGCGCCATCGACCTGGTAGACGATCGAGGGCAAGTCCGCATCACCGTGAACGCACCCAGGGCGGTTACCCTATCGGGTCGCACTGTAATGCCCCGATTGAGGGTGGAGGCCGACCGGATCGAGCTTCTCGTCGATAGCGGTGGTGAAGAGGTGCTCGTCGACCCCCATTGGATTCCTGGGGGTACGCTCGTCGTGGGGCGGCATCGACACGCGGCGGCAAAGCTCGCGAATGGACGTGTCTTGGTCGTGGGGGGTGCCACCGGCAACACCACCGACACGATCGCCGTCGACGCCTTCGACCCCATCACGCGAGGCTGGTCCTCGGACGGCACCCTCTCAGCGCCACGTGAGCGGTTGACGGCCACGGCTCTCGCGGACGGTCGCATGCTCGTGACGGGAGGTTCGCAAGACTCCTCGGGCGCGACCTACATCGTGGATATTTACGATCCGACGACGGACTCATGGAGCTTGGGCCCGCCGCTATCGAGTCCGCGAACCGCCCATGCAGCCGTCCGACTGAACGACGGGCGAGTCTTGGTCGGCGGCAATTCGACGACCGCCAATGTCGACGTGTTCGATCCCGCGACGAACACCTGGTCCTCCGCTGCGAGTCAGAGCTTCGATATATCCTATTCGTTGACGCTGCTTGCCTCGGGCAAGGTCTTCTATACCGCTTTGAATAGCGCCGCGAGCTACGATCCCGCCACCGATGCATGGTCGACAGCCGCGAGCCCAGGGCCGCAGAGGGGTCATACGGCGACGCTCTTGTCCAATGGACTGGTGCTCATCGCCGGCGGCGCCAACGTGTCGAGCAACACCGTCTCGACCTCGAGAGTCTTCAATCCCGCGACCAATACCTGGTCGACCGTCGGCTCGATGTCCAATCCTCGCATCTTCCATACTGCGACGCGGCTACCCAATGGGAAGGTGCTTGTCGCTGGCGGGTTCAATCAAGACACCGGAGTATACTCCGAGACCGCCGAGCTATATGACCCGGCCAGCGGCACCTGGACCCCCACGGATTCGCTTGGCACCGCCCGATCTCTCCATACGGCTACCGCCCTCGATGACGGCGGGGTTCTCATATGTGGCGGCGCGACCAGCGCGGCTGGCGATACGCCGGGGTGCGAGCTCTACGCCACGGATCAGGGGGACGGTTGCACCGCCGACAGTGAGTGCGTCAGCGGATACTGCACCCAAGGCGTTTGCTGCGACGGTCCGTGCGACGCGGGGGCTTGTGAAGCCTGCAGCACCCAGTTCGGCGCGACGACGGACGGACAGTGCACGCAGCTCACGGGCGCGTCGTGCGGACAATCGCTGCCGTCTCCCACGTGGAAGACGATGTCGCCCATGGGCACCGCCCGCAAGGCGCCCCAGGCCGTCGTGCTTCAAGACGGCAGGGTCTTCGTCATCGGAGGCTTCGCCGACAGTGGAGCGCCCCTGAGCACCAGCGAGCTCTACGATCCAAGCTCGGATTCGTGGTCGGACGGCCCGCTCTTGCAAGGCGCGGACGGTTCGCGACCCTCGGTGCTCCTCCAGGATGGGCGCGTGCTGATCGTAAACCGCGCACCGGCCGCTCCTCAGGTCTACGACCCGGTGACCAACAGCTTGACGGCGACTGGGCCGCTACCGAGCCCGCGAAGCAACTCGGTGCCCGTGCTCCTTGCCGACGGTCGAGTTCTCCTGGTGGGCGGAACCTCCCTCGGGGTGGATACTCGTCCAGCCGAGATCTACGACCCTGTCACGAACGCCTGGACGCTGGCCGCGCCGCTTGCACGACAGCGCTACGGCCACGTCGCTCAGCGCTTGCCGGATGGCCGAGTCTTCGTAACCGGAGGCCAGGGCATCGAGAACATGGCAACCACGGAAATCTACGATCCAGCCACAGACGTCTGGGCGTTCCACAGCCCCATGCCTCACGCTCGGGGAGCAGCAGCGGGAGCGCTGCTCGTCTCGGGCAAAGTCCTCGTTGCCGGAGGAGAGTCGGCCGGGCCGACGTTGGCCACCGCGGACCTCTACGATCCCGCGACGGATACATGGTCCTCGGCGGGCACCATGCACGTTCCCAGCTACGGCGCTCGCGCGGTACGACTGTTGGACGGACGGGTCCTCATCGAGGGGGGCCGCAACGATACCACTGATGAGCTCGCCGACGCAGAGATCTACGATGAAGCTTCCAATCAATGGTTTGCCGCCGCCTCGCTAGCGACCGCGCGGGACCGGCACGCCGCTGTTCGATTGCCCAATGGCGACGTCCTCGCGCTCGGTGGCGGGTATATCGGGGCAACGGACACGGTCGAGCTCTACTCGACATTGGGCACGAGCTGCCAGACGACCGCGCAATGTTTCGAGGGCCAGACGTGCGTGGATGGTGTGTGCTGCGAGTCCGCATGCGACGAGCCTTGTTTCGCGTGCTCGACCGCAGGCGGCTCATCAGCAGACGGTGATTGCCAGCCCATCTCGAACACCGCCTGCGACGACGGCGATGCGTGCAGCATGAACGACTCGTGCGAGGACGGCGTGTGCGAGCCGGGCTCGCCAGTCACATGCGACGCGCCGAAGGAGTGCCAGCAGGGAGGCTCCTGCAATCCCGCTTCGGGCGGCTGTGTGTACGATTCCAAAGCCGATGGGACTCCGTGCTCGGCTGGCGTCTGCGACAACGGCGATTGCGTGCCGTCGGGCTCCACGTCGACCGCTGGCGGCGCCAACTCCGCTTCGGGCGGGAGCGGAGCCAGCACGGCATCCCCCGGGGGCGCTGGCGAAGGCGGGCGGTCTGCAGCGGACGCTGATGACGGACCCTCGTCGGGATGCTCCTGCGGGGTCCGCGGTGGCGACGCGCGCGCCGGGTTCGGCTTGGTAGCGCTGGCTCTGCTGTTCGCCCGAAGGCGGACGACGGTTGGGCAGCCTCCGCCGCACGGAGCGCGTCCTCGACAGTAGATTTCCGGCTGGCCAAGTCAACCGCGGCAGCCGCAGCTGATGCCGACGAAGGGCTCACCAGTCAGGCTTGCCGGTGGGACCTGACCGCACGCGACCTCACCACACGGATAGGAGAACTGTCCGTAAATGGTGACGCCACCGTAACCATCACAGGATTGACCGAAAGACCCGCAGAGCTCGTCGCAGCTGATCCGCTGAAGGGTCTGGCGGCGTGAGTGACATTCGCCGCTGCTGCAGCCGCACAGATCACAAGATCCGATGTCACAGTTCTCGAAGATGGAGTCAGGCGAGGGCTTGCACACGTCTCCGCAGGCACCGCAGTTCTGGTCATCGGACTTGAGGTGGATACAATTGATCCCACCGCAAGGGTCCGTACCTGCGGGGCAGACTGCCTTTCCGTTCACACACTCCGGAACGGCATTCCCGCAAACGCCACAGTTGTCGACGCTGGTCATGACATCGTCGCAGTAGGTCTCGAGACACCACTCGCACGGAAGGAGCGGCACGCTGCTGGTCCCTTTTAGCCCACCGAGCGAGGTGTACGTCATGGACGCCGGGTCTTGGCTGTTGGGGACGGAGAAGACAATAGTGCAGGAGTAGTGCCCGCCAGTGGCAACCTGGATGTCCACCGGACATGGCTGATCGACCAGTGCCGACGCGCCCACATCGCCGAGGATGGAAAGGGACCCGGTGGTCAGCAAGGAGAACTGGACCGGCGTCAGCGCCAGGTTCTCGGGCGAGGTGTTCACGATCTTGAACGAGACGAGCACGAATCGGTAGCCGACATCGGAGTGAAGACCTCCCACGACACGCGACTGCCTCGCGGGCACCACCTCGAGCGAAATGCCATCCGGGTTAGGGTCTTGCGCCCCGCCCTCTCCTGAGGCGCCCGAGCCATTTCCGCCTCCGTTGTCGGCGTCGCCGCATGCCAGCATGAAGAGAAGTGAGCCCACCGCCGTCACGTGAGAGAAGCGCCTCATCTTTCCAGTCCTCTATTGTAGCGCACCTCACCGAGACGGCGCGGGCGGCAGTCGTCACTTGCAAACATCGCGTCATCGTTCACGGAGCGATCCAGCGGGCGACCTTTCCGAAGCTAGGCTTGCACAACCTGCGAGAAGCACCCCTCGTGCGCCGTGCTGCAGGAACTCTACCGGTGTTCTGCGATTGGCGCCACGCCGACGTTGCGATCTCGAAGCGAGCAACAGGACGACGAAGCGCATGGGGGTCCATCGTGCCACAAGGTTCGCGAAGCGAATCGACCCTGTGAAATGATCTGAAATGGACATCTGGCGACGCTTGATGGATCGGCCCCGCGAGCCACGAGGCGGGCGGACCGTGTCGGCAGGGCTCTTCAAAACTTCTGGGGCGGGGAGGGGGCGCGGCTCTGCTTCCCCCACACGGTGAACACGATGTTCTGTTGGGGAACGCCGCGCCGATTGGACCCCGTGCCACTGGCGAGGAGAGACACGACGTCGCCGCCCATTGCACAGGCGCGCGGTCGAACGAGCTTGCGAATGTCTTCGGACATGGCGTCGGTGCCATCCGAGGCGCCGATCATGATCGAACCGACCATCTCGAGCTCGCCCCCGGGACCGAACTTCGCCCCGGGAGCCATGTCGGCAGCGTTGACCTCGACGATCTGAAGGTCGCAGCTCTCTGGCTTCGGCGGTCGAACCAGCATTCGCACCTCGCCGACGGCGGGGCCGCACCCAACGGTAAGCAGCAGAGTGACAAGAGCCACGATGCGCATCGATTTGATTCCTCTCTGTCTCGAGTCGCCTCGGCGAGGCAGATAACGCCGGACGGCCGCTGGCTGACTTTGCGAACGACCGCCCGACACGTAACAGACCGCGGCGCACCAACATGGTGCGCGGCCACCCCCAATCGGGCCATTTGGAGAGACATATCAGCGCCACGCTTCCGGCGCCAGCGGAGGCGCGTTCGGTCTACGAGTTGGTGAAGGGGCTCGCGCCGGGCATTCCGGGGGGGATGACAGGCGTCGCGCCGCCTTGCGCCCCCGCGGGCTGGCCGGGGCCGGGCGAAGCGGGGCGGGTCACTTCGGTGCCCGGAGCGGGTTGGGTCGCGGCGGGATCGGCGGGCTCCTCTTCGCCATTGTGGGCGCGCTGCTTTTTCCCTGCGAAGAGCGACGGGGTGATGTCGTCGGCGTCATTGTCGTTCCAGCGCAGGAAGATGACGGCGCGGCGGGCGTCGTCATAGGCATTGAGGGTGAGCGTATAGACCTGCTGACGCAGCTCCGCCGCCTGGGTGATTGTCGCGGCGGAGTGCTCTTTGGTGGCGACGGCGTATTGCAGGCTGTCGGCGAGCTGCTCGGCGTGGTCGAGCTCTTCGAGCTTCACCGCCGTCTGGCCGGCGACGTTCGTCATGTTCAATCATCTCCGAGGAAAAAAGGGGGCCGTGCGCCCGCGGCAGGGATCTGCGCGGACGAGCATCCCGGGGGCCGGCGCGCCCCCTCGGCATCGCCACCCCTCACTACGGTTATGCCCGCGAGGTCGGCCGAATCGAAAACAATCGACCTCCGGACGCGATCACGCGGCGCCCTGGAGAGTTTTTCCATGGTCGACCATGCTCCCAAACCCTTCAGGGAGTTTTTCGTGATGGTCGACCATGGTCACAAACCCTTCGGAGAGTTTTTTCTGATGGTCGACCATGCTCCCAAACCCTTCGGAGAGTTTTCGACCATGGTCCACCATGCCCTGAAACCTCTTCACAGGTTTTCCCTGATGGTCGACCTTCAGCCCAAACCCGAGCGAGGGTCGTACGGCACGGTCGACCAAGGTCGTTTCCTTTCGGATCGGCCAACCTCACGGGCATAACCTCGATGAGGGATCGAGTGGGGATTGGAGACGACTTCGGACCGGCGCTCTTGGGCGTCCCCCTGCATCGCTTCCGCGAGGCCTATGAGCGCACCCTGCCCCGCGCCATGGAGCTCGCCCCCGACGAGCTGACGTGGGTCAACGTCGATGTGCCCGAGGCCGTGGTGACCGTCCGCGGGGCCATCGCCGAGCTCCAGCGCCACCGCCCCCAGGCCGCCCAGCTCCCCTTCGTCGAGATGGCCCTCAACGACGAGCTCGAGACCTACGCCCTCGCCCTTACCCAGGCCCACGCCCACTGGCTCGCCCAAGCCAAGCCGGAGAGGCCCGCGCGCGTCCTCACCGCCTCCCTCAAGGCCACCCGCCTCCAGCTCGTCTCCGACGCCCGAGCCGCCGTCCAGCGCGGCTTCCTACACCCTTCCCTCCTCGACTCGCTGCGCAGCCCCAACGGCGCCAAGAACACCGCCATGGACGTCCTCGTCCTGTGCGCCGCCCTCCGGAGCGCCTGGCCCCACCTCCAAAGCAAGACGGCCCTCTCCCTCCAAGAGCTCGACAAAGCCGAGCAGCTCGCCGACCAGCTCATGCAAGCCCTGGGCGCCCGCGAAGCCCTCTCCCCAAGAGAGCTCGAGGCCGCCGACATCCGCCGCCGCGTCTACACCCTCTTCTTCCGAGCCTACGACGAGGCACGCCGCGTCATCGTCTTCCTCCGCTGGCGAGAAGGAGACGCCGAGACCATCGCCCCCTCCCTCTTCGCCAACCGCCGCGAGAAGGCCTCTCGCCCCAAAAAGCCGGCCGCCCCGCCCGTCGACACGTGATCACGAAAAAAGACACAACCGGCTCCCCGACCCGCCGACCTCCATCGCATGGATGGAACGGTCTCCCAGGCGTCGAACGTCGAGCTCCCCTCCCCCCGCGCCCTCATCGCCAGCGCGGACCCCCTCATCCGCAAGCTCGCCCGCATCGTCGGCCGAGGAAGACCCCAGACCCGAATCGACGATCTCTACCAAACCGGCATGGAATACGCCGCCCGCCTCGCCCCCGAATACCGCCCCGAGCAAGGGACCACCTTTCCCAGCTTTGTCTATCTCAGGGTCCGCAGAGCCATGCGCCAGAGCCTGGCGCGCGAAGACCGTGAGGCGGCCTTTGGCACCGTGGACCACGATGACGGCGATGGCGACGGCGACCACGCGGCGCCGTCGCCAGAGGAGCTGGTGATCAAGGAAGAGGAGAGGCGGGGGACGGAGCTCGCAGTCGGGCGAGCACTGTCAAGGTTGGATGACGTCGATCGGAAGTTGGTGCGGGCGGTGCTCGCGGATGAGGAGAGCGTGGCGGAGGCGGCGCGGGCGGTGGGGCTCGGTTATGACCAGGCGCGGTATCGGGTGGGGGTGGCGGTGGGGGCGTTGCGGCGGTGGTTGGCGCTGGGGGTGTGGGGGCAGCTGCCGGGCCCGAAGCGCGGGGCTAACTCCTGGAAGGCACGATTCGACATGATGACTCTCCGTCGAGCGCTCATCCGGCGTCTGCCCCCACCGCCGCCCTCCAGGCCCGCGGGCGATTGGCGAGTTGGGACCGCCCCCTGAGCGAGTGGAGCGAGCGATTTGGGGGCGGTGGGCGAGCGTCAGCGCGACCGGTGGGGGCACCGGTCGTGGTCTTTGTGCAGGAGTGTCAACGCGGCTTCGGCCCCCGATGCTTCGGGCCGCCGAGCCCGACGCTGGGAGGGAGCTTGCGCTGCACCGCGCGGGCGGCCTTGGCGCAGCAGGTGAGCTTTGCATCTTGCGACTTGGGTGCCTCCGCGAGCCAGGAGCGGGTCGTCACCGAGAGGGCGAGTGGCACACATAGATCCTTTCGGTCACTTCCCATGTAGCGGTCCCGCTCGAGCGTCGCGTGTACGCTGGCGAGCGAGCATTCGAGCTTGGTTCCCTTGGGCATCACCCACACGGTTTGCCCGGCGTTCAAGGGCTCGAGGCCGGAGGGAGCGGGCCCGCCCCAGAGGTTCGGCAGGCTTGCTTCGGGCTTGTAGGGGCGGAGGGCGGTCGTGGGAGCCGACACGACGACGCGATGGCACCGTTGGATGAGCGGGAACAGCGCGCGGTCGCGAGCCGCTTTGGCGCTGGGCGCGGTGCGGATGAAGGACCATCCGGGGTCGGGCAGCGGCGCACCGCCGAGGATGAGGGCGTCGAAGCGATGGAGGGCGACTTTGTCATGGGAGTCGTCCTCGAGGGCCTTGGGGGCGGCGGGGAACGCGTGGCCGATGGGAGCGTCGCCGTCGATGTGCCGCATGAGGCCGGCGAGCTCGGCGACGAAACCCCCGGGAACAGGGGCGACGAGCCCGCCGGGCTCGAGCTCGACGCTGGTGCCGTCGTCCCAGCGCTTCGCGAACGGCTTCGTGATCACGGCCGCGAGATCCGCGCGGCGCACGAACAGCCCGACGTCGACGATCAAGCCGTGCTCGTCGGCATCGACGCCTTCGAGCTCGAGGGTAAAGTCGCCGCACCCCTGGTCCGCGTTCATTCGATCGGGGACGGGCGAGAGGCCGACCTCGATGAACGCGCCGTGGTCCTTCTTGACTGGCAGGTACATCACGCCCCGCGGGTGCGCGCGGCGCGGCTCGTCTCCCGGGTAGCTCGCGAGGCGAAGGTGCGGCGCGTCGGCCTTCGGCGCAGTGAAGAGCTCGGCGTCCGCGAACACCTCCACGAAGCCGGCGATCGCTTCGGCCTCGGGGGCGCCCGTCTGCGCTGGCATGAGCGGAGCGGGCGGCGGAGGCGCGGACGCGCTCGCGGTAGGCGCCGCCGAAGGCATCACGGCGGGGGTGCTGGACGACGCTGCCGCGGGATGCGTTGAGCTCGGCTCGGGGGAGGACACGGCGGGCGCGCACGCGACGAAGGGCCACGCCCTCAGGGCGAGCGACGAGACCGTGCGGAGCGAGAGGCGAGGCGTCGCACGGCGCGGGAGGTCCCACGAGCGACGGAGAGCGTCAACGCGCGCGGCCGGGGATGCCCACTTCGCCTGCTCCGCGAGGCGACCTCCCCTTGCTCGTCGCTCCTCACGGCGCTCCTCGCGGGAGGGGTACGGCGGCGCGAGGACCCATGCCTCCCGTGACACGCGAAGCGTGGCGCTTGGGAGGGATGGCCACGCTCACCGATGCGGCGTCAGGTCGGCGAGTCGTCGTGCTTCAATCGCTCCGCGGCGGGGGCCCGCAAGGCCTGCTCGAGGTCGGCGCGGGAGTACGTCTCGCCCACCTTGAAAGGGGGGAACGTCGGTTCGATCGCGATGAACACCTCGTCGCTCGGAGCCTCGAGCCAGAGGAACACGAGAGACAGGGCGGGGACGCGGAGCAACTTCACTTCGTAGTCGTCAGTCGCGAAGCGAGCGTCGACGTTCGATGTCGTGACCTGGTCGCGCGTCCCCCCGACGGCGCGTCCGCGATTGAGCGAGATTGGATCGTCTGGTCGGCTCGCGCTCACTTCGGCCGCGACGAGCGCCCCGTCCGACCCGTCGAGCAAGTAGCGCCAGCTCACCTGCTTCGCGTCTGCGATGCCGGCGCCGTTCACGATGTCCGTCAGACCCAGCGCGTAGACGGGATGGGGGAAGGCCTGGGGCGCCGGAGGAACGCTGGCGCTGGCGATTTGGATGCCGGCGCCGCCGGCCGCGACGCGCCCGACCGAGCTGGCGACGCGATCGAACGACGCTTGGGGGGGAGTCAGAAATCGCAAGGGCATGGGTTCCTCTACGGCTGAGTGATGTACGTGTGGGTCCAGGACCCGGAGCCAAGATACGACGACGTGAAGGTCGTGATGTCGACGCTCGTGGCGCCGTTGGCAGGGTCTTCAATCGCGAGGACACCATCGTCATCGCACCCTTCGATGATGACGAAATGCCCACCACCTCCGCTCCACGCGATGCGAGCGCCGACCGGGTGGCCCGCTTGGAGGTCTGTTCGGATGGCTTGCAGGGTGATCGTTCCGGTTTGCCAGCTCGCGAGGTTGCCAGTCCGGCTCAGGGCGGTGTTCAACGTCCATGGCACGTTGCAGGCCGACGGAACCGGAGCAGCACAACAACCGGTGAGCCCGAGCTCGCCATTGGCGACACTGCACTGCGTCCAACCGCTCGTCGCGCTGTAGAAGAGCGACGTGCTCGTCGTCACCGCTGCCCAGCACCAGTTCGACTGCTGCTGCGTCTGCATATTGAACGGAAGCTGGACCGAAGGCCTATCCCACACTTGCACGAGATTTCCGTCGCTCGCGACGCAGTAGATCGACTTGAGATTTCGGCCCGTGCTCGTCGCAAAGGCGGAAGGGAGTGCCACCCCGAATGCTCTCGATGAAATCCGGGCTCGCGTCGACTGTTCGACATCGATGGGGAAGTCGAGGTTCCACTGGTTCGTGTCCCAGATCTGGGCGAGCCGGCCATCCGACGTCGCGACGAAGACGGACTTCTTGTTCGACGCCGCGCTCCTCGGGAACACTGCGACGCGAGGCGAGAACCGCAGCGCGGCCTGGCCGGCCAGCTCCGCGGGGAAGTCGAGGTTCCACTGCCATTGTGTCCCAGTTCGGGCGAGGCCGACCATCGTCGTCACCGCGTAGATCGACTTCTTGTTTGGCAGCCGCGTTCGTCGCGAACACGGCGACATTGGGCTGGAATCGAAGCCCCCGTGGCCCGCGAGCCTCCGCGGGAAAGTCGAGGTTCCACTGGTTCGTGTCCCAGATCTGGGCGAGCCGACCATCCGTCGTCACCGCGTAGATCGACTTCTTGTTGCCGACGGCGTTCGTCGCGAACACGGCGTGCCCCGATTGGAAGCGAAGCCCCCCGTGCCCCGCGAGCTCCGCCGGGAAGTCGAGGTGCCATTGGCTCGTGTCCCAGATCTGGGCGAGCCGACCGTCCGTCGTCACCGCGTAGATCGACTTCTTGTTTCCCGCGGCGTTCGTCGCGAACACGGCGACGTTGGCCTGGAACGAAGCCTCCCCCCGTCCGCCGGGAAGTCGGCATTGGCTCGTGTCCCAGATCTGGGCGAGCCGACCATCCGTCGTCACCGCGTAGACTTCTTGTTTCCCGCGGCGTTCGTCGCGAATGGCGAATCGCGGCCAGCCGCAGTCCGCCGTGACCTGCGAGCTGCGCCGGCATGTCGAGCTTCCAAACCATTCGAGGCCCCCCCTTCACTCACCGGTGAACCAAGCCGATGACCGTGTCATTCTGGCGCTCCTCGGCGCCGGGTCCATGGTCAAAGTTTCTATTCTTCTAAATGAGCGAGCGCAATTCTCGATCAGAGAACCTCGCGCGATTCGATCACCGGGTCTGGGCCTGGATTCTCTCGCTGCGCCTCGATGATACCTCCGCTTACGCGAGGCCCCGCAGAGCGCCTCTAGTCCGGAGGGCTGATGCAAGCCCTCCCACGCCTCGGTGCTGAGCTCCTCGAGCTCGCGCAGGATTGGACATGATGACTCTCCTCGCGCGTCTGCCCCCTGAGAGTCCCGAGGAGGGCGGAGGTTACCGGCACGCAGTCGATTCTTTCGCGGCGCGCGGCGCCGACGGACGACCGAGAATGGACGAGATGACAATCGACGGGCGCGCCGGAACACCGGCGGCCGCTCACGACTCACGGGCGACATGAGGACGACGAAGACGGGGTGGATGCGCGTGCTCGCTTGCTCGGCTCTGTTCGGGAGCGGGGGTTGCGGGGCGCGCACCGGTCTTCTCGGGGAAGGAGGCGGCGAGGGCGACGGAGGGGCGGCGGGAGGGGCGCCCGTCGCGTGCGGAGCGGTCGTTGTCCAACCGGCTATTTCTATCGATACCGGCGACGAGCTCCTCGCGGGAGGGGTACGGCGGTGCGAGGAGCCACCCCTCCCGCGACACGCGAAGCGTGGCGCTTGGGAGGGGCCGACGAGCGACAGCGAGGAGGGGGGTGGGCACGCTCACCGCTGTCGGCGTCAGGTCGGCCATTGCCTCCGCCGCGGCTATCATCCCGACGGACGAGGTCGACATCTCGACCGTCGGTGAGCTCCCTGCGGGGGCTCACCGATCCCCGGCAGGCCCAGCACCTCGAGCGCATGATCGAGCTGCGCCTCGGCATCGACGGCGGTCCATCGACGAAAAAGTCACTCACTCGAACATCTGATCTACCTCGCCGCCAGCCCATGCTGGTCGCGAGGTTCGCGCTATCATCCGCGGTCCATGCGCGTCGGGGATGCTGTGCGGAAGGTGAACTGGGCGGCGCTCTGGCTCGCGTTCTTGCTCGTGCCCGGAGCCGCTCACGCCGAGCCCATTCGCGCGAAGTCCACGAAGGGGCGAGCGCTCGCGGACAAGCGCCGCGCCGAGCTCGAAGCGAGGCTCAAGGACGCCAAAGTGAGCGGGTTCGTGGTCGCCGGCGCGCGCGCCTATTCGAGCCGAGAAGCCGCGCTCGCGGCGAAGGCGGACCCAGCGGTGTCACCGTCGTGGACACGACCTTTCACGCGGGCGGAGGGGTCGTGTGGAAGGTCATCGCCGACAGAGGCGAGACCGTCGAGGTGGAGTCGCTCCCCGGCTCGACCTGGAGGCGCATGGTGAGGGGAGGGCATTGCTATGGCGGCGCCGCGACCGCGCCATTCGTCGTGAGAGCGCACCTGCGGCGCAAGGACGCAGAGGCCGGTCCTCTCCCGCGAGGTGAAGGAGAGGTTCGACGACGGCACCGGATTCGCAGCGGCCGCTGATCCGTCGTGCACGTCCCGCTCGTCCCCTTGCAGAGGCGGCCTCGCGATCAGCGTCTCGGGTCTGCGGCTGGAGGCGAAGATCCCGCTCGACGCGCTCGCGCTATCCTATGCGGCGCCGTCGCCGTACACGTTCGAGCGGCGCCGCGACGCCGCGAGGCGGCGCCGTTCGAACGCGACTCGAAGCCGCCCAGGTACCCGATCGTCGCCGAACGGGGCGTGGTTTACCTGAACGACGCGGCGTTCGCGACGCGACGGCAGCTCGACGACGACCTGTCGGAGGTGCAGAGCTCCGTCGCGAAGGGCAACGAGGAGCTCCTCGAGCTCGCGAGCCCGTGCCTGAAGCTCACCTTGCTCGGACACAAGGTCGAGGACTACCTGCGCGGCGGAGGCACCGGCTCGATCGGGGGCGTCTCGCGGCCCAAGCGATACGACATCGCCAAGGGCACCGAGGCGCGCTACGCCGATGGCGGGGTCGCGGGTAGGGCGCTCTCGGATCTGTACGTCGAAGGCGAAGGTCGCGAGCAGGGGGGCCGGCGCTGCTACGCGCTGGACGTCGGGGTCGACAGCCAGCTGTGCTTCGACGCGAGCAGCTTGAAGGAGCGCAAGTGAACCGCGTCGCGGCCTTCCTCATCCGCGAGGGCTCCGGTGGGCTCGGGAGAAGCGTGCGCCGGCGCGCGCGCCGGCCGAGGCGGGGGCGGGCGGGAGCGCGGCGCCAGGCAAGCTACCATCGGGCATCACGGTGCTCGGGGCGGAGCCCATTGCCTTGCCGAGCCCGGCCATTGCGATCGCCGAGAGCCCGAAGCGCGACACGATCGCGGTCGTCCTCCAAAACGGCCGGCTCCAGCTCTTGGACGCGCGCACGCTGTCGAAGAAGGCCGAGAGCGAGGTCCTGTTCGAACGAAGCCAAGAGGTGAAGATCGCCTGGTCGCCCGAGGGGGACCGCATCGCGGTCGCGACCGAGCGGCCGCGCTTCGTCACGCAGGTCTTCGACAGGAACGCTCGACTGTCGTTCACGATCGAGCGCAGCGGCAACGCGCGGCCGGTCTTCTTGGGGCGCGAGCTCCTCGTGGACAACGTGGACGCGCTGGCGTTCTTCGACGAGCGGGGGCAGCTCTCGCGAAAGATCCCTGTCGGGTCCGGCGTCGTGCGAAGCCTCGCCGTCGCGACCGAAGCCAAGCTCGTGGCCGTCGCGACGACCGGGGGCGAGGTGCGGGTCTTCAAGCTGAGCGGCGGAGACCCGACCTTCACACGACGCGAGGATCTCGTGAGCGCGGTAGGTCTATCGCCCGACGGCTCGAAGCTCGTGACCGTCGCCCTTTCGACGAGGGTCATCGATCTGGCAAAGGGGCAGGTCGAGCACGAGATCGCCGATGTGCGCGCGACCGTGGACGCGGCGGTCTTCGCCCGCGGCTCGCTGTACCTCGCGAGCCATGACTCCATCGTGTCGGGTCGGCTCGAGCGCTACGCTCTGGACAAGAAGAACCAATATGGGCCGGCGGCCCAGATCGAAGGCACCGCGGCGTTCGTATCGGCGGACGGGCAGGGGATCCTGGCGCAGGGCACGTCCGTGTTCGAGGTCGACCGGGACACGCTCGCGAGGCAGGGCGGGATCGCGCGGCACGGCGAGCGGGTGGCGTTCCTCTCCGCCACGGCGGACGGCAAGTGGCTCCTGTCCTCCGGGAAGGACGGGCTGGTGCTCCTGTGGGATCTGTCGCGCCCCAAGGCTGCGCCGGAGGTGCTCACCAATCACAAGGAGCAGCTCGGACTATCCTATCCCGTGGCCGTATCGGTCGACGGCCGCTTCGCTGCGTTTGGCTCCTTCCACGACGGCCGTTCCGGGGTGAGCGTGATCGAGCTGCCGTCGAAGGCCTCCGTTCTCGAAGATGTGACGATCTGGCACCCGACGGCCGTGAGGTTCTCGGCGGACGGTCAGCGCGTCTGGATCTCGACCGTGCACGGGGAGCTCGATGCTTGGAACCTCGATCTGCAGGAGCGCGAGCGCGCGCTGCCGGTGAATGTTCCGAGCGACTTTGGTGGCTACGTCGACGGGCTCGCGCTGAGCAGCGAGGCGTTCCTCACGCGAGAACGAAGCGGCGTGGCGTGGGACGACGCCGGCCCCGGGGCGCTGTTCCGCTTGCCCGGTGGACGGCCGATCGACTCCTCGCTCGGGCCCATCGACGCCGCGTGCCGGCTCATCGCGACGAAGGTCGTCTGTCCGGCGGCAGGGGAGAAATCCGGCTCGGGCCCGCGGACCGGGGTGGACGTTCGCGATCCGGTGACCGCGAAGACGCAATCGATCGCGATGCCCATCGTCGTCGGGACGATCGCCGTGAGCCCCGACGAGAAGCTCCTCGCAGTCTTCGGACACGTGCCGGGAAAGGGCGGTTACTTCTCGGAGAAGTCCGACCTCTTCGTGGAGGTGTACAGCGCCGGCGGTGGGCCGGCGCTCGCGTCGATCACCGATTCACGCGCGGCGACGTCGCTGGCGGTGACGAACGACCGCCGCGTCTTCATCGGCGCGGTGGACGGTAGCGTCTCGGTGTGGTCGCCGTAGGGCCTTCCGCCAGCGGTGTGCTGAAAAAGGCGGTCGTCCAGGCCACTGGGTGGGCAGTTGCTGCGCTTTGGCAGCCACTCCGGTGCCGAGAGGCATGACGCCGACTCTTTCAGCAGCCTGCACATTCGACCCAGGGGTCATCGCGCGCTTGAGAGCCCGCTTGTCTGCCGGCACTTCGTTCTGGCCGAGGGCGCCAGACCACTGAAGGTTCCAAACTCGATTCGATGCGGCCCCCCCTCTCCGGGCTCACCGCGGCGCCTCGTCGATTGACATGCACGCCCTCCGCGCCAGCGCGCGCAGGTGCGCGCGTCCGCTCGGCCAGTCTCCGAGACGCGACTCGGTATTGATGTGCCCGCAGGGGCCGAGGTCCACGAAGGCAGAGCCCCATCGGGAGGCAAAGTGGCGGGCGCGCGGGGCGCTCACGTAGGGGTCGTTCGAGCTCGAGAGGACGGTACTGGCGAACGGGAGCGGACGCAGCGGGATGGGGGCGAAGCTTCGGACTTCGGGGAGGGCGGGGTGCAGCTCGTCGATGTCGGCGGGCGCGACGAGTAACGCCCCGGCTACCGCGCCTGCTCCGTGGCGCTCGGCCCAATGGGCCACGAGCGAGCACGCGAGGCTGTGGGCGATGAGCAGCACCGGCCCGCGAGCGCGCGCGATCCGCTCGGCCAAGACGGAGACCCACGCCTGGCGGTCGGGCTGGTCCCAGCTCCGCTGCTCGACCCTCTCGTCTCCATATCGCGCCTGCCAGAGCGTCTGCTGCGGACCCGAGCCTCCGAGGCCGGGGAGCACGAGGTTCTCGATCGCGCTGTGGGCGGCGGCGCTCAGGAGGCCTCCGACAGGAGGGTCCGGAGCTGCTTGCGGGCGCGGTGCAGCCGCACCTTCACGTTGGTCTCGAGTGGTCGCGCGGCGCCGCTTTCTCGGTGCTGAAGTTCTCCTCGAACCGGCGATGAAGACGGCACGCAGATCGGCGGGCAGGCTGCGGATCGCGAGGGTGAGCGCCTCGAGGGATTGGTGGACCTCGAGCGCCTGCTCCGGATCCGGCCCGGCGGCGGCGCGGTCCTCCTCCCCCGCGCCGAAGACCCAGCGGCGGGCCAGGCGCTCGTACTTGCGACACTCGTTGCGGATCACCGTGAACAGCCAGGTGGACATCCGGGCGAGCCCCCGAAACGAGTCGAGCCGAAAGGACACCGTGATCATCGCGTGCTGGACGGCGTCGTCCTCGTCCGCTCGGCTCGCGCACACGCGGGCCGCGAACCGGCGCAAGCCGGGCTCCGACTGGAGCAACAGCCGGGCGATCGCGTCGGCCTCGCCGCGCTGCGCGCGCTCGCACAGGCTGGGATCGTCGATCATCGGCGGTTCACGCGGGGGCCTTCCGGCCCGCTAGATAGCACGCGGGGCAGAACCCGAACACGCCAGTCAGCGAGAACATCGCGCCCGCCGCGATCACCGCCCAACGCACCCCGGTGGGGCCGATCCAGAGCGCCGCGCCCACCATCACCGCGGCCGACAGCGCGAGCCGCAGCACGCGCTCCGCGGTCGAGACGTTCTTCTTGTAGATCGCGGTCCCGTAAAGATTGGACATGATGACTCTCCTCGCGCGCCTCATCGCGCGTCTGCCCCCTGAGAGTCCCGAGGAGGGCGGAGGTTACCGGGGCGCGGTCGATTTTTTTCGGCGGCGCGCCGACGCCGACGGACGACCGAAAATGGAAAAGATGACAATCGACGGGCGCGCCGGAACACCGGCGGCCGCTCGCGACTCACGGGCGGCATGAGGATGACGACGGAGACGGTGGGTCGCGTGCTCCGTCAGCCTGCCGGGAGCGGGGGTTGCGGGGCGCGCACCGACCTTCTCGGGGAAGGGGGCGGCGAGGGCGACGGAGGAGCGGGGGGCGGGGCTCCGGTCGCGTGCGGAGCGGTCGTTGTCCAACCGGCTATTTCTATCGATACCGGCGACGAGCTCGTGGGCGACCCTCGGATCACGACCCTCCGCGGCGATCCGGATCAGGTGGCGATGGTCGGGACCTTCGCCTCGTCCGGGACCCTGGCGACGAAGCTCGTGACCGTCGACGCCTGGTCCCCCACGTGGCCGTCGTCGCTCGGACCGCCGAGCGCGGCGGAGGCGCCGAGCGCGCGGAGCGTCGCCGTCTCCGAGGGCCGCGATTTTGGCTATGCCCTGCTCGAGGTCGACGTCTTCGATCCTCCGGCGGCGGGGTGGTTCGCCTATCGAATGCCGTTGCCCACGCTGGGTGAAGGCCAATCGCTGGTCTCGGGCCCCGCCTCCTCTCGCGCTGCGTTCCTCGCGAGGGCCCCGGAGGGAGATCATTATTGGGGGCTCGTCGCGCCCGGGCGAGAGCTCTGGGTCTACCACCACCCTCCCATCCTCCAGCCCGGCGAGGGGGCAAGGCTCCTCGCTTGTGGCGACTCGAGCCTGAGCGCCGCCGCCATCGCGAAGAGCGACCGCGTCCTCGTCGCGAGCTCGTCGGGGCAGGGCTTCGACGCGTGCGCGCCGGAGGAGACAGTCCAGGAGGAGCCCACTCGGGTCCAGCTTACGACGCTCTCGTTTTCGTCGGGGGAGCCGCACGGGGAGGCCGCTCTGCTCTTCGAGGAGGTGTACGACGAGCCGGTCAGGCACGTCGCGATCGCAGACGCAGGTGAGGAGGAGGCGTGGGTCGGCTGGCAAGTCGGGGAGCGCGTCCGCGTGGCGCGCGTCGATGAGACCGGGGCGGTACAATCGGGCCCTATCACCATCTCGGAGACCTCTCGCGAGACGTTCTCGATGGTGATGCGCGATGAAGAGCTCGTGGTCGCGTCCGTCGAGGAGCATGCCAGAGGGCCACGCCAGATTCGATTCACGGCCGTGAGCGCGTCGGGCTCGGCGCGCGCGCTCGGGGCGTTCGACACCGCGGGCGCCTTGGTCGAGCGGGCTGTCGATGCTCGCCTCGCCGGGACGGGTCGAAGGTGTTGTCGCCTATCAATCGACGCTCGGACGCAGCCCATCGCGCGACCGCCCGAAGGCCTGATTGCGCGCCTGACGCATCCTCGCGCGTCGATTGGACATATGCGCGCTGGTCAGTCGATGGGATGCCCGCCTCGCTCCGCGAGGCGACCCCTCCTTGCTCGTCGCTCCTCACGGGAGCCCTCGCGGAGGGGTACGGCGGCGCGAGCCATCCTCCGCGACACGCGAAGCGTGGCGCTTGGGAGGGGCCGACGAGCGACAGCGAGGAGGGGGGTGGGCACGCTCACCGCTGTCGGCGTCAGGTCGGCCATTGCCTCCGCTGCGAGGCTATCATCCCGACGGACAAGGTGACGACCGTGCTCGCCTCCCCGCCCATTCCGACCCGGTTCATCGAGCGCACGGCGGAGGACCGCCCCGGCATCGGGGACGACCCGACGGAGAACCTCGTCGCGTGAGCCACGGAGCGATGCGGAGCGTACCTTGTCCGAGCTGCGGCGCGCCCAGCCGCGTGGAGGATCTGAACCTCTCTCGGCGAGTCGCCCGGTGCCCGGCGTGCCGCGAAGTGTTTCGCATCCCTGGCCGAGTCGCGGGGTCGATCCAAGCAATCACGAACGTGCCACCGGGGACCGTCGTTCATAAGAGTCGTCTCCCGCTCTCGGACACGGGGAACGATGTCGAGCGCGAGGCCCATGAGCTCGTGGTTGCCCTCCGTCGCACGGATTCGACGGGGACCGGAGACCTCTTGTTCGCGCTTGGTTGGCTCGGGATGGGTACCCTGGTTTTGTCCGTCGCCGACGTCCTTGGGCGCGCGTTCGGGATCTTGATGCTCGTGGTAGGGCTCTTGATGGCGCGCGGTGCGCTGATAGCCCTCCTCAACGTGACCACGGTGCGGATCGGGAACAGGCGCCTCGTCGTCCGACACGCCCCCATTCCTACCTTCGGCCATCGCGATCTCCCCGTCGACGACGTTCTCGGAGTCGATCTCGTCGCCTACGATAACGATGGGACCACGCATTACGCCCTCCGCGCTCGTCTGAAGCGCGGCAACACCGTCGAGCTCCTGCGGGGGCTCACCGATCCCCGGCAGGCCCAGTACCTCGAGCGCATGATCGAGCTGCACCTCGGCATCGACGACGGTCCATCGACCAAAGTCACTCACTCCGAACGCTGATCTCGCCGCCGCCGCCAGCCCATGCTGGTCCCGAGGTTCGCGCGCTCGTCGCGGCGGCTCAAGGACGCCAGAGTGAGCGGGCTATTCGAGCCGAGAAGCCGCGCTCGCGGCGAAGGGGGACCCAGCGGGTCATCGTGTGGACACGACCTTTCACGGGGCGGAGGGGTCGCGTGGAAGGTCATCGCCGACAGAGGCGAGACCCTCGAGGTGGAGTCGCTACCGGGCTCGACCTGGAGGCGCGCGGTGAGCGGTTGGCATTGCTATGGTCGCGCCGCGACGGCACCATTCGTCGCTTGCTCACCGACGACTGGAAAAGACAACAGGCACAATGCACCTGACAGCCGAAATTGCCGGGCGCAGAGCTCCCTGGTTGCCATTACCATTGCCAATGCCTGGTGCTACCCGTACGTGCAGTCAAGGCAGCGTCCCGCCGAGATCTCGACGATCGCTCGGGCGGCTCCGTCACCAGCAAGGCCTCTATCCCGTCCCGAACGTTGACTCGAAGGTCACGGGCAAGCTGGAGTGGCTCGTCGAACAACTTGGTACCGAATCATGAGCACGAGCACCTACGTGATCTGGGAGCACGAGATCCTGCCTGGCGCCTGCAGCCTCGCACCGATGGCGGGCTTTCCCGAGGCCTGGAAGGTCAAGCAAGGCGCCGTCGACGAAGCGATCGGCGTCCGGATCCGCCCGCTCGTCGACGCTCGCCGGCGTGGCGGCGCGAGCAGGGGCGCCTGAGCGATTCCGAGCGACCGATGGAGCCGCTTCGCATCGAGTTCGGTGTGGCGGAGGCCGGTTGGCTCCCGGTTCGCGTGATCACGCTCGAATCGGCCGTCGACTTCGAGGTCTCCGATGTCCCCAACGACTTTCTCGCCGAGCTCGCGCAGGCGCTCGCTGCCTTCGTCGCCGCCGGCGAAGGGGTCGCGATCCACCACGAGGAGCCCGCGGGCGTGCGCTGGACGTTGCGCACGCGCAGGGGGCTGGGAGAGCTGCGCCTCCGGAGGTTCACGAACCTCGACGCCGCGATCGACGACGTCGGACCGAGCCGCGTGGTCTGTTCGGCGCGGATGCCGGCGTCGGCGCTCGCGCGCGCATTGCTCCGCGATCTGCGGGCCCTCGTGCGCGAGCGCGCGCGCTGCCTCCCCGAGGGCGAGTGGCCGTACGACCCCCCGGGTGCGCAGCTCGACGCGATCGCGGCCGCGCTCGATGCAGATCGGGGGAGGGGCGACATGTAGACTCGAGCGCTGAAATCCGCCGAGGCCGCGCGGACGTCCTACGCTCCTCGTGATTCCTGTCGGAGACACGCACAAGGCAAGCTCGCCCGCTACCGGCTGCCTGGGTTGTCGCGACCACCCTCGCCTGAGCTCACGCGAGGTCGAAGGTCGCGATCGACGAGAGCACGAGCCACGCGCGCAGATCGAGGCTCATGCCGAGGGTGGATCCCTCGTAGTAGTCGACGACGCGGTCGTGCTCGTCGAGGTACACCATGGCGTCGTCGCCGTTCACCCGGATGGGCAAGGCCTTGCCGAGGGAGCTCCGCTCGACGATGGCGCGGAAGGTCGCCAGATCGCCTGCGTCGTGGGTCTGGTAGTAGCGCCGCAGATCGACGGGGATCTTGCGAATCGCACGGAGCGAGGCGACGTCGGTCTTGCCGGGCTGCACCAGCGCGTCGTCGCCGCCGACCACTCTTGCCCATGCGAGGCAGGCGTCGAGGTCGTTCGGATCGAAGCCCAGGCTCTTGCGCCACGGGACGAACGCACGCGGGTCGAGGGTGATCACGGCGACGGCGACGATGCGCTCCCGCGAATCGAGTCCGACGCGGAGCACGTAGCCTCCGTCGCTGCCGATGCTGGCGACCGCGACGCGCCTGCCGATCCGCGCGGCGCCCAGCCGGTTCTCGAGCTCGAGCTTCGCGTGTGGCAGCTTCGCCTCCGCGTCGCCGACCGCGATCATCGCGCCGTCGATCCCGATCACGCCGTGCCGCTTCCATCGCACGATCTTGCCCGGATGAACGCGGATCATGAGGCCGGCCCCGTCGTGCCCCGCGTCCATCTCGTTGGCCGCGAAGGTGACCGGATGACGCCCCGCGGGGACCTCGATCGCCTTGCCCTCGTACGAGTACGCGTCCGAGACGAGCAGCCGGCCCGACGGCACCTCGATCTCACCCAGCGGGTGGCCGCGGAGCATCGAGACCAGGCCGTACTCCTTGCTCCTCACGATCACGCCGTCGCCGAAGAAGTCGAGCACGTCCATCCAACGAACATGCCACAACGCGCGCGCAGCCGCTTACACGTGCCCTCGATCTCGGGCCTATCGACGAGGGTCACTTCCGCGCCGTTGGCGAGATGGGCCAATGAGATTTCGGGGAAGTGAAATAGATACGTTCCGGCTCTCGTCGACGCGTGAGCTCGCGGTCGGCTCGGCGGGGCGAATGGCGAGTCGGGACCGCCCCCTGAGCGAGCGGAGCGAGCGATTTGGGGGCGGTGGGCGCGCGTCAGCGCGACCGGTGGGGGCACCGGTCGTGGTCTTTATGCAGGAGTGTCATCGCCGCTTCGGCCGCCGATGCTTCGGGCCGCCGAGCCCGACGCCGGGGTCGAGCTTGCGCTTCACGGCGCGGGCGGCCTTGGCGCAGCAGGTGATCTTCACGTCGTGCGACTCGGGAGGCTTCGAGAGCCAGGTGTGGTTCGTCACCGAGAGCGCGAGCGGCACGCATAGATCCTTGCGGTCACTTCCCATGTAGCGGTCCCGCTCGAGCTTCGCGCGCACGGCGGCGAGCGAGCATTCGAGCTTGGTCTCCTTGGGCATCACCCACACGAATTGCCCGGCGTTCAAGGGCGCGAGGCCGGCGAGGCCAGGCCCGCCCCAGAGGTTCGGCAGGCTCTCTTCGGGCTTGTAGGGGCGGAGGGCGGTCGTGGGAGCCGACACGACGACGCGATGGCAGCGTTGGATGAGCGGGAACAGCGCGCGGTCGCGAGCCGCTCTGGCGCTGGGCGCGGTGCGGATGAAGGGCCAGCCGGGATCGGGCAGCGCCGCCCCGCCGAGGGTGAGGGCGTCGAAGCGATGGAGGGCTACCCTGTCCCGCCGATCGTCCTCGAGGCGCTCGGGGGCAGCGGGGAACGCGTGGCCAATCGGAGCGTCGCCGTCGATGCGACGCGTGAGGCCGTCGAGCTCGGCGACGAACCCCCCAGGAACAGGGGCCACGACCGCGCCGGGCTCGAGCTCGACGCTCGTGCCGTCGTCCCAACGCTTCGCGAACGGCGTCGTGATCACGGCCGCGAGATCCGCGCGGCGAACGAACAGCCCGACGTCGACGATCAAGCCGTGCTCGTCGGCGTCGACGCCTTCGAGCTCGAGGGTGAGGTCGCCGCACCCCTTGTCCGCGTTCATCCCATCGGGGACGGGCGAGAGGCCGACCTCGATGAACGCGCCGTGGTCCTTCTTCACTGGCAGGTACATCAGGCCACGCGGGTGGGCGCGACGCGGCTCGTCCTCGGGGAAGCGCGCGAGGCGGAAGTGCGGCGCGTCCGCCTTCGGTGCGGTGAAGAGCTCGGCGTCCGCGAACACCTCCACGAAGCCGGCGATCGCCTCGCCTTCGGGGGCGCCCGTCTGCGGCGGCATCCGCGGGGCGGGCGGCGGGGGCGCGGACGCAGCGGCGCTCGCGGAGGGCGCCGCGCTCTCCGCTGAGGTCGGCGCCGGAGCTGCTGGATGCGTCGCGTTCGGCTCGGGCGAGGAGACGGCGGGCGCGCACGCGACGAAGAGCGACGCCGCCAAGGCGATCGACGAGACCGCGCGGAGCGAGGGTCGGGGGCGTCGCACGGCGCGGAGGTTCCACGAGCGGCGGAGAGCGTCAATGCATGAGGCCGGGGATGTCGATCCCGAGACGGCCCGCGGCGTGAGCGCTGAACCGTGCTGTCTGCCGCGCACTCGGGCGAGCCTCCGCATTCATCTACATCACCTCCTCGTCGAGGGTGGCGACATCCGCGGAGCGGTCACGGTGCGGCGCCCGGAGGCATGGCAATCTCCCTCCTCACGAAGATCCGCCACGTTCACCATTCGCAATGGCGTGCACGGGACGAAGCGCCTGCTCGCCATCGCGGCCCTCCATAGGCGCGAGAGGGGGCCCCACCCCCGTGGCGTCTTCCGTGACGCGCGGGGAGCCAGCTGGTAACGAGCAAGGTACGTGAGGGGGCGTCGTGGGCGGCCGCTGCTGCGCCGGCGGCGCGTCGACCCCGACCGCCCATCATGAACGAAAGCTCTGCCGACCTTCGCCGCGTGAGGGCCCAACGACTGGCCGCTCAGTGCATCACCGCTCCCGCAGCGTCGGTCGAGGCCGCGGCCCGGAGGCTGTTGGGCATCCAGGCCCAGGATCTGACCCAGGCGCGATGGGCGCTCGGCGTGCGCACCGCGAATGCGCGCGCGCCTTCGGTGCGGGAGGCGTTGTCGTCGGGCCGGCTCGTTCGCACTTGGTCGATGCGCGGCACGCTCCACGTCGTCGCGGCGGAGGATCTGAGGTGGCTCATCCCCCTCCTCGCCCCGCGGAACGTCGCGCGCGCGGCGCTCCGGCGGCGTCAGCTCGAGATCGACGATCGAGACGTGGCAGAAGTGCGGGCGGTGGCCGAGCGCCACCTCGCCGGCGGCGGCCTCTCCCGAGCCGAGCTGTTCCTTCGCTTCGAGGAGGCGGGGCAGCGCACCAGTGCCCAGCGCGGGCTCCACTTGTTGTTCTGCCTCAGCCAAGCAGGCGTGATCTGTCAGGCGGGCGACGCGTTCGTTCTTACCCATTCGCTTCCACCGGGGGGAGCGGACCTGAGCGGCGACGCCGCGCTCTTCGAGCTCGCTCGGCGCTACCGCGAAGGGCACGGTCCGTGTGAGGCGGGCGATCTCGCCTTCTGGGCGGGGATCCGCCGGCGCGACGCCGGCCGCGCCCTCGACATGGCGGGCCGAATGGAATGTCCGGAAGCGCCGGTGCCGAGGGCAGTGCTGTTGCCCGGATATGACGAGTATCTATTGGGCTACGCCAATCGAGATGCCTCCATCGACCCGCGGCACGCGGCGCTGGTCGTGCCCGGACAGAATGGCGTGTACCAGCCGATGGTGTTGTTGGACGGAGCGATCCGAGGCACCTGGCGCGCGGTAGACGAGGGCGCGCGGAAGATCATCTCGGTGCGGCTCTTCGTCTCGCCGGCGAGGTGGCGCGACCATCTGGAGACGGCGGCCAACGCGTACGCGACGTTCACCGGCGCCGCGTCGGAGCTGCGCGTGGAGCAGGCGCGCTGAGCTGTGCGCTCGACGCTCGAAGGCGGACCGCCGAGGGATCGACGCTCGGGTGGGAACCCTCTTTACGACGCGTCGCCAGCCAAGAAGCGATCCAGCGATTCCATGAGCGAGCGGCCGCGAGCGGCCCCGCGCGACTCGATCATCTGGAGGAGCTCGCGGGCGCGCGCGATCTCGCCAGCGTCGGCTTCGGCGAGGAGGGCACGCAGGTCGTCCCAATCCTGGGGTCGGCGTCGATCGTCGCGAGCGAGGAGCTTCATCGCCACGAGCGCGGCGACGCGGGCCACGGGCACCACGACGCCACGAAAGACTTCGAGCGGCTGGGCGTCTTCTACCGCCTCACGCTCGATCGCGGAGGAGCAGAAGAGGAGATCGACGACCGGGTCCAAGCGACCGCTCTTTGGACGGCGCAGTCGGACCGTGCCGAGGCGGCCGAGGGCGACCTGCTCGACGACGGTCGCGGCGGCGTAGCCGTGGGGGCGGAGGGCCGCGACGAGCGCCTCCGCGATCTCGTCGCTCGAGGCGACGACGGCGACGTCGATGTCGCGTGTCGTTCGGGGCTGCGCGCGCGCGCTGACCGCGAGGCCGCCGACCAGAGCCCAGCGAGCCCCGACGGCGTCCAACGCGACGCCGATGTCCGCGAGCGCTCGGCCGAGGCGGGAGGTCAAAGTCGTCTCACGCGCAAGCTCGGGCCCGCGATGTCTCCATCCTCGGCCCCCGGACGGTCGTGGAGCCAGCGGGAGAGCTCGCGCTCGATCTGGTCTTCGGTCCACGCGGGGTGCTCGCGCGAGAGCCGCAGCCGAAGCATCTCGAGCGCGTCGTCGAGCAGCTCGCAGGCGAGGGCGAGCCGCTCGGCGGGGGTGGCCGAGTCGCCGTCGTTCGCGTCGGCCTGACGGGGGGGCTTCACCCCGAGCAGCTTAGTAGCAGTGTGCTGAAAAAGGCGGTCGTCAGGCCACTGGGTGGGCAGTTGCTGCTCTTTCACCCCCCCAGCGCCCCTCGCGTAGCGAGGGGGGAGCCAGCGCTCTGGGTTGTGCACAGCGCCTTGACCCGGTCGCGCGGGAGGAGAGAGGCCTAAAGGCGAGCTCGCTGCGACCGCTCACGCGGCGACCAGCCGTCCTCCGACGGATCTCCCCCTCGCACCGCGAGGGGGGCCGGGGGGGTGAATTGGCAGCCACTCCGGTGCCGAGAGGCATGACGCCGACTTTTTCAGCAGCGTGTTAGCCCGCCGACCCACCCGAGTTGGGAGAGGGTGTTCGCGAGCTGGGCTCCTATCCCTCTATCGTCGGACAGCTCGAAGCGGTCGAGGGTGGCAGGGATGGAGATCTGGCCGGCGGGGGAGGTGATTGTCGCCGTCGTGATCGCGCCGCCGCCTTCGTGCCGGTGCGTGTGGGATTCGGTGACGGCGGTGAGGGTGAGCTCGCCCGCCTTCCAGACGGTGGTGGCCAGCTCGTGGTCCCAGTGGGCCGGCTCGCCCTCGATGGCCTGGGTGGTGGTGGCGGGGCGATCGGGCTCGGCGCCAGCGAGGGCGCCCAAGAGGACCGGGAGCGAGCGAGCGGTCAGGGGCGTGCGCAGCGCGAGTGAAGCGGGAGGGGGCTCGGCGCGGGAGATTGGTAGGCCCGCCTTCAGCATCGCATTGGCGGCGCGCTCTGCCAGGTCGTCCCCGCGCGCTACGATTTTTCCAAGGACGATGGGCGGGACCCGCCGGCGCAGAGCGTGGAAGACGATCGAGTCCAGAACGAGGAGCCGATCGACAGGACGGAGGCGCGGATCGTCGATGAGTGAGAGCAGCGGCTCGATCGTCGACTCGTCGTCGAGCACGCAGAGGGCGCTCGCCCACCGCATGGCCTTGGCGGGTCGCTCTCGAATGCGCTCGACCACTCCCGCCACGAGCTCGTCGAGGCTCGCGCGCTCGAGGGCGATGCGCCGCCCGTCGGCGGAGTCGATCATGCAGTCGATGAGGGTCTCGATTCGCACGGCGCCTTCATAGGGCCGCCGACGCTCGGCGGTAACCTCTCACGGTCGACGGCAGTCCGGCGATTGTGAGTCTGCTCCCCACGGCTTGGCAGGGAGCGCGCTCGCTTGCGCTTTTCTTTTCGTAGCGCCGTGGGGGCGCGCCCCCTTTCGATCACCGGCTCGCGGCGAGGAGCGCGCCGCCGGGCCCGACGCCGCCCGATGGCGAAGACCGAGACGCGATGGCGGATCCTCCGTGGTAGCGTCCGCTGGATGCTCTCCGTCGTCAGCGCCATTCGAGACCTGGACCGCCTCCGCGAGATCACGAGCGTCCTGGTCCGGCACGGCTTCGGGGAGGTGGTCGCGCGCGCGGGGTTCGGGCGCCGCGCCTCCTCGGATCCCGCCCCCGCCCCGGCGGCCGCGCCGGAGATCTCCTCGACCGAGCTCGCCAAAGGCGAGGACGAGAAGAAGCGCATCTCGACGGCGGAGCGGGTGCGGCTGGTGCTTCAAGACCTGGGGCCTTCGTTCATCAAGCTCGGGCAGATCGCTTCGACGCGGACAGACTTGTTGCCGGCGGAGGTGATCGCGGAGCTGAAGAAGCTTCAGGACTCGGTGCCGAGCGTTCCGTTCTCGGACATCAAGGCGAACGTGGAGGCGAGCTTGGGGGCGCCTCTGGAGGAGGTGTTCGAGTCGTTCGAGGAGGCGCCGCTGGCGACGGCATCGATTGGACAGGTTCACCGGGCGACGCTGCAGACGGAGGACGGGCCGCGGGCGGTGGTGGTGAAGGTGCAGCGGGGCAACGTGGGGGCGGTCATCCAACGGGACTTGGAGCTCTTGCACGTCATGGCGGCGGCGGTGGAGCGGGCGCTGCCGGAGGCGCGGGTGTACACGCCTGTCGCGCTGGTGGCGCAGTTCGATCGGTCGATCACGGCGGAGCTGGACTTCTCGATCGAGGCAGAGAACGCGGAGCGGTTCGCGAAGAACTTCGAGGGGTCGCGGGAGGCGGCGTTCGCGCGGTTTCCGCGGGTGTATCGGAAGGCCTCCAGCAAGCGCGTGCTGACATTGGAGTTCTTCGACGGGGTAAAGATCGATCGGGCAGTGGCGGCGGGGGTGAATGGCAAGGATCTGGTGAAGCGCGCGGTCGGGGTCATCGCGAAGATGGCGTTCGAGGACGGCTTCTTTCACGCGGATCCGCACCCGGGGAACATCCTCGTGCTGGGGAGGGAGGATCCGGTGCTGGGCATCATCGACCTGGGGATGGTCGGGAGGCTCACCCCGGACATGCGGGATCGGATCGTGGACCTCTTGGTGGCGGCGGCGCGCAAGGACGCGGTGGCGGTGGCGGACGCGCTCTACGCGGTGGGGCGGCCGACGAAGAAGGTCGACATGCGGGAGTACCGCGCGCATGTGGCCAGTCTCGCGGAGAAGTACTTGGGCAAGCCGCTGAAGGACATCGAGCTCGGGGCGATGATCCGCGACTTGGCGCAGGGGGCGATGAAGTACGAGATCGAGGTGCCGGCGGAGCTGATGCTCGTGGGCAAGGCGCTCATGACGCTGGAGAGCATCGGCAAGGAGCTCGATCCGGATCTGGATCTGGTGGCGGAGGCGCAGCCTTACTTCGTGCGCGTGCTGAAGCAGCGGTACTCACCGCAGCGGCTCGGGAGCGAGCTCATCCGCGGCGTGGAGCAGCTCTCGCGCGCGGGCTACGACATGCCGCTGCAGGCGCGCGAGGTGCTGGAGGATCTGCGGCTCGGGCGGCTGGTGTTGGGCACGCGCGATCCGGGGCTGCCGGCGGCGGCGGATCGGCTCGGGCGGCGCGTGTTCATGGGGATGGTGGTGGCGGCGGCGACGATCGCGGGGGCGATCGCGGCGGCGCGGAGCGTGGGGCTCGCGGCGGCGCTGTTCGTGGTGGCGGGGCTGCTCTTCACGCTCCACGTAGTGGTGGACTGGCGGCGCGCGCGCGATTGAGCGGGGTCCGTCCCGTTCGTCGCGGTGGCGGCCTGGCTCGGCGTGTTTGGTGACGACCTATTGGCTGGTCGATACGTTCCAACGCGTCAGGCGGCCGGAGGTCAACGCGGCCGAGAAGGCGCGCGAGCCGTTGGAGGGCATTCACGGTCGATGCCGCCGACCGGCTCGGGCTCGGGCACTTGCACGAGCTGAGGGCTCTCGCGATCAATTCACGACCAAGACTGCATTCTTCGCGTCTATCCGGATTCGATTCGCTACGTCCTTCCACTTCGAGGCCGCCCCGCTCCCGATCTTCTCTGGATGCATCGGCCAGCCAAGAAGCGGGCGGCGCGGCGCCGAGTACGGGGATCGAACCCGTCTGGTCCTGCTCGACAGGCAGGCGCCGACACCAGTCGGCTCACCCGGCGTGGGTGGGTGCGGGCACCGACGCGCCCGAGCCGCCCGCCTGACGACCGCCGTCGTACGCTTTGCTACGCTCGCGCCCCGTGAAGCCTTCGAGCGACATCCTGTTCGTCGCCGCGTTCGCGGCGGTGTCGGCGTGGGGCACCATGGCGTCGGCGGACGTGCCCGGCCCGAAGCCGGTCTGCGACGCCGAGGGCCTCGAGTGCTCGGTGTGCTGGCGAAGCTACGGGGCGCGCTCGGCGCCGGATCCGAGCGATCCGTTCGAGCAGTGCGCCCAGCCGCTGCGCGACAAGGGCTGGACCGAGGCGTGCCGCAACCGCCAGGGCGCCGGCGACAACGTCTGGTTCTGCGCGCCCGGCGTGAAGCCGGAGGTCGTCACGCGCGGCGGCGGCTGCGGGGGGTGTGTCGTGGGGGCGGACGCCGAGCTCGGCGGCGTCGGTCTGGTTCTCGCGCTGAGCGTCGGGGCGCTGCTCGTGAGTAGGCGTCGGGAGAGGCGCTGAGCGGTCCTCGACCGTCCGCGCTATTATTTTAGTAGCATAGCGTAGGTATAGGCCGCGCGACGCGCTTCACCCGCATAGCGTGGTCTCGAGACGGGGGTAGGTCGGCGACTGCTCACGGGCGCTTCGACTTGCGCTGGAGGGCGCGGGCGGCCTTGGCGCAGCAGGTGATGTTGGCGTCGGTGCCTTTGGGGTGGTCGGCGAAGACGTAGCGGGAGGTCACGGAGAGCGTGAGCGAGACGCAGAGGTCTTTTCGCACGTCGCCGAGGTGGCGATCGGCGGAGAGCTTGGCGCGGACGCCGGCGAACGAGCACTCGAGGGGGGTGGCTTTGGGCATCACCCACTCGGGGCCGCCCATGGATTCGACGCTGCCGAAGCCAAAGCCCGAGCCGCCGCCGAGGGCGCGCTCCCGGGGCTCGTAGGGGCGTACGGCGCTGGCGGGGGCGGAGACGACGACGCGACTGCAGCGGCTGACGAGCGGGAAGAGGGCGCGGTCGCCGGCCGCTTTGGCGCTCTCGGCGGTGGGGACGGTGAGCCACGAAGGCGCGGAGAGCGGGGAGCCGCCGAGGGTGAGCGCGTCGAAGCGTTGGAGGCCGACCTTGGGCGTCCTCGGCTCGCGCTCCTTGGGGGCGACAGGGAACGAGTGGCCGATGGCGGCGTCGCCTTCGAGGCGGGGCATGAGGCCGTCGAGATCGGCGACGAAGCCGCCGCCCGGGAGGGGGGCGACGAGGGCGCCGGGCTGGAGCTCGACGCTGGTACCGTCGTCCCAGCGCTTCACGAAGGGCTTGGCGATCACGGCGGCGAGATCGGCGCGGCGAACGAAGAGGCTGACCTGGACGTCGAGCGAGCCTTTGTCTCCGAGGAGCTCGAGGGCGAGCTCGCCGCAGCCCATGTCGACGTTCAGGCTGTCGGGGATGGGAGAGAGGCCGACCTCGATGAAGGCGCCGTGGTCCTTCTTCACGGGGAGGTACATCACGCCGCGAGGGTGGGCGCGGCGTGGCTCGTCGTCGGTGAAGCGGGCGAGGCGGACGCGCGGGGCGTCGGCCTTGGGGGCGGTGAAGATCTCGGCGTCGGCGAACACCTCGACGAAGCCGGAGATCGGCTCGTCGTCGGGGGCGCCGG
The DNA here is from genome assembly GCA_044225865.1 of Polyangiaceae bacterium. Taxonomy (GTDB): domain Bacteria; phylum Myxococcota_A; class Polyangia; order Polyangiales; family Polyangiaceae; genus Xiheicaenibacterium. The sequence goes on along the minus strand of JBGAID010000001.1, from coordinate 183,238 downwards.
CCTGGGCGGGCATCCGCGCGGGCGGCGGAGGCGCGGACACGCTCGCGGACGGAGCGGCGGTGGGCGCGGGGGCGGGCTCGCTCGAGGCAGAGACGATGGAGGGGCGCGCGGGCGGACCTGGATCCGAAGCGTCGGGCTCGGGCGCGGAGACGGCGGACGCGCACGCGGCGAGGGCCCACGCGAGGAAGGGAATGGAAGCGAGCCCATGGAGGCGGCGGCGGGGCGGTCTCACGGCGCGTGGGTCCCATGAGGGGGTCAGAGCGTCAACGCGGGCGCCGTGCTATTCGCAGCGCGTGCGGTGGGTCTTCGCGGGTCTGGTGGGGGCGGCGATGACGGCGTGCGTGGACGCGCAGGTGGCGACCACGCCGCCGCCGGTGGAGGTCACGTCCGAGCCGGAGGCGCCGCCGCGCATCGTGGCGGAGGCGCGCGCTCCGATCCCGAAAGAGTGCGACGAGCTGAGGACACAGCTCGAGCATCGGCCGAGCGTGCCGGGGCGCTGCGTGGCGTGGCTCGCGACGACGGCGGAGGCGGCGAAGGTGAAGCGGCTCTGGCTCGATCTGCGCGGCGAGATGCCGGACGGGATTGCGGGGCTGTCCGGGTTCGGGGCGCTCGAGGAGCTCGACGTCGCGTGGGGGGAGAAGGCGCCGGCGGGCGTGCTCGAGGCCCTCGGGGCGCTGCCGAAGCTGAAGTCGCTGCGGGTGCGCGGCTCGATCACGCTCGCGGAGCTCGCGGCCGCGGTGCCGGGCCTGCGCTCGGTGGACGCATACACGGGCGACCCGCAGGACTTGGCGCGCTTCCCGCAGCTCGAGTCGGCGGTCTTGGCCTGCCCCAATCCAGGAGAGAAGATCGTTTCGAAGTCGCTGCGCGCGCTGTTCCTGTCCTGTCACGACGTCGAGTCCCCCACCCTCGAAGGCATCGCGGGGCTGACCGATCTCGAGGAGCTCGACATCTCCGAGTCGTCCATCAAGTCCCTCGCCCCGATCGCGAAGCTCGTGAAGCTGACGCGCCTCGACGCGCACGCGACGGCGATCCGGTCCCTCGCGCCGCTCTCGGGCATGAAGCGGCTCGCGTGGCTCGATGTGCGGGACACGCAGATCGCGAGCGTCGCGGGGCTCGGCGCGCTGCCCTCGCTGAAGTACGTCGATCTGGGCAATGACCAGGTCGGCTCGGTCGCGCCGCTCGCCAGCTCGACCTCCATCGAGACGGTCTGGCTGCCCGGCAGCAAGGTCGCGAACGTCTCGGTGCTGGCGAAGATCCCGACGCTCAAGGAGGTCATGCTGCCGCGACAGTGCAGCGAGACGGGCGCGCCGGCGCTCCATCGCCTGCGTCCGGACGTCCAGGTGGTCGCGTGGACGGATCAGGGCGGCGCCGATCCGTCCTGCTTCTGAGGCCGGATCGGTGCTCTGAAGCGCGACCGGTGGGGGCACCAACGAAACGGCGGCCAGGCTTGGGAGCGCCTTCCTGGTTGCTTCGCCGACTTCCGCGAGAGCTTGGGGCTTCGGGTCGGGGCAGGTGCGGCGCGAAACCCGGCGTGCGCGTCGCCGCTATTTGGCGGGCGTCGCGGCCATCATGCGGCGGAGCTGCTCCTCTCGTATCTGCCGTTCATAGGTGGAGTCTTTGTCGTCCCAGACGTCCGGCCGCGGGAAGCGACCGCAGCGCATGTTGCGGAAGGTGCCCTCGAACGAGGCGATCTCACCGCTGCCGTCCCGCGCGCGCGTGAGGCGCAGGGTGTTTCCGGAGGGGTCGTAGTCGCTGCAGACCTTCTCGCTCGAGGGCTCCGGCGGCTCGCCGTCGGGGGTGAAGACCGACCGCGTGGTCGCGCAGGCGACTCGGCCGGCCTGGTCGAGATCGTAGGCGGTGGTGGTGACCCAAGTGGCTGGCTTGGAGCCGGCGGCGAGGCCGCGCGTCCGAACGCGCACGACCCTGCCTGCCGCGTCATAGGTCACGACGTCTTCGCGGTCGATGCTGCCGTCGCTGTCGAAGTCGCGCGTCTCGCGCATCGTTCGGGCGGCGTCGTCATACGAGCGGGCGAGCGTGAGGTCGGCGCTGTCGCTCGCCGCGTAGTCGTGGGTCTCCGAGAGGAGTCGTCCGCGCGCATCGTAGCGACGGAGGGACGTCCAGGTGCCGGCGCCGCTGCCCGTCCCGCGGCAGCGCGCCTCGCGGGCGCGGGGGTCGAGCGCGCACTCGACCGTCTCGCCGAATCGAGTGGTCTGGGTGATCCGCAGCAGGTCGCCGCTCTCCACGTAGCGAAAGGACGAGACCTCGACGAGGGGGCCGAGGGGACGGGCGCCGACCTCGGAGGTCTCAAGCGCTCGCTCGAGGCGCCCGCGCGCGTCGTACTCGAAGACCTCGCGCGAGACATGCTCCACGCCCTCCGCGGTCGTGACCTCGACGAGCCGCCCGGCGCGGTACATGAAGCGCCGCTCGATGCCCTCGGGCAGGTTGCGCATGGAGCCGTCGGCGAGCAGCTCCCCGACGACCGAGCAGGATCCGTCCGCGTAGGCGCCGGGCGGGGGAGCGGAGCTCCTCGTGGATGCGCTCGGGGTGGAGATGGAGACGGGCTCTTCGACAGGGGGCGCGGCGCATCCGTCGAGCACCGCCGCGATCAGGAGCAGCCGTCGCATCGCCGAGGAGCGTACGCGATCGGGGGGCGCGGTCCTCTCGCGAAAGCGACGCGGGGCCACGCCGTGCTATCACAATCGTAGCACCGTGCTCGTCGCGCCAGGCGCGCCGCCTCACCGCGGCGAGACGTTGCTCTTGCCGGGGGTGAAGCGGGCGGGGTCGCGGTGGGCGAGGGCGTCGGCGAGCGAACGATAGGCAGGGGAGCGGCTGGGGGTGCGGCTCGCGTGGGCGAACGCGGTGGCGTCGACGAGGACCTCGGCGTCTTCGCGGAGGTGGAGGCGGGCGAGGACGGCGGGGGGCGGGGGCCAATAGGCCTCGGGGTGGCGGGCCAGGTCTTTGCGGAGGGCGGCGATGAAGGCGGCGCTCTTTGGGGGCCAGCGACGGGGGGGGATGGGGCGCGCGGTGAGGGCGACGCCGCCGGGGACGCGGTTGCCGTAGGCGTGCTGGGCGACGTGGGCGGGGTAGTCGCCGCGGGCGTCGTCACCTTGGAGGCGCTCGACGAGGACGCCCCAGCCGCCCTCGCGGTCGCGCGCGGCGAGCACGCGCATGCCGTGAGAGCGGAGGGGGCCGTCGCCTTCGAGGCGCGGCCATCGGGAGAGCTGGCGGTGGACGGCGCCGTCGGCGCACGCGTCGAGGTGAGCGAGGATCGCGGTCGCGACGACGTCGCTGGTGAGGCCGAGCTCGGCGCGCAGCGACGAGACGACGGAGGTGTCGATGCCCACCCCCGGCTCGCTTCGCTCGCCGACCCCTCCCTTGCTCGTCGCTGCAAGCAGCTCCTCGCGGGAGGGGTTGGCTTCGAGGGCGGCGACGGCGAGCTCGACCTCGCGGCGCTGGCCGCGGAGGAGGGCCCCGACGAGGAGCCGGCGCGCGCGGGCGTCGCCAGCGGCGGCGCGGCGGGCGCAGCCGGCGAGGCCCTCGGCGGGGTGGCGCTCGAGCCACCGCATGACGCCTCGCTCGTCGCTGGCTTCCCACGCGAGGGAGAAGGCGGCGTCCGAGGCGCACGCGAGCAGGCACGGCAGCACGCACCAGGGCGCGTTGACGAGGCGGCCGCGCGCGTCGACGCGGGTGGCGAGCCAGGGGACGATGCCTTCGCCGTAGCGGAGGAAGAGGTCGAGGTTGTCCATCCCGCGGGGGTGGAACTCCCACTCGAGCTTCGAGGCGACGCGCACGAGCTCGGCGGCGTCCTCGAGGGAGAGGAGCGCCGCCCAGAGGATGTCGCTGTCGAGGACGTGCCGGTCGGCGCGGGTGTGGCCGCGGCCCTTCGCGAAGGCGCGGGCACCCTCGAGCCGCGCGCGCGCCTCCGCGAGCGGCATGAGGCCGCGCTCGTCGAGGCGCTCGACGCCGCCGTCGCGGACGGCCGAGGTCACCCGCGGGTCGGTCACGCTCAGCCGAGCCCGCTGTGGAGGCGGACGCGCGAGAAGTCGCGCGCGGCGAGCTCCTTCTCGCCAATGACGAAGAAGAGCTTGTCGCAGTCGCCCCACTCGAAGTCGGCGGCGCCATCAGAGTCGACCTGGAGGAGGAGCTGCTCGCCGCGGAGCATCGCCCCGACGTAGTCCCAGTCGGAGATGTGACCGAGGATGCGGTTGTCGTCGTATTCGCCGTCGCTCTTGGGCGGCAGCTTGTCGCCGTGATCGGACCAGAAGCCCTGCCACTTGTCCTTGAGGGGCGCGAGCTTCTTCGCGTCGAAGAAATCCGATTCGCCGGGCGGGAGCACGAGCTGCGGCGAGAACGTGAGGGCGGCCCAGCCGTGCACGCGGGGCACGGTGGCGTTGGTGCGGAAGTCGTCGCTGTATTGGACGGGGGAGGGCGCCGTCCGCACGAGCTCGCTGTCGTCTCCGGGGTGGAAGAGCACGGCCGCGCAGCGGTACTTGTCGTCCTCTTCGTCCTCCATGTCGCTGACGCCCCATTGGGTGTTGTAGAAGAAGAGGAGGCTGCCCTGATGAGGCAGGAGGCCCGCCGGATCGTGGGCGGCGATGTCCAGCAGTCGGATCTGCGCGACGAACTCCATGGGCACGTCGTCGCGGGTGGGCCACGCCGCGCCGGGCGGCATGTCGGGGTGACCGCCGAAGCGCGAAGCGCCGAGCGGCAGCGACGCGACCTCCTTCTTGGAGAGCGAGCGCGCGGTGAGGCGGATGCCCTGGCGCAGGAGCGGCTCGATGAGCGGCATGTGCGCTCCGAGGCCGGCGGCGCGCACCACCTCGAGGATGGCGGCGCGGTCCATCGGATCGATGGGCGCCGGCTTCTTCGGCTTCTTCGCGGGGGCGGCCGGCTCCTTCGCGGGGCCGGGCTTCTTCTTCGGCGCGGCCGCCGTCTTCTTCTTCGCCGCGGCCGCCGTCTTCTTCTTCGGGGTCGCCGTCTTCTTCTTCGCGGCGGACTTGGTCGCGGGTTTCTTCTTCTTCGCCGTGGTCGCCATGGTCGGGTCCTCCTCGACTCGAACGCGAAGTCGAGATGCGTTCGCCTGGATCGTCAACGCGAAATGGCTGCGGCACCGGGCGCGGCGATACACTCGCGGGGTGCGCTACGTCGCGTCGAGCTACGGCTCTGCCGGGGACTTCCTCCCGACGCTCGCCGTCGCTCGGGCCTTGCATACGGCGGGGCACGAGGTCGCGTTCCTCACGAACCCGTTCCACGAGCGCGCGGTGCGCCGCGCCGGCCTCGAGCCCATCCTCGTCGGACGTCGCCTCGATCTCTACGAGATGATCTCGGCGCGACCGGACATCCTCCGGACCGCGGACGGCGCGAAGCTCATCTTGGACGAGCTCGCGCCCACGTTCGTGGTGCCGTCGTATCACTACGCGAAGGAGATGTTCGCGCGGTGGAGGCCAGACGCGGTCGTGGGCGCCAACCTCGCGTTCGGGTTGTTCTGGGCGGCGATCGAGCGGCGCGTGCCGTCGGTGATGGTCTCGGCGACCCCGATCACCTGGGTCACCCATCGCGCCCCCGCCCAGTTCCTCGACTTCCCGCTCCCCGCGCGGTGGCTCCCTTATGTGGCGGGCGCGGTGCGGTTCTTCACGGCGGGGGCTATCGACCAATACCTTTGGTCGGTCGCGCGGACGGTGGGGGCGACCTCGTTCGATCCCTCGATGACGGCGATCGAGCGAGGGGTCGTGCTCGATCTCGGGATGTGGTCGGAGATCTTGCGCCCGCCCACTCCGAACGACGCCGCCAACAAGCGCGCGTGCGGGTTCGCGCGCGCCGGGCACTTCGGCGCGACCTCGGAGAGGTTGCCGGTGGAGCTCGAGGCGTTCCTCGAAGGGGGCGGCCCGCCCGTCGTCGTGGGCTTGGGCTCCGTCTACTCGCTCGGCTCGGACGACCTGGTCGCGGACGTCGCGGAGGCCTGCTGTGAGCTCGGCGAGCGCTGCGTGATCGTCGGCCCCACGCCGCGCGGTCGGGATTTGCCGAGAGGGACGTTGGTGGTTCCCTACGCCACCTACCGCTTGCTGTTCCCGAGGGCCAAGGCGCTCGTCATCCACGGAGGCGCGGGCACCACGGGAGAGGCGTTGCAGAGCGGGCGCCCGTCGGTGGTGGTGCCCCTCGGCTTCGACCAGTTCGGACTCGCGTGGTCGATGGAAGAGCTCGGGGCGGGCGTTCGCGTGCCGAAGCGCGGGCGGTCGCGGGCGACCCTGCTCGAGGCGGTACGTCGGGCGTGCAAAGACAAGGCGCTGCGCGCGGGCGCGGAGAGGGTCGGGGCATCGCTCCGTGACGCCCCCGACGGGGCCGACGTCGCGGCGTCGCTGATCGAGCGCGTCTCGGTGCCGGCGAAGGCGCGAGCACGATAGTCCCGGGCCTTGTCCGTACCCCGGGGAGGGAGCGGACCGGGTTCCCGGGTCGGGACTCACACGCCGTAGAGCAGCGAGCAGAGCCGGTCGCCATAGGCGCCGCAAGTCTGGCAGCTCTCACCTTCGCAGGTCGCGAGGTGCATCGGCGCGGGAGGTGCTTGGGCGGGGACCTCGCGCTCCGCGTCCTCGATCGGCGCGGAGGCGAGAACGACGCCCGGAGAGCGGAGCGTGAAAGGGGACGGCTCGACGAACGCGACAGGAGCGTCCACCGGGTCCTCGGGACCCCAGTCGAGGTCGTCGATCGAAGGCAAGTGCGTGTGCCCCTCGGGGGGCAGGGCGGATGGACGGCTGCTGTACAGCATCGCGCACAGGCGCTCGCGGTACGCATCGCAGTTGTCGCAGTGTTGGGAGTCGCAAGGCCGCTCCACGAGAGAGGACGGTCCGTGCTCTTCTTCTTCGTACGCGACCCGCGCCATTACCCCGGAGGCGCGCGGTCGCGACGATCGTTGGGCGTTTTCCATGAACGACTCAGAGACGACTTCCAAATGAGCTTTCATGACGCCTCGAATCCAGGCGGAGCGTGAAGGTCCGTGATGGAAGACTCACCTCGCCCAATTCCAAGCGTGACCCCCTCTTTTGCGAATCGCAATGGTGCCCCAACGTCCATTCGCGCTCAGGGGAGCGCTTCGAATGTCATGGTCAGGTTCGAGCCATTGCCATTCGCGTCAATCATGCTGAAGCGGGTCTCGAGCGTGCCCGGCAGGGCCGTCATCCCATCGAAGGACTCGACATCTTCGCCATCGCGGCGGTCGCGGCGATCGTGGTGAAACTCTCGATATTCGCTCGAACCGTCATCGAGCGACACGCGTCGCGCTTCATCAGGGGCGCCGTCGTCGAGCACGTCTCGGAGACCGACGCCGAGGGATCGACCTTCTCTTATCCCATCGTCGAGTGGCGCGACGATGGGTCACTCCGCGTCGATTCCGTGGTGGCTCCGGCGGCTCGAAGCCCTCGCCCGCGAGCTTCACCGGCGCCTGGGGGCCCTCGCGGGCCCCTCGGGGCTCTCCCTCCGCGCGATACTCCGCCGGCGCGCCACCGGACGCGATGGGCCATCCGCGGAGGACTGACCTTCCTCACGAGCGCCTCGCCGAGAAGATGGTAGGGTCCGCGCCGTCTTGGAAAGCTCCGAGCCCGCCCCCGACCTCTCGACGCGCGCGCGCCTCGCCACCCTCGGCACGGGGGCGGCTTGGCTCCTCGGCCTCGCGGCGCTGCTCCAGGTGATCGCCGTCGTCATCGGAGGCTCGCCGCCGGCAGAGGCGGCGGTGGGCGCGCTCGTCGTGGACGTCGCCGCCGGCCGGGCCGGGATCCTCTGGGCGACCGACGCGGCCGCCCGCCCCCTCCTCGTTCGACGCGTCTTGGTCGCGTCGGGCATGGCCGCCGCGGTCGTCCTCGTCACCCTCGTCATCGCGGGCGTGCAGGGCTGGGTGCGCACCGAGCCCGGCCACATCGATGGGCTCTTCCTCCTCGCCATCGGCACCACCGTGGGTGTCTCCATCCGCGACGAGCTCCTGCTCCGCGCCGTCCCCATCCACTTCGCCAAGAAGGCCGGCATCGGCAACCAAGCCGCGATCGCGTTCGCGGCCGCTCTCTCGCCGACACCTTTCCTCCTCGAAGGCGCGCCCGCCGCCAGCGTCGTCCTCGCCGTCGCCACCGGCTTTCTGTTCGCGTCCCTCTACGTCTACGCGGGCGGCGCGTGGGCGGCGATCGCCGCGCGCTGCACCTGGTCCCTGGCCGTCGGTCCCTTCTCCCACGGAGGCGTCGCCGACGTGCGATGGAGACGCGGCGAGCTCATGGAGGGCTCAAACGCCGCCGGACCTCCCGCCTTCATGGCCGCCCTCATCGCCGTCGCGCTGGCCCTCCTCGTCCTCCCGCGCCTCGAGAGGCTGCTCGTCGGCCCCGCCCAGCCCGAGCCCGCCCCCACCCCGCCCGGGGAAGACGAAGAGCCCGAGGCCGGAAAGGACGACGCGGAAGAAGACGAAGAGGACGAAGCTGCGGAGGACGACGCGGACGAGCCGAGCAAGGCCGCCGACGCGACCGACGCGGAGAGCGAAGAGCGCGACGAGCGCAAGCCCTGACCTCCCCGGAGGAACGAGGCGGCGCGAAGGCGACGGTCACCCGCTCAGATTCGGATGCTCTCCGGGCCGGTGATTACCTCTTTGATTCGCTGCTTGGTCGCGATCTCGAGAGCGCCGATGCCGTCGTATTCGACCAGCGCGCCAAAGTCGATCCCGGTGCCGTCGATGACCTGCTGAACGCTGATCTGGAACGTCTTGAACCCGGCGTAGACGAACTCGAGCTCCCCGAGCTCCTTCTCCTGATCGACTTTGTAGGCGGTCGCGGAGGGGCGGCCTTCCTCCGTCACGATCGCGACGACCTTCCAGAACGCGCGCGGGATGAGGGCACCGCGATATTCGAGATCGTCCTCGGAGAAGAAGGGGCCGGTGAAGACGCTGACGCGCATGCCGTCGGCGCGCGCGTTGCCGAGCACGTAGTCCTCGAGGCTGAGCCAGGTGACCTGGTTGACGCCGGCCATTTGCGGGCAGCTGTTGGTGAAGTGGAATGTGTCCTCATTGGCGATCTTCGCCTGGCCGGGGGTGCCCCAGATCGGATCCTCGCGCCGGACCATGTGGCCACGATCCAAAGCGTTGGAGTCATACAGGGCGTCTCCCCATTGGTCCCCTTTGTCCAAGCGGCCGTCGTAGCTCCAGGTCGAGATGCGAGGGACCTTGCGCGTCTGGGAGCCGTCGATGTTGACGGCGGTGAGGAGCGGCATGCGCCTCGCTATCGAAATGATGGTCGAGAAGTTTTGGTACTTGAGCTCGACGCCGCGACCACCCCGGCGGAGGGGCCGCATGTCCTCGACGGCGGCGCCGCTCGTGATGGGCAGGGGAATCGACCAGCCCTCCAGGAAGTCGGGGTTGTAGCCCTTGCGATCGGCGAGCTCGTCGGCGCTCGTCGTGGGCTCCCTCCCTGCCTTTTCGAGATCCGAGGCGGGTCCGGTGAGCGGACGCAGGGTCGTGGGTGAAGCCTTCAGCGTGAGGTTGGCTTTCATTGGGATTCCTCCATCGGGGTCATTGAACGGGAACAGAAGCAGGCGGGGGCACCGCGCCGGGGGCGGCCCCCAAAGCGTCGGCGCAAGCATCGGCGGCGGCGCGGAGGCGCCGTTGGGCTCGAAGGACGAGCTCGAGCTTCTCGCGCTCGTCGGCCGCGACGAGGGCCGCCTCGAGGAGCTGACCCAACACGGAGCATCGGTCGGCGAGCTCGACGTAAGGCTCCAGCGCGTGCTCCGGGTCGCGCTCGATCGCCTCGGTGAACCGGCCCGACGAAAGCTCCGTCAGCTCGAGCGGGAGCAGATCACCGAACAGCTGACCCAAGGTCGCCGCGCCTCTCGCCCCGCGGAGCCCGGCGAGGAGGGCGAAGCGCGCGGGCGTCCGCAGCTCGGCGTCCGTGCCGCGAAGGAGCAGCCGCCGGATCGCGGGCGGCAAGGACGCGATCGTCGCCCCGCCCACGAGCCGCGCGACGTCGAAGTCGCGCGAAGAGAACACCGTGAGCAGCGCGCGGGCGCGACCGCCCGCCTGCGACCGAGCGTCCCTCAGCGCGTCGAGCCGTTGGGAGAGCCGCTCCGCCGCGGCGGGGTCGAGGACCTCCGCGAGGACGGTCGCGAAGCGCTCGAGGCCGGCCTCATCCACGGGCAACAGAGGCGTCCAGAGCTCCACCTCGTCGGAGGCGCCAGCGCTCGGCCGGGCGATGCGCGCCGCGAGCCAGCGAGATGGAGAAGGGCGACCGCGCCCTCGGAGCTCGCGCACGCGCGCGACCGCGTGGGGGAGCAACCCCGCGCCTTCGTCGAGGAGGGTCGAGGCGGTCACGAACCTCGACCAGTCGAGCTCGCCCGCGGTGTCGGCAGCGCGCGGATCGAGCATCGAGACGAAGCCGCTGATGTCCTCCCGATCGCCGAGCCACCGCCGGTCGACGATGGATGGAACGAGCAGCAGGCGGTTGAGCTCGTCGAGCCGCTTCGGCGCGGAGAAGGCCCGTCGATCCGGGGCGATGGCCCGCCACTGCGCGGTCGCGAAGAGCGTGTCTCGCTCCCAGTCGACCTGGATGGGTCCCGGGGGGCGCACCTCGGAGGCGAAGAGGCGAAGGGCGTTGCCCCACTCGCCGGCGCGGACGGCGGCCTCCCCGACGCGCTCGTAAGCGCTCTGGCGATAGGTCGGCGGCAGGAGCGCGACCTCGTTCGCGCCCAGCGACGAGCCCACCGCGAACCGCATGAGCGCGGCCGCGGGCGGAGGGAGGTCCGCGACATCGGTCGCGACGTGACGAGCGAGCTCCGTCATCTGCTCGAGCGTGAAGCGCGCGGCCGACGCCGGGTCCGTGACCGCCATCGCCTCGTGATAGAGGCCCTCGAGCTGCTCCTCTCGGCTCGGCCGGGAGCGAAAGTACTCCGCAGCGGAGGCGTGGACCCGCGCCGCGAGGACGCGCTCCTTGCCCACCATCGCGCTCAGCATGGAGCGCCGCAGATCGCGACGGTGCCAGACCCGATCCGGCTCGGCCCCGCGCGCGACGAGCCATTCGTAGCGGACCAGATCGTGGAAGGCGGCGGCCGGCGTCTCGAGGAGAGGCAGCCCCAGCGCCGGTACGAGGACCTCCGAGATGAGCTCCGGCGTCACGTAGCGAAGCACCAGCCCGGGGTGGGCGAGCGCGCGCGTCGTCGGGTCCTTGATGCGGAGGAGGACCCGCCGGTAAACGACCGCAGCGAACAGCTCGGCCGCCGCGTGACCGCCCGCGCGAAGCTCCATCTCCAGCTGCTCGATCTCCTCGGGGGCGCGACCGGCCATGAGCCGCGCGAGGAGCTTCAGCTCGAGGGGGCGCCGCGGCAGCACGTCGGAGTTGGACAGGCGGTAGGCGGCCTCGGCGGGGATGTGCTGCGCGCGGAGGAGCTTCTCCGCGTCTTCGGGGGTGAGCTCCCCGAGCTCCACCATGATCGGCGGTCCACCCAGGGCCCTTTCGGCGGAGTCCATCGACATCAAGCGGCCCGAGACGACGACCTTCAGCGGGACGTCCCAGAGGCGCTCGCTCACGCTGCTCAGCCACGAGAAGACGCGACCCTCGTTCTGGCCCTGCGCCACCTCTTCGAAGGTGTCGAGCAAGAGGACGAGCGGTCGCGACGACGAGGCGAAGGCGGCGCGGACGCTCTCGATGACGGACCGACGGTTTTGGAGCGCGCTCTCGCCTCGATATCCATCGAAGCCCTCCTGCTCGAACGCCTGCTCTTCGCGCGCTTCCGCGCGCGCTCGACGAAGCGCGTCTCTCGACTCCGGGTGCTGCCTCCCGACTTGCCGGCTCATCTCGAGCTCGAGCCAATACGAGTCGCCGGCGTCGACGCCGGCCCGATCGAAGTCGAGCAACACGACGGTCGCGGACGCGTCGGTGGTGAGTCGCCCTTGGAACGCCGCCAGCAACGTCGACTTCCCCGACCCGCCCAGCCCAGACACCATGAGCCCATCGAAGCGACGCCCGCCCGGCGGCGCGGCGACGAACGCGAGCAGCGCCTCGAGCTCGGCGTCGCGGCCGATCAGACCGTGCTCGAGGAGGACGTTCTGATCTTGCTCGAGGACCTCGAGCCTCTGGGTGACCGCCCCTCGGTCGGGGCGGGAGATCGGGAGGCCCTCCGTGGCCTCGAGCGCCCGAGAGAGCGCCAGCAGCTCTTCGCGCCCCAGCTCGGCGAGGGGCAGGGCCGCGCCCTCGCGCAGCATCCGCCTCAGCATGAGCCCGAACCCATCGGTCTCGAGCGTCACCGCATCGAGGAGGCGGTCGAGCCTCCCCGACGATCGCGCGTCGCGGAGCACCTGGAGGCGCCGCCGCGGGACGAGCGTCCACGAGACCGCCCTCTCCTCGCGGGTGACGCTGAACTCGCTCTGGAGTCGCCTCAAGACGGGGCGGCGCGCGTGCTCGGGGAGGTGGGCGGTGAGCGCGGCCGGATCGACCGCGCCCGACACGGCGGCGAAGCCCTCGATCATCGAGACGAGCTCGTCGTCCACCGGGGCGGGCGCGGCGCCGCCCTCGATTCTTCGGGCGATGCTGAGGATCCTGTCGAATCGCGGGCGGGTCATTGCTGGGCCTCGAGGTAATCGGCCAGGCTCTCGAGGGCCTGCTCCTGGGCGACCGCCATCGCTTCCGCGGCGTCTTCGTCGAGCGCCCTCTCGTAGCGCCGCCCGACGCTGCGGCAGAGCGCGCGCACGGCGGTGTCCTCCAATTCGCGCTCGCGCGTGACGATGGCGCGTCGCAGGTAGGCGCCCGTGCCCTCCTCCACGTCGTGACGGCTCGGGCGCTCGGTCCGGAGCTTCTGCGCGAACGGGCGCGCGCGGCTGGGGACGTCGCCTCGCATCCCGTCGAGCATGAAGCGCAGCCAGGGCACGGTGGCGACCGACTCGTAGAGCGCGTTGAGGAGCTCCGACGCGTCCTGGCCTTGAATGTCGGTGCGGTCGAGGTCGGCCAGACATATCCATACGAGGCGCCCCCCGCGAGCCTGCTCCAGCGCGTCGAGGAGGGACTGGCGCAATGTCTGGTTCACCCAGGTCGCGCGAGACTCGTTGTCGGGCGCTTGGGCCACGCTCGCGAGGTCCGCCCCCACCGCCCGCGCGATCCTCGCGACGAGAGCGCGGGCGTCGTCCTTCGAGCACGTGGGCGCGTCGAGGACGACCTTGAGGTGCCCCTCGGTGGGGAGCATCTCCTGCAGAATGGAGAGCCGAAACGTCTTGCCGACCCCGACATCACCGGTCAGGGAGAGGATTCGATTCTTACCGCCCGTGACCGAGCGCCATACCTCGCTCTGAAAGTCCTCCGCCCCGAGCACCGGCAACGCGACCCCGTTCACCGTCACCTCGCGGATCGCCTGAAAGATGGAGTCCGCTTTGGGGAGCTCGCCAATCGTGTCGCGCAGGTGGCGAATGATCGGGACGATGGGGATGCCGCGATTGAGCTTCTCGTCCTGCTCTGTCCATGTTCCCTGATGCAGGCCGAAGAGCGCGAACGACTTGTCGAAGCAGGGCCCGCCCGAGGATCCGCCGGTTGCGCTCGCGGCGTGCAAGAACCGGCGATTGGCGAGCTCCCGCTCCGCGGCGGCTCTGATCTTGCCGCGGCCATATCGCATGCTCTGTCCGCCGGCGTGCTGGAACAGGACGATATCGGCGTCGGGCTGGGGGACGATCGCGCGGGTGTCCAATGGCATCCAGCTGCGCTCCGCCCCGGGGGCGGCGGAGAGCACGAGCAGCGCATAGTCCCAGTGCCCCTCCAGCTCCGCGAGGTTCGAAGGGATTCGATCGTCGAGCTCCGCGGCGTGGGCGGCGCTGAAGCCGGGACACCACGCCTCGGCCGCATCGAAGACCATCGTCTTCCCTTGGCGGAGCGCTCCCCCCGCGACCCGGCGCAGGATGTCGTCGAACGTGACCTTCAAGCGGGCCGCACATCCAGCGTCCGGCTCCCAGCCGGTGAGGACGGGCTTGAACAGCTCCTTCACGACGTGCCACGCGGTGAGGACGAGGTGAGGCCCCACCAAGATCCCGGTGCCGCGCGGCTTCCCATCGATGTCGACGCGCACCGTCCACCGCATCGCCCGCGTCATTCCCCGAACGTCGACGTCCCCCTCCGCGAGGCCGGCCGCGAAGCTGGTGATCGCTTGTTGCTCCGCTACGTCGCGCGCATCCGCGGCAGCGGCGGCGGCGCGCGCTCGGAGGAGGGTGCCGTCCTCGAGGCTCGCGGCGATGAGCGCGTGCTCCACCTCGTCCAAGAACCCCTTAACCTGCGCGTATTGGAGGGCGAGGAGGTAGGCCTCGGCGTCCGACTTCGCGCTCGCGGTCGCCGCCACCACCTCGAGCTCCGCGCGCTCCTCCAATGGAAGGTCGCATTGCGCGCGAAGGAAGATGTCCGCGAAGTCCGCCCTCGATGCGCGCATCGCGGCGACGATTTCCGGAGGGGTCGCCATGGTCAGAGCGGAGGGCTGTGATCGACCGTCACGACGCCGTGCTCTTTGAACACCTCCCGCAAGGTCTTTCCCGCCATCGGGTCGATGACATCGAGGACCAAGCCGAGGGAGTGGCTCCAGTTCTCGCGGGGCGCGGCGCGCGTTCCTCCGTAATGGAGGGCGGCCGCCGCCGTCTCCCGACCCATGACGAACATGACGGATCCGGAGTTCCCCCCCAGCGTCGTCGCGTCGTGGGAGACCGTCCAGGGAGCGATCTCGGGCACCGTGGAGGCGATGGTGTAGCCGGGGGCGATCCGCTTGCAGCCGAACGTCGCGTGATGGAGGAAGAGCTGCTCGACGAGCGTCGGGGCGTCGGCCCCGAACGGCGGCTTGGCCGGATAGCCGGCGACGAACACCTCCCTGCCCGCGAGCGCGGGGCTCGGGGTGACGTCGACCGCGAGGGGCATCAGCTCGGCCTCGCCCGCCGCCGGCCCCTCGATCTCGATGAGCGCGAGGTCGAGCTTCGCGTGATCGATGGTCGAGGTGATCACGGTCGGGCCCGAGAACACCACGCGCTTCAGGCGCCGACGGGGGATCGGCCGCGCCGTCTTGGGGTTGTATTCGTGGCCGAAGTCGATCGACGCCCCGGGGTTGAAACGATACGGCGAGGCCGCGTCGTCGCGCGCGGCGATGGCCTGCAGCACGTGGCGGTTCGTCAACACGAGGCGCTCGCCGACCAAGAACCCCGTGCCCTGAAACCCCTCCGGCGCGCTCGGGTCGTCGATGCGCCCGACGCACGCGAGGCCGATGGGGAGCGCTCCGACCGCCTCGCTCGCGTCCAGCGCGTCGCCCCAGCTGCCGACGGGGCTGCTTCGCCGATCGATCGCGCCGTCCCGAACGAGGAACGAGGGCCGAGAGCCATCGGTCCGGGCGATGACCTCGAGCACCTCGATGATCGTCGGCTTCGCCTCGAGCGCGGCGTCATCGCCATCTCGAACGATGCGGAGGGCATCGGGGCCCGCCGACTCCACGCTCGCCGAAAGCGCCCGGAGCTGCGGGCTATCGGCGCCGTACTCGTCGCGCAGCAGCGCGAGGTGGGCCTTCACCTCGTCCATGCGCTCACGAATGGCGCCGTCGGAGAGGTCCAACGTCTCGTCGGGCGAGCCCGCCGACTCGAGCCTCGTCGGCGGAGCGCCCGCCGAGCGCATCAGAAACCGATAGCGTGCCGACGCGGAGTCGTTGCGCTGGCGCGGCGCTCCTTGCGGATCCGTCATGACTTCCCCCTTCCCCGATCCCCCTCACGAACACCGTCGGCGCGGACCGGATTGGATCCTCGTCGACACGTTCCCCTGTCGGTAAACGTTATCCCCGTCCGCCGAGCCTCGACAAGGCCGGGCTCGAGCTCCAGACGGTGTAGCTGGTGCCCCACGCCGCCTCATCGGCGAGCGCGCGCGCCTCCGCCGAGAGCGCCGCCCGAGCGCCGTCGTCGGAGCGGACGATGGCCGTCCCCTCTGCGTAGAGAGGCAAGCCCAGAAGCGGGGGCCCTGCCACGCCGAGGCGCCGCGAGAGGATGGCGCTGTCGGGCAGCACCGGGAACCGCGCGTTGAGGACCTCGGCGCTCGTTCGCGCCGCCTCCAGGTCGAGGCGACGGAGGGCGGCGTAGGCGGTGAGCATGAGCCACACCGGCTCCACGATCTCCGGGGCCGCGCCGAGGTCCTCCTCGCGCGCGAAGGCCTCTTGCGCGTCGACGAGGGCACGCACCGAGCGGACGATCGCTCCGTCGGCGGGCGTCTCGTCCGGACGCACGGCGGAGGCCATCGCCTCCGGCACGACGAAGTACTGCTGGACCGCGCGTGGCTCGGCGGGCGTGTCGGCGACGACGAGCACGGTGACACGCCAGGGCAACAGGCAGGTGGCGACGGCGCGCGCCCCCGCCCGCGAGCTCCAGCCCACGATGGCGGGCCCGATCGGCGCGGCCATTCGCCCCACCCACAAACCGGGGAGCTCGGGGGGCGCGGCGATCGGGATGGTCGACGACTGTCCACCTCGAGCGCAGGTGAGCGCGGGCGCCTCTTCACCGGCGAAGGCGACATAGAGGGCGCCGCTCGCGCCGTCCGGCGGCGGGGGCAGCAGCGATTGCAATGGCGGGTGGGGGCGGCCGGCCGCCGCTTTGGCCATTACGCTGGCCAGCCACAGCGAGATGCGACCATCCCATATGGGCCCGAGGCGCTCCGACGGCATGAAGGTGCTCCCGCCGGTGGAGCGCACGAGGGCGCTCCGGAGCGGCGTCACCTGCACCTCGGGCTCGACGCGGAGGCGGTGAGCGGAGCCGCGCGCGATCGTCAATGGCTGGGTGTGAATGACCCGATCGTTCTGGCGCAGACGCGCGAGGTAGCGGCCACCGCGGAGGGGCGCCCGCACGGACGCGCCGCCGAGGTCCCCGACCGAGGCGACCGCTCCCACCGCGTCCAGCACCTCGAGCGTGGTGTTGGGAGGATAAGCGAGCTCGACCGGGCCCAACGCCGCCCCGACCGCGGCCGCCTCGAGCTGGATGGGAGGCGCGGGCTTGGCGACGAAGGTCACGGAGGCCGGATCGAAGAGGTCGACCTCGGCCGAGGCGGGCTCGACCTCGTAGCGCCGGGTCGGGTCCGTGACCTCGACGCTCCAATAGTCGGGAGCGAGCGATAGCGCGACCACCCCATTCTTCACCGGCTCGGGGCCCACCGTCTCGTCGCCGTGCTTGCGGGCCCGCGCCTCGAGCGGGGCGTCCGGCGCGCCATCCACCTCGATCCGACACTCGTATTTCGGGACCGGGTCGATGCGGTAGAGACGCCCGAACAGCTTCCCCTCGTGCTCGGCCGGCTCCGCCTCGAGCCTCTCCAGGCGCTCGTCGACGAAGGTCCGCACCGACTCGAAGTCCACGACGAGCTCGCGCTTTCGCCAGCTCTTCGCGATGCCCGTCCCGCGCAGCCCCGCGAGGAGCGCTCCCCCGAATGGCGAGTGCGGCAGCGCCGCCTGCCCCGGGCGCGCGGCATAGAGGAGCATCTGATTGGATTTCGACTGGGTCGGGTCGGGCGGGGTGTTGTAGAGGGTTCCCCCTTCGAGGTGGGCCCCGACCACGTTCCGACAGCAGTCGAAGAAGAAGTACTGTTCGCAAGGCCCCATGAAGGCCAAATACTCTTTGATTCGATCGATGCGGATGGCCGCGGTGAGATCCTCCGCGGTGGCGAAGTCGGCGCACGCGATGTAGTCCGTCGTCGACCCATTGAACGATGTCGTCGCGGAGAAGCCGTGCCCGTTGAAGTAGACGAAGACGCGCTGCACCTTCCCCGCCGCCTGGCGTAGCTCCTTGAAGCTGTCCTTGATCGCCTTGGCCGTGGCCGGCTTCGCTCGGGGGTGCGCGCTCGGGGGCGATCCCGTCGGGGGCGAGAGGTGAAGGGCGATCTCGTCCTCTTCGATCCACTCTATCTGCGCGCCCGCCTTCTTCCGCGCCGCCCCGAACTCCACGAGCCACGCATAGAAGTCGAGCGCCTCCGCGACGGCCCCGGAGACGTTCTTGTTGAACGCGGCGCCGTCGGGGATATCCGGGTACGCCTCGACGCCGATGACGATCGCCTTCACCATTTCAGACCCAGCTCTGGATGACGCCGGCCATCTTCGGCGCGGCCGCCCCCGCCGCCGATGGCACCGCGGTATTCTCGATGGCGAACGCTCCCGTCGCGTGGACGCCTATCACCGCCCCCGAGTCCACGTCGAACACCGGTGAGCCGGAGTTGCCGCCCAGCGTGCTCGCGTCGTGGCCAATCCCCTCGTCGTCGGCGCGGGTGACCGCCCCGGGAGAGGCCCGTTTGACGCCCCAGTTCTTGGCGTACATCGCCTTGGCCCACGCCGGCGTGCGGGTGTCGTCCAGCGGGTGACCGACGACGAGGATGCGATCGTTCACCTTCGGGCGAGCCGCGCGCGCGAGGGGCAGTCCATCCCGCGGGGCGTCGCTCGCGAGCTCGAGGAGGACCCAATCCAACGTCGGGTGCTCCTCTGCGACGCGCGCGATGCGGACGGGCGCCGTCCCGTCCAGCCGCTCCCATTCGACGTGGAAGCGCACCACCGCCTCGGCGACCGGGCGCTGGAGGACCTGCGTGATCTGCTTGACGACGTGCCGGTTCGTCGCGAGCAAGCGCCGGCCGACGAGGAACCCCGTGGCGATCCCCCGGCGCTCCTCCGGGAACCCTATCGACCCCACCCCCGACAGCGACGCCTCGATCCTCTTTCGCTGGACCTCCGTCAGCCCGAGCCGGCCGCCTTGAGCGATCCGATCGTCTTGGACATACAGGGCCGGGCGCATGAATCGAATGCACACCTCGAGCGCCAGGAGCTCCTCCTTGGTCGGGAGCTCTTCCGCGGTCGGCACCTCTCCCCGCGCCGCCTTCGCCTGGGCGCGGCGAATGGCGTCGGCCGCGCGCTGGGCCGCGGACTCGTCGACCGCCGCTCCCTCGAGGGCGGCGGCGGCGGGATCCAAGAAGACTATCGCCTTGCGCTGCGGGATCGCCTGCGCGATGGGCTGGGCCCCGAACACGCCGTCGATCCGCGCCGCGAGCTGCCCGAGCAGGGCCGCGGAGAGCGCCTTCACGAGAGCTCCATCTCGTGGAGCACCACCCCGTCCGGGCCGTGCACGCGCTCGATCATGCGCGGCCCCTCCAGGTAAATGGAAGCCCAGCCTTGAGGCCCGTACTTCTCGGGAGCCTCGCGGACCCAAGGGTTCGCCCCGTCGAGGATCGCGGACGGCGGCGCGACCTCGGTGGCCGCGAGCCCTCGCCACGACGAGCCGTCCCGATTGGCCTGCATGACTGGATATCGAGAGAAATCTCTCCTGAAGTAGGGATAGCCGGAGTGGCCAATCAATCGGCCATAGAACCGCCAGCGAGGATGACGGCCGTAGATCATGCACCGATGCTCGTGGCCCCAGTACCAAGCGAAGATCCGGCCCGCGTCCAGGTGCGGTCGGAGCGCGTCGATCAGCTTGGGGCCTTGCTTCTCGAACACGCTGAAGGGCTGGTGGTGCGACAGGAGCACGACCTTCCGCGGGCCCGCCTGGGCCACGAGATCGCTCACCCACGCCCTCTGATCGCCCGCCAAGGCGTGCTCGTCGTACCCGGTGTCGAGCCCGAGCACGAGGAAGTGATCGTTCTGGAGGGCGAAGACGCTCGAAGGCTGATTGAACGCCGGCAGCACCTTGCCGAAATACCCTTCGCCCCCCGAGTACATCTCGTGGTTCGCGTTGAGGGCGAAGCTCCGGGCGGCGGTGCCCCGCGGCCAATAGTTCAAGAACCGGCGGACGACCTCGGTCTCGTTGCCGGCATAGTAGATGTCGCCCAGGTGGACGATGAGATCGAACGACGGCGCCGCGTCGGCGATCGTCTTGCTCGACACGGGGGCGGCGTACAAGCCAGTTCCCCAATCCCCCATCAGCGCGATGCGCGCCGTGTTGCCCATCGGGCCGGGGGCGCGAGCGCCGGGGATGAATGGCTTCTTGCGCAGCCGCTTGATCCAGTCGCGGAAGAAGCTCCCGACCCAGCCGACGATATCCCGGTCGTCGAACTGGACCTCGTAGGTGTCGGCGCGGACCTCCCGCAGGCGCTCGAGCGCCTCACCGCGCTCGGCGAGGAAGGAGAGCAACAGCGACGCAGGGGCGTGGTCCACCGCGAAGAACACGCCCGGCGTCTTGTCCGCGAGCGCGATCTCCGAAACGGCCTGCCGCAACCCGGTCCCCATCGCCTGGATCTGCAGCTCGTCGATTTCGGCAGGCAGCGCCTCTTCCGGCTCGGGGGGCGGGGCGGCCGGAGCCGGCGCCGGTGCTATGGCGGCGAGCGGATCGTCCTCCGCCCTCGCGACGAGCGGAGTTATCTCCGCCTCGGCGCGGGAGAGGTCGGCGGGGGCGGGGGGCTCGATGTTCTCGAGGAGGCTCGCGATGCCGCGATAGGAGACGACGATGTTTGCGTCTTTCATTGGAGATCTCCTCTCAGCGGGCCGAGACGCGCTTCGCGAGCCAATCCGGAAGGGCGCGCTCCACGCGCGCCGACTCCGGGGTCGCCCCGAGCCCGCCGAAGCTCAGGCGGACGAGGGCGGGGCGGTGATCGCTCAGCCGCTCCGTGTACTGCTCGATGGTGCGGTCGAGGGCGACGATGAAGTAGTCGCCATTGCCGAACGTCCGCGCGAGGTTGGGAGATAGGAAGATGTGATCGATGAGGGAGCGCGGCCCTTTGACGTAGCTGAACGCGCCGCCGTCCTCGTCGTCCTGACTGATCGCGACGAGGCCCGCGCCCGTGAGCGGCTCGAAGTCTCCCTGGGCGAGGGGGGCGTTGCAGTCGCCGCCGAGGATCCAGTCTTGGGTCGCCTCCCCCGTGTCGATCATTCGCCGGACGATGGCGGCGAGGTATTTGGCGGCGAGGTTTCGCCGGAGGGAGCCCTCCGCCATGGCTTTGAGGTGCAACGGAACCAGGTTCAGCTCGAACGTGCGCGCCCCGCTCGTGGCGGTGAATCGATACCAAGCCGGGTAGCGATCGAAGATCTTGCCGTGGACCGCCTCGAAATCCTCGCGAGGGCTCTGGCTGTTGTCCTTCAGCCAGGTGTCGACCTCGTCGGGCCAGGGCCGCTTCTCGCCCTGCACCGTGCGCCGGTTCCACATGACCGTCGTCGTCTGCTTGGTCGTCGGCGCGTCCGGCTCCGAGAAGTCGGCCGCGAAGTCGAGGCCGTAGTCGTCGCGCAGCGCCGCGACGAGCGCGAGGGTCGCCTCCTTGGAGGTCTCCTCGAACGCCCAGATGTCGAGGCCGAGCTTGACGATCACCTCCGCGACCGCGCCCACCTTGTCGCGCCAGGTCTTGTTGAACCACTCGATGTTCCAGAAGCCGATGTCGAGATCCTGATCGTCGCCGTGATACGTGTCGACCACCGCCTCGAACGGGCCTGCCGCGCCGCTCGTCTTGCGGCCGAGGGCGCCGAAGAAGCCGAGCGCCTCGTCTCCTCCGCCGAAGATCGCCAGCGCGTCGCGCGCCGATCGACCGAAGGTCGGATCTTCACGGAGCCGCTCCAGCTCGATCGCGATCGCCGGGAGCTTGATGGCCTCGTTCAGGAAGGGACCATCGCCGCTCGCGGTGGGCTCCCCCTGGTCATCCGCCTTGGACGCGTGGTGAAGGCCGACGAGCTTCCAAGCGTTGTTGAAGACGGGGCTCCCCGAGCTCCCGGGCTCGGTGTCCGTCGTGTAGCGAACGGTGACGGCGTTCTCGTTCTTGACGGTGTTGTCCTGGACCGTCACCTCCTTCCGCCGGCCCGCGGGGTGCTGAATGATGTTGAGGTTGTCCCCCATGACCACCCCGAACGCGTCCCGCTCCGTCGGGACGACGCCGTAGATCTCGCTCGCCTTCTCGTCGATCGCGACGAAGGTGAAGTCGAGGCCGCCCCTCGCCGAGCTCGTCACGAAGAGCTTCGTGGGAGCGAGGGAGAACGACCGCGTCGGCTTGTCCTTGCCGTCCTCGTCGAACTCGAAGTCGAACTGCGCCACCGCCTTCCCCGCCACCTCCGCGGAGTGGAGGACGTGGTTGTTGGTGAGGAGCACCCCCGGCGCGACGAGGAAGCCCGTCCCCGACCAGCTCCCGGGGCGACCCAAGAAGTCGACGCCGTCCTTGACGATGACCTTGCAGACCGCGCGCGCGCGCCGAGCGCCGAGCGCGAGAAAAGAGGCGGGGAGCAGGTTGTTCTTCCCCAGCACGACCTCGAGATCGCCTGTCCGCCTCAGCCGGCGCGAGAACTTCTCGATGGCCTCCGGCGGAACGAAGGCGCGATTGTCGATGGCCCGATCGGCAGGCGCGGTCGCAGGCGACTCCAGCGCCGCCTCCTCCGTGCTTCGCGCGCGAGAGACGAACGGGACCTTGGACGAAAGATCGTCGGACATGTGAACCTCCCCTGATTCGCGGTCGAGCTTATCGCCCCGCTGCACCCGCGAGGAGGTCCAAGTTGCCCGCCCGCGGCTGCGCCCGCCGCGCCCCTCCCGCGGCACGCGGAGCGTGACGCTTGGGAGGGGCCGACGAGCGATAGCGAGGAGGGGGGTGGGCACCTCGCCCGCGGACCCTTCGGCCGGCCGGCCACGCTACTCAATTCGTAGCGCGCGAGCGCCGTGCGTGACCTTCAGGGGGGCGCGCGCGAGGCGAGGCGGCGGCTGAAATAAGCGGCGGAGAGGGCGACCGCGACGACGACGAAGACGCTGGTGACGAGGGCGAAGACCTCGAGGAAGGAGAGCCAGGAGAGGTCCTTCTTTCCGAGGTTCTTGTAGACGAGGGTGGCGACGCTGCCCGCGTAGCCGGAGGCGTCGGCGACGTAGATGAGGAAGCCGGCGTTGGCGCGGGAGCCGGCGGCGGCGACGAGGCGATCGAAGAGGACGCAGTTGTAGGGGACGTAGGCGATGTAGAGGCCGAGCCCCAACGTGATCATCCACGTGATCGGGCCGATGATTTGGGCTTGGAACGCGAGGGTGGAGAGGCCGGCGAGGGCGCCGCCGAAGAGGACGAGGCCGTGGGTGGCGAGGAGGGCGCGGCGGTTCGAGGCGATGGCGCCGATGCCGGCCACGCCGAGGATGGCGCCGATGCCCACGGGGATTTCGGTGGTGGCCATGAGCGAGGGCTGCTCCTCGAAGCCGAGCTTGGCCCAGATCTCGACCGCGAAGTTGTCGCGGAAGTCGCGCAGCGAGGTGAGCAGGACATAGGCGGCGACGAGGAGGACGAGGCCGGGCGCGTACTGCATGAAGAAGGCGCGGCGGGCGGCGCCGTTCATGGGGACGCGCTCGGTGCGGGCCGCCTCGTCTTCCGCGGTGGGGCTGGGGAGCTGGGCGAGCACGGCGACGAAGAGGACCATCGCGGGGGCGGCGCAGAGCCCGGTGACGGCGGGCATCCACGGCTCGGGGACGCCGGCGGCGAGGAGGCCTTTGCCGGCGGCTTTGGCGGCGCCGCTCGCGACGATGAAGCTGACGCAGAGGCCGGCGCCGAGGAGGTCGCTCGTCTTTCGGCCCTCGAGGAAGCCGAACACCATGCCCCAGACCATGCCGAGGGAGAGGCCGTTCACGGCGAGGGCGGCGGACGCGAAGACCCCTCGCGGCAGGGCGCCGAACAACACGAGGGCGAGCTCGGCGGCGCCGATGGAGGCGAGGATCGCGGTGGCCCGTCGACGCGCGGAGAGCTCGCTCACGACCTTGATGCCGAGGAACTTGGAGACGGCGTAGCCGATCGCCTGGGCGATGACGTAGACGCTCTTGGCGCCGAGGCCGAGCACCTCAGGGCCCTCGTAGCTCGCGGCGACGAAGGCCTTTCGGTACATGTACATCGAGAAGTACGTGCCGAAGCTCGCGACGAGCGCGACGGCGGTGAAGGCTTGCGACGACCGTGAGAGACGTTCTCGCAAGCTCATCACGTCATCCTTGGTACACCTCGTCCTGCTCGATGCGCGAGAGGATCCAGTCGAAATCGCCGCGCGTCACCTTGGCGTTACAGCTCCTGCACTTGCCTGCCACATCGATGGAGCCGATGGGGGCGCCGCAGTTGGGGCAGCCCGGGTCGGTGCGCGGCTCGCCGCGGGCGAGGGCGGATCGAATGAAGGTCCAGTACTCGCTGTAGAACCTGACGGAGCTCGAGCCGCCGACGCGCTTGCCGCTGTCGTCGAAGGTCTGGTCGACGCAGGACGCGAAGACGCGGACGGTGATGGAATCGTAGAACTTGTCGGAGCGGACGGCGGCGAGGTGCACGGTGGCGACGGCGCGATCGCTCGTGACGTTGCGCAGGCCCTGGGCCCGGTAGGCCTCGATCCAGTAGCGCTGGGTGTCGAAGAGGCGATCGCTCAAGTAGGGGCGCACGGCGGCGAGGTCTTGGCCGGACCACGCCTCGTGGAAGACGGAGAAGATGTGCTCGACGCGGGCGACGAGGCTGCGGTACTTGAAGCTCGGGTCGGTGCGCATGAGGGCAGTGAGCTGCGCCTCCGCGTCGGGGTCGACGACGGTCGCGAAGTCCGTCCCCTCCTCCGCCGTCTCGCCGGTGAGGAGGGGCCCGCGCTCCTCACGCGAGGCCGTCTCGATCTCCCCGACGCACCAGTCGTAGGTCCCCGCCTCGATGACCTCGTTGCAGTAGCGGCACTTCTCGCCGACGAGCTTGTCGAGGCTGGCCCCGCAGTTGGGGCACCCGATCACGGTGGCCTTCTCGGGGGCGCGCGAGCGCGCGTCGGCGCTGCGCCCGAGGGTCCACTTCTCCTCAAGGTAGTAGCTCTGCGTCTTGCCCGCGCGCTCCTCGGTGAGGTTGGCGGTGAAGGCGATGCGGACGAAGACGCGCCGGGTCTCGGCGCTCGTCCAGATGTTCTCGATCGTCATCGCCCCGACGATCACGTCTCGGACGCCGTCGACCTGATCGCTGCCGAGCTGCGACATCACCCCGGGCTCGAGGTAGGGCTCGAGGAGGCGAACGCGATCCGCGCCGCGCGCGACGTGGACCTCGGTGAAGAGGGCGTACGCGAAGTCCTCGAAGATGATCTGGGAGAAGTCGGCGTCCTCTCCGCTCAGGGACGCGATCGCCTCCGGGATGGTCTTGAACGACTGCTTCTTGCGCCGCTTCTCGCGCCGCGGCGGCGGCGACGACGACGAGGTGATGCCCGAGTCCCACGGCTTCTCGAGGGTGCTGCGCATCGTCGACGCGATCATCACGATGACGACGACCACGAAGATCGCGGCGATGATCCAGAAGAAGAAGGCGAGGAGCGGGCCGGAGGGGGCCTCGTCGAGGATGGGGCCGCTCTTTCGAGAACCCTTGGAGGGAGAGGGGCTGTCCTTCTTGGTCCACGGCGCGGAGTAGTCGGGCCGGGACGACCACGACGAGCTCGAGTCGCTCTTGGATCCCGACCCGGAGCTCGAGCGCGAGCCCCCGCCGGAGTAGCCGGACGATCTCGAAGACCCGCCGCCGCTGGTGGAGCGCGAGCCGCTGCCGGATCCGCTCGAGCTCTTGCTGCCGCCGAAGCTCTGCCCGCCGCCGGGGCGCGCGCTCGCCTCGGGACAGAAGGGATGCCCCGACAGCGAGAGGGCGAGCGCGAGGAGGACGCCCGCGAGGAGAGCGCGAAGGCGGCGGGCGCTCACGAGGAGCCCTCGCTCTCTCTGACGTCTTCGTCCGCTTCGTCGTCCTCTTCCTCTTCTTCTTCGTCCCCGTCGTCGACGTCGTCGGGCAGCTCGTTCTCGTCGTCGGAGCGGCGCGGGAACGGCTTCGAGAGCGCCTCTCCGAGGCCGACGATGGCCTCCCCGAACGCCTTCGGATCCGCGGCCCGCGACACCGCGCGCTCGATCTTCTTCACCACGTCTTCCCAGGCCGTCCCGAGGGCCTCCGGATCGATGCCGACGTCGGGGACGACCGCGACCGCGCGCTCGAGGGCGGACACGTAGACGAGCACCCCCGCCCGCGCCCGCGTCCGACCCATCCGGAGCTCCATGAACGTGCGCGCCGCCGCCGCCTTCACGCTCTCCTCCATCGCCCGCTCGCCGGCGAGCGCGCGCTTGAGAGGGTGGATCGCGTTCGTCAGGACCGCGCCCAGCGCGAAGCCCGCCGCCTGCTCGAGGGGGAAGTACGTGTACTCGAACGGCTCCGGGTAATAGAGGAACACCCCGAGCACCCCGAGCGCGGCGATGGCCCCGCCGAGGTAGTCCGCGGCGCGATACGATCCCGACGATCGCCGAACGGTGACGACGATCTCCGCCGCCGTCAGCTTCTCCGCCTCGCGAACGGCCGCGACGATGGCCCGTTTTTCGGAGTCGAGGAAGAACTCGTGCAGGCTCACGCTGCTGGGCAGCTAATCAGGCCGCGCCCGATTCGACAACGCCTCAAACCCCTCCCGCGACGGAGCTCGGAGAGCGAAGGCGCCTGGGAGGGGTCGGCGAGCGCGAAGCGCGCCGGGGGTCTGATCAATCAGCGAACCGTGCGCTTCTTCTCCGCGGCGGCGGCGTTGCCCTCTTCGATGGCCTCGAACTCCGCGTCGATGACCTTCGGGTCGATGGGGGGCCGGGGCGTAGGCGCGCTCGACACGACGGGAGGCCCAGCCTCGACCCGCACCCGCGCGCCGCTGAAGATCCCACGACCAGCGAGGGGAACCGCCCCCACCGGCACCACCTTGAAGAAGGTGTAAAACACCTCGCCCTGCTCGCCGACGTCGACCCCGACCAAATCCGGGTGCTGCTTCGCGAGGTGGGTGAGGAACCCGTCCGCCTCGTCCACCGAAAGATCCAGCGCGGACGCCGCCTCGGCCGCCTGCAGCACGCCGCCCCGGTTGTAGGCGAGCGCCTCGAGCGCCTGCTCCCGCCGGTTCTCCCGCGTCTTTTGCCCCTGCGCCTCCAGCGATTTGCCGCCCTTGTTCAGCAGCAGGAACGCCGTCAAGGCGACAAACCCGAGGAAGCCGCCCACGACGAGCCCGACGGTGGGGCTGAACAGCGCCAGGAACGCCCCGATCGCCAGCGCGATCATCAGGCCCACGAGGAGCGTCGCCCACCCGAAGGCCCGGACGATCGAGCCCCCCACCGCCGACGGCTGCCCGGCGTGGGTCAGCGATGCGGCGGAAAAGACCATCCGCTGGCGGCCACAAGCCGCGCAAGTAGCGCTCAGCCCTCGATACACGAGCGGCGCGTTGGTCCGGCAATAGGGGCACACGGTGGTCGGCAAGATGCGTCTCGCCCGCCGAAGGTCAAGCCTCGCCCCCCGCCCCCGCCGCTACGAAAAGAGTAGCGCCGACCTACCCCTCCCGCGTGGAGCGAAGCGACACGCAAGGGAGGGGTGGGCTCGCGAAGCGAGCCCGGGGTGGGCACCGCATCGACCCCTCAGCCCGACCCTCCAACCTCGCAACGACCAGCCTCGCGAGGACCTCTCAGCCCGACCCCGCCCAGCCTCGCAACAACCACGGTCGGCGCAGGTTCCTCATGCGACGACCGGCGCTCCGCGCCCAGCCTCGCAACGACCTCTCACCGACCGCCCCGCCTCGCGAGGACCTCTCACCGCACCGCCCCGCCTCGCGAGGACCTCTCAGCCCAACCGCCCCGCCCCGCGAGGACCTCTCAGCCCAACCGCCCCGCCTCGCGAGGACCTCTCAGCCCAACCGCCCCGCCCCGCGAGGACCTCTCAGCCCGACCGCGCCCAACCTCGCAACAACCACGGTCGGCGCATGTTCCTCATGCGACGACCGGCGCAGCGAGCCTTATAGGCGAGCGAGCATCTTCCTCTTGGGCCGAGCGCCGAGCGAGTGCTGCCCCCACTCGTAGGTGCTCGGCGCTTCGCGCCTGCGCGCCGCCGGTCTCCCCCTGTTCCCCTCGCGTTCGCGGACGGCCGCGAACCCAGCGACACTTCTCGCCGACTTGCTTCGCAAGACGGCGGAAGCTTCGTCGCTGCGCATGCTCGGGCTGCCAAAGCGCAGCCCTGCGCGTGCGTGGGGGAGACAAGCCCGTGCGTTCATGCGCTACGGATTCAATAGCGCCGCCCCCCAACCTCTCAGCGCGCCCCCGCCCAGCCTCGCCACGACCTCCAAGCTCGCCCCGCCCAACCTCGCCACGACCTCCAAGCTCGCCCCCGCCCAGCCTCGCGACGACCTCCAAGCTCGCCCCCGCCCAGCCTCGCGACGACCTCGGTCGGCGCATGTTCCTCATGCGACGACCGGCGCAGCGAGCCTTATAGGCGAGCGAGCATCTGACTCTCGGGCCGAGCGCCGAGCGGGAAACAGAGCGCAATCAGCGCTTCATGATGAGGAGCAGGAACACGATCGCGGTGAGGCTCATCCCGAGGACGGCGCCGAGGCCGGCGGCGAGCAGGAGTTTCTTGGGGGGCGGGGTGACGTCTTGGCGGGGGGCAGTGACGCCGTTGCCGCCTTCGGGGGCGGCGCCGAAGTCGGTGGCGCGGCGGCGGAACTGGCCTTGGGCGCGGTCGGAGGCGCGGCGGCCCAGGGAGCGGAAGCGGACGGCGCGGATCTCGTTGAGGGCGCGCTCGAGCTGCTGGGCGACTTGGCCGGCGCCGGAGATTCGTTGGTCGCGGTCGCGGCGGAGGCAGGCGTCGACGACGGTGCAGAGCGCGGGGGGTAAGTCGGGCTTGCGGGTGATGAGCGGGTCGACGTCCTGGGTGAGGATCCTCACCATGAGGGCGTTGTAGTTGGGGGCCTCGTGCGGGAGGGTGCCGCTCATGGCCTCGTACATGACGACGCCGATGGACCAGACGTCGGCGCGCCCGTCGAGGTCCTCGCGGCCGGACGCTTGCTCGGGGGCCATGTACGCGGGGGAGCCGACGACGGTGCCGGTGCGCGTGAGGGTGAAGTTGTTGTTGGTCTCGAAGATCTTGCTGATGCCGAAGTCGAGGATCTTCGCGATGACGTTCCCCTCGGGATCGCGGTGGAGGAAGATGTTCGCGGGCTTGAGGTCGCGGTGGATGATGCCCTGGGAGTGGGCGAGGTCGAGGGCCTTGGCGACGTTCACGAAGACCTCGGCGCCGAACTCGGGGTCGAGGGTGCCCTCGCGCTGGAGCTTCTGATCGAGGCCCTCACCGTCGAGGAGCTCGAAGACGAGGAAGGGCGAGCCGTCCTCCGCCTGCCCGAGGTCGAGGATCTCGACGATGCTCGAGCTACGGACGCGGCCGCTCGCCTTCGCCTCGTTGAAGAAGCGCTGGAGCTGGACGGCGTCCTCGGCCACGTCGGGACGCATGATCTTCAATGCGACGTCGCGGTCGATGAGCTCGTTCTTGGCGGCCCAGACCGACCCGCTCGCCCCCGACCCCAAGAGGCGATTGAGCCGATACCGCGACTGGATGAGGTCCCCGGCTTGCACGCTCCGAGGCGAAACGTAAACCAAGTGGTCTTCTTGAGCGCTGAAAAAGTCGGAGAGGTGCTCCGGAGGCGGTTTCCCGGCCTGAAGGAGGCCTCCGGGGATCCGCGGGGCTCGGCGGCTCGTAGCTATCGTGACGTCAGGGCGCCGCCGCGCGCCTGCTTTCGAGGCGTGCGGAAGAGGACGCGACGAGCCGTTTCTGCTAACTCTCCGGGCCGAAACAGGGAGCCAGCGTGCCGCCTTTCCTCGAAGCGATCATCGCCCCGAAGACCCTGATCGGGTCGTTCCTCGTCCTGTTCATCGGCGGGCTCATGTTCTACCCGCTCACGTCCGGGACGAGCTGGCTCTACTACCGCGTCCTGCGGAGGAAGCGCTTCTTCCCGAACGACGAGGAGAACCTCGCCAAGGAAGCGACCCAGCGGAACACGGAGTGGAAGTGGTCCGTCTACAACCTGCTCGGCAACGCGGTGCTGACGACGCCGTTCCACCACCTGATCGTCACCGGCCACTCGCGCCTCTACTTCGACAACCCGTTCGCGAGCGCGAGCAGCACGGGGTATCTGCTCCTGACGGTGGTGGTGGTGCTGGTGGTGACGGAGCCGGCCGTCTACTGGGCCCACCGGATCCTGCACTGGCGCTGGATGTACAAGCACATCCACGTCCACCATCATCAGTTCCGGGTCTGCTCGCCGTGGACGAGCATGGCGTTCCATCCCGTCGACAGCTTCATGCAGGCGCTCCCTCACCACCTGCTGACGCTCGTCCTCCCGATGCACGGCGGGGTGTACATCTTCTTCATCATGTTCCTCCAGGTCTGGTCGACGTTCATCCACGAGCGGGTGAGCTTCGCGCGCTGGGGCTTCATCAACTACTCGGCCCACCACACCCTCCACCACTGGGCGAACAAGTACAACTTCGGCCAGTTCTTCACGGTGTGCGATCGCATCTGGGGCACCTATCGAGCCCCCCTCGGAATCGTCTATGACGGCGCGGACCCCACCGGCGCCGTCGCCCGGACCAGGAACATTCGCGGGCCCGTGAAGCCCGCCCAGGAGCTGTCTTCGTGAGCTACGTCTTCGATCCCGATACGCTGCACGCGGCCGCCAAAGAGGCGGTCGCCGCCGGCGGCGACATCAACCGGAAGGTCGCCCTCATCCGCGAGCGCCTCGACGAGCGCTACCCCGGTCAGATCGCCATGCGCGACGACTGGATGTTCAACATCGCGGGCGGCGCGATGGGGCAGATGACGGTCCTGCACGCGTCGCTCTTCGAGTACGTGATCGTGTTCGGCACGCCGATCGGGACGGAGGGCTTCAGCGGGCGCTTCTTCGCCGATGACTACTTCATGATCCTCGAGGGCGAGCAGTGGGCCTTCGCGGAGGGCGACGGGCAGCGGATGGTCTTCAAGCCCGGCGACCTGCACCACATGCCGAAGGGCGAGGCGCGCGGCTACCGCATGCCGGACCACTGCTTCGCGCTCGAGTACGCGCGCGGGCTCATCCCCACCATGCTCCCGTTCGGGCTCATCGATCAGTTCACGAGCACGCTCGACCCGAAGACGGTGGTGAAGACGTTGAGCGTCTACACCCGGGCCGCGGTCGGGGCGATGCTCGCGCCAAAGAACGGCCACGCCCTCGGGTCGGAGGCGAAGTCGCCGATGCTCCGGGCCGCGAAGGCCGTCCGAGGCTGGATCGCCTAGAGCACCGAACATGTTGAAAGCCGAGTGAAGTCGGGGGAGTTTGCGGCTGAGGCGCGCGCCCGAGGAGTGAGCACCGCAAGACTACTCCTCGTAATCTGAGGAGCGGAGCGACGAGGCCGTGTGGATCGGGCGCGAAATCGCGCGAATGCGCCGGCTTTCAAGATGATCGGTGCTCTAGCTCGTGCTGAAAAAGGGGTGTCGTCAGGCAACTCGGGTAGGCGATCGCTGCTCGTTCACCCCCCGGCCCCCCTCACCTTCGGCGAGGGGGGAGCCAGCGCGAGCTGTCGGCACGAGGCTGGCTCGAGCGCGGTTGGGCCGCTATCGTTATCGGATGCGGCGTTCCCATCTCGCGTTCGGGGTGCTGGTTCTGATGGCGTGCGCGAGCGGGGGCGACGCGACGCTCGCTCCGCCGACCGGCTCGCCCGCGGCCGGGCCGAAGGTCGCCGCGAAGGGGAAGGTGGATCGGAGCGCGGCAGAGGCGATTCCGCCGCCGCCTTCCGTGCCGCTCCGTGAAGAGGACTTCACGACGACGCGCGATCCCTTCCACCCCGAGGGCGCGGTGGGCTCGAACGACGAGACGGGCTGCACGCCGACGGAGCGGCAGCGCTCGGAGCGCACCGCGACGGTCGCGTTCGGGGACGAGGCGGTGAGCTCGCTCGTGGTGCGGGGCACGGTGAGCGGAGTGGACGGCCACGCCATCATCGCCGACGGCAGGGGGTCGACGCGGGTGATCGCGGTCGGCTCGCCCATCGGTCGGTGGACGCCGGACGCGCGCGGCGCCTGTCGCGAGTGGCGCGTCGATCGCGTGCGCGACGGAGAGGTCGTGCTCGCGGAGGTCGGCGGCCCCGCCTCGGAGCCTCAGAAGACGATGGTGCTCGGGGGCGCGCGGAGCTGACGGCCGCTCGAGCGAACGGCCATGCAGTGTCCGCGCTGCCATCGCTATCTGCCGGAGGGCTACCGCTTCTGTCCTTACGACGGGACGGAGACGGTGGAGCGCGTCGAGTCCGCGCGCATCCCCGCCGAGCCAACCAAGCACCGCGATCGGCTGCTGAAGGATCGGTATCGCATCCGCGGCTTCGTCGGGATGGGCTCGATGGCGCGCGTCTACCTCGCCGAGGATCAGGCGACGGGGACGCCGGTCGCGGTGAAGGTCCTCGAGGATCCGTATCGGGAAGACCCGAACGTCCGCGAGCGCTTCCAGCGCGAGGCCAAGCTCGCGAGCATGATCGGCCACCCGAGCATCATCCGCATCTTCGACGAGGGGGAGCGGGAGGAGGACGGCGCGCCGTTCTTGGTGATGGAGTTCCTCGTCGGGGAGACGGTGGGGGCGTTCCTCCGTCGCGAGGAGACGATGCCGATCGACATCGCGGTGCCGGCGGTGCTGCAGGCGGCGTCGGCGCTCGGGGCAGCGCACACGATCGGGATCGTCCATCGCGACGTGAAGGGTGACAACCTCTTCCTCCTCGGCGAGCCGGGCTCGCCCTACGAGCTGAAGGTCGTCGACTTCGGGCTCTCGAAGCTGCCCTCGAGCAAGCTCACGGCGGCGGGGGTGATCATGGGGACCCCCGCGACGATGGCCCCCGAGCAGGTCCTCAGCGAGGAGGTCGATCCGCGCGCCGACATCTACGCCCTCGGGATGGTGTTCTATCGGATGGTCGTGGGCCGAGGCCCCTTCGAGGTGACCGACGACGACGTGGCGACCCTCGCCCATCACGTGTGGACCTCGCCGCCGCCGCCCTCGACCCTGCGGCGCAACCTCGATCCCCGCCTCGAGCAGATCATCATGACCTGCATCCGGAAGAATCCGGACGATCGCTATCCGACGATGGAGGCCTTCTCGGAGGCGCTCGAGCGCGTGAGCGAAGGCGGGCTCACCGCCCCCGATCCGCTCCCCAGCGACCGCTCCTACAAGACGAAGACGCTCGTCGGGCAGCTCGTGAAGGCGAGCCTCGGACGAGCGATTGATCGCGAAGAAGAAGAGGCCTGAGGCACTTGTCGCGAGGGCGCCGGACCGCCATCATTCGGCCGGTTCGCTTCACCGCCGCACGTCCTTGTCGAACGAAGACCCTCGCAGCAGCGGCCCGCGCAGCGGGCGTAGCCTCGACGATCGCGATCTCGCGACGCTCCTCGAGGCGAGCGAGGCCTTCACGCGCGGCCTCCTCGCGGCCGTCCCCGCCGGCGTCGTGCACGTCGCCGCCGACGGCGCGATCCGGACCGCGAACGCGGAGGCGCTCGACCTGCTCGGCCTCTCCTACGACGAGCTCTCCAAGCGCTACACCCAGGACTTCGATCCGGAGACGATCTGGGAGGATGGATCGCCGTGCTCCGCCGCCGACTACCCCGTCACGCGCGCGCTGATGACGGGGGAGCCGCAGGGGAGCGTGACGATCGGGGTGAAGCGGCCGCGCGGAGACATCCGCTGGTGCGTGTTCAAGGCCGTCCCGGTGAAGGATGAAGCGACGGGGGCGGTCACGGGCGCCGTCGTGACCTTCCACGACGTGACCGATCGCATCCTCGTCGCCCAGACCTTGCGCGCCTCGGAGGCGAAGCTGAAGGCGATCGTCGAGGCCGCCCCCGACACCATCTTCACCGTCGACCGGAAGGGCGTGCTCACGTTCTTGAACAGGCTCGCGCCCAACGTGGACGTCTCGCGGGAGACGCTCATCGGGTCGAACGTCCACACCTGGATGAGCGAGAAGGAGCGGCCCATCTTCGCGCGCCGCTTCGCCTCCGTGATCGACGACGGGGCCACCGTGGAGTTCGAAGCGGCGGGCCGGCGCTCGGTGGACCCGAACCTGTACCTCGTGCGGATCGGGCCCATCGTCACCGAGGGCCGCATCACCGGCGCGGCGGGGACGGCCACCGTCATCACCGAGCAGAAGCGCGCGGAGACGGAGCGCGCCCGGCTCGCGTCGCAGCTCCACGAGGCGCGCCGGCTCGAGGCCCTCGGTCGCCTCGCCGGCGGCATCGCTCACGACTTCAACAACCTGCTCACGATCATCCGGGCGAGCGTCGACCTCATCTCCGACCGCGCCGCCGCGGATCCGCGCATCGCCACGCGCGCGCGCGAGATCGGAGAGGCCGCGGATCGAGGGGCGAGCCTCACCCGCAAGCTCCTCGCGTTCGGGAGGCAACAGCCCCTCCAGCCGAAGGTCCTCGATCCGGGCGAGGTGGTGGAGGGGGTCGTCCCGATGCTCTCGCGCCTCCTCGACGAGCGCGTCCGCCTCGTCGTCGAACGCGCCCCCGGCGTCGCGGCCGTGCGCGCCGACCCCATCGAGCTCGAGCGCGTCGTCGTCAACCTCGTCACCAACGCGCGCGACGCGATGCCCCTCGGCGGGACGTGCACCGTCTCCGTCCGCGACCTGCGACCGGACGAGCCGAGGGACGGCCTGCCCGAGGGCCCGTGCGTCGTGCTCGAGGTCGCCGACACCGGCCACGGCATGGATCAAGAGGCGGCCTCGCGCGCCTTCGAGCCGTTCTTCACCACCAAGGAGATCGGCCAGGGCACCGGCCTCGGGCTCGCCACCGTCCACGGCATCGTCACCCAGACCGGAGGCGTCGTGCGCATCGCGACCTCTCGCGCCGGCACCACCTTCCGCGTCGTCCTCCCCGCGACCGACGAGCGCCCCGAGCAGCGACCGGCCGCGCTCGAGAGCCGCCCTCGCGCCGGCCGCGGCCAGCGCGTCCTCGTCGTCGAAGACGATCCGAAGGTCCGAAACGTGTGCAAGCTCCTCCTCGAAGGGGAGGGATACCGAGTCCTCGCCTTCGACTCCGCCGAGCGCGCCCTCGCCCTCTCCGATGAAGAGCTCGCCGGGGCCCAGCTCCTCCTCGCCGACGTCGTCATGCCCAAGCTCGGCGGCCCCGAGATGGCCCACGAGCTCCGCCGTCGCGCCCCCGCCCTCGCCGTCCTCCTCATGAGCGGCCACGTCCGGACCACCATCGGCCCCCTCCCCCCCGGCTTCGACTTCATCTCCAAGCCGTTCGAGAAGGGGGCGCTCTTGGAGAAGGTCGAGGCGCTCCTCGCCACCGCGAGCGTCTAAATCACCGATCGTGATCCTGACACACACGACGCCGCAGAGCGGATGGATGGGGCCCCGGGTTGCTTTCAGCGGGCGCGGGGGGCGATGCGCGGCCCCCTCCCGCGGGGCGCGGAGCGCCACGCTTGGGAGGGGACGACGAGCGGAGCTCGTCGGGGGTGGGCATCGCTGCTATGAAAACAGTAGCGCCGGCGCGCGGCCGCCCGATCAAGAGCGCGAAGCGCGCCGGGGGTGCTGAATCAACCCCTCCCACGCCGGAGCTCGAAGAGCGCAGGCGTCTGGGAGGGGTCGGCGAGCGCGAAGCGCGCCGGGGGTGCTGAATCAACCCCTCCCACGCCGGAGCTCGAAGAGCGCAGGCGTCTGGGAGGGGTCGGCGAGCGCGAAGCGCGCCGGGGGTGCTGAATCAAGCGTCGTAGTAGAGGAAGAACTCGTACGGGACGGGGCGGAGGCGGACGGGGTCGAGCTCCTTCTCGCGCTTGTACTCGATCCACGTCTCGAGCAGGTCGCGGGTGAAGACGTCGCCGCGGAGGAGGAACTCGTGGTCGCGCTCGATGGCCTCGATCGCTTCCTGGAGCGAGCCGGGCATGTGGGGGACGTCTTTGAGCTCCTCGGGGGAGAGGGAGTAGATGTCCTTGTCGAGCGGATCGCCCGGGTCGATCTTGTTGATGATCCCGTCGAGCCCGGCCATCATCATCGCGGAGAACGCGAGGTAGGGGTTGCAGGTCGCGTCGGGGAAGCGGACCTCGATGCGGCGGGCCTTGGCGGAGTTGCCGGCGACGACGGGGATGCGGATCGACGCGGACCGGTTGCGGCTCGAGTAGGCGAGGTTCACGGGAGCCTCGTAGCCGGGCACCAAGCGGCGGTAGCTGTTGGTGGTGGGGTTCGTGAGGGCGGCGAGGGCCTTGGCGTGCTTGAGGATGCCGCCGATGTAGTGGAGGCCGAGCTCGCTCATGCCCGCGTATCCGTCGCCGGCGAAGAGGGGCTTGCCCTCGCGCCAGAGCGACTGGTGACAGTGCATGCCGCTGCCGTTGTCGCCGAAGAGGGGCTTCGGCATGAAGGTCGCCGTCTTGCCGTTCTTCTTGGCCACGTTCTTGATGACGTATTTGAACCAGAGGAGGTCGTCCGCCATCTTCGTGAGGGTGTTGAACTTGATGCCGATCTCACACTGACCCGCGGTCGCGACCTCGTGGTGGCCGACCTCGACGTGGATGCCGGTGGAGGAGAGGGTCGACATCATCGACTGTCGCAGGTCGCCGAGGGTGTCGTTCGGCGGCACCGGGAAGTAGCCCTCCTTCGGGCGGACCTTGTGGCCGAGGTTGGGCTTGGCGCCGCTGTTCCAGTGGGCCTCTTCGCTATCGATTTCGTAGCTCGCGCCGCGCTGGTTGTTCTCCCACCGGACCGAGTCGAAGACGAAGAACTCTGCCTCGGGGCCGAAGAAGGTCGTGTCGGCGATGCCGGTCGAGCGGAGGTGCGCCTCGGCCTTCTGGGCGATGTAGCGCGGGTCACGGCCGTAGGGCTGGCCCGTGATCGGGTCCACGATCTTGCAGACGAGGCTGAGGGTCGGTCGCTCGTAGAAGGGATCGAGGCGCGCCGTGTCGGCCTGGGGGATCATCGCCATGTCGGAGGCGTTGATGGGCTGCCACCCGCGGATGGAGGAGCCGTCGAAGCCGATGCCGTCTTCGAACAGGGCCTCGTCGAGGCGGCTGACCGGCAAGGTCGTGTGCTGGAGCTGGCCCGGCAGATCCACGAACTTCAGATCCAGGTACTCCACGTTGTTCTTCTTCGCGAGCTCGATGACCTCTTTGGGCGTCATGGGATGTCTCTTCCTCTCTCTCTCTCTCTTCTCGTTCGATGCGTGATGAGCGGACGTCGTACAGAACAGAAGACCGCTATGCTGAAAAGAGCGCGCGTCGCGCTGCGCGCTCGCCAGCCGGAGCAGGAGCGCTACCGCGCTCGGGGCGTTGTGTTGCTAGCGCGAAGCCCCGCAGCTCGGCTCGTAAGCCGGAGGTTTTCGCGAAAACCTCCCCCCACTTCGTGGGGCCCCCCTCCGACGCTGAAGATGGCGTCTGAAATGCAGTGGTCGCGATAGGTCGCAGAGAGCTCCTTGACCTGCACAGCGCTGTCTCAAGACTGGAGCTCTCGCATGGCGTGGTGGGCATGGGTCGTCGACTCCGTTCAGATCGCTTCTTCGCCGCGCTCCCCGGTGCGGATGCGGATGACGTCCTCGACCGGGTAGACGAAGATCTTTCCGTCCCCGATTCGCCCCGTCTTGGCGCTCTTGGCGATGGCGTCGATGACGCTTTCGACCTGGGCCTCGGGGATGACGATTTCGATCTGGACCTTCGGAACGAAGTCGACGACGTAGGCGGAGCCGCGGTAGACCTCTTTCTTGCCTCCCGTGCGGCCGAAGCCCTTCACCTCCGTCACCGTCATGCCGCCGATCGGGACCTCGGCGAGCGCGTCCTTGACCTCGTCCAGCTTGAATGGGCGGATGATGGCGACGACCCTCTTCATGCCGGACGTCGTAGCTCGGCTCCTGTTTCGGGAGCGTTTCGGAGCGCCCCTCCGGGTGGGGGACACGCTCGCGTCCGGTGCCCCCCCTGCCCCTTTCGGCCTCGATCCCCGCAAGGAGACGGGGTGGGTACGCTTCGAGTGAACGAGCGTTGAAGGCGCAAGGGACGTGGAATAGGCTCCAGCCGCAAGGCCTCCCCAGGATGGCGTCGACCCAAAAGGCCAAGATTCCGGTCGGATTCGTCATCGCCGGCAAATATCGAGTCACAGGTGAGCTCGGCCGTGGCGGCATGGCCGCGGTGTACGAGGCCGAGAACGTCGATATCGGCAAGCGCGTCGCGATCAAGGTCCTCGCGCAGGAGCTGATCTCGTCGACGGTCGTGGTCGAGCGGTTCCTGCGAGAGGCGCGCGCCGTCGCGGCGATCCGCAGTCCTTATATCTGCGACGTCTACGACTCGGGCCGCCTCGAGGACGGCCGGCCGTTCCTCGTGCTCGAGCTCCTCGAGGGCGAGTCGCTCTACGAACGCATGGTCCGCGTCGGGCAGATCGACGTGGAGACGACGGTGACGGTGATGATCCAGACGTGCCGCGGCCTCACCCGCGCCCACGCCGCCGGCATCGTCCACCGCGACCTCAAGCCCGAGAACATCTTCGTGACGAAGGACGAAGAGGGGCACCTGCTCTGCAAGATCCTCGATTTCGGGCTCGCGAAGTTCTACCAGCCGGTCGACGACGGCTCGGCCCCGGCGCGGCTCACGCGTGACGGCGCGGTGTTCGGGACGCCCGCGTACATGAGCCCGGAGCAGGTGCGAGGCCAGGGCGCGGTCGACGCGCGCGCGGACCTCTGGGCCCTCGGCTGCATCACCTACGAGTGCCTCACCGGCCGGACGGTGTGGTCGACGGATCAGGGCGTGGCGATGACGTTCGCCCAGATCGCCCAGGGCATCCTCCCCGACCCGGCCCTGCAGCGCCCGGATCTGCCCGACTCGTTCAAGGCCTGGTTCCACAAGGCCCTCGACAAGGACATCGCCAACCGCTTCCAGACGCCGAAGGAGTTCGCGGACGAGCTCGTGATCGCCACCGACACGAGCCCGCCCGGCAGCCGCGGCAACGAGAGCTCCAACGAGATCTCCTTCTCCACCCGCTCCGGCCTCGAGTCGACGACGGGCTCGCCGCGAGACCGCGCGAGCCGCGGCGGCGGGACGCGGCCGAGCCTCGGCGGCGCGGGCGGGACGGCCTCGAGCGCGAACCTCGCCCCCACCCCGATGTCGCACGAGACCTCGCCGGTCGCGGGCCCCCCGCCCGCAGCCGCGCCCGAGCCCGCGGAGCGATCGGGCGGCGGCGGCAAGGCCCTGCTCACGATCGGCTTCGTGGCCGCGCTCGCGGCGGCCGGATACTTCGGATACCGCACCCTCGTGCCGCCTTCGAAGGCGACGGGCAGCGGCTCCGCCTCCGCCGACGCCGGCACCCCGCCCACCGCGTCGTCGGTGCCGTCGGCGGTGACCTCGGGCGTCCCCACGACGGCGCCCCTCAGCCACGACGGCGGCCTGCCGTGGCGCCCCGATCTCGCGGACGCCCAGACGCTCCTCGCGAAGGGCGACGTCGACGGCGCGCGCACGAAGCTGAAAGAGGCCATCGAGAAGGGCAACCACCACACGCCCCAGACGTTCAACGGGCACCTCGAGACGTTCAAGACGAACAAGGGCCCCTGCAAGCTCACGGGGATCGCGCGGCCGCGCAGCTACGATCTCTTCGACGAGAAGCCGAAGCGCGTGAACGCGTCGTCCCCCTCGATCGCGGTCGGGCTCAAGGGGCCGGTCATCGTGTGGGTCGAGCCGACGGCGGGGGCAGAGCAGGCCCAAGCGGTCGCCCTCGACGAGGCGATGCACGCGAAGACCAAGCCGTTCGAGGTCACCCCCGAGGGCCAGCTCGTCCAGCAGCCGAAGGTCTACCCCCTCGAAGATCGGTTCCTCCTCACCTACTGGGACACGCGCGGCCCCGAGGCCGGCGTCTACGCGCGCTACCTCGACGCGGACGGGCGCATCGCGAGCCCGCAGACGCTGATCGCCAAGGCGATCGGCGGGGCGAGCGCGCCCACGGTGGTGATGCTCCCCGACAAGCACCTCCTCTTCATGTGGATCGAGCCCTCGAGCAAGAACACGGAGGACTTCTTTGCCCGGAAGTTCACCAAGGACCTCGAGCCGGTCGGCGAGAAGATCCGCCTCACCGCCCTCGCCCCCCGGACGATCGGCTGGACCAAGGTCCGCGCCCCCGCCGCCGGCGTCGACAGCGAGGCGGTCCACCTGGTGTTCCGGCTCGAGCGCGACCCCGACCACGTCGTCGAGCACGTCCGCATGCCCTTCAGCGTCTTCGACGCGCCCGGGGTCTCGGCGGAGGGGATGACGAGCAAGTCACCGGATCGGTTCGTCGGCGTGGGCGAGATGATCAGCGCCCCGAAGATGCGC
Organism: Polyangiaceae bacterium; assembly: GCA_044225865.1. Lineage (GTDB taxonomy): Bacteria > Myxococcota_A > Polyangia > Polyangiales > Polyangiaceae > Xiheicaenibacterium. The sequence goes on along the minus strand of JBGAID010000001.1, from coordinate 143,248 downwards.
GTCGCAGAGCCAGAGATCGCGTGCGCCCCCGACGCGTGCTTCACGGTGTGGCACAAAGAGCTCGACGACGGCATCTACGCCGCCCTCGCCAAGGGGTCGGCGAAGACGCTCTTCCGGAGCGAGGTCGTGAAGAACGCCGGCCGCAACCCGAGCATCAACGTCAACGCCAAGGGCGAGATGGAGATCTTCTGGTACGAGCGCGGGGGGCGCATCATGACCGGCCGCCTCGAGCGCGACGCCCACGCCGTCGAGGCTTCGATCATCGGTCGCATCACCGCCGTCGATCGCCCGCCCCCCTCCGTGTCCGCGGGGCTGAAGGATCACGAGTGGTACGCCACGTTCGCCGACTCGGAAGGGGCGTACATGGAAATCTACGCCCTTCGAGTGGAGTGCAAGTAGTGCTGAGCATCCCTTCCCGCGGTGAGCTCCACAAGCGGCCCGTCGAGACGGAGCGGCTCCTGCTCGTACCCGTCGATCCCACCGACGGCCACGAGCTGTGGTTCGCGGTCAACGGATCGCGCGCGACGCTGCAGCGCTGGCTTCCCTGGGTCCAGTACCACACCGATCCCGTCTCGAGCGGGCGCTTCGCGGAGGCGTGCGCGAGCGACTGGGATCAAGGGCGCGCGGTGCGCTTCGTCATCCGAGAGAAGGGCTCGGGCACCCTCGTCGGCATCGTCGGCCTCGAGCAGTGCGTGCACCTCCACCGCGCCTGTGAGCTCGGCTACTGGCTGCGCAACGAGGCCCACAAGCGCGGCTACATGACGGAGGCGGCGAAGGGCTGCGTCGACTTCGCCTTCCGCCGCATGGGCGTCCACCGCGTCCGGGTCGCGGCCGCCACCGACAACCATCCTTCGCTGCACGTCATCGCGCGGCTCGGCTTTCGCTTCGAAGGGATCTCTCGCCAGGCGGAGTGGTGCGACGGGCGCTGGCTCGATCACGCGACCTTCGCCCTGCTCGCGACCGACAACAGCTGACGCCAGGGCGGCATGCGCAGGTGGCCGCTCCTCCCGATCGCTCCCCTGCTCGTCGTCCTCGTCGGGCTCGCGGCGGCGGTGACCCTCGTCGCCCTCGGCTTTGGGCAGATCCGGAGGACCAACGACGCGGAGGCCCAGCACCGCGCGAGCGCCGTCGCCGCCACCCTCGCCGCGCGCCTCCGCTCGACCGAGCTCGAGGATCGCGGCCCCCTCGTCGCCGCGATCGCCCAGAGCGAGTCGGTCGAGCTCCTCCTCGTGTCGCAGGACGGGCAAACGGTGACGAACGCGAGCTTCGACAAGCTCGACGAGGCGCGCGTCGTCGAGATGCTCGTCGCGGGGGAAGGGGTGACCGAGACGGCGACGGGCCGCCAGCGATACTCCGCGCAGCCGCTCGGCCCTCCCCTCGAGCACCTCTCCATCGTCGCGATGGTGCAGGCCCCCGCGACCCCGCCCGCCACCCTCGGCCTCGTGCGCGCGGTGGCAGTGCTCACCCTCGTGCTCATCGGCGCGGCCGCGGCCGTGACCTACGCCTTCGCGCGCGCCGCCCACGACGAGGTCCTCTACGTCCGCAAGCAGATCGCGGAGATGGCGAACCCCGAGAGCGATCCCGCCGGCAAGCCCGTCCCCATCCGCGCCTTCGACGAGGTCGGCATGCTCGCGGCCGCCTTCAACCTCCTCGTCGAGCGGTTCATCGCCGCCGAGAAGAGCTACCGCGCCGACCTCGCCGACGCGGCCCGCATCGACGCCGAGCGCCTCGAGTTCCTCGCCGGCCTCAGCCACGAGCTGCGCACCCCCCTCAACGCGATCCTCGGCTTCTCCCACGTCCTCGAGAGCGGCGTCGACGGACCCCTCACCTCCGACGCGCGCGAGTCGGTCGAGACCATCCGCACGAGCGGCGAGCACCTGCGCACCCTCATCGACGACATCCTCGATCTGTCCGCCCTCGAGACCGGTGAGCTCAAGCTCGCGCGGCGCCCCCTCGATCTGCGCGTGGCGACCGACGAGGTCGTCCGCGAGGCGAGCGCCCTCGCCCGCCGCAAGGGCCTCGAGATCCGCGCCGCGTGCGAGCCGCGCGTCATCGCCTTCGCCGACAAGCGCCGCTTCCGCCAGATCCTCACCAACCTCGTCGCGAACGCGGTGAAGTTCACCCCGCGCGGCCACGTGCTCGTGCGCGTCACGACCCGCCCCCCCGGCGGCAACCCCGACGGCTCCGGCGAGGCCGTCATCGAGGTCGAGGACACCGGCTACGGCGTCGCGGAGGAGGAGCGCGAGGCGATCTTCGAGGCCTACCGCCAGTCGACGGACGCCAGCCGGCGCGCGGGCGGCGCCGGCCTCGGCCTCGCGACCGTGAAGCGCCTCGTGGAGCTCCACGGCGGCACGATCACCCTCGCGAGCTCGCTCGAGAAGGGATCGACCTTCACCTTCACCCTCCCCCTCGCGACCGACGACGACCTGCGCGACGCCATGGACCACCGCGTCTCCGCGACGAGCGGCCTGCCGCCTCCGATGCGCGAGGAGAGGGGTTCATGATCGCCCACCCCCGGCGCGCTTCGCGCTCGCCGACCCCTCCCGGGCGTCTTCGCGAAAAGGAGCTCACCCGCGGGAGGGGCTCATGAACGCCGCCGTCTCCTTCGAGAAGCGGATCGTCGCCCAGCAGGCGCTGCTCTCGCTCGGCACCTTCGCTTCGATCGCGGCGTTCGTCCCGGCCGTGCTGCGCCCCGACGACGCCGTCCTCGGCGACGTCGTCCTCCGCACCGTGATCGTCGGCCTCGTCGCCTCCCTCGTCACCGCCTTCGTCACGAGCCGCGTCGTCAAGCGGAGCCGCTTCACCCTCCGCTCCCTCGCCCTCGGCTCGAAGGCGATCGAGACGAGCGAGATCGAGGCCCTCCGCCGCATGCCGACGCGGGTCGGGGTCGCGCGGTGGCTCGTGGAGACGATCGCGATCGTGTCGATCGCCCTCGTCCGCCCCCGCGAGCTCGGGGCCGAGGTCGCGCGCGAGCTCGTCGTGCTCGGCATGATGACGAGCCTCGCCGCGAGCGTCCCCGGCCTCGCCCTCGCCCTCACCGCCGTCGCGCGCCTGCTCGAGATCGCGCCCCCGGAGTCGGTGGCGGCCCACCTCGAGGAGCTCGCCCTGCGCGGCGAGCCCCCGAAGATCTCCCGGCGCCACCTCCGCTTCGCCATCGCGATCCCGGTCGCCCTCGTCGGGGTCGGCGGCGCCCTCGCGAGCTACGCGCACCTGCGCGCCATCACCGACGCGAACCGCCGCGCCACCGCCGCCGCCATCGGGCGCGGCGTCGTCAGCACCGGCGAGTCGCGCAGCCAGATCGGCAGGAACGCCGCCGTCGAAGCGGCCAAGCGCCTCGGCTACAAGGTCGAGCTCACCAAGGAGACCCACCCGAGCGAGCTCGCCCGCACGAGCAGCGACGACCTCGTCCTGTGGCTCCCCCTCGAGAAGGGCAGCGCCAAGGTCACCTATCGAAGCGAGCTCGGCTTCGACGCGTCCGTCCCGCTCGCCGCCGTCGCGCTGCTCTTCGCCCTCTTCAGCGTCGCGTTCGCGCACTTGCTCGCGCGCGCCGTCTCGCGCGATCTCAGCCGCGCCGCCGATCGCCTCCGCACCCTCGGCACGGAGGCGGTGCTCCAGGGAGGCGGGGCGGAGCGCTTCGAGGCCCGCTTCGCCGTCGTCGGCGATCTCGCGGGGGCCGCCCTCGATCTCGCCGGGCGCTTCCAGGTCTTCGCGGCCGCGCAGGAGCGCGCCCTCGAAGCGAAGGAGGCGGCGAGGCGCATGCGCGGCCTCTTCTTCGCGAGCGTCAGCCACGATCTGAAGAGCCCCCTCAACGCCATCCTCGGCTTCGCCGACTCCATCGACGACGGCTCCCTCACCGCTTCGCAGCGCGAGAGCCTTCACCTCATCTCCACCCGCGGCCGCGAGCTCGTCGCCCTCATCGAGACCATCCTCGACGCCGCCCGCATCGAAGCCGGCCAGCTCAAGCTCGAGCGCCGCTACACCCCCATCGCCTCCTGGCTCGCCACCGCCAGCAAGCTCGCGCGCGAGCTCGCCCAGGAGTCCGGAGAGCTCACCGTCGAGGTCACCGCCGGCCTCCCCCCCGTGGACATCGATCCCGTCCATCTGCCCAAGGCCCTCGCCGTCGTCGTCGCCCACGCCCTCCGCGCCCCCACCCACGACGGTGCCCCCGCCCGCGTCACCGTCCGCGCCTCCCTCCCCTCCCGCGAGCGCCGCGTCCGCATCGACGTCGACCACGGCAACACCACCCTCACCGCCGAAGAGCTCACCGCCCTCTTCGCCCGCCAATCCTCCTCGCGCGGCCGCGGCCTCACCCTCGGCCTCAGCCTCTCGCGGAGCCTCTTCGATCTGCATGGCGGATCGATCGAGGTCCTCACTGAGGCGAGCGGCGCGCCGCTCGTGAGAGCGTACCTTCCGGTGGCCGCGAGCATCCCGCCGCCCGCGGCGCCGGGGCGTCCGAAGCGGACGCGCAAGCCTGGGTGAGCGCTCGCGCGCGACAGAGAGGGCAAGCGAGAGAGAGGGGTAAACGATGTGCCCACCCGCGCCGGCTCGGTCCTTGCGAGCAAGGACCCCTCGGAGGCTCCCTCATGGTCTGTCACGTCTGCGGAAACGAATACGACAAGTGCTTCGAGGTGCTGCTCAGCGGCACGCGATACGCGTTCGATTGCTTCGAGTGCGCCATTCATGCCCTCGCCCCGAGCTGCGCCCACTGCCAATGCCGCATCATTGGCCACGGCATCGAGACCGAGAGCGGCTTCTATTGCTGTGCTCACTGCGCACGGGGCAGCAGTGGCGAGACCGAGGTGAAAGATCGCACCGAGGGCTCCCAATCGCGCAGCGTCGCCTGAGGCCTTTCCCCTCTGTCGCCCTCTCGACCCGCGCCGCCGCCCCGCGACGGACTGTCTCCCCCACACACGCGCAGGGCTGCGCTGAGCGCACGGGGCGGGCGAGCAGAGCCCCCAACCAATGCGGGAGACCGCGGCGCCGAGCACCGACGAGAGCCGACGAGGGGCATCCTCATCTCGGCCTCGCAGAACGGGCGGCGCGGCGCGCTATGTTCTTCATAGCGGCGCAGGGGAACGACCGAATGGACAACGGCGGGGTGCTTGCCAACGAACCAGGTTGGTCAGCGCTCGATCTCTTTGGCGAGCTCGTCGACGTCGGCGCCGAAACGCTTGGCGACCTCGAGGGCGATGCGGCGCCGCCGGATGCCGACATCCTTGCGCTGAGCGTCCCGAAGGGCGGCTTCTTGGACCCCCGCGCCCCCGAGCTGTCCGAGCATCTTCCACGACGCGACCGCCTCCTCGTCCCGATAGGTGTCGAGCTGCTTCTCGAGCTGTTCGGGCGTCGGCTGGACCCCGCTCGCCGCGTTCGCCTTGATGAGCGCGGGCCTTTTGACCTCCCGCCACCCCGCTGAGTCCACGTGCATGATCCGGTCGAGGAGGATCCTCACCGCTTCGTCTCGCTGCTCGGGCGTCCCTTCCTTCGCCAACCGCTTGATCTCCTCGGCGCCCACGCGGCCATCGCCGCGGATCCGCGAGAGCGCTTCCGTCGCGGTCTTCGCACGCGGCGGAGACTTGGGCGGTCCGTACGAAGGATGTGGCTCGCACGCGGCGAGATCCACCGGGACCCATCTCTCCTCGTTGACCCGAACTGCGCTCGTCCCGCTGAGCCCGATCTCGATCCCTGGCTTCGATGCGTCCAGGCTCTCGGCTCGGAAGGTCCACTCGCCTTCCCTCTTCAGCCCGTGTGTCGTCGCCCACGCGCCGACCTTGGACCGTGACGGCTCGCGCACCTCGAGGGTCCAGCGCGCCTGGAGTTTCCCCTCCGCGCCGTATCGAAGCGAGACCGACTGCACGTCGACGTCCTCGCCGAGCGAGGCGACCAGCCCCTCCGTGACGAGCGCCTCGGCGCGCGCGATCTCGAGGGCGCGGAGGCGGAGCGACCCCGTGCTCGACACCTCCACCATGAGCTGACTCCCGAGCAGCGTCGCCATGCCCCCAGTCGAGTCGTCCAAGATCGTGGCGTGGACGCGATCGGGGGAATCGTCGATCTGAGCCGAATAGCCCTGCTTCTCGGCCTGGGCACGAAATGCCTTCTTCAGCTCGGCGCCGGAGATCGCGGGGAACCACGCCTCGTAGGTCGCGTGATACCCCGAGGCGCCTTCGGCTTGCGTGAGCCTCCGATAGCTATCGCAGGGGGGCTGGGCAAAGACGAGCATGCGACCGAGCTTGGGGTTCTCGGTCACCCAATCGGAGCCGACGACTGCGACCGGTGTCGCCGCGGACACGGGCGGGGCCGGTCCGTCCGCCGTCCCGCTGCCGCGAGAGCCAGGCGTGGGCTTCGACGGGGAGTGGCACGCGGTCGCGACGACGAACGCCAGGAACACGCCCGGAACAGCGCTGCGAGGGCTCACGCCTCTGCGTTACCCCTCCCCCGCGCGCCTCGTCAACGCTCGACGTCGGCGCCACCCCCCACATCTCGGTCTCGAGCGCTACGGTTTCCGAAGCAGCACGGGGTGTAGCGAACCAGCGGCGGGAATCGCGCTGGCCCCCGAGGGTGGGGCGACCGCGCCTCGACGCGTTCTTCGACATTCGACCTCGGCTCCCCCCGCGCTCGGGCTGTCTCCCCCACGCACGCGCAGGGCTGCGCTTTGGCAGCCCGAGCATGCGTCTGGGGGAGACCGGCGGCGCGCAGGCGCGTAGCGCCGAGCACCGACGCGTGGGGGCATCCTCATCTCGGCCTCGCAGAACGGGCGGCGCGGCGCGCTATGTTTTTCATAGCAGCGCAGGGGAACGACCGAATGGACAACGGAGGGGTGGTTGCCAACGAACCACCCCCGGGTTGTCTCATTGGCGCCTCTCGCGAGGACGGAGTGAAGAGACAAGAGCGAGAGCGAAAACGATGTGCTCATCTGCGGCTCGCTTCGCCGCCGACCTCCCTGCGGCGCCCGCGCCCGCGGGAGGGGGTGCGCAACTTGTTGATGGAACGGTTCAGCCTGCTCGGATTCCCATCGTGCTCCGTGCGGGTTCCGGGAAACTCTGCGGCCCTGTTCCGGAAACTCTGCGTCCGGCTAGATCGTCGAGTTGATACCGCTGGCTTGTTCTTCGCTCGGCAAGTGATTGGTCCTGATGGACGGTCCGTCAAGGTGCGCGGCAGCCGACCGCGCTCGAGAATGCGATCGACGATGGCTTCGGCGAGGTCGTCGTCATGAAGCGCGTCTCCCCAACGCTTCGGGTGTTTGTTGGTCGTGAAGACCATGGAGCGTCGTCGTATGTGGCGGTCGTTCACGACGTGGTAGAGGACGTTCGCGGCGTCGCTGCCGTACGTCAGGTAGCCGACCTCGTCGACGACGAGTACGTGGGGTCGAAGGTAGTGGGCCAGTCGCTCCTGCATGATGCCGTTGCGACTCGCCGATGAGAGGTCCTCGATGAGCTCAGCGGCGGTGGTGAAGAGCGCATCGAAGCCGTTCTGAAGAGCTCGGTATGCGATCGCGACCGCGAGGTGGGTCTTGCCGCGGCCAGGCTTGCCGACGAGGATGACGGACCCGCCCTCGGTGACGAAGTCGGGAGCGAGGAGTGACCCTACCGTCGTGAGTCGCAGCGTCGACTGGTAGGTGAAGTTGAACTCCTCGACGGTGCGCAGAAACGGGAAGCGCGCCGCCCTCACCGCGCGCGAGAGCCGAGTGCCCCGGCGATGAGCGACCTCCTCGGAGAAGAGAATCTCGAGGAGTCGTCCGTGCGGCCAGTGCTCCTTCTCCGCCCGCTGCACGAGGTCGCGCCAGAGGCGCCTCGCGTTGGCGAGATGGAGGCGCTTCAAGAGGACATCCAAGTCGATGTCGTCGGTCATGACCGACCTCCGCGTTTGGAGCGTCGCGTCTCGCACACCGCGCGGCCTTTGGCGCCAACCTTTCCGGAAACGTTGCGGCCGCGCGGTTGCGCCGCACCGTGACCCGAGCGAGCCGGGGCGGCATTCCATCGTGCGAGGGGTGGCAGCTCGCCGGTTTCGCCGAGGTCAGGCGGGGGCTCGCTCGGGTCCCTGCGGGCGCTCACGAGCAGAGCACGAAGAACTGCATTCACAGTCAGACGTCGCGCGCCCACTGCGGAGGTGATGGCCCCTCTCAGCGCCAGGTCGCCGTAGCGCTCGAGCAGCTCGTAGAGCCGCTCGACAGATGAGCCGGCGCGCCCACGCTCTCGATGGGTGATCTCGGTGAGGAGCTCGAGTGCATCGGCGCCGAGATCCAGGATCTGCTGGCGCTTCTCATAGAGCTTGGCTCGTTTGCCGTGCACCGCGGCGAGTTTCGCGGCTCGGTGCTCGGGCACCGGCGCGCGCGGGTCACCCTTCTTGCGCCGAGCCTGCTCCGACGACCATCGGCCCGCCACAATGCGAACTCGATCCTGGAATACGAAAATCGTAGCGGCGACGTTGGTCGCCTCCGGCGGCATCGTATAGGGAGCGCCCTCGAACATGACTTCGGCGGTCGGTCCAACGAAGGCGGGGAATCGAAGCGCCAACGTTTCCGGATGAACCTTGTTTGGTCGGAGCCGCGGGAGCTCCTCCTGCCGCCTCGTTTCCGGAATCTCGCCCGTCGCCCGCGACGGCACCTTGGTGTTGACGTGGTCGACCCACGCCGCGAGCTGTGCGACCAAGTCGGTGCGATCGATGAACTTCCGCGGCTTGAAGAACGAGCTCTTCACCCAGCCAACGAGCCGCTCGACGGAACCTTTCTGATTGCCGCTCCTCGGCGCGCACATCTCGACGCCGACGCCGATGTCGACGATGCCCTGCGCGAAGGTCGAGTTGAACTCCTCGACCGCACGCCCCTCGCCACTCCTGGTGACGATGGTGCGGGGCCGATCGAAGACGGCCATCAGCGGCAGACCGCCGAAGCTTTTGAAGTCGCGCACGAGTCCACGAAGAATCGTCTCGACCCGCTCGTCTTCCACGAGCGAGACCGCGACGAAGCGCGAGTACTTCAGTCGTGACGCGAAGAAGTGAACCCGCTCCTTCGTGCCGTCGACGTAGCGCACGTCCACGTGTCCGAAGTCGTGTTGAGAGAACTCGCCCGGCAGACCCTCGAACCGGACGACTGGCGGCGCAGACTTCGGCCGCAGCCCCGCAACGAGCGCATAGAAGGCCGACTTGCTCCCGGGGTACTTGGCCTCCTTGGCTCGACGAAGCAGCTCCTGCGTCGGCGTGTCGGGATCGTCTGCGAGCCACGCCTGGACCTTGTCGGCGAACGGCGCCGCCTTCGGTGGTCTCCCGATTCGTCGCGTCCGATGCTCGGACGCATCATCCGTGTGCTCGACGTCGGGCTCGTCGCCGACGCGGCGGACCGTATCGATCGACACCCCGGCCTGCTTCGCCACGCGCGGCGCATCGAAGCCTGCCTTCAGGAGCACTTGGATCTCGTGGCGCTTGAGGAGCGAGAACACCTCCTCGTCCTCGCACTCTGCGCGCACTTTTCCCGGTACCGCGGCCATGACCACCATGATCAGAATCCAGAACATCCGCTGCCTCCAGTTACTTCGGCGCCGCAGAATTTCCGGAACGAATCACGGCAGAGTTTCTGGAACCATCACTCCGCGCTCGAATGGTCGAGAGAGGGGTTTGCTGAGAGCGCACCGCCACCGCCTGAGCGGCGAGCCCCAACAGAGCCCCCCACGCGCGCCCCTAATTCACCAAGACCTCCAAGCCCAAACCTGCGAAGCGAGCGAAGCAGGGGAGGATTCGACGAAGGCGAATCCGACAAAGGCCCGGAGCGGCGAGCGCGAAACAGAGTTCCACGCGCCGCCCCCAAATTCACCGACCTCCAAGCCCGAACCTGCGCAGCGAGCGCAGCGAGCGAAGCAGGGGAGGATTCGGTGTAGCCGCAGGCGGAAGCGAATCCGACAAAGGCCCGGAGCGGCGAGCGCGAAACAGAGCCTAAACCTGCGCAGCGAGCGCAGCGAGCGAAGCAGGGGAGGATTCGGTGTAGCCGCAGGCGGAAGCGAATCCGGACAAAGGCCCGGAGCGGCGAGCGAAACAGAGCCGCCCCCAAATCACCAGACCTCCTAGCCCGAACCTGCGAAGGAGCAAAGCGAGCGAAAGAGGAGGATTCGACGAAGGCGAATCCGACAAGGCCTGGAGCGGCGAGCGCGAAAACAGAGCCTGAACCTGCGCAGCGAGCGCAGCGAAGCAGGGGAGGATTCGGTGTAGCCGCAGGCGAAGCGAATCCGACAAAGGCCCGGAGCGCGAGCGCGAAACAGAGCCCCCACGCGCGCCCCCAATTCACCAGACCTCCAAGCCCGAACCTGCGAAGCGAGCGCAGCGAGCGAAGCAGGGGAGGATTCGACGAAGGCGAATCCGACAAAGGCCCGGAGCGGCGAGCGCGAAACAGAGCCCAAACCTGCGCAGCGAGCGCAGCGAGCGAAGCAGGGGAGGATTCGACGAAGGCGAATCCGACAAAGGCCCGGAGCGGCGAGCGCGAAACAGAGCCCCCCCGTGCTACGCACCCGCTGTGGACGAGCCGGTAGACGAAGCGAAGATGATCATGAAGCTGTGCGGCAACGACTTCTCGCGGGCGTTCGAGAAGGTGGAGGCGCAGCTGGGGGTGCTCGTGATGCGGGCGCAGGTGATGCTCTCGTTGAGCGGGATCGTGATCACGGTGACGGGGTTCTCGGGGCAGGCGATCGCGCATACGGGGGTGGTGGCGCGGGCTTGCATCGTGGCGGGGTTGTCGGTGGTGTTGTTGGCGGCGGCGGTGGCGTTCCGGGGGGTGCTGAGGCTGAAGTGGCTGACTCAGACGATCGACTCGGACGAGCTGGGGACGCTGCGGCGGGGGCTCGCGCTTCGGGACGAGAAGGCGCGGTGGTTGGGGATCGCGCTGACTTTGTTCGTGTTGGGTTTCGCGCTTTATGTGGCAGCGATCGCGCAGCTGCTGGCGCTGGCGTGAGGGTCGCCCTTGGCAAGGCGGGGGGGGCTGGTTAAAGCTGGGCCTGCGATGTCTGTGCCGAAGGTCACGCTGCGCCGAAAAGACGGGACCCTCGGGGCCGCGCTGCAGCGGCTCGATGGCTTCACACGGATGGTGGAGAACCGGCTGGCGGAGCACCGCGCGGCGGCCTCGGCGGAGGAGCGGGTGCTCGCATTGCTGGAGGCGGAGGCGGCGGCGCGGCTCGTGGAGAGCGCGGCGTATGAGGTCTCGCTGCGGCTGATCGCGAGCGGGCTCTCGGGGAAGCCGGGGGCGGCGCGCATGGAGCCGGAGAAGGTCATCCGGGAGCGGCTGGCCGCGTTCCGGATGGCGATGGCAGGGCACGAGGCGGTCTACGGGCCGATCGTGCGCGCCTGACGGCTACTCGAAGAGCTTGCCCTGGTCCGGCCCGCTGGAGACCTTGAACGGTCGCTTGAGGTGCTCGTGGGCGCGGCGGGTGGCGATGCGGCCGCGCGGGGTGCGGCCGAGGAAGCCCTGCTGGAGGAGGTAGGGCTCGTAGATGTCTTCGACGGTGTCGCGCGGCTCGCTCATGGCGGCGGCGAGGGTGTCGAGGCCGACGGGGCCTCCGTCGTAGTCGTCGATGATGATGGAGAGGAGGCGGCGGTCCATCGTGTCGAGGCCGGCCTCGTCGATGTCGAGGCGATCGGCGGCGTGCTGGGCGATGGCGTCGGTGATCTTGCCTTTGCCGATGACCTCGGCGAAGTCGCGGACGCGGCGGAGGAGGCGGTTGGCGACGCGGGGGGTGCCGCGCGAGCGGCTGGCGATGGCGCGCGCGCCCGCCTCTTCGATCGGCACCTCGAGCAGGCGCGCGCTCCGCCTGACGATGAGCTCGAGCTCCTCGACCGGGTAGTAGTCGAGGCGGATCACGTAGCCGAAGCGAGAGAGGAGGGGCCCGGTGAGGAGGCCGGTGCGGGTGGTGGCGCCGATGAGAGTGAAGGGCTTGAGGGCGAGCTGGATGGTGGTCGCGTAGGGGCCCTCGCCCGTCATGATGTCGATCTGGAACGATTCGATCGCCGGATAGAGGCTCTCCTCGACGACGGGGGAGAGGCGGTGGATCTCATCGATGAAGAGGACGTCCCCGTGCTCGAGCTTGGTGAGGAGGCCGGCGAGGGCGCCCTTGTGCTCGATGGCGGGGCCGCTCGTGGCGTGGAGGCTCACCCCCATCTCCTTCGCCACGATGTACGCGAGCGTCGTCTTGCCGAGGCCGGGGGGGCCGCACACGAGGACGTGATCGAGGGCCTCTTTGCGGCGCCGGGCCGCCTCGACGAAGATCTTCAGGTTCTCTTTGTGCTTGGCCTGTCCGACGTACTCGTCGAGGGTGCCGGGCCGAAAGAGCCGGTCGAAGCGCTCGTCCTCGCTCGAGGCGGCCGGAGACACTGCGCGCTCGCCCATGGGGACGGAGTACCCTGACGGTCCCCGGATTTGAATGCCAAAACGTTGCGGGGAGAAAGTACGCTCTCGTTCGAGTGTCCGCGGCAACCACGCAGATCCTGATCGTCGACGACGACGCGATTTCGAGGCGGATTCTCCGCCAATCGCTCGAGAAGGCGGGGTTCGTGGCAGAGACGGTGAGCTCGGGCCAGGAGGCGATGGTCTGGCTCACGAAGCATCAGCCTTCGCTGGTGTTGCTCGATCTGATGATGCCGCCGCCGGACGGCTACACGGTGCTGCGGAGCATCCGCGCGACCCAGGAGACGCGCGAGCTGCCGGTGGTGGTGCTCACCGCCCTCGACGCGGACGAGGAGGTGTCGCGGGCGTTCGAGATGGGGGCGGACGACTTCGTGCGCAAGCCGTTCAAGACAGCGGAGCTCATCGCGAGGATCCGGAGCCAGCTGCGGCTGCGCGAGTACGTGGTCGCGCTCGCGAGGCGTGAGCGTGACGCGCGGGTGGTGCTCGAGCTCACCCAGTCGCTCTCGTCGACGTTGGACTTCCGCGACATCTTGTACACGGTCGTGCAGCGCATCGCCGACGTGGCGCGGGTCGACCGCTGCAGCATCGTGCTCGTCCGCGAGGAGGGCACGGTCGGGTACGTGGTCGCCGCGAGCGACGACAAGAAGCTGCGGGACCTGCCGATCGATCTCGAGAAGTACCCGGAGATCCGGAAGGTGCTCGCGACGGGGGAGCCCCTCGTCATCGACGACTCGTCGACGGAGCCGGTCCTCGACATCGTGCGCTCGGAGATCCCCGCGTCGTCGTTCCGCTCCGCGGTGTGCATCCCGATCCTGTACGAGGAGCGGCCGCTCGGGGTGTTGTTCTTGCGGAGCCGCACCCGGCACATCCCGGAGCAGCACGAGCTGTGGGTGGTGCGGACGATCGCGAGCGCGACCGCGATCGCCCTCCGCAACGCCCGGATGATGCAGAGCCTGAGAGACCAGACGCGCGAGAGCACCTACGCGCGCTTCGAGGCGGAGCGGCGCATCCGGGCCCTCGAGCCGTACGCGGATTTCTTCCACGCCTCCGCGGACGGGATCGTGGTGGTCGACAAGAACGGGGCGGTGCTGTTCTCGAACCCGCGGGCGCGGGAGCTGCTCGGGGTGAGCACGTTCGATCTGGGGCGGACGTCGTTCTTCGAATGGCTCGTGCCCGAGGATCGGGAGCGGCTGCGGACCCAGCTCGCGGCCCTGTTCGCGGAGGAGGGGGTCCCCTCGTCGCGGAGCCGGCGGACGACCGACCTCGAGGTGATCACGGGGGAGAAGCGGCGGACGATCGCGGTGAGCATCGCGGCCATGGGGGAGCCGGAGGACGACGAGGCGGGGCTGTTGACCTTCCGCGACGTGACGCCGGAGCGGCTCACCGAGCGCGAGCTCACGAAGACGAAGGAGTTCCTGGAGCGCGTCATCGACAGCTCGGTGGACGCGATCGTGTCGAGCGATCTGAAGGGGAACGTGCTGCTCTTCAACCGGGCCGCGGAGCGGGTGTTCGACTACGCCGCCTCCGACGTCATCGGGAAGATGAACGTGCGCGATCTCTACCCGGAGGGGCGGGCGCGCGAGATCATGAAGCTCATCCGGAGCGACAAGCACGGGGGGCCGGGGCGGCTCGAGCAGCTCGAGACGGAGGTGCTCGCGCGCGACCGGACGGCGATCCCGGTGCTCGTGTCGGCCGCCTTGATCCTCGACGAAGGGGTCCCGGTGGGGTCGGTCGGGGTCATGACGGACTTGCGAGACAGGCGGCGCATGCAGGCGAGCCTCGACGCGGCGGAAGAGGAGCTGCGCAACCGCGAGAAGGCGTCGCTCGTGGCGGAGCTCGCGGGGGCGGCCGCCCACGAGCTGAACCAGCCGCTGACGAGCGTGCTCGGCTACGCGGAGATCATCCGGCGGCGGGCGAAGGAGAACCTGCCTCACATGCGCGAGACGGAGGCCCTCGCGGGGGAGGCGGAGCGGATGGCGGACATCGTCCGGCGCATCGGCAAGATCACCCGCTACGAGACGAAGGCGTACGTCGGGGAGGCGAAGATCATCGACATCGATCGCTCCGTCCCCACCGACGACGGCACCACCACGGATCGCCGGATGCCATGAGCGACGGGACGCCGAAGGGATCGGGGCTGGAAGAGACGGTCGTCGTCGGGCCCGCCGATCTCTCGGAGCGTCTGCTCGATCAGCTCGCGTCGCTGCCGCCCGACACGGATCTCGAGGACGCGATCTGGGCCATCGTGTCGACGTTCGCGGAGGGGCCGGACGAGATCGCGATCGGGGTGTGCGTCCCCGCCGTCGATGGGGAGCAGCTCGTGATCCGGCACGCCCCGCGGCCGAGCCAGCCCCGCGTCACCGACGCGGCTCGGCTCTTCCCGGAGCTCGAGAACGAGGAGGTCCTCGCGATCCCGTTCGACGAGGGGGCGACCCTCCACGTCGCGAGCGACGATCCGATCGACGGGTCGCTGCGACGCTCCGCGGAGAAGGTCGCGATGACGGTGGGATGCGCCATCCGGCACGCGCGCTTCACGAAGTCGCTCAAGCGAGAGGCGGACGAGGTGCACCGCCTCCGCAATCAGGCGGTCCAGAGCGACAAGCTGGCCGGTCTCGGCAAGATGGCGGCGAGCATCGTCCACGAGCTGAACAACCCGCTCACGTCGATCGTCGCGTACGCGGACTACCTGCTCCGGCGTTGGGACCAGGAGGGGGTGGACGCGAAGGACCGCGAGCGGCTCGGGCGCATCGCGGAGGCGGCGGGGCGCGTCCTCACGTTCACGCGCGACCTCGTGGCCTACTCGCGGCCCTCGAGCGCAGACCCGAGCGCCCTCAGCGTCCACGACGTGATCGAGCGGGCGCTGTTGTTTTGCGAGCACGTCATCGCCGAGAGCCGGGTCACGCTGGTGCGCGACTATGGGGAGCTGCCGCCCGCGTTCGGGCTCCACGGCCCCCTCACGCAGGTGTTCGTGAACCTCGTCACGAACGCGTGCCAGGCGATGGAGCCGGATGGGGGGAAGCTCACGGTGAAGAGCTCGTTCGACGAGGCGCGCTCGTGCATCCTCGTGCAGATCCTGGACGAGGGGCACGGCATCCCCGTCGCCGAGATCGATCGCCTCTTCGAGCCCTACTTCACGACGCGCTCGGACGGGGGCGGCAGCGGGCTCGGGCTGAACATCGTGCAGACGATCGTGGCGAGTCACGGAGGGACGGTCACGGCCGAGCCGCGATCGCCGAAGGGAGCGATCTTCACCGTCGAGCTCCCCGCCCCCCGCTCCGCGCGTCGCTGAGCGGCGCGCTACTTGATCTTGATGCCGATGACGAGGATGCCCTTGTCCTTGTCCTTGCCGAACTTCTGACCGGCGACGAAGAAGTACTCGCCTTGCTGGGCGGTCACGTCGAGGCCGAGGAACGCCTTGCCGTCGGGCTTCTCGATCGAGGTGGCGAGGACGAACTTGGAGGGCTCGTCCTTCTTCTTCCCCTTGATGTAGTCCTTGAAGGTGAGGGCGACCTTGCCGCCGTCGGGCAGGCTGTGGCTCTGGCCGTCGTTGCGCTTCAGCTTGAGCTCGAATTTGTCGAGGAGCTTGTAGCTGTCGAAGGAGGAGAAGGGCGGCTTCGCGAGCTCGGGCATCTTGCCGATGCTCGGGTCGATGCCTTTGCCCGCGTTCGTCGCGTGGAGGACGATGATCTCCGCCTTCACCTCCGCGGGGGCGACGTCCTTGCCATCTCCGCGCGGCGCCTCGCCCATCGGGACGACCGCGGACGCACCGGGAGAGCGCGCGAGCCCCACCGAGCTCAAGCAGCACAACGCCAGCATGCTGCCTCCGATCACGATGCTCTTCGCCGCCGTCCTCATCGTCGTCGCCTCCAGCGCTCTCTACCGCTCGTCCCCGAACCTGCTACTCGTCCCGAACCCAGACGACCGTGGTGGACGTCGGCTTGTCGTCACCCGACACGTAATAGATCGCTCCCGACCGGGACCCGAAGTTCACGGCCGCGACCTCGACCGATCGCGGCGCGTCCTCGTCGTTCGACGCCTGCTGCGCGGCGTTCGAAGGCTCGGCCGTCGGGGCGGCGGTGGCCTCTGCACGCGCGGTGGACGCCGTCTCCCGCTGCGGCTCGGCGGACGCCTCGCGCGGATCCGGATCGCCGCCGGGCTGGACCTCGGCCTGGGTCGCGGCGGCGCTCGGAGGGGCCTCCGTGACCGGCGTCCTCCCCCAGATGAACAGGGCGGCGGCGGCGGCCGCGGCGGCCGCGGCGAGCCCGAAGATGAGCTTGCCGTTGTCGTTCGCGGCAGCGGTGCTCTTCACGGGCGGCTCGAGGGTGCGCACCTTCGTCGTGGCAGGGGCGGGCTTCGGCGTCTCCTCGACGGGGAGGGCGCGCTTCTCTGCGGCGCGCTCGCGGGCGATCGCCGCCATCACGCCTTCGGCGATGGCGCGGCTCGCGCGCTCCTCGGAGGGCTCGCGGCCCTTCGCTTCGCTGCGCATGATCTCGGAGACGAGGCCCAGGCCGGCGAGCTTGTTTCGAGCCTGGTCGCTGCCGCGCCCGGACTCGATGAACGCGCGAACCTCGGAGCGGCGCGGCTCGGGGAGCTCGCCGTCGAAGTACATCATCAGCTCGAGATCGGTGGGGGCGGTCATGATTCTTCGTCCGCGGACTGCTCTTCGGATTCGTTTCGGCCTTCGGCCGGGCGGGGGCCGCCGGTCACTTGCTCCTCGTACACGTCGGCGAGCGCGCGTTGCATCTTCTGCCGGGCGTGAAAGAGGCGGCTCATGATCGTGCCCTTGGAGACGTTCATCGCTTCTGCCATCTCCTCGTAGGACATCCCTTCCACCTCGCGCATGACGATGACGGCGCGGTGGTAGGGAGGGAGCGCCTCGAGGGCCGCTTGGATGCGGCCGGCCATTTCCTTTCGGCGGACGACGTCGATCGGGTCGGCGCCGTCGATCCGTGACACGAGGGCGAGCTCGCCCTCCGCGTCCTCGGAGACGTTGCGTTGCTCGTCGAGCTCGGCGGCGCGCCGGCCCGGTTTGCGCATGAGATCGATCGAGAGGTTCGTGACGATGCGGTAGAGCCAGGTGAAGAACGACGAGCCCCCTTCGAAGGTGTCGAGCCCTCGATAGACGCGAAGAAAGGCTTCCTGGACGATCTCTCGAGCATCGTTTTCGTCTCGGACGAGCCCGACCGCGATGGCGAAGGCTCTCCGTTGGTGACGTTCGACAAGCTTGCGAAAGGCGGCTTCCGCGGACGTGGCGTCCTTGGATTGGGCCTGGACGATGAGGGCACGGTCCTCGTCGGCCTCCCGTGCTCGTTGCTCTCGGTTGGACGCCCGAGGATCCGCGCTATTCAGCACGGTCGGAGCGGAGCCGCTCGAATCCGCTCGCGTGGGCCCCCGCCCTTCGAGCGCCACCGCCTCGGCCTCCCCGGGTGGGGCAGGACGGTCCGTCCGGCCAGGCGTCTTGCCGTTGGGGGAGCGCGGGGATGCCACGGGATCGCATTGGCTATATCACGAGGCCGGGTCAGCCTGGGACCCACGCCGCCGACGGGAACGCGCGGCCAGAGCGCCGAACCGCCCTCCCCCCAACGCTCCGCGCGGGGCCCCCCTCCGCCTCCGGTTTCGACGGTGTCAGGAGATCGGTGATTTAGTCGGTCACGCCCGGGAGCTCGTTCAACGTCACCTTCACGTCGAACTCCTTCTTGCCCCGCGCCACGCGCACCTTGGCGCTCTGGCCGACCCCGAAGATGCTCGCGTACCAGCGGAGCGCGTTCGGATCTTCGATGGCCTTGTTGTTGAAGCCGACGATGACGTCGTCGACCTCGATGCCGGCCTTGGAGGCGGGGCCCCCCTCCTGAACCGCCTTCACCCATGCGCCCTTCGTGGTAGGCCGGCCGAGCCGCGGGGCGTCCTCGAGCGAGATGGCGTCGACCATGACCCCCATCGCGCTGCGACGGACCTTGCCGTCCTTGAGGAGGAGCGGGATGAGCTCCTTCGCCATGTTGATGGGGATCGCGAACCCGATGCTGTTCGCGTTCGCGCGGATCGCGGCGTTGATCCCTACGACCTCGCCTTTGAGGTTGAGGAGGGGGCCGCCGGAGTTGCCGGGGTTGATGCTCGCGTCCGTCTGGAGAAAGTCGAAGTAGCCCTCTTTGTCGAGCCCGTTCACGTCGTCGTGGGTGCGGCCCTTGGCGCTCAAGATGCCGGCCGACACGGTGTGGGAGAGTCCGAACGGGTTGCCGATCGCGACGACCCAGTCGCCGACGAGCAGGTCGTCGGAGTCACCGAGCGGCAGCGTCGGCAGGTTCGAGGCCTCGACCCGCAGGACGGCGACGTCGGTGTGCTTGTCGCTGCCGACGACCTTGGCCGGCAGGTCCCGCCCGTCCTTGAAGCCGACGGTGATCTGGGTGGCCTGCTCGATGACGTGGTGGTTCGTGAGCAGGTAGCCCGCCGGGTCGTAGACGAACGCGGTGCCGAGGCCCTCGCGCACCGTCCTGTCGCGACCCCCCGCGCTCACCTTCTGGACGGCTTTGACGACGCAGACGGCAGGGTCGGACTGGCTGACGAGCGGCGCGAACGACATCGGCCGGCCCTGCATGTCGATGAGGGCCGGCCGGACGACGGTGGGCTGGGCAGGCAGGACGGGATCGCCGGGCGTCTCGTCGTTATCGAACGCCTCGGCGCTCTTCTTGGTGGAGCCGCCCTTGCCGGAGCACGCTGGTGCGAAGAAACCGAGGACCGCAAGGACCGACATCACCCACGCGATCCGCGACCAGACCCGAGCGCGCTCCATCATCCGTTCACTTCTCCTCTGGACCGTCCTTCGCCACCTCAGCGTAGCGCGACTTCAGATCAATCAAAGCCTCGTCGATGAGGCGCTCTTCCTCGCCCGTGAGGTTTCCCTTCGTTTTCTTCTGAAGGAGCACCAAAAGGTCGATGTTCTGGCGGGCGAGCTCGAGGTCGGGCTTCGTCCCGTCCGGCGCGGGGGCGTCTCCGAGATGGATGAACGTCGTCCCGATGATGCCGAGCACGAACGTCGAGAAATCGAGCTGAGGCAGGTCCTCCTCGGGGCTCGTCACATATCCTCCTCGCCGTCGTCGGCGAGCGAGTCCGGGAGGTCCGCGGCGGCGGAGAGGGCGGGCTGGCGGAGCTCGATCCCGAGGCCCTGATCGGCGACGTCGGCGAGCTCACCGACATGCTTCTCGAGGACCTTCGGATCGAGGTGGCCGTTCGCGAGGAAGCGCTCACGGACCCGCGAGTCGAGGGGGTTCGGGCCGAAGACGGTCTCGGGTTTCTTGGCGGTCTTTGTCGTCGTCGTCATGGTCAATCCAGGTCCTTCTTGCGCAGCTGAACCAGCTGGTCTCCGTCTTCCGAGGATGCCTCGGCGTCTCCTTCGTTCCCCTCGTCGTCGTGAACGTCGTGCTCGTGAGCGCCGTGGGCGTGTCCGCAGCCGCACGGCTCGGCGTCGAGCTCCTCCTGAGCCTCCTCGATCTCCTCTTCGGTGGCGGGGCGGACGTCGACGACGTCGACCTCGAAGCGGACGCGCTTGCCGGCGAGGGGATGGTTCGTGTCGACGAGCACCGTCTCCGCCTTGATCTCGAGGACGCGCATCAGGACGTCCCCTTCGGGGCCGCTCGCGACGATCTCCTCGCCCACGCTCAGGTCGTCGGACCCCTCGAAGCCGTCCTTCTCGATCTCGAAGATGCCCTCCTGCTCTCGGGGCCCGAACGCGTCGTCCGGCTCGGCCACGACGGAGATGTGAGCGCCCTTCTTGGCCCCTTCGAGGCCGCGCTCGAGGGCGGGGAACACCTGGCCGTAGCCGTGAACGTACGTCTCGGTGAGATCCTCCGCGCCGGGCGTCGCTTCCTTCTCGCCCTCCTCGAAGATGGCGTATCGGATGGTGACGTGCGTGTCGGGCACGATGGTTTGGAGGGCAGGCAGGCCGTCGCTCACGTAGGTTCCCTATTCCAACGAGGGGAGGTGTTCAAGCCCTGGCGGCTCGCAAAGGGCCCTGCCCTATGCGGATCTTGAGACTTCTTCACCGGCGGAGCCATTCTCTGATGCTAAGAACGTCGCCATGGCTGGGCCTCCGATACCGCCTGCTACGGAAGGGGCGCGTGACGGGTCGAGCGACGCACCGCCGCTGACGAACATCGAGCGGCCGCACGGCCCCGCGCCGACGCTCGAGATGAACCTGCAGGTCCCGGCGCGGGACGCCGGTGCCGCCGTCGTCCGAGAGCCGGCGCCTGCCCTCCCCCTCGCCCCTCCGAACGCGAAGGGCGCGATGGCGCGCGAGCAGCTCAAGCGCGAGCTGTCTCGCCAGGAGGGCGGCTACAAATGGCTGCGCCGCCTCGTCATCCTGCTCGTGATCGGAGGCGCGATCGGCGCGTATGTGCTCTATCGCATCAAGCACGCTCCTCCCCCGCCGCCCAAGTACGTCCTCACCGAGGTCACCCACGGGGACGTGACGGAGACGGTGCAGTCCACCGGTCAGGTGAAGCCGGTCACGGAGGTCCAGGTCGGCGCCCAGGTGTCGGGGCGCGTGACGGACGTCCTCGTCGACTTCAACAGCGTCGTGAAGAAGGGGGACGTGCTCGCCCTCATCGATCCTTCGATCCTGAGCGCGCAGATCGAGTCGACCAACGCCGGCCTCGCGAGCGCGTCGGCCTCGGTTCGGGCCGCGGAGGCGAACGTCGCGAGCGCGAAGATCCGGCTCGACCGCGCGAAGAGGCTCTTTGCCGAGAACGTCGGCAACCAGGCGGACGTCGACGCCGCCCAAGGCGCCTACGACGTGGCGGTCGCGGATCTCTCCGCGGCGCGGGCCCAGGTCGCCCAGATCGGCGCGCAGCTCAAGCAGTCGAAGACGAACCTCGAGTTCACGAAGATCATCTCCCCCATCGACGGCGTCGTCATCAATCGTCAGATCGACTCCGGCCAGACGGTGCAGGCGAGCTTCCAGACGCCGACCTTGTTCGTGCTCGCGCAGGACCTCAAGAAGATGCGCGTCTACGCCGACGTCGACGAGGCGGACGTGGGGCGGGTGGTGGACGGGCTCGCGGCCGAGATCAACGTGGACGCGTTCCCGGCCGTAGCCTTCAAGGGCAAGGTGATCCAGGTGCGGCTCTCGCCGACGACCCAGAGCGGCGTCGTCACCTACAGCGCCATCGTCGACGTCGACAACCCCGATCTCAAGCTGCGGCCCGGCATGACCGCGACGGTGACGATCACGAGCGGGGAGGCGAAGGACGTGATGCGCATCCCGAACAGCGCGCTCCGCTTTCGTCCCTCGCCGCCCGTCGACGACAAGGGCAAGCCCATCCCCCAGGATCCGCTCCCCAAGCTCGAGCCGGGCAAGGGACGCGTCTGGGTCATCGTCGACGACACCCCCGGCAAAGAGAAGATCGAGCCGCGCGTCGTCGACATCGGGATCAGCGACGGCGTGAACACCGTCCTCAAGACGGATCTCGGCGACGCGAAGGTCGTCCGCGACGAGACGGACGCCGGCGAGAAGGCGAAGAAAAAGGGGATGTAGCGATGGACGCGCGAGCGGAGCCGCCGCTCATCGAGCTTCGCGACGTGTCGAAGGACTACGTCAGCGAGGCCGCCGTCGTGCGCGCCCTTCGGAGCGTCGACCTGCGCATCGAGCGCGGTGACTTCGCCGCCATCGTCGGGCAGAGCGGCTCCGGCAAGAGCACGATGATGAACATCATCGGCTGCCTCGATCGGCCCACCCGCGGGGCGTACGTCCTCGACGGCATCGACGTGACGAGCCGCTCCAACGACGCGCGCGCGATCGTGCGCAACCGCCTCATCGGCTTCATCTTCCAGGGCTTCAACCTGCTGCCCCGCACGACCGCGCTCGAGAACGTGGAGCTGCCCCTCGTGTACCGGGGGATCGGCGGCCGCGCCCGGCGCGAGCGGGCCCTCGCCGCCCTCGACTCGGTCGGCCTCTCCGAGCGCGTCCACCACACCCCGAACCAGCTCTCCGGCGGCCAGCAGCAGCGCGTCGCGATCGCGCGCGCCCTCGTGACGAACCCGCCGCTGCTCCTCGCCGACGAGCCGACCGGCAACCTCGACACGCGCACCAGCCTCGAGGTGCTCGGGCTGCTCCAGGCCCTGAACGCCCAAGGCATCACGATCGTCCTCGTCACCCACGAGCACGACATCGCCGCGTGCGCCAAGCGGGTCGTGCGCATGCTCGACGGGCGCGTGCAGAGCGACGTCCGGAGCGAGGCGCCCCTCGACGCCCTGCGCGCCCTCTCCGCCCTGCCCTCGCGCGAGGAGGAGCGGTGAGGCTCATCCTCGTCCCCGCGGTGCGGATCTCGTTTCGGGCCCTCTGGCGCTCGAAGATCCGGTCCGCGCTGACGATCCTCGGCATCCTGATCGGGGTGGCCGCGGTCGTGATCGTGGTCGCGCTCGGGAACGCCGTGCGCGATCAGGTCATGCAGCAGATCGAGACCCTCGGCGCGAACACGATCTACATCATCCCCCAAGACACCCGCAGCTCGGGGGCGAAGAGCCAGGCGCGGGCGCGCCTCACCGAGTCGGATGGGGCGGCGATCCTCCGCGAGGCGAGCGGCATCGCCGCGATCACCCCTCAGAGCACGACCCGGCCCCAGCTCGTCTTCGGCGACCGGAACTACTCCACCTCCGTCCTCGGCGTCGGCGACACCTACCTCCAGGTGATGGGCTTCGAGCTCTCCCAGGGCTTCGTCTTCTCTCCGATCGACTTCCGAACGAAGAACAAAGTCGTGATCCTTGGAGAGACGGTCCGCCGCGAGCTCTTCGGGAGCGGCGATCCCGTCGGCGAGTACGTCCGCATCGGCAAGTACCCGTTCCGGGTGATCGGCGTCCTCAAGTCGAAGGGGCAATCGCCGTTCGGAGAAGATCAGGACGACCGCATCCTCACCCCGATCGGGACGTTCCGCGCGCGGCTCCTGCCGGCGGCGCCCGGGCGCGTGCAGATGCTGATCGCGCAGGCGAGCGAGGAGCGCAACGTGGATCGCGCCGTCGATCAGATCCAGAGCCTGCTCCGGCAGCGCCATGGCCTGAGCCCCGACGACGATCCGGACTTCCTCGTGCGCACCCAGGCCGAGATTCGCAAGACGAACGAGCAGGCGTTCTCCATGCTCACCGCCATCCTCTCCGCGATCGCCGCCATCTCCCTCGTCGTGGGGGGGATCGGGGTCATGAACGTGATGCTCGTCTCGGTGACGGAGCGCACGCGCGAGATCGGCATCCGCCTCGCGATCGGCGCGAGCGAGGCGGACATCCTGCTCCAGTTCCTGATCGAGGCGGTGGTGCTCAGCCTCGTGGGCGGGGTCCTCGGGCTGGGGGCGGGGCTCGGCATCAACGCGCTGCTCGCCTACTCCATCGGGTGGACGTTCACGGTGCCGCCCCAGGCGGTCGTGGTCGCGGTCGCGACGAGCGCGACGGTGGGGATCGTCTTCGGCTTCTTGCCGGCGCGGCGCGCGGCCAAGCTCGATCCCATCGACGCCCTGAGGCACGAATGATCGAGAACGTGCGGCGCGTCTTGTCTTCGCTCTTGCTCGCGCTGCGGGCGGTGCGGCGGAACAAGCTGCGGGCCGGCCTCACCACCCTCGGGATCATGATCGGGGTCGCCGCGGTCGTGACCGTGACCGCGCTCGCCTCCGGGGCGCGCGTCGGGATGATGGAGCAGGTGAGCGCGCTCGGGAGCAACGCCCTCCTCGTGTTCCCGCGCAACGCGAAGGCCTCGGGGGTGCGCGACGGCAGCGCCTCCAAGCTCAACGAGCTCGACGCGAAGGCGCTCGTGCGAGAGTCGACGAGCATCGCGGCCGCGGCCCCGTTCCTGCGCGCGAGCTCGACGGTGGTGTACGAAGGCTCGAACGCGACGACGACCGTCATCGGGACCCGCATCGACTACTTCGGGATCCGGAACTGGCAGGTGAAGGACGGGGAGATCTGGTCTCCCGTCTCGGAGGCGGTCGCCGACAAAGTCGTCCTCATCGGCACCGAGACGGCGCGCGAGCTCTTCGGCTCCCTGGATCCGATCGGGCGCAGCGTGCGCATCGGGCGCTTCTACTTCCAGGTCCTGGGCGTGCTCGAAGAGAAGGGCCAGAGCCCCTTCGGTCAGAACCAGGACGAGGTGATCATCATGCCGATCACCACCATGCGCTCGACGGTGATCCGCGCGCGCCCCAACGAGACCCACGCGATCATGTTCAGCGCGACGAGCGCGGAGACGACCGGCCAGGCGAAGCGGCAGGCCGAGCTCATCCTCCGCGAGCGGCATCGCATCTTGGAGGGGCAAGACGACGACTTCCAGGTCTACAGCCAGTCCGAGTTCCAGGAGCTCCAGGACAAGATCTTCACCTACCTCACGCTCCTCCTCGTCGGGGTCGCGGCGGTGTCGCTCCTCGTCGGAGGCATCGGGGTCATGAACATCATGCTCGTGTCGGTCGCGGAGCGGACGCGCGAGATCGGGATCCGCATGGCCATCGGCGCGCGCGAGGCCGACATCATGGTGCAGTTCCTCGTGGAGGCGATCGTGCTCGCCCTGCTGGGAGGGGTGATGGGGACCCTCCTCGGCTACGGGCTCATCACCGCGTTTTCGAAGGTCCTCGGGTGGAAGCTCACCCTCGATCCGACGACGCTCGTGATCGCGCTCACCGTCTCCACCGGCATCGGCCTGTTGTTCGGCTTCTTGCCGGCCCAACGGGCCGCGCGCCTCGATCCGATCACGGCGCTCGGCCGCGAGTGACCGCGCGGCGCCTCAGGCCCCGCCGCCGCTGCCGCCGCCGCCCGCGGAGCCGCCGCCCGCGCCGCCCACGCCGCCACCGCCGGCGCCGTCACAGCCGATGCCGCGCGAGTCGCACGCGCACGGCACGCACGCCGAGCCGCCGTCCTCGAGCAGGCAGCCCGCGCCTTCGCCGCAGTCCGTCGTCTCGTCGCACATGATCCGGGTGCACATCCACTCCGTCTGGCCGACGTCGGCGAGGCAGAGCTGCGCGATCGTGTTGTCGTCGCACTGGTGACCGAGCGGGGTGCAGAACTCCCCGACGCCGATCTCGTTGCCCGCGTCACCGGGCTGCGTGCACGACTCGGGGGGCGGCTGCTGCGTTCCTCCCGTGCCCGAGCCGCCGTTCGACGATCCGCCAGCCCCCGCGCCCCCCGAGCCGGTGCTGTCACCGCACGCCACCATCGCGGCGAGCGAGATCGTGATCGACGCGATCCAGGTCGTCTTCACGGGACCTTCTTGGCTTGGCACTCGATCCGCGAGGTGCCGGGGAAATAGAAGCCGAACCCGATGCACATCTCGGTGGGGAACGCGAGGGTGTCGGCCCCGTCGTTCTTCCACGTGCACGTCTGGCGGAGCTTCGTTCCCTTCTTGAGCTCGAGCGGCTTCGTCGGATCGTAGTTGTTGATCGGGGGGTGGCTCGCGTACTGCGCCTGCCAGTCCTGCTCGTAGAGGACGTCCGCGACCTCGCCCTTCTCGTCGAGACGCTCGAGGCGGAAGTGGGCGCCGTGCTCGTGCATGTGGCCGAGGAGCATCACGAGGGAGACGTGTCCTCGGGCACCTCGCACTCCGTCGTCGACGTGAGATCGCTGTGGGGCTCGAGCACCCACGTCTCGTCGTCCACCACGAAGTCGGCTGCGTAGTTCTCGATGCTCTCTGGATCGGCCGTCTTGATCGTCATCTTGTCGACGACCTCCTCCGCCGCGCCGGAGGTGTTGATGTAGTGCGACTGGACCATCAGCTGCTTGCCGGCCGGCACCTTGAACGCCATGCCCTCGGGCAAGAACGCGGTGTTGTTGGCGTTGCCCTCTCCGCCCGCGCCGACGACGAAGTGCCAGTCGACCATCTCCGACTTGCCGTCGCAGTCCTGGACGCCGACGTCGCGAGGGTTGTCGACGTAGTAGAGGCTGAGGTGGTGCCCGCCGTTGCCTTGAGCGCCGAGCGCAGAGACGACGCTGAGCTCCTCCTTCGTGATCACGTCCGTGTAGAAGCACTTGAAGGACTCGCCGGTCGGGACCTCGAACGACGGGAAGTCGAGCTGGAGCTCGTTCTCGCTCGTCCCGGTGTTCTCCGGCTCGGAGTCGTTGCCGCAGGCTTGCAGCCCGGAAAGGGCCAGCACCGACGTCGCGATCATCCACGCTGCTCTCATCAGGGCACCTCGCGGCGCGCAAAGTAGTGCACGCAAAGAGGCGTGAGAAGACGCTCTCGACCGACGCCGCGCATCAACGCGCGCCTTGGCCGCGCGCCCAAGCTCAGCGCAGCTGGGTGAGGAGGACGGCGACGCAGGCAGCCACGAGCACCGCCGCCACGATCCACATCCACGGCACGCCCTTCGAGGGCGCAGTCTGCACTCGGTGTGCAGCGACGCTCGACACAGGCGGCGGAGAGACGACGGGAGACCCGCCGGGAGAAATGACCGTCGCCGCCCCGGGCGCGATGGGGGCGGGCCCCTGCTCCTCGATCGAAGGGCGCGACGGCCGGCTCGGCTCGAGGAGGAGGGTGCCCGCTCCGCCGACCTGCGAGGAAGGCTTCAGCGAGCTCGGGGTGAGCTTGAGCGGCTCGGCCGTCGAAGACGGGGCCGGCGCGATCTCGGTCTTCGACGTGGCGGTGGGCTCGTCGAGGGGGATGGGGGTGATCGCGGGCTGGAAGCTGCCCGGTCCGGACGTGAGCTCGCCCGCGTACCGAGCGAGGACGACGTAGACCTCGCGCAGATCGGCGGGGCGATTCTCGCGATCGCGCGAGAGCATCCTCTCCACGAGATCGGCGACGTCCTTCGGGATCTTCGGATCGATTTTGTCGAGGCGCTCGAAGCGCATCGTCATGAGACGGCGCAGCACCTCTTGGAGCGTGTCCGCCTTCGTCGGGAGGATCCCGATGAGGGCCTCGTAGAGGATGAGCCCGAGCGACCAGATGTCGGCGCGGTGGTCGATCGACTTCTCTCCGAAGGCCTGCTCCGGCGACATGTAATAGGGCGTGCCGACGAGCATGCCGGTGCGCGTGAGCGCGCTCGACTCTTCGAGGCCGAACCCCTTGCGGAGCTTGGCGATCCCGAAGTCGAGCACCTTCACGAACGGATCGCGGTCGAGGATGAAGATGTTGTCGGGCTTGAGGTCGCGATGGACGAGGCCGAGCGAGTGGGCCGTCCCGACCGCGGACGTCACCCGCGCCATGATGTCCGAGATGCGCGCGAGCCCCGGCTGCGGCCCGCGCTGGAGGGCCTCCGTGAGCGAGCAGCCGCGCAGCACCTCCATCGCGATGACGGGCTGCCCCTCGTGCTCGAAGCACTCGAGGATCCGGATCACGTTGGGGTGATCGAGGGCCATCGTCACCCGGCCCTCGCGGATGAACCGGCGACGCACCCCTTCGATCGAAGCCGCCTCCGGGTTCATCACCTTGAGCGCGACCTCCATGCCGGAGAGACCGTGGCGGGCGAGGAAGACGGTGCCCATGCCTCCGGCGCCGAGGGTCTTCTCGAGGGTGTACGGACCGAGGCGAGCGCCAGGCGTGAGCTGCGTCATTTCCTCTTCAGAACTTCGGCTCCGTCACGATGGTCGGCGGCGTCGGCCCCGTCACCGCCGGGCCCGCCGACTTCACGGGAGCCGAAGCGCTCTTCGCGATGGGCCCGCCGGGGCGGAGGGGACCAGGCTTCGTGGAGGGCGCAGACGAGACCGCGCCCGATCCGCTCGCGGAGATCGCGGAGGGTGCATCGGGCGCCGGCGATGAGTCGGGGTTGGTCGGCGCCGTCGCTCCCGGGAGCGAGGTCGGGGTCACGGTCGCGGTCGCGGTCGCGGTCGCGGTCGCGGTGGGGGCGGCGCTCGTCGAGTCGCCGGTGGTCGCGGCCGCGACCGGCGCAGACGCGGTGCCGGCGGCGTTGCTCGACTTCTTCATCAGGACGACGCCGGCCGTGATCGCGACGAGCACCCCCGCGGCCGCGAGCGCGACGACGCCCGAGGAGACCTTCCGTCTCTCGTTCCTCGACGCGTGCTGCAGCGCCGCCGCCTCGGGGAGGATCGCGACCCCGCCCAGCGAGCTCGCGTCGACGGCGGGAGGCCCGAAGTCCTCGACGGAGCCGCCGGCGATCCGCTCGAGGGTGGAACGCACCTCGCGCAGGTCGGCGGGCCGATCGGTGGGCGCGTAGCTCAGCATCTTGTCGACGAGCTGGGCGAGCTCTTTGGGGACGTGGGGCGCGACCGCCGAGAGCTTGGGGATCGACCTCGTCATGATGATCTTCAGGATCTGCCCGAGGTTGTCGGCGCGCGTCGGAAGCTCCCCGCTCAAGCAGCGGAACATGACGATCCCGAGCGACCAAATGTCGGCGCGGTGATCGATCTTCTTCTCTCCGAAGGCCTGCTCCGGGGACATGTAATAGGGGGTGCCGAGCATCGTCCCCGTCCCCGTGAGCGCCCCTGTCTGGGAGCCGTCCTCGCTGGGCCCCACCTTCGCGATCCCGAAGTCGAGCACCTTCACCTCGACCCCGTCCGGGGTCTGAGAGAGGAAGATGTTGTCGGGCTTGAGGTCGCGGTGCACCACGCCCTGGGTGTGGGCGGTGCCGACCGCGCTCACGACGCGCTGGAGGATCGCGATCGTCTCCTCGACCCCGAGCCTTCCCTCACGCTGGAGCTTCGCCTCGAGGGACTCGCCCTTGAGCAGCTCCATGATGAGGACGGGCGTGTCTCCGTCCACCTCGACGACGTCGTGGATCTGCACGACGTTGGGATGGGAGACGGCGCAGGCCGCCCTCGCTTCGCGCATGAACCGGCGGCGCGTGTCCGGGTTGTTCGCCGCGTCGCCGACGAGGAACTTGAGGGCGACGTGCTTCTTCGTGAGGGCCTGCTCCGCCGCCCACACCTCGCCCATGCCGCCGCGACCGATGAGGCGCTCGAGACGATACTTCCCCCCGATCAGGGCGCCGGTCTCGAGCGTGAGCGACATGGAGCTCCGTCAGAAGTGAATGCCACGGGACTGGACCACCCATCCCGTCGAGCCGCCATTGTACGGCGGTGGGTCCGGTTCGGGTCGGACGACGAAGTACGTCACGACCCCGACCGTCCCCGCGGCGGCCACGATGCTCGTCCAAAACCACCACTTCTCCGCCACATTGAAGGACTTCTTCTTCAAGACGGCGTTCAGCTTCGCCTCCTCGCCCGCCTTCACCGAGACGGAGCCTTCGTAGGGGACGAAGCCCTCTTTCTGCACCGTGATCGGGTAGCTGCCGGCCGGTCGATACACGTCGACGGGGACGGCGCCGACGTCCACCGGGCCGACCCGCACGATCGCGTCCTTCACGCTCGAGCTGATGGAGATGCGCGCGGGCAGCTTCTCGAGCTCGAAGACGAGGCTCACCGGCTCCTTGCTCGGCGCGAGGGTCTTGTTCACGACCGCGTCGCTGAACCCCTTGCGAGACAAGAGGAACACGTGGTTGCCGGGGTCGAGCACGAGATCGAAGGACTCGCTCGGCGCGGCCGCTCCTGCCCCCGGCGGCGCGACGCCCGCGCCGTACAGACCTTTCGAAGCGTCGATGGCGACGATGGGACGACCATCCACGCTGAAGGCCGCTTCTTGCGGGACGATCTTCACCTTGGCCACGACGACGATCGCGTCGATCTGCTCGATGAGGCCCTTCGTGTTCGCGAGCGTGCCCGCGTCGAGCCCGCCGCTCCGAGCGTGCTCGTCGAGGGCGCGGCCGAGGGCGATGCGCGCCCGCACGTAGCGCCCGAGCGCGCGCTCGCAGAAGCCGACGTTGTAGCTGATCTCCGCGCCTTGATAGAGCCCGTGCGCCTTCTCGAAGCGCTCGAGCGCCTCTGCGTACTTCTGCTCCGAGACGAGCCCGACGCCTTCACGGAACAGCTTGCGGGCCTCGTCCTTCTTTCCCTCGTCGGCGGAGGGAGCGGGCGCAGGAGCGGGAGCGGGAGCAGGAGCAGGCGCGGGCTTGGGCTGGGCCGAGACCGGCCCCGCCGCGAGGAGCGCCACGAAGAGGGCGAGGAGGAAGAACAGCGGTTTGCGTTGGCTCATGGGACGCTCCTCGCGCATCGAACCCCGATGCGGTCGATGCGGATCTTCTTGGGCGCCGGGCGCCGGAAGAAGGCGTGGGTGTTGTAGACGAAGCCTCGCCAATCCCCGCCGCGGATGGTGCCGTCGGCGAGGTCCGCGCTGCAAAGCGGGTCGTCTCGGAGGGCGAGATCGCCGCCCCAACAGGCTTCGTCCGAGAACGGGAGGAAATCGTCGGCGACCCACTCGGAGAGGTTGCCGGCCATGTTGCGGATGCCGAGGAAGCTGACGTCCAGCGACGAGCCGCCGATCTGGGGGCCGAGGGGGAGATCCGGCTCCAGCAGCGAGCACTCGCGCGAGCCGTCACCGAACAGATCGTCGCGCGCGACCACCGCTTGCACGCAGAGGTTCTCCGATACCGGATCGGCCATCGCCCACGGGAAGGGCGCGTCGAGCGAAGCGCCGCCGGCCGCGTACTCCCACTCCGCCTCGGTGGGCAGGCGCTTACCGAGCGCGGCGCACGCCGCCTCCGCGGTGTTGCGCGAGATGCAGTTGATGCTCGCGTCCTCGAACGTTCCGGGCGCGGACGTGAAGCGGCAGTACGGCTCCGTCTCGCTGTTCGGAATGGGAGCGTCGACGCCCTCCGCCCCCATCGCGGAGCGGAACGTCGCCACTGTCATCTCGTCCGCGTCCACGAGGTAGGTCGGCACGTGGACGAGCTGCTCCGGGACCGGATCGAAGTCGGGCCCGAACGGGCGATAGGTCCGGCTCCCCAACAAGAACGTCCCGCCCGGCACGCAGACCATCCCGTCCGGGATGTCTTCGGGACACGGCTCGTCTTCGAAGCGCCATGTCCCCGGCCGGGGCAGCGAAGCTCCGTCCCCCTCCTCGAGCACGAGCCCGTTCGTCTCCGCGCCGGTCGCGGGATCGCAGGTGAGCTTGCTCAAGGTGTTCACGGGGTGGCCGAAGCACCCGAGGCTGAGGAGCAGCTCGACGTCCACGACCCCTTCGCTCGCGTCGGGCAGCTCACCGAGGACGTCGATCAGGGGCGTCGTCGGCTCGCCGAACGCGGAGACGCTCTCCGCGTGATAGAGGCGCGCGCGGACGAACCGGCGCCCGCCCTCGGATCGGACCCCGAACGAGATCGGGACGCTCGCCTCGTCGACGGCGAACACCCGGACGCACTCCGCGCAGGCGACCCCATCCTCGTCGACGACGTCGATCCGGAGCTGGTTGCCGAAGGCGGGCAGCGCCGCGTCGGTGCCGACGTGAACGACCCACTGGGGGCGCGGATCGCCGACGCGATCGCAGCCGCCCGCGAGCGCGAAGCTCACCCCGAACGCGAGGAGCGACAGCCTCTTGTGGGCGCTCACGGCACGTCCTCGTAGGCGCAGCGAAAGCCGTAATAGGGATCGTCTTCCAAGAAGGTCCGGCGCACCGGGAGCGGAGCGTCCGCGAACGCGAAGCCCCACGCGCCGCCGCGCGCGACCCGACCCGTGGCAGACTTGCAGATCGGGTTCACGAGGATCGCGGGGCCGCCCTCCAAGGGCTCCCAGCACGCGTCGGCGAGCGAGGAGACGGAGTCGAGGACGAGCTCCGAGACGCTGCCCCCGAGATCGTAGATGCCGTCGGGCGAGACGTCCCCGAGGCAGTCGACGCTGCCCGGGTGGCTGCGCACCGCCTCGATCCCCTGCTCCGCTTCGCAGTCGAGGTTCTGTCCGCGCCCGATGCTGGCCGAGCAGCAAGCAGGCGGGGACGAGCCCCACGAATAGAGCAGCCTCGCGCCGTGACCGCGCGCCGCGTACTCCCAGCGGACCTCGGAGGGGATCTTCCCCCCGCGCGCCGCGCACACCGCGTCGCCCACCCCCACGTCGATGCAGTTCACGGGCAGCGCGCCCGCGGGGCTCTCCCAAGTGCAGTCGGCCTTGGAAGGATCATCCGGCTCGGGCGCGTAGGGGAGCGGGCCGTCATACCCGGCGGCGATGAGGGCCCGCATGTCGCCGACGGTGACCTCCGACAGATCGAGGAAGAACGGGTCGACCTGGACGACCCGCAGCGGCAGCGACGCGAGATCGTACTCGCCGACGTTCTGGAACGCGGGATCGCCGAACACCATGAGGCCGCCCGGGATGCACACCGTCCCCTCGGGAGCATCGGCGCGACAGGCCACTCGACGCGCGCGCGCCCACGTGCCGGCGGAGGTCGCGACGGGCGCCGTCGCGTCGATCCCCTCGGTGGCGGCGGCGTGGAGGTGCTCTCCGTCGAGGCAGGTGAAGCCGGGGGCGTCGCCGATCGGCAAGGTGATGCGGGTCCCAATGCAGTCTCCGTGGAGGGTGACCGCGGCCGTCCCGACCCCCTCCGCCGGCAGCGACACGTCCACGAGGCGATCGACCGTCACCTCTGCGATCGGGTCGAGGACGGGGCTCTCCTCGAGCTCACCGGGGGTGGCGAATGCGGCGCGATAGGCGCGGATCCGCACGAGCGCGTGTCCGCCCTCGAAGAGCTCCGTCGGGATCCCGAACGAGAGAGGAAGCACCTCGAGCGACGAGATCGAGAACGTACGGCTGTCCTTCACGGAGAGGTCCGCGTCGAGCACCTCGATCCGCAGCGAGTCGACCATGGCGTCGGTGCTGAGCGCCTCGCCGATCTGCGCCGGCACCGGCATGTCGACGTCGATGAAGAGCTCGACCTGCGGGCGGGCGGGCGCCTCTTGGCAGCCCGCGCAGACGATCGCCGTCGCGGTCAGGAGCTGTTGGAGGTGCGATCGCACGGCTCGTCTCGCTATGCGATCAGCATCGGGTCGAGCACTGATAGGTCAGACAGTCGGCCCACAAGAAGCCGGCGTCCTGCGCCTCGGGGTGGGCGTCGAAGCAGCCCTCGGTGCACTGCACCCCTCCCCCCGAGTCCCCGCAATCCGCGAGGCACAGCCACAGCAGGTATCCCTCCGCGGTAGAGAGCAGGCTCACGAAGCTGTCGCCGCAGTCGACGGCGAGGCACGTGTCGCAGTCGTCGCGCGCCTCCACGTCGCAGTCGGGCTGATCGGCGGCGCACAGCGAGACGGAGCACCCGACCTGATCGAGCAAGGTGGTGACGCTGTTCGGGTGGGCGTCGAAGCAGGCGTCGACGCAGGGCTCGATGGGATCCCCGCACGCCTGGATGCACGTCGCGAGGGCGTCGCAGTCCGGGTTCACCCCGTCCGCGTAGCAGGCGTCCCACGTGTCACAGCACTTCTCCCAGTAGCAGGCGCGGCACTGGGTCGGCGGCGGATCCGGCCGCGGCTCGCACTGCTGGTTGAGCTGGGTGCTCACGGGGGCGGTGGGGATGGAGCACGCCTCGCACGTCGCGCCGCTGCCGTAGAAGCGGCACGCCTTGAGATCCGCCTCGGCCTTGAGCGTCTCGGAGGACGACGCGGTGCCGACGCACGCGGCGTCGCAAGCGGGGTCGGCGTTTCCCTTCTCGTCGACCGGGCAGTGGAGCAGACAATCGAGGTAGGTCGTGCAGCCGGGATCGGTGAGGCACGCCTGGATCTCGGGATCGCACGACGTCTCGACGCACGTGCCGCACTCGCTCGACTGGAACGTGTTCGCGGGCGGGCTACCCCCCGTCCCCTGACCGCCCTGATTCTCGGTGCTGCTGTCGCTGCACGCGGCCGCGACGATCGCGAACGAGACGAGCGAACCGGCAATCCAATGCGTGCGTTCGACCATGATCAAGCCCCCTCGGGTGTGCTCGATCTAAGCAACCGACCCCGGGGGCGTCCATGGTCATAAGTTCGATACGCGGCTTCGCGGCTACGCGACCTTCGGCGTGTACGAAGCCAGATCGTGAATGCCGAGCGCCTCTTCCGCCTTGTAGATCGAGGCGAGGGCGCGCTCGTAACCCTTCTCGCCGAGGATGGCGTGCTCGCGCTTCTCGAACAGCTCGCCGAGCTCGCGATAATCGTCGTCGTCGTAGAGGTTGCGGAACGCCCGGAACGCGACCGTGTCTTCGCGCGACGCGTGGGCGCGGTACATCCTCGTGTACGCGGTGAGGTGGGCGATCAGCTCGGCCGAGTCGCGCGCGGTCTGCGACGCGCCGCGCTCGATCGCGGCGGTCAGGGCGCGACCTCGCTCGTGCTGGAGACGCAGCGTCGCGACGAGCGCGACCTCCTTGTTCGCCTTCTCGAGCCGGGGGAACACGTACTCCTCCTCCTGCTTCTCGTGGTACCCCTCGACGAACTCCTTCACGACCCGCGTGGCCGCCACGATCGCAGAGAGATCGACGCTCTTGCCGGCGGTGAGGGTGGAGGCCGCTTCGTCGTAGACGAGGAGCACGCGGTGCACGATGCCGTGCTCTTGCATGAGGTCCTCGGCGGGAGAGACCTCCGTCTCCTCCTCCTCCTCTTCGTTCTTCTTCTTCTTCGGCGTCGCGCTCGCGCTCGCGGGGCGGACGGCAGAGCCGGCGCACGCGCTCACTCCGAGCGCGAGCGCCGCCGTCACCCCGCTCCACAAAGCCAGACGCTTGCCCTCGTCGACGCGCTCGGAGCTCATGCGCCCTTGGGCATGCAATCCACGTGCGCCCGACGCGGGCGCGATCTCTCCGGCGAAGTTCGAAGTGACGCTGGGGCAACCGGCCTCGACGCGGACCGATTGCCCCAGGCGAAGCCGCCGGAGGGCTACTTCTTCATCAGGTCCGCGAACGTGCCGAAGCGCGCTTCGCGGTTCACCTGATCCCGATACTCCTGATAGGCCGCCTTCTCGGCGTCTTCCTTCATCGCGCGGATCGAGAGCTTCGTCTCGCCGCGGCGGGTGTCGACCTCGATGACCTTCGCCTCGAGCTTCGTCCCGACGGGGAAGACCTTGCGGAGATCCGTCCCGCGCTGGGTCCCGGTGTGGCCGGCGGGGATGAAGCCGCGGGCGGCGCGACCGGTGAGGCCGATCACGCGGACGAGCAGGCCCGGCTCGCCCGGGTGCACGACCGCGACCTTCACCACGCGGTGAGGCCCGACCTTCGGACGGGGCTCGTCCGCTTCCTCGGGCGGAGGCGCGGGGTGAAGAGAGATTCGGCGCGAGGCTCCGTCGCAGTTCGCGACCACGACGTCGATCGTGTCGTCGACCTTGAGGATGTCCTTCGGGTGGGTGATCGGCTTGAGCGAGAGGTCCTGCGTGTAGCAGAGGCCGTCGATCCCCGGCTCGAGCTCGATGAACGCGCCGAAGGGTTGGATGCGAACGACCTTCCCTTGGTGGCGCGTGCCGGGCGCGTACTTCTGCTGCACGGCGTCCCACGGATCGTTCGTGATCGCCTTGCGGCTGAGCCAGATCTTGCCCTTGTCGTCGATCTTGAGGACCTTGACCTCGATCGGATCGCCGGGCTTGAAGAGCTCGCCGAGCTTGGCCGTCCGATCGTGGCTCGCCTCGCTGACGTGGACGAGCCCCTCGAGGTTGCCCGCGTCCGGCAGCGCGACGAACACGCCCCACTGCACGATCGTGCGGACGATCCCGCGATGGACGCTGCCGGGGGTGAGGAGCTTGAGCGCCTCTGCCCGCGCGTGGGTCGCCTCGTCCTGGAGGAACTTCTTCCGGGAGAGGACGACGTCACGACCCTTCTTCTCGTATTGGACGACGACGAAGTTGAGCCGGCGTCCGACGAGCGCGTGGAGGTCGCTGCCTTGTCGGAGCTCGACGTGCGACGCGGGCGCGAACGCGCGCAGACCGTCGATGTCCACCTCGACGCCGCCTTTGACGGCGCCGGTGACGAAGCCCTCGACCGTCTCTTGCGACTCCTTGGCCGCCTCGACCTTCTTCTTCGCGTCTTCGACGGGGAAGGGCGCGCGCGCCATCCGGAGCATGCCGCCGCGGACGCCGTGGCTCGCCACGGTGGCGATGAACTGATCACCGGCCTGCGGCGGCTCGCCGTCCCCGAGCTCGCGGCGATCGAAGAGGCCGAGGGCTTTGCCCGCGACGTCGATCCAGATCGCGTCCTCGGTCACCTTCTCGACCTTGCCGAACACCTCTTCGCCGATCCGGAACGGGAGCGCCTCGCGCGGATCCGGCTTCTTGCGATCGCGGCGCTCGCCACCCTCGTGGCCCTCCGCGGTCGCGGCCTCTCCACCTTCGCCACCGCCCTCGGCGGGCGGGGCGCCGCCCTCCTGAGCGTGAGCCTGGTCGCCCTTCTTCTTGCGACGACGACGTCGGCGCTTCTTCTTCGGGGCCTCGCCGGGCGCGCCTTCGGCCGCTTGTTCGCCGGCGCCCTCCGCGCCTTCTTCGCCTTCCGCGCCTTCGTCGCCTTCGTCTTCACCACCCTCGTCCGCGCCCCCACCTTCGTCGGCGACGGCGGCGCTCGCCTCGGCGGGCGCGGCTTCTCCGCTCGACGATGACTCCGCCGCGGCCCCTTCGGGTGCCTTGGCAGCGGGGGTTTCATTCTCCGTGGCGCTCGGGCTCTCGGCCGAAGCGTCGTTCGATCCGTCCGGGGTAGGGGCGCTCGCGCCCTCTTCGGTCTTGGTCTCGTTGGTGGTCATGAGCGGGTGTGAGGATGGTGATGAGTCGACCTTGTGAAGGGCGATGGCACCGCGGCGACTCGTCTGGCGGTGCCATCGCTTGCCCGAGCTGCCCGACCTCTCGTTCGCCGCGAGGCTCGAGCACCGGGCGGGGCGAGCGCCCGGAAACGCGACCGTGGCCGCATCGTGGACGAAAGCCAGAACGAGCGGCGAAGGTGGGGGAGACTACCTCGTGGGTGTGCGCCTGGCTATGGGGCCGAACGTTCAGCGCGCGATCGGAAGGCGACGATTCTTTCCACCGCTCCGATCGATCACGAGCCCGCCGCCGGTGGCGAGGTTCTGAAGAGAGACGCGGGTCGCGAGGGCGCGCGCGAGGTCCGCGAACGCTGTCCCCGCCGCGGACTCCGGGGCCGCTTGCACGACCGGCGTACCCGCGTCTCCCCACTCCCGAATGCTCGGATCGATCGGGATCTGACCGAGGAGGGGCGCCTTCGCGAACTCGGCGATCGCCTTGCCGCCGCCGGATCCGAACAGCTCGTGGCGTTTGCTGCAGCCGTCGCAGACGAAGTAGCTCTCGTTCTCGATCACCCCGAGGATGGGGATCCCGACTTTCTCTGCCATGCTCACGGACTTGTAGACGTCCTGGAGCGCGACCTCCTGCGGCGTCGTCACCACCACCGCCCCCGTCGTCCGGAGCTTCTGCGAAATGGTGAGCGCGATGTCGCCGGTGCCGGGCGGGAGGTCGAGCACGAGGTAGTCGAGCGGCCCCCAGTCGACGTCCTTGAGGAACTGCATGAGCGCGCTCTGCAACATCGGACCGCGCCACACCACCGCCTGGCGCGGGTCTTCGAGCATGAAGCCGAGGGACATGAGCTTGAGCCCGAAGCGCTCGAGGGGGAGGAACTTCTTGCCGTCGGCGGAGACAGGACGACCGTTGACCCCGAGCATCGTCGGGATGCTGGGCCCGTACATGTCCGCGTCGAGCAAGCCCGTGCTCGCGCCTTCGCGGGCGAGGGCGAGGGCGAGGTTCGTCGCGACGGTGCTCTTGCCGACGCCCCCCTTGCCGCTCATGACGAGGACGATGTTCGAGACCTCGGGGCACGGATCGTCGGGGAGGATCTGGCGCCTGGTGACCTGGTGATCCCACTCGATCTCGATCGCGGAGGCGCCCGACTCGCGGAGCGCCCCACCGACGCGATCCGTCAGCTCTCGCCGCGCCCCGTAAGCGGGCGAGAGGCTCGTCAGCCCGATGAACAAGCGCTCGCCCGTGAGCCGGACGTCGCGCACCATGCCGAGCTCACCGAGGCTCTTGCCGAGCTCGGGCTCGAGGATCTCGGAGAGGATCGTCTTCGCGCGTTCTTCCGTGATTGCCATCGCCGCGCACCCTAATGCATCGGTGGGTTTTCTCCACCCCCTCGCGGTCGAAAGGCGGGCTCGAAGAGCCCGCGGGGGCGAGCGCGCCCTCACCTCGGCATGCAGCACTTCTTGTAGCGCTTGCCGCTGCCGCAGCCGCACGGATCGCTCGGGGCGGGGCGAGGCTCACCGGGGCCCGGGCTCCAGCGGGTCGGCGAAGGCTCGCGCTTGGGAGCGACATCCGCGCTCGTGGCTCGCGCCGCGGCGACGGGTGGGGGAGCGGTGAGCCCCTCGTACTCGAAGAAGCGATCCACCGCGTCCGGATCGTCGAGATCGATGACCCCGCCGGCCTGAAGCTCCTTGAGCTTGGAGAAGTGACGAGGATCGCGCGCGCGTCGCTGAAAGGTAGGAAGCGCGCGCTCCACCGAGGCGCGGAACCGCCGCGCGTCGACATGACCGACCTCTCCCAAGAACTCCCCGATGGCGCGCAGCGCGGCGGGGGCGCGGACGATCTCGACCTCTTCCAAGAGCACCTCGCGCGGCGCGTAGCTCGTGAGGAACTCGGACCACGTTCGGTCCTCGAAGGCCGCCAGCCCCTGATCGAAGGCGTAGCCGACGACGGCGTCGAGGTAGAGCCGCGCTGTCGTCACGACCTCGATCGAGAGCGCGCGGTCGAGCGCGTAGTCCGTGAACGCCTCGACCAGGGACGCGATCGGCAGCGCGCCCGATGACGGCTCCTCGAGATCGTCGTCGTCGTTCTCATCCCCATCCTCGTCCTCGTCGTCAGGAAGGAGCTCGCCCGGCTCGACCGCGCTCACGGGGAGCGCAGCGGTGACGGTGGCCGCGGCGGGCTCTTGCGCCGGGCGCGCCTCGCCGGCGCCGATCGTCAGGCGCACGTCGATCGGACCGAGGTCGAGCTCGGCGCGGTGCTCGAGGACACGCGGCCCCCCGAGCGCGCGGTGGTCGACGGTGAGCAGCGCTTCCACGACGGCGATCGCGATGCCGAGGTCCTCCGCGCTCGGCGGCCCGAGGGTCCCGTCCGGTTGGCCCCGCTCGACGACGGGGACGAACATGGCGCCGATCAGGGGGAGGCCGAGGGCGCATCGGCGCCTTCGCAAGTCGAGTCCTGCCTCGTCTCGGAAGCCGAGGGAGAGGGTGAGCCACGGCGTCTCGTCGTCTCGGAGATCGAACAGCGCGATCCCGAGCGGTATGGAGTCGACCTCGAGCCAAGCGTCGCGCGTGACCGAGCCTCGCAGCTCGACGCGGTCGCGCCCGGGAGGCAGCGCGTCGATCGAGATCTGGGCGGCGTGGAGACGCGACGCGGTATCGAAGAGGCGCTGGAGCAGCGCGGCCGGCACCGCATCGGCGGTGGCTCCTTCCTCGGCCGCGGTCTGCCCTTCGCCCGCGCCGGCGCTCGGGCGCCGCGCGAGCCGCGCCTGCTCGTACGCCGCGCTCACCACGAACGGCCCCCAAGAGCGGATGTCCCTCCGTCGGGCCCTCAGCAGCTCGAGCAAGCTCGAATCGGCATGGACGGCGGTCCACAGCGCCTTGCCGAGCGTGGTCGCCTTCGTCGGGCGGGGACTCCCGAGCGCCCCCTCCACCTTGGTCGACTCGCCGGTCGGGGAGACCAGCTCGAGCGCGACCTCGGAGCAGAAGCAGACCGGGTCTGGACAGCATGAATCCACGATCAACCACCGCTTCCCATCGAACGAGAGCGAGGGCGCGAAGTCGGCCGGAAAGAGCGCGCGATGCGACACGCGCCCTCCCGGTCGCCACGGCGGGGCCGGTCGGTTGTCGGCGGGCTCGTCGGTCTCCTGCGCCTGGAGCTGCTCGAAGCGGGTGCGGAGCGTCTTCCCGCTCTGCTCCACCCACGGCGCGAGCCACGCCCCTCCCGCCGACGCGAGCCAAGCGCGCGACCGCTCGTCCGCCCCCTCGAGGCGCTCCGTCTCCGCGTCCCAATCGAGCGCGAGCCCCTCACCTTCGGGGATGGCCGCGCCCGAAGCGCGGAGATGGAGCTTCTGACAGCCGGGGGCGGTGCACACGGCGGTGACGAGGGAGACGCGCCGCGAGTCCTCCCCGCCCGCGACCAACGGTTCCCCCGAATCCAGCGCGAACATCATAGACGCGCCTTCCATATCGGGGGGACGCCCCGGCGTCGATGCGGCGATGCTCACCCCCCCGATGCGCGGGCCTCGAGACCTCTCGCCGAGCCCGGCGCCGCGATCGGCCGCGCGCTCCTCGCCGCGCGCCGGCTCCGCACCTCGGGGGGCATCGTCTTCAGCTTCTTCCCCACCTGGACGATCGCGTGAATGACGGGGATGAGCTCCGAGCCGAGCTCGGAGAGCGAGTACTCCACCGAAGGAGGAGAGGTGGGCATCACGGTTCGATGAAGGAGCCCGCGCCCCTCGAGCGCCCGGAGCCGGTCGCTGAGCACCTTCGCGCTGATGCGCGGGATATCCGTCCGAAGCTCTCCGAAGCGGCGCGGCCCTTTGCTCAAGAACCAGATCAAATTGGGCGTCCACGCGCCGCCGAGGAGCTTCATGCACTCCGTGAGAGGGCACGCGGGGGGCGGCTCACGGACCGCGCTCTTTCGAAGCTTGAGCGGCATGGGCGGTTACCGGGAGGATACTCGATTCGTCAGTAACCAACAGTTACTTGATGCGCTCCGGTGACCCTCTCCTTATAGATTGTCGCGCAACCTCTGAAGCTCCGAACTCCAACCCACTCGAGGGATCCGATGAAGCTCTATTATTCCCCCGGCGCCTGTTCGCTCTCGCCCCATATCGTCGCCGCCGAGGCGAATCTCCCCGTCGAGATCGTGAAGGTCGACTTCGCCACGAAGAAGACGGAGAAGGGCGACGACTACTTGGCCATCAATCCGAAGGGCTATGTCCCCGCCCTCGAGCTCGACAGCGGCGAAGTCCTCACCGAGGGTCCGGCGATCGTGCAGTATCTCGCGGACCAAAAGCCGGAGTCGAAGCTCGCCCCTGCGAATGGGACCATCGCCCGCTATCACCTCATGGAGGCGCTCGGCTATATCAACTCCGAGATCCACAAGACATACAGCCCGCTCTTCAGCAAGACGACCCACCCCGACACGCGCGCCGAGCGGGCCGAGTATCTGAAGCGTCGCTATGGGCAGATCGAGAAGCAGCTCGCGAAGTCCCCCTATTTGATGGGCGAGGACTTCAGCGTCGCAGACGCCTATCTCTTCACCGTCACCCGGTGGGCTCGCGCGGTGAAGGTGGACCTCACCGACATGCCGAACATCCAAGCCTTCCAGGAGCGCGTGGCGGCGCGGCCGGGGGTGCAGCAGGCGCTCCGGGAAGAGGGCCTGCTCAAGAGCTGAGCTCGCCGCTCAGCGATAGGCGAGGCCGGCGCGCGAGGCGCGGATGCGGGCGGCGCGAATGCGAGCCGCCTTTGCGGCCGCCTCGTAGCCGGCCTTCGCCGCGAGCTCGGCGGCCCGCTCCGACGCCTCCGGCGACTCCTCACCTTCGATCGGGGCGTCGAGGTGGGCCCGCAACCACGCCGCATAGGCTTCGATCTCCGCGTCTCGCGGGCCCCCCGCGAGGTGCGCGAGCGCCTTCTCGGAGACGCGGCGCGAGGACGTCATGGTGCCGGCGGTCGCGAGGAGGAGCGCGTGGAGCCGCGCGCGCGCTCGATCGACGGGGTTCCAATCGGGCAGGCGCCCGCCCGGGCACGAGGCGATCGCGTCGACGAGCGCCTCCGCGCCGCTCGCGCCTCTGCGCGCGAGGTCGAGGGCGCCCCCGTAGAGGGCGCGCGTGCGCCGGTCGACCCGCAGCATCTTGAGCCGCTCGTTCAAGACGCGCTCGGCCCCGTCGTTCGATCCGCTCGCGAGGAGCAGCCAGAAGAGCCCCGAAGGCTCCAGGAAGCGCCCCTCGAGGCGGCTCAGGATCGCTTCGCGGTCCCCCGACCGCGCGAGCTCGTAGTCCCGCGCTTGCCGATCGAAGATCCGGATCAAGAGCAGCGCCATCACCAGGCCCATCCCGACCCCGATCCCGATCCTCACGGAATGGGGGACTTGGTCGAAGCTCCTCAGGAAGGCGATCAGATACGAGATCACGATCCCGGCGGGCTGGCAGATCAGCGCAATCCGGATCTTCCACCACGAATCCTGCATCGCCGCGCCGATCGCACGATAACAGCGATCGGCCCGCGGCAAGCGTCTTCACTCGCAGACTTCGCCCACGAAGGTCCACGTGAAGCCATCACATTGGTAGCCCTCCGAGCAGAAGGGGCTCGTGTCCCAATAGCAGGTCGCCTCTGCATCGCAGTCGGCGCCGGCCTCCGGCGGGAGCTCCGGGCAACCATGCTGCGGGAAACTGGAGTCCATGCACGCGATGGTCGAGTCGCACAGCGTCACGTAATAGCAATTCGATCCGTCCGGACAGTCGGGGACCTGGGTGTCTCCCGGATCGCAGACGGGGATGCCGCCGCACACCGTGCCCGGCACGCACGTGACGGTGGTCCCGCACGCCTCGACGACATAGCACTCGATCCCTCCGGGGCAGACGTCGACCTCGATGTCGCCCTCGTTGCAGGCGGGCCCGGCGAAGCACTCGACACATCCCTCGCCCGTGAGCCCGGCATCGACCCAGGCGCTCGGCGCTCCCGCCTCCGGATAGACCGGCTCGCATCGCACGAGGTGGATGCAGTCGGCGCCGGCGCCGTATTGGCATTCGGTCCCGTCGCTCAAGTCGCAGGTCGCGCCGATCTCCGGCTCGCCGGCGGGACACTCCTCGCATCCCGCAATCCCGCAGGGCGGCGCCGCCCCCTCTCCACCGCCTTCACCGCCACCGCCGTCGGCCACGATGTTGCTGCCGCAGGCCGCGAGGGAGGTGGCCATCCAAAGACTCGCTGCCGCAAGAAGAAGGGCTCTCATGTCGTCCGGCGTGTGCAGCCCACGCGCCAACGAACAAGCGCCCCCGATTTACGGAAAAAAGCCCAAACCCTTGTGCCACAGCATGCCGATCGGAGCCGGTTGGGCCGCTCGACCGAGTCAGCCCCGTCCGCCGGAGCTCGGCTCCGGCTCGCGAACGGGAGGCTCGAGACCGCGCAGGCCGACCTCGAGCTCT
The DNA here is from genome assembly GCA_044225865.1 of Polyangiaceae bacterium. Taxonomy (GTDB): domain Bacteria; phylum Myxococcota_A; class Polyangia; order Polyangiales; family Polyangiaceae; genus Xiheicaenibacterium. The sequence continues at coordinate 99,968 of JBGAID010000001.1, read as the reverse complement.
CGGATCTCGGTGAGCAGCTGCTCGAGGCGCCGCACCTCTTCTCGCGCGTGCACGCGGGTCCCCGAAGGAGATGCGGACCGCGCTCGACCTCGGACCAGCGACGCGATTTGCAGGACGTAGTCCGGGAGGGTGCCCTCGTGATCGCTGTGGGCGTGGGTCGTGCGGATGGTCGGGCGCTCCTCTTCCACCGGTCGGCTCCCGAGCGCATCGAAGAGCGTGTCGCGGAGCGCGGCCATGAGCGAGGCCGGGTCCGTGCTGTAGACGGCCGGCACCGGCGAGTCGGCGAAGGTCGACGGAGGACGGTTACCGCTCGCGACCGCGAGCTCGTGCTCGAGCCACCGCGCGAGGCTCTCCACCATCCGCAGGTCGCTATCAGCGAAGCGGTCGCGCGGGCTCGACCCGGTGAACTCGAGCAGTCCAATCACCCTCCCCTGGAGGCGCACCGGCGCTCCGAGCCGCGTCGCCACCGATCGCTCGGAGACGGGCTCTTGGCTCTCGGGGGCGTTGTCGCTCGACTGGGAGACGAGCGTCACGACGGAGTCGCCGCTCACCTGGCTGAACGTCGCCGCGTCGAGGCCGAGAAAGCAGAGGCCAAGACGAAGAATGCTCTCCACTGTCTCGGGGACCCAGGAGGACATTGTCGCGCACATCGAGGTCTTCCGCTGCGAGCGCTGTGCCATTCCGTAGCTTCTCTCCGAACCGCCGAAACACTTTGGACGAGCTGCGGATCGCGCCAAGTCGATGACGCGGACGCGGAAAGTTGACAGTCTCACGCCGAGCCGCCGGTCAATCACCGTCCCACAATGAAACCGCCGCCCGAAGGCGCGCGCGAGCCGTGCGCCCGACCTACCGCCGCGGAGCTCGGAGAGCGCAGTCGCCTGGCAGGGGAGGGCGAGCGCGCAGCGCGCCGGGTCTGATCGACCGGCCGCCATCGACGCTTGCCGGGGCAGGTGCGTGCGCCGTCGGCAGGACGACGGGCGCCTCGTGCCCGAAAGGTCGGCTCAGCGCTCCGAAGGAGCGTGCGCGCGCACCACCGCGCGCGTGATCTCGAGGAGCGCAGCGGTGTCGAACGGCTTGGGGAGCTGCATGTTCTTCACGCGCGCGAGGAACGACTCCGCCGCCTCGTTGCACGCGCCCCCGGTCATGAAGACCACGCGCGAGGTCGTCTCGGGATGAGACGTCGCGAGCGCGCCATAGAACTCCATGCCGTTGCAGCCGGGCATCATGAGATCGCAGAAGATGACGTCGAACGATTCCCCACTGGCGATCCGCGCGAGGGCGACGCGGGCATCGGTCTCGACGTGGACCTGCCCATACTTGCCGTACATTCTCTTGACGACGCGACCGATCATGGGCTCGTCGTCGATCACGAGAACGGAAGAGGCGGCCGGAGCATCGGCGCTCACGGCGGGCATGTTGGGTCTGGACTTGGTTCGCGCTGAGCCCATGGGGTCACGCTCCGGAGGTGAACCGGGAGGATTCAAGCCCGAGGAATCTACCATGGTCGGCTCTTCTTTCTCGCAGTCGATGAAACCGGACGACGATAGTCGACTCACGCCGCATTGGAGGATGTTTCCGCCTCGGCGGTGCCCAGCCAATAACGGATCACCAGCGCAGCCGTGGCCGGATCGTCAGTAGCTCGCTTCAGCGCTTCCTCCCGGGGGTCGATCAGCTGAGCCGGCTCTTCGACCGGGGGGAGCTCGATGACAGGCTTGGGCTCCTCGATGACGGCGGCGATCTCGCGGATGCGCTTCCTCCGCCGACGCACGAGCAGGGCCGCGATGAGGAGCACAGTCGCGAGCGCAGGAATCGCGGCGAACGGAGCGAGCTTCTTGAAGCGCTCGGCCGGGGACGCCTCCTTCCCGGGAGGGGTCGCGGCGAGGTTCTCGTTCGCGACGTCCTCCATCGCGACCTCGGGAGTGAAGAAGGACATCGATTGAACGGTGACGACGTCCGAGCGCTTGTCGTCCGCGCCCACCGCGCTCTTCACGAGGGCGGTGAGCCGCTCGACCTCCTCCTCGTCGTAGGGCCTGACGATCGCCTCCCCGTTCTCGTCCACGTCTTTGACCCCATCCACGACGACGGCCACGGTCAGGCGCTTGATCGTCCCCATGTTCGAGGTCTTCTTCTCCGTGACCCGGTCGAGCTCGAAGTTCCGCGTGTGCTGATGGCGGATGATCCCGGCTTGCGCTTGCGGAGTCGTCTCCGCGCCGTCCACGTTCTCCTCGGAGCCGGTGGGCAGATTGCTCTCCGCCCCCGGCACGCCCGCGACCGGGGTGCCGTCGGCGGTCGCGACCTTCTCCCGGGTGAGCTCTTCGCTCCTCAGGATCGGCTGCTGGGGCTTGAAGTGATCCTCGGTGCGCTCGACCCGAGAGAAATCCATTTCGGCCGAGACCCGGACGTCGACGTGGCCTTCGCCCACCACCCGCTCGAGCATCGCCCGCGCCCGCTCTTCCAACGAGCGCTCGAGGGCCCGCACCTCCGCGGTCGCCTCTTCACCGTTGTTGCCGCTCACCGACGCGTCCTCTCCCGCGGGCTTGGGCCGCTTGAGGAGCCGGCCCTCCGTCGTGGTGAGCGCGACCTGATCGGCGGTGAGGCCGGGCACGGCGGAGGCCACGAGGTGAACGATGGCCCCGATCTCCTGGTTGCCGAGCTCGCGACCAGGCCGCAGCTTCAGCACGACGCTGGCGGATCCCGGCTCGCGCCGCGTCGCGAAGACGCTCCGCTCGGGCAACACCAAATGCACGCGCGCGCTCTCGACGGCGGACACGCTCGAGATGGTTCGCGTCAGCTCTCCCTCCAGCGCTCGGCGGAACAGGACCTTCTGCTCGAACTCGGTGGCGCCGAGGCGCATCTTGTCGAAGCTCTCGAAACCCACCCCGCCGCCGCGGGGCAAGCCCGCCCCCGCCATCTCGAGGCGGAGCTCGTGGACGCGCGCCTCTGGCACTTCGATCTGACCGCCTTCGATCACGCGGTGGGGGACCTTCAGCTCCTTGAGCTTCGCCACGACCTGGGCGGCGTCCTCTTCTCCGAGGTGGGAGTACAGGACAGCGTAGGGCTCGTTCGCCGCGCGCACGCCGAACCACAGACCGAAGCCCACGAGAGCGATCAGCGTCGTCGCGATGAGGATCTTTAGCGGCTTGCTGAGCTTTCGAACGGCATCGAGCGCGCGCCCCCACGGAGTGGATGCGCTGGCGCTCTTGTCGCGGGTAGTCGAGCCGGGCTCAGACATTGGTTCGCCAAATCTCTTGGAAAGCGTCGAGGAGCTTGTTGCGGATGCTGCCCACCAGCTTGAGCGAGATCTCCGCCTCCTTCATCGCGATCATCGTGCCGTGAATGTCGTCGATGCCGCCGCGCGCGATGGCATCGGCGGCGCTGGCTGCCGTCTGGTGCTGGGCGGAGGCCTCCGCCACGAAATTGCCGAGCACTTGGTCGAACGACGCGCCGCCGACCCCGTCGGCCGGCCGCGTGTCCTCGAGGCTGCCGCCTCGGGTGAGCTCGGAGATCTTCTCGGTTCCCCCGAGGCCCGCCGTGCGCTCGACCGTTTGGATCATCATCTCACTGACCGATCTTCATGGCCGCGCGGGCCATGCCTTTCACGGATTCGATCGTGGAAACGCCGGCTTCGTACGCGCGGCTGGCCGTCATGAGGTTGACCATTTCCGTCACCACGTTGACGTTCGGGTACTCGACGTAGCCGTCGGCGTTGGCGTCGGGGTGGCCGGGGTCGTACACGAGCTGACCGGCCTCGGGATCGCGCCGGATATCCTGGAGCTGCACCTTCATGACGCTGTTCATGACGGCGTCCATCGTGCTGCTCTGGAGAGGTTTCGCGACGAAGACGGGGTCGATGCGCTTGTAAGGCTGGCCATCGGCGCCCTTCGTGGTGCGCGCGTTCGCGAGGTTGCTCGCGATGATGTTCATGCGCCCGCGCTCGGCGGTGAGCCCGGAGGCAGCGACCTCGAGCGCGCTGAAGACGCCGGGGACTCGATCGATCCGGTTCATGCGCCCCTCCCGTCGGAAGCGGCATAGCTCAGCATCCCGAGCTCGGCGGTGACGAGGGTGGAGAGCGTCTCGTACCGCACGTTGTTGGCGGTGATCTTCACCGACTCGCGGTCGAGGTTGACGGAGTTGTCGTCGCGGTCGCTCGGGGTCGCGCGGTCGACGAGGATCTCGGTGGAGAGGCCGCCTCTCGAGGGCGCGATGTGCTTGTCGTCGGTCGCGTCGAGCGCGACGGACAGATGCTTTTGAAAGGCGTCGGTGCGAGCGAGGTCGCGCGGGCGATAGTTCGGCGTATCGACGTTCGCGAGGTTCGCGGTGAGCACCGCGTGCCGCGCTTGATGAAAATCGAGCCCCAGTTGAAGGCGGCTCACGGTATCGAGGAGCTTCATCGCACCTCGTGGCTCAGCAACGGTCGTGCCGCTCCCGGGGTGGCAGAGTCGTTGCAGAGCCGGCGGTCGTGATCAAGCTGACCCGCCTCAACCAACACACCGTCGCGATCAACCCCGACGTGGTCTTGTGGGCCGAAGCATCTCCCGACACGACGCTCTGTCTGGTCGGGGGCGAGAAGGTCCTCATCCGCGAGACGCTCGACGAGCTGATCGACAAGGTCATCGAGTTCCGTCGTCAGGTGGCTTCGGAGTTCCCGCAGCGCCGGCCGGCGGAGTGAAGGAGGCTCCCGATGGACATCGGAATCTTCATCGGTCTCTTGGTCGCCTTCGGGATGATCCTCACCGGCAACGCCCTCGAAGGTGGCCACATGGGCTCGCTCGTCGGCGGCCCGGCGGGGCTCATCGTCGTGGGCGGGACCATCGGCGCGGTCCTCGTCCAGTTCCCTCTGCCCATCGTGAAAGGGGCCATGGGGTCGGCCAAGAAGCTCCTCAAGAAGCCCGCGCATGATCCGCAGAAGATCCTGGATCAGATCGTCGATTTCGCGCAGCGAGCCCGCAAGGACGGGATCCTCGCCCTCGAGAAGGTCGCGAGCGAGGCGCACCACCCGTTCCTCGCCAAAGGCATCCTCATGGCCGTCGACGGCTCCGACTCCAACGCGATTCGCTCCACCCTCGAGGTGCTCATCTCTCAGGACGAAGAGCACAGCGAGAACGCGGCCAAGGTCTTCGAGGCGGGCGGTGGTTACAGCCCGACCATCGGGATCATCGGCGCCGTGCTCGGCCTCATCCACGTCATGAGCAACCTGAGCGACATCAACAAGGTCGGCGCCGGCATCGCGGCCGCCTTCGTCGCCACGATTTACGGCGTCGCGGTCGCGAACATCTTCTTCTTGCCGGTCGCCGGTCGCATCAAGATGCGGCACCAAGAAGAGACCCGCCTGATGGAGCTGATGCTCACGGGCGTGCTGTCGATCCAAGAGGGCCTCAACCCGAAGCTCGTCCGCGAGCGCCTCGAAGCGTACGTCGGCCACGCCCACGGCGCCCCCGCCGCGGCGAAGCAACCGGCCTGAGAGCAGAACGTCGTCATGCGAAAGAAGAAGCATCCCGAGCACGTCAATCACGAGCGCTGGCTGGTCAGCTACGCCGACTTCATCACGCTGCTCTTTGCCTTCTTCGTCGTCATGTTCGCGGTCTCCCAGGTCGACACTCAGAAGGTCGGCCGCTTCACGGAGTCCTTCAAGACGGCGGTCGGCATCGACCTGAAGGTCGGCGGCACCGGCATCATGCCCGACGCCGGCCAACACGTCGCGGACGGTACGACCACGAAGCAGGAGAAGCCCAACGGCCCCGTGGTCAAGAGCCCGGACGACACGAAGGAGAACCCGGACAGCGAAGAGAAGCGGGAGAAGCAGGCGCGCGAAGCGAAGGAGGCGAAGGTCCAGGAGACGCAGAGGCGCCTCGCGCGAATGGCGGCCGAGATCGAGGCGGAGATGAAGATCCACAAGGAGCTCGCCGGCCTCAAGGTCGTCCGCCGCGCCAACGAGCTCGTCCTCCGCTTCGACGAGACCATCCTGTTCGAGACCGGCGACGCGCGCATCTCAGACCGGGCACGAGAAGTGCTGAAGAGAGTCGGAGAAGAGCTCGCCGACAGACCGGTGAAGATCCGCGTCGAAGGGCACACCGACAATCGCCCCATCTCCAACTCCAAATTCAACTCCAACTGGGAGCTGTCCACCGCCCGCGCGACGAGCGTCGTCACCACCCTGAGCGTCATGGGCGACGTCGATCCGAAGCGCCTCGCCGCCGTCGGCTATGCCGAATATCAGCCGCTCGGAGACAACGCCACCGCCGAGGGCCGCAACCTCAATCGCCGCGTCGATTTCGTACTGACCATCGAGGTCCCCTACCAGGAAGCACTCTGATGTTCCGCTCCCTCAATATCGCTGCAACCGGCATGGCCGCCCAAGAGACCAAGCTGGACACCATCTCGAACAACCTCGCAAACTCGAACACGACTGGCTATAAGAAGCAGGACGCCGAGTTCGAAGACCTGCTCTATCAAACGCAGCAGGGGGCGGGGACGGGGCGGGAGGAGGGCGGGGCCCACCCAGGTGCAGCTCGGCTCGGGGGCGCGCATCGTCGCGACCTCTCGGTTCTTCTCCCAGGGGTCCATCCAGCAGACGGACAATCCGCTCGACATCGCGATCGAGGGCAATGGCTTCCTCGTCGTGGAGCGACAAGACGGCTCGCAGGCCTTCACCCGCGCGGGGTCTCTCAAGGTCGCCTCCGACGGGCGGATCATGACGAGCGACGGCCTCGTCGTTCAGCCCGCCATCACCATCCCTCCCGAGGCGACCAATGTCGTCATCGACGCCAATGGCTCGGTGCACGCGGAGATCGCGGGCCAGACCACCCCCACCGATCTCGGCAAGCTCCAGCTCGCCACGTTCCCGAACCCGGGGGGCCTCTCCGCGGTCGGCCACAACCTGTTCGTCGCGTCGCCTTCGAGCGGCGACGCCAACATCGGGGACCCGGCCGCGGACGGCAGAGGCTCGCTCATGCAGGGCGCGCTCGAGGGCTCCAATGTCGAGGTCGTCGACGAGATGATTGGCCTGATTCGCACCCAACGCGCCTACGAGATCAACTCCAAGGTCATCGCGGCCGCGGACGAAATGCTCCGGAGCGCGACCCAGCTGAGGTGACCATGAAGCGGCGGTACTTCACATCGTTGTGCGTCGCGGCGGCGCTGGCCCTCGCGGCGCCGGCCCACGCCGCGGTCAAAGAGAAGGCCGTGTCGAGCAGCCGAATCACCGTCGGCGATCTCATCGAGAACGTCCCCGGTGAGATCGCCGATATCGACTTGGGGCCCGCGCCCCAGCCCGGGTCCACCCGCCTCCTCAAGCGAGACGAGATCAAGGCCGCCCTCCCCGAAGGGACCAGGAACGTCTCCATCCCGAAGGAGATCCGCGTCTCCCGGAAGACGAAGCAGCTCAAGGTCACCGACATCGAGAAGATGACGAGGACCGCCATCGACGACGCGGGTCTGCCGAAGGGGGTGACCCTGAAGGCGGTCAAGCCGAGAGCGGCGGTGACCGTCCCGGACGGCTTCGACGACGTGCAGATCGAGCTGCCCCGGTTGCCGAGGAAGGAGGGGAAGGTCACGACGACCGCGACGCTCGTCCTCTCGCAAGAGGAAGAGGAGCTCGCCAAGCTGACGGTCACGGTAGAGCTCGACCTGTCCGCCCTCGCCGCCATGCCCGACGCGAAGAAGGGGGAGAAGGGCACCCTCGTCATCAGCCGCGGCGAGATCGAGATTCAAGCCGCCGTCACCGTCAACGAGGACGCCGATCTCGGGGACGTGGTGCGCGTGACCGTGACCCAATCGAACAAGGTCCTTCGGTGTCGGCTCGCCTCCGCCCAACCGGCGATATTCGAGGAGGTCCCGTGAAGAGGCGAACGCTCTTGCTCTGCTTCGGCGCGGCGACGTTGGCGGCGTGCGGCCCGCCCCACATCGGCGACTACACCCCGAAGCAGCGCAACTACAAGGCTGGCAAGTACGCGGCGAACGACCCTTCGATGAGGCCCGCGACCGGCTCGCTCTTCAGCGACGCGAATGGCGGGTTGCTCGAGGACACCCGGAGCGCGCGGGTGGGGGACATCGTCCTCATCGCCATCGACGAGCAGGCAGACGCGTCCGGGGACTCGACGACCGCCCTCAAGCGCGACTCGACCTCCGACATGGGGATCACCAGCGTGTTCGGGTTGTTGGACGCCCTGAAGAAGGCGGTGCCAGCGATGGATCCCTCGCACATCCTGAGCTTCTTCTCGAGCTCGGACTTCGCGGGACACGGCAACACGAGCCGAACTGGACAGTTGAAGGGCAGCCTCGCGGTCCGGATCGTGCGTCAGATGCCCAATGGCGACTTCTTCTTGGAAGGCACCAAGGTCATCCTGATCAACAACGAAGAATACCACCTCTACGTCTCGGGCGTGGCTCGAGCCGCGGACATCCGCGACGACAACACCATTCCCTCGTCTCGCATCGCGGACGCGGAGGTGGAGTTCACCGGTCGCGGCGACATCGCCGACCAGCAGCGCAAGGGCGCCCTCGGCCGGCTCCTCGACAAGGCCAACCCGCTATGAAGAACCTCTCGAGCTCGCTGCTTCGGCTGTTCGCCGGTCTCGTCGTCGCGCTCGTCGTCGCCTCCGTCTCGACGGAAGCCCGCGCCGACAAGCTCCGCGACATCGCCGAGGTATCGGGAGCTCGAGACAACCAGCTCGTGGGCTTCGGGGTCGTGACCGGCCTCGCCGGCACCGGCGACGACTCGTCGGCGCCGATCGCGGCCAAGGCCACGATCGAGATGCTTCGCCGCCTCGGGATCTCCGTCGATCCCGCCCAGGTCAAGCTCAAGAACGTGGCCGCGGTCGTGGTCACCGCCACCCTCCCCCCATTCGCGAAGTCGGGCACCAAGCTCGACATCACCGTCTCCTCGATCGGCAACGCCAAGTCCCTCGCGGGGGGGACGCTCGTCCAATCTCTCCTCAAAGGCGCCGACCAGAAGACATACGCCGTCGCGCAAGGGGCGCTGATCGTCGGATCGGGAAAGGACAAGCAGAGCACCACCACCGCCGCGCGCATCCCGGGAGGGGCGCTCGTCGAGCGCGAGGTCCCCACGTCGATCTCGAGCGGAGGCGAGATCAGCCTCTCCCTGCGATCGCCCAGCTTCTCGACCGCGACCAACCTCGTGCGGGCCATCGATCAGAGCATCGGCGAGGGCTCGGCCCACGCGAAGGACGGAGGCTCCGTCATCGTGAAGATCCCGGCGAAGTTCAAGGACGACACGGTCGGGCTCATCGCCAAGCTCGAGGACATCGAGGTCGCCACCGTCAAGAAGGCCCGCGTCGTCATCAACGAGAAGACGGGGACCATCGTGGCCGGAGGCGATGTCCGCCTCGCGCCCGCCGCGATCGTGCACGGTGGATTGACGATCGTCGTCAAGGATCCGGCGGCGCCTCGACCTGCGGCCGCGCCCGCCCCCGCCACCGCTGCGAAGGGCAAGGGCGCGAAGGGCAAGCAATCGGCGGCCGCGGCCGCCGCGCCCGCCGCGCCCGCCCCCGCTGCCGCTCCCGGCGTCGGAGGAGAAGGCGCGCCCGTTCGCTACTTGAAGGGTGCCGCCTCCCTCTCCGATGTCGCGGCCGCGCTCGGGACGCTGGGGCTCTCCGCTCGCGACCTCGCCAGTGTCCTCTCCACGCTCCGGACCGCAGGGGCGCTCGAGGCGGAGGTGGTGATCGAATGAAGATCGAAGGCGTCAATCTGGCCGCGCTCCGCGCCGCGCCGGAGATCAAGGACAAGAAGCAGGCTGAGCTCGCGCGCGCCTGCAAAGAGCTCGAAGGCGTGTTTCTTCGCAGGCTCCTGGAGGCCGCGAAGTTCGGGGAGCACGCGGGAGGCCAGGGCTACGGCTCGATGATCGTCGACGCCCTCGCCACCTCCATCAGCGAAGGCGGCGGCCTGGGCCTCTCGGATCGCATCCGCGACGCCCTCGATGCCGCGCACCACAAGAGCCCCGCGACCCCGACCGAGCCGACCGGTCCTGTCAAAGCGCGCTGAGGCTCCGCGCCGCGCCCGTCCCCGCATCGAGGCCGGCGAGACCCCTCGGCGCTCCCTCCGTGGCCCCCTCAAAGAGCGTCATCCCAGCGGCGTAGGGGAGGCGCGGAAGGGAGCACGAACATGAAGACTCGACTTGCCGCCGTGACCGCCATTGCCTTTCTCTCGGGGTGCAGCCTGTTCAAGGTAGAGGGCCTCTCGGCGCGCTCCGGGAGCGGCAGCGCGGGGCCTACCCCGGCCGCGGCCGACGCGCCGGCCGAGCCTCGATGGCTCTCGGAGACGACGACCGCTTTCGACAAGTGGTATGGAGGGCTGTCGCCCCTCGTCGCCGCTCAACAGGCCGCCCTCGACAAGGTCCTCGCCTCCTCCGAAGGCGTGTACGAAAAGGAGGCGGCGATCGAGAAGATCTGGGCGAAGACGCGGGAGGCTCCCCAGGCGGAGCAAGTCGACGCGATGTACTTCCTCCAATACCCGGTCATCGTCGCGGTGCGGAAGATCCACGCCTCCGCGGGAGGTTCAATCGCGACGAGCCGGTTCTTGAGCAAGCTCGGGTTTCGAACTGGCTATGAGCAGTGGTGCCGCGCGCTCGGCGCCAAGGACATGGAACGCGACATGTTCATTTACGCGGCCGAGAAGGGGGAGCTGCGCCACCTCGGCTTGAGCTCGGTCGACGAGACCGACTCGTTCCCGCTCCCCAAAGCGAGGGCGGAGGCGGCGAAGAAGACCTGGAATGCCGCCAAAGAGGACGACGTCAATCTCTGGCCGAAGGCGCCTCGCACCGAGCCTCTGTTCCAGGCCACCGACGTGAATCAGTCCATTTCTTGGTCGTCGAAGGGGCGCGGCGACAAGGACTTCACGGAGGGTGAGAGCAACTATCGGGTGACGCGCGTGGAGAAGGGCTCCATCACGCTGAGCGGCTTCTATCGCCACGACGTCGCCTTCGGCTGCAAGAGCATGCTCGGCACCGAGGGAGGACAGATGGCGATGGTGCCCGTGTGCAACCACCGCCAAGAAGACACGAAATACGAGGTCGTCGTCGGCATCTCCGATCTCCCCGCGGTGGGCGTGTCGGTAGGGGACATGATCGACGTCGTCGGAGTCTTCAAGGGCCGCGCCCCCGACAAGAAGAAGACATCCCTCAAGGTCGGGGACGGCTACCTCCTCCGAATCGAGCGCGACGGGAAGGCGATCTTCGAGCGCTGAGCCGTCCTCGGGCGTGACCCGGCGCTCGATCCGTGCCGTGAGCCGAGCGCGCGTTGACGATCCCATCGGGCCGCTCCATCGTTGGAGCCGCATGTCGCGAAGCAACCAGTACGGCCGGCTCCGGAGGCGGACTTCCGGCCGGCAGTTCTCGGGGCTGCTCTCGGGACTCCTGCTCGTCGGGTGCCACGGCTTCCGCGCCGAAGCGTCCGTCGCGTCGAGAACAGAAGGATCGTCCGAGCTGCGCCCTCTCTCGGGAGCTTCTCTTTCGTACGACTGTCCGCAGGTGCTCAAGGCCCCGAGCCGGAGCTTCCTCGGTCGGACCGACGCCGGAGGCCACCTGGCCGTCGAGGAGCCGGCGGGGGGTCGATGGCTCCATGACGGATGCACCGTCCACGTGGAGAAGGCCGGCTTCGTGGAGCAGCACTACGACGTCGCCCGCGTGTGCACCGCCTATTCGGGGAATCACTGCCTGCAGATCGACCTTCTCGTGCTGCTCCGGCCGATCGGGTCGCCGGGTTGAGCGGGCGCAGCGCGCGTGTGCACGCCGGGCACGCGCGTTGCGAGGGACCGGGTCATGTTGACTGGGCCCGAGAAGGCCGTCGTGTTTCTCCTCTCGCTCGACGAGAAGCTCGCGGCGCCCATCGTCGCAGAGCTGACGGAGGCGGAGCTCCGAAAGCTGCGCAGCGTCGCCTCGACGATGCGCCAGGTCGATCCGGAGTCCCTCGACGAGGCGTACCGGGACTTCGTGGAGAGGAGCTCCAAGGCAGTGGCCGTTCCCCGCGGTGGTCTGCCGTATCTGCGCCGATTGACGGTGCGCGCCCTCGGGGAAGACCGCGCCCGCAACGTGTTCGAGGACGGGACGACGAGCCCGCTCGCCCGCCTCGAGGCGGCCCAACCCGACACCATCGCCGCCCTCCTCGCGAAGGAGTCCCCGCAGCTCGTGGCTGCGATCGTGGCCCGGCTCGAGCCGGGCGCGGCGGCGGCGGTCCTGGCCGCCATGCCCGCGGACCGTCAGGCCCTCGTCGTTCGGCGTGTCAGCACGTTGACGGAGCTCCCCGCCGGGGCGCTCGAAGAGGTCGCGAGCGCGCTCGCCGCAGAGCTCCCCGCCCAGGACGGAGCCGCCGCCATCGGCGTCGACGGTATGGCCCGCGCGGCCGCGATCCTCAACGCCACTCCCAAGGAGGTGGTCACGGAGATCCTGCAGTCGATCGAGGGAGAACAACCCGAGCTCTCTCAAGAGCTCCGGCTCGCGATGTTCACCTTCGCGGACCTCGTCCGGCTCGAGTCGAAGGCGATGCGCACGTTGCTCCGCGAGATCCCCACCGACCGGCTCACCCTCGCCCTCAAGAACGCGCCGGAAGAGGTCATGCGCGCGGTCTTCGGCGGTCTTTCGTCCCGCGCCGGCGAGGTCATTCGCGACGAGCTCGAGCTCCTGGGCAACGCCCGCAAGGGAGACATCGACGCCGCGCGCAAAGAGGTCATCGAGACAGCGCTCCGGCTCGAAGCCGAAGGCGTGCTCGATCTGGGTCGAGGCTGACCATGAATGCGCGCCCACAAGCTTGGCCGATCGGTCCCCACAAAGCGGCGTCTCCCCGCCGCCCTTCGTGGTTCGCTCCTGCTCCTCGCCGAGAGCCGGCGCCCACCCACTTCGGCGCTCAAGCCCGATCCCCCGTCGTCCCGAAGACGCGGAGCATTCCTCCCAAGGCCGCGGACATGCCGCCCGTTACCGCCGCGCTCCACTCGCGCCCGCCCATGGCCGCGGAGCACGACGCGAGCGCGGAGGCCCCCTATCCCCCCATCGCCTTCGTCCACGCGGATCACGCCTGCCCTCCCGTCGTCGATCACGCCGAGGCGCTCGCGACCTTGACCGCGGCCCTCGAGCACGCGCGCGCCAGCGTCGAGTCGGCGCGGCGCGAGGCCCTCGACGAGACGGAGGGAGAGCTGGTCCGCCTCGCGATGGCGATCGCGGAGCGCATCGTCGGAAGGGAGCTCACCATGGACCCGAAGATCCTGTGCGGGTGGGCGCGCCAGGGTATCGAGGCGCTCGGCTCCGTCGACAGCGTGAAGTGCGTAGTCTCGGCCGACGTCGGGGCCGCGCTCGAAGAGACGGCGGCGTGGGCCCCCGAAGGGATCGAGCTCGAGCTGGTGGTCGATCCCACGCTGCCGCCCCGCTCTTGCGAAGTGCGCGGTCGGTACGGCCGGGTCGACGCCGGGATCGAAGCGAGGCTCGACGGGCTCGCGCGGACCTTGGGCGTGGAGCGCAAGGTGGAGGACGAGACGTGATCGACCTCGAGGGCTACGTCAACCGCGCCCGCGGTTGGAAAGGGCCGCGGGCTCGCGGCTCGGTCCATGACGTGGTCGGGCTCCTCATCGAGACGGTCGGGATCACCGCCGCCACCGGCGATCGCCTCCTCATCGAGACGCCGCGCGGACCGCTCATGGTCGAGGTCGTCGGCTTTCGAAGCGGGCGGCTCTTGTGCGCCCCGCTCGGGCCGACCTCCGGCGTTCAATCGGGAGCGGCCGTGACCATCGAGGAGGGCGGCGCGAGCATCGCGGTCGGAGACGCGCTCCTCGGGCGGGTCGTCGACGCCTTCGGCAACCCTCTCGACGATCGCCCCGCGCCGGTCTGCTTTCATCGCGCCGCGCTCACCCGCGACCCGCCTCCCTCGTTCGGGCGACACCCGATCGACCAGCCCTTCGAGACGGGCGTCCGCGCCATCGATGCCCTGCTTCCTCTGGGGAAGGGGCAACGCGTCGGCCTCTTCGCCGGCACCGGTGTCGGCAAGAGCACGCTCCTCTCCATGATCTGTCGCCGTGCGCGCGCCGACGTCGTGGTCGTCGGCTTGATCGGCGAGCGTGGCCGCGAGGTCGGCGACTTCGTGCGACACGCCCTCGGCGAAGGCCTCGCGCGCAGCGTCGTCGTCGCGGCCACGAGCGACGCCGCTCCCCTCGCCCGCGTGCAAGGCGCCAGCGCCGCCACCGCCATCGCCGAGCACTTCCGGGATCGCGGGATGAACGTGCTCCTCGTGATGGACTCCGTGACCCGCTACGCGATGGCCCTTCGAGAGGCCGCCCTCGCCGCCGGTGAGCCTCCCGTGACCAAGGGCTACACCCCGAGCGTGTTCGCGGCCCTGCCGACGCTGCTCGAGCGCGCGGGCACGACCTCCCACGCCGGGTCGATCACCGCGATCTACACCGTGCTCGTCGAGGGCGACGACCTCAACGATCCCATCGCCGACGCGGTCCGCGGCATCCTCGACGGACACATCGTCCTCTCACGGGCGCTCGCGGAGCGCGGGGTCTACCCGGCCATCGATGTGCTCAAGAGCGTGTCGCGCGTGTTCGACGCCGTCACCACCGTCGATCACCGCCGGACCGCCATCGAGGCACGAAACATGATGGGGACCTACCGAGAAGCATCGGACCTCATCAAGATCGGCGCGTACGTGGCAGGCGCGGATGCGCGCATCGACGCCGCGTGTCGCGTCGCCCCCAAGCTCGAGGCCTTCGTGAGACAAGGCGTCGACGATCGAGTGAGCCGCCCCGATGCGATCAAGGTGCTCGCGCAGTGTCTGCGATGAGCCCGCCATCGAGGTGAGCGAATGAGTCAGGAGAGCTTGCAGCGCTATCGGCGCCTGCTGCAGATGCGCGCTCTTCAGCAGAAGATCGCGGAGGGCGCCCTGTCGCGCGCCGAGAACCAGCTCCGCCTCGCGGAGCGGGAGGCGGAGGACGCCAACGAGCTCGCCGACGCGGCCGCCACCGCGGCGTTGATCGAAGGCGAGGTCACCCTCGACGAGCTCATCGACAGCCGGATGAACGCGGAGTTCTTCGCGGCCGGCGCGAGCCGCGCGGCGAGCGCCCTCGTCGCCCACGAGCTGACTCGCGACAAGCAGCGCGGCCACCTCCGCTCCGCCGCGGTCGCGACCCGCCAGATGGAGACGGTCGTGGACGTGGTCACCCACGCCGCGCGCGCCGAAGAGGGTCGCAAAGAACGCATCTTCGTGGACGAGACGGCGGCGCGGGCACGCGCGCGAGGACGAAAGAAATGAACGCCATCGATCTTCTCCTTCAATCCAAAGACGACCGCCCCACCGACCCGACCCAGGCAGGAATCCCCGGCGCGCGCGCGGCGAACGACGCGCTCGCGGCCGAGTTCGCAGGCGCCCTCGCGGACGCGGGCGCGGTCGAGACCTCCGCGACGACCGCGACGACACCGACGAGCTCGTGCACGCCGACGTCTCCGCGCCTCGAAGGCTCGAGAGAGGCCGAAGATGCCGTCTCCGCGGCGCCGACTCCGACCCTCGAGAAGCCTCGCGTGCTCGACGCGGTGCGGGAGCTCGACCGACCCGACGTCGCGCCGCGGCGCGCCCCGACACGGCTCGCGGGAACGCCGAAGCTCGCCGTCGCCTCCGAGCGCGCGACACGGACGAAGGCAGCGCGGAGCCCCAGCGAAGATCTCCTCGGCTGGCTCGCGAGCCGCTTCGAAGTGCTCGACACCGGCGCCGATCGCGCCCCCAAGGCCTCGGTCGGGCTCCCGGGCCACCTCACGCCCGCGCCCGAGGGCTCCGCCTCCGAGACGACCGAACGCTCCTCCGTGACGCCGATGCGCGCCGACGAGACGCGCCGGCGACCGCGGTCGCTGCTCGAGGACGCGCTGCCCTTTTCGGCGCTCGATATCGAAGAGCCGAGCACACCCCAGGAAGACGAGCGCGGGCTCGAAGAAGGGCTCGGGCTCGCCCCCACCCCCGCGTCGGAGCCTGCGCGCGCCGCCGCCTTCGACGACGAAGCGCCCACCCTTCGCCCTCCCCCGTCCTCGCCCGCGGGCGTCGAGCGCGCTCCTCAGGAGCCGCGGGTCGACGTGCTCGAAGCGCCGCTCTTCATGCCGACGGACGCGCCCGCCCAGCGCGCCGCGACGCCGAAGTCGAAGTCGGCGCACGCGAAGCGAAGAGCGACGCCTCACCAAGGCACGCGCGCCGTCCTCTCCGCTGCCGCGGTCGAGCTGACATCGAAGACCTCGCGCGCGACGGAGGCCTCGCCCCGCCCGCGCCCCCACGCTCCGGCGGCGGCCCGTGTCGAGGGCGCGCACGTCCGATCCGGCGTTCACGAGCACGCGACGGCGGCTCCGGCGCGAAAGCACGCGAGCCCGATCGAAGGCCCCCGCCCCGCGATCACGCCCACGTTCGACGCGCCCGAGACGACCTTCGTCGCCGGACCGGTGGTCGCGCCGGCCGTCCCCCCGAAGGACCCGACGCGGGACGCGGGGCCGAACGGACGACCCGAGCTCCACGGGCCCCCCCGCGAGAAGCTCGCCCGCGCGACCTCGATGATCGACGAGGTGCACCTTCAGCTCGCGACCCAGGAAGAGCCGAGCGAGACGCTCGACCGCGAGATGCGCCGCGCGACGAGCCCCGCCGTGGAGGGGACGCATGTCGAAGGCACGCGCATCCCGTTGCCGGTCTCCGAGGCCCAAGCCGTCGTCGCCGACCGCCCCCGCGACACGGAGAAGCAGGCTCCGTTCGCGCTTCCGACGAGCGACGCCGACACCCGCGCGCGCCGTCAAGACGATGCCGAAGCCGCCGCCAACCGAATGACGCTCGACCGCAAGGTCGAAGCTCGCACTGTCACCGACGACCTCGGGACGGTGACGGTGACGGCAGAGCCGCGCCGCGGAGAGGTGACGATGTCGGTCGTCGCGTCTCGACCCGAGACGGCCGCGCTCATCGCTCAAAACCGCGCTCCCATCACCGAGGATCTCCGCACGCACGCGATGGAAGTCGGCGCCCTCAACGTGAGCGTCGACTCGGGCCAAGGTCGTTCGACCCGAGGCGAAGACCCGCGCGAGCGCTCCAATCGGTCGTCTCGCCGCTCCCTCACGCCCGTCTCCGGGACGCCGCGCGCTCTCGACGCCGACCCCTTCGCCGTCGCCGCGCGTCGGGTCCGCATCGTGCTTTGAGCGATGTCATGGCGATTCAACCGACCAGCGGCGCGACCACCACGACCACCGGCGCCACCAGCGCGGCTCCGCAAGGCGCGTTGGACAAGGACGCCTTCCTGAAGCTGCTCGTCGCTCAGCTCACGCACCAAGACCCGCTGTCACCCATGCAGGGCACCGAGTACGTGACCCAGCTCGCCCAGTTCTCCTCCGTCGAGCAGCAGATCGCCCAGTCTGCGAAGCTCGACACCATCTCCCTCCAGCTCTCCGGCCTCTCGAGCAACGAGGCGACCGCCCTCGTCGGGAAGACGGTCACCGTGCGCGGCAAAGGCATCGCGTTCGACGGCCTCATGGCGACGGGAGCGAGCGTCACCCTGAAGGCCCCTGCCGCCGACGTGAAGGTGGAGATCACCGACGCCAATGGCAACGTCGTCCGCACCATGGAGCTCGGTGACAAGCCGAAGGGAGCGCTCTCCGTCTCCTGGGACGGGAAGAACGACGCCGGCATCACCCAGCCCGCCGGCCAATACAACATCAAGGTCACGGCGAAGGACGCAGATGGCAAGGACGTCCAAACGACCCAGGACGTCACGGGCCGCGTCGTCCAAGTGACCTTCGACAAAGGCTATCCGGAGCTCGTCCTCGACTCTGGCGTTCGCTGCCCCGTCTCCGACCTGGTGAGCGTCGCCGAAGGTCCCGCGCCCACGACGGGCGGGACGGGCAGCACCTCCTCCACCGCAAAGAACATCTCGACCTATACCCAGCCGAGCATCGCCGACCTGTTGCAGGCGGGTACGTCGCCTATCTCGAAATAAGGAGCGTTCATGTCGATCACGCAAGCCATGTGGACCGGCGTCGCCGGTCTCTCTGCCGAGAGCAACGCCCTCGGCGTCGTCGGCGACAACGTCGCCAACAGCAGCACGATCGGGTTCAAGCAGTCCAGAGCAGTCTTCGAGGATATCCTAGGCGGCGCGGTCGGACAGAACATCGGCGGCGGGGTTCGCATGCTGCGCGCCCAGCAGATCTTCGCCCAGGGCTCGATGGTCAACACCGGCCAGGCGACGGATCTCGCCCTCTCCGGCGACGGGTTCTTCGTGGTGAAGGGCGCGCTCGACGGCGTCGACGGCGAGTTCTACACCCGGGCCGGTCAATTCACGATCGACAACGCCGGGAACATGGTCAATCCCCAAGGCCTCCACCTCCAGGGCTATCCCGCCAACACCGACGGCACGTTCCAGGCGACCCCCGCCGACATCGTCATTCCCACCGCGCCCCTCCCGCCGAAGCCCACCTCCAACATCGAGGTGGACGGGAACCTGGACGCAACGCCCGAGCCGGCCACCGTTACCCCGTTCGATCCGCTGAACCCCGGCAACTCCTCGAATGGCGTTTCAACCACCAAGATGTACGACTCGCTCGGGGCGGAGCACGACGTGACGATCTACTACGTCAACACGGGTGCGGGGCAGTGGGAGTACCACGCGATGGTCGACGACGGCGCGGAAGTAGCGGGCGGCACCCCCGGCGAGCCCTTCGAGATCGCAAGCGGCACGCTGACGTTCAACCCCAACGGCACTCTGCAGGATCACCAAGCGAACGCGGCGACGGTCGACTTCGTCAACGCCTCTCCCGCCCAGACCTTCACCCTCGACTTCGGCACCTCAATCAATGCCGGAGGAACCGGAACCGATGGGCTCACCCAATACGATAAACCGAACGACATCTCCGGAGGGTCCCAGGACGGCTACAGCTCCGGCTCCATCCAGGGCGTCCAGATCGACGGCAACGGCGTGGTCATGGGCGTCTACGACAACGGGCAACAGATCCCCGTCGCTCAGCTGGCGGTCGCCAAGTTCGCCTCGAACGACGGGCTCAACCGCAACGGCCACAACCTCTGGTCAGCCTCCCTCAAATCGGGCGACGCCCTGTTGGGCGCGGCGGGGGCGGGGGGTCGCGCGTCGGTCGTCTCCGGCGCGCTCGAGCAGTCGAACGTCGACATCGCGACCCAGTTCGTCGAGATGATCGCGCACCAGCGCGCGTTCCAGGCCAACTCCAAGACAATCACGACGGCCGACGAGATGCTCCAGGAAATCGTCCAATTGAAGCGGTGATGCCATGAGTGACGCGAAAGAGGCGCCCAAGAAAGACGCCAAAGGCGAAGAAGCCGCCGCCGGCAAACCCAAGAAGGGCGGCGGAGGGCTCGGCGCGGTGCTCGCGATCGTGCTCTCCACGAGCCTCGCGGGGGGCGCCGCTTTCGCGGGAGCTCGGGCGGCGATGGGACACAGCACCCACCACGAGCCGGAGAAGCCGGTCGTGCTCCCGCCCGGGCCCACCGTCCCCCTGGAGCCGTTCCTCGCCAATGTCTACGACTCCGACGGCAAGGCCCACGCGATCAAGATGACCCTCGCGGTCGAGCTCGCGCGCGACCAGAAAGAGGACGAGTTCAAGATCTTCGTCGCCCGGATCCGCGACGTCACGCTCTCCTACATCCGCGCGCTCGAGTTCGAGACGCTGAGCGACCCCATCGCGGGTGACAAGATCCGAAAAGATCTCCTCGAGAAGTGGCACAGCGTCGGCGCCGCCGGCGCGCAGCAGGTCCTCATCACGGACCTCATCATGCAATGAAGCCCGAAGGCAATCCTCTACCAGGGATCCTCGGAGGCGTAGCCGGCTCCTCCCCCCGGCCCCGAATCGCCCAGCTCCTCGACGACCACGCGAACGAGATCGGGGCCGCCCTTCGACGGGCGATCCCGGCCCTCATGCGAAAGGGCGTCCCGATCACCAAAGAGCCGGCGCGGGTCGATAAAGTCGGCCCCCTCCTCGCCGGACTGGCGGGCCCCTATTACCATGTACCCCTCGCCACCGACCCGGGCGGATGCCGCGCCATGCTCATCCTGGACGCAGGGGCCATCGCCTACCTCGTCGATGTCTCGCTCGGCGCCCCCACCGACACGCCCCAAGCGTCCATCGCCGCAGACTTGTCGGGCATGCAGAAGGCGGCCCTCGCGACGCTGGTGGCCCCGATGATACGGCTCATCTCCGACGTGACGGCGGGGTTCGGCGTCCGCCTCCAACGGCTGCCCCCATCCATCGGCGCGCCGGAGGAGGGTGAGTTCGCCTATCTGTCGTTCCGCATCGGCTCCGGGAGCGGCCGCAATCTGATTGTCGCGTTCGCTCGCGACGCCGTCTCCGCCACCGCGGGGGTCCGGGTATCCCCCACCGAGATGGCCGAGGTGCGCGTTCCTTCGATCCTCGCCACCGTCGAGGTGGAGGTCTCCGTGGAGCTCGGCCGCGCCCGACGCCGCCTCGTCGACGTCGGTCGGCTGAAGGTCGGAGACTTCATTCGATTGGACACCGCCCTGCGCGCGCCCATCCTCATCCGCGTCGAGGGCCACCCGGTGATGATCGGCCAGCCGACCGCCAATGGCGAAGAGCTCGCCGTCCGGATCATCGACTTCATCGAAGCGCCTCGCGCGCCGGCACGAGAAGTGAAGAGCCCCGAAGCGGCGGCCTTCAACGGTGCCGCGCGAGAGGTGTGAGCATGACGGTCGAGAACGCATTCCAAGATCCCATCGGACGCGATCCATCCGAGGCCGACCCGGACCCGCGCGCTGGCGCCGACGCCGAGCGGAAGATCGTCAGAGGCTCCCTGCTCCCCCCCGGGGCCTTTCACATCCTGCGCGACGTCGAGGTCCAGGTGACCGTCGAGATCGGTCGCTGCCGCAAGAAGATCGCCGACATTCTCCGCCTCTCCCCGGGCCAGACCATCGAGCTCGGGAAGGCGGCGGGAGAGCCTCTCGACATCTACGTGAATGGCCAGCTGCTCGGCCGAGGAGAGGTTGTCGTGATCGGCGATCGCTATGGGGTACGGGTGACCGAGCTCGCTCAACCGGAGGTGGCGCCGTGAATCTTCGATCGTTCTTTTCTCGCGCCATCGTCGTGACGTTTGCCGCCACCGCGTTGACGTTCACGGGCGCCGGGCTCGCCCGCGCCGACGGGAGCCATGGCGCCCCCTATCCGCTCGAGCCGGGCGCCGAAGACCCGGAGGCCCAGGACAAACCGGCCGAGCCGGAGAAGCCCCAGGGCACGCCGCTCAAGCTCCGGACGCCCGAGGACAAGGGAGCAAGCTCGAGCTCCGCCGCCGACATCGGCCTCAAGCTCGCCCTCGTCGCGGCGGTGCTCCTCGTGGTCGCCCTCTATCTCCGGAAGAAGCAGTCGGTCGCGGTGAGCCTCGCCAAAGTCGGCGCGCCCCGGATCCTCTCCCGCACCACCATCGGCATGCGGAGCGAGCTCTTGATCGTGGACGTCGACGGTCAGCGCCTCCTGCTCGGGATCACCCCCACCAACGTGACGACGTTGAGCGTCCTCACCGAGGAGCCCAAAGAGGCGCCCATCGAGCCCGAGGTCGAGCGCCGCAACGCCAACTACCCGCCGCGCATCCCGCGCGATGGAGCGGTGAGCGAGAGCTTGAGCCGGCTGCTCGCGAGCGCGCGCGCCGAGCTC
The DNA here is from genome assembly GCA_044225865.1 of Polyangiaceae bacterium. Lineage (GTDB taxonomy): Bacteria > Myxococcota_A > Polyangia > Polyangiales > Polyangiaceae > Xiheicaenibacterium. Next base: position 78,334 of record JBGAID010000001.1, on the reverse strand, counting down.
GACGGCGACAACCTGGACCCCCCCGCGAACCCCATCGCCGCCGCCCGGGGGGAGGCGAAGAACGACGGACCGCCCGCCTTCGGGCGCGGCCGCGGCCGCCCCGGTCGGGAGCCGCAATCGCTCGAAGGCCAGGTCCGCGGCCTCGGCTCGAAGCGAGGGTGACATGAGCCCCGGGATCTTCGAGCAGCTCGAGAAGAACGGGTTGTCGCCTCAGCTGACGATCCTCGCCCTTTTGACCCTGCTCTCGCTTCTGCCCGCCATCGTCCTCACGATGACGAGCTTCACCCGGTTCATCATCGTCCTGTCCTTCGTTCGCCAGGGCATCGGCACTCAACAGAGCCCGCCCAATCAAGTGCTGATTGGCCTCGCCTTGTTCCTGACCTCCTTCACGATGGCCCCCGTCATGGACAAGATCATGACGGACGCCTACGAGCCGCTCCAGCGAGGCGAGATCAGCTACTCCGTCGCGTTCGAGCGAGGGAGCGCGCCGCTGCGAGCGTTCATGCTGCGACAGACGCGCGAAGCGGACTTGGCGCTGTTCTACGACGCGGCCCACAAGGACTATCCGAAGACGGAGGAAGAGGTCCCCCTTCGAATCGCCGCCCCCGCGTTCGTCGTGAGCGAGCTGACCACCGCCTTCGAGATGGGCGTCCTCGTCCTGCTGCCCTTCCTCGTCATCGACCTGGCGGTGAGCTCCGGACTGATGAGCATGGGCATGATGATGATGCCGCCATCGCAGATCAGCTTGCCGCTGAAGCTCATCGTGTTCGTCCTCGTCGACGGATGGCGTCTCTTGGTCGAGTCGTTGCTACGGAGCTTCGGATAAGGAGATAGCATGACCACCGACGCCGCAATGACCATCCTGACGCAGTTCCTCCACGCGTCGGTCTATGTCGTCGCTCCCATCCTCGGCGTCGCCGCCATCGTGGGGGTCATCGTCGGCATCGTCCAAACTGCCACCCAGATCAACGAGCCCGCCATCGCCTATGCGGCCAAGGTGCTGGGCCTCGTCGCGCTGGTGCTGTTGGTCGGACCCGCGATTGGCGACAAGCTCCTCGCCTACACCCGCGACAGCTTCGGCGCTGTCGCCCGCGTCGTCGAATGACCGCGTGATTTAGAATGCTCCGCGACCTGCTCCTCCGAGAAGCGATTCATTTCACCCTCCTCTTCTCGAGGATCGCCGGCTTCGTCCTCACCTCTCCATTCCCCGGCGATCGGGTGCCGAAGTCGAGCCGACTGGGCTTTGCGCTGCTGCTCGGCTTCTTCGTCCGGTCCGTCGACGCTGGTCCGAAGGCGGGCCTCTCCCTCGATCTCGCGTTGGGCCCCGCGACCATCCGCGAGCTGACGCTCGGCGTCCTCGTGGGAATGGTGTTCAGGATGTTCATTGCCTCCGCCGACATCGCCGGCGAGATCGCGTCTCAAGCCATCGGGCTCGGGTCCGCCTCCGTCATGAACCCGCTCTTCGGCCCCAACGAGACGGTGATCTCTCGGCTCTTCTCCCTCGCCGGGGTCTTGCTCGCGCTGACGAGCGGCGCTCACCGCGTCGTCCTCGCCTATCTGATGGAGTCCTTCGCGGCGGTGCCGGTCGGGAGCGCGTACGACACGCGCGCCGCCGTGCCCGCGCTCGTCGATCTCTTCGTCGAGTCGGTCTCGCTCGGTGTTCGGCTGGGAATGCCGGCGGTCGCGGTGAGCGTGCTCGTGCAGCTCGCCCTCGCGATGGTGGCCCGCGTCGCCCCCAGCCTCCAGATCTTCAATGTCGGGTTCGCCGTTCTGATCGCGGCGGGGCTGCTCGCGCTGGGGATGACGCTCCCCGACGTCGGCGCTCGCTTCGTGGAGCAGACCGCCCTCGTCGGCACCCAGCTCGAGCGCGTCTTCCTCACCGCTACGAGCCGCTGACGGCGCGGTTCTTGTAATCCAGGCGAGACGTGTCGGACGACGGCGATAGGAAGTTCGACCCGACCCCACAGCGTCGTGAGCAGTTCCGAAAAGAGGGAAAGCTCGCGCGGGCGCGGGACGCGGGCCCCGGCGTCGCCGCCCTGGCCGCGCTCGCCGCGATCGTCGGCACGCATGACAGCGCGAAGGCCGCGATCGCCGACCTCTTCAGGGCCTCGTGCGGGAACGTCGACGCCGCGACCCGCTCCGACTTTCAGACCGCCCGCGTCTCGGCCGTCCACGCGCTCGCCGTCCTCCTCGCTCCTCCTATCCTCGCCGCTGCCCTCGGCGCGATCGTCGCGGGCGCCGCCCAGTCCGGCATCGGGATCAACCTCGCGCTCGCCGGCTTCAAGGTCGACCGGCTCGACCCCATTGGCCGGTTGAAGCAGATATTCTCTCCCACCAACGGCACCCGTGAAGTCTTGCTCGCGCTCCTCAAGGTCGCCGTCGTGGGCGTTGTCGCTTACGAGGCCCTCAAGCAAGAGCTGCCCGCCATCCTCGCCATTGCCGCCGCCCCCCTCCCGAGCTCCGCGCTCGCGCTCGGCAGCGCGGCCCTGAGGGTCGTCGGCAAGTCGCTCGGAGCCACGCTCCTGGTCGCCTTGGTCGACTATGCCCAGAGCCGCTTTCGCTTGAGCCGCGAGATGAAGATGACCCTCAAGGAGCTCAAGGAGGAGATGCGCCAAGAGGACGGCGACCCGCTCATCAAGGCGAAGATAAGAGCCAAAGCGAGGGCGGCCTCCCGGAGGAGGATGATGACGGACGTGAAGAGCGCGGCGGTGGTGATCACCAACCCGACCCACGTCGCCGTCGCCCTCCGATACGATCCCGAGGACCCCGCCCCCACCGTCGTCGCCAAAGGCCACGACGAGATCGCCCTCGCCATCCGCCGGGAGGCGAGGTCCTACGGCATCCCCATCGTCGAGAACCGCCGCCTCGCGCGCACCCTCGACGCCGAGGTTCCCCTCGGCAAGACCGTCAAGATCGAGCACTTTGCTGCCGTCGCGCGCGTCCTCGCGTTCGTCTTCAAGCTCCGCGGCGCCAAGCCTCGGACCATCAAGCGCGCCCCCAAGAAGTAGCCGCCCTGCCGCGCGAAGTCCCCCCGCCGCGCCCTTGCCGGCCCCGCACGGCCGGCCGAGTACTCGTAGGATTGGCGTGTTCGTAGTGGCGCCGACCTCGAGCCCGGGGATGATTGCCGACTTTGGAATGTCCGCGAGGCCGGACTGCCTGCGTCGCGACAATCGTCAACCAGCTGTCGCCGTCAATCGTTCGGCGCGAGAGCGTCGCCCAAGATCGCGCCAACCTCGCGGACACACTGCTCGATCCCGGATCGGCTCGCAACTTGCTCTCTCTGCCACCATGCATCTCTCGCGACCCCTCCATCACTCCGAGATTGAAGATAGTGACCCTTCCGACGACGAGACCCGTAAGCAGGAGGCTCGCTCGCATCTGTCACGCAGTCCTTCTCTCCAATTCGTCGCCGAGCTCCTCGGCAAGCTTCGCTCGATGAACCTGCCATGGTGGACACCGGATCAGACGCGCGCGCTGTGGCCGGCGACCCAGAGGATGCGGTGGCTCAAGCAGCGCCCGGATATTCGACAGGCGATCACGACCCAGCTCGCCGGGTTGCCTCCCAACGCCGCGCGACGCTTCTGGCCCGACGAGCAGGCGGTCCTCATCGACGCCGTCCTCGACAATGGAGACGTGGACGTGCCGCGCTTCGAGGCCGCGTTCGACCCTGCGGATCTCGCCATCTACGGCGACGCCCGCGGCTTCTGGCGTGCGTTCCGCGAGCGGACGCCTTGGGAGCAAGACGCCGTCGAGAACAAGCGAATCATGGCCTGGTTGATCCGCGCCCTCATCGCAGACAGAGCCTTCATTGACGGAGTGACTCGCCGCGCGATCCTGGCGCCGTGGGAGGTGCGGTCCGCGATCGACAGCGTCACGTGGTGCCGGAGCCTGCCCGCCGAGATCCACATCGAGCTCGATCGGGCCCGCCTGAAGCACGAGAAGAGCCGTCCCCGCGAGCCCTTCCAAGCGAAGCATGAGATTGGCGTGGTTACGCCCGAGCGCATCGCCGAGTACATCCCGCTGCAGGAGCTCGCGCTCATCCTCACCCGCGCGGAGGACGCCATGAGCTTCGGAGAGGAGACGGAGCCGGTGACCGCCGCGAGCGCGCCTCCCGCCTCGGAGGTCCAGAGACCGAGCCAAATCAACTGAGGGTCCACGGCAGCGAGCGCGGGCAGAACGAGCACCCTCGACGGAAAAATTCTCGACCGTACGATCGCAACTGCTTTTAGCGTCGATGTCGTGGCGCAGCCCACCTCGGGGTCGTAGGAGTGTCGATATGGGTGCTCTCCGGAATCTCGAGGCGACCGAAGCGACGATGCCCACGCTCTCCCTCGCGGAGGGTGGATCGCAACACGACGAGCGCCCGCTGAGCGAGCCCCCCCCGAGCGGGGTTCGCCTTCGGTCGAGCTTCGTCGAGGAGCCGCCGGTCAGCATCGCCCCCATCAGCATCGCCCCCGCCAGCGCCGCGAACGCGAACGCGGGGCTCGAAGGTGAGGAGCTCCCCCTCGAAGAGGCCATTCCGCTCTCTCACAATGCGATCCTCGCCATTCTGTTCGGCGCGACCACCGTCCTCAGCGCGGTCGTCCTCGCCTTCATGCCGAGCTGATTTCGTCCCCGCTCAGCGGGGCTCGAGCATGCACGACCGTAGCCGAGCCTTGGCGCGGTGGAGCAACACGTCGACGTGTCCCCTCGTGATCCCGAGGAGCTCCGCCACGTCTTCACCCTCTCGCTCCTCGAGCATGCGAAGGGTGACCACCGCCCGCTGACTGTCGCAGAGCTTGGCGACGCAAGCACGAAGACGCATGTGCTCTTCCGCGCAGGCGAGGAGCACCTCGCTCGGGACACTGTCGTCCTCGGGATCGACCTCTTCGATCGCGTCGTGAGGGCGCACCAGGTGGTGACGCCTTCTCCGGTTCCGAGCCGCGTTCCTCACCATCACGTGGAGAGTGGCGCGCAGATCGGGCCCCCAGGAGCCTTCGTCGCGTCCTTTGAGGTAGGTGCACAAGGCGTCGTGAACGGCGTCGAAGGCATCCTGCGGCGAAAGTCCCTCCTGGCGAGCGACGCGAGCCAAATTCGCCCGCTCTTCCGGAATGGCTCGAAGGAGGGCCTCCAATGGATCGAACACGGGTAGGGGCAGGGCCATCGGTGGGGAGGGTGTCGAGACGGCCGGATCTTACGCGGATGATGACACGCCGCCGGGCCGGCTCAACTCGCGAGCCCTCGTCGCATGGACCGCCTCGACGCGAGGAGCCCGAGCGCGAGCACGACGCCGACGCGCAGGAGCGGGCCGCTCACCCCGGACGTTTCGCGGTATTGAAGCGCAGCAAGGACATCGCGAAGGGCGGCGTTCGTCGCGAAGAGCGAGCAGGCAAACATCGCGCGCGGATCCCACAGCGACGCTGTCGCGCAGAGCAGGACGGCGAGGATGGCGAGCAGCTGTGTCGACCGATAGAAACCCAGGATGACGCCGGGATGATGGGCGAAGCCGGTCGCGACGACGACCATCGCCACCGCCGCGAGCGCGACGCCGACGAGGAGGAGCAGCGAGAGCGGCCGGGCAATGGGTCGCCATCGACGGGTCGGGAGCGCAGCCGCGAGGACAGGCACGAATCGGGGCAAGACGAAGCCAGAGAGCCACGCCGGGTCGACCGGGCCCGAGTAGGCGAGGGCGCGGAACGTCTCCGCGACGGCGATGCAGCCCGCTGCCGCCACGACCGCGAGCCTGCCAGTCGAACGCCGGCCAAACAGGAGGGCGAGCAGGGCGGCGGGTATGGCGATCGCGAGCGTCAAAGCCGCGACGGCGTTTCCCACCGCGAGCTCGGGGAACCGGATCCAGCGGAGCACGAAGAACGCATCGGCCAGCGCCCCCGCCGCCTTCCAGGCGAGAAGCAGGATGCCGGCCCAACGAAACCCCTCCAGCGCTGACCACCACGTCGACCCGCCCGTGGCGAGCCGGAAGCGCACGCTCACCGCGCTCGTGACCAGATCCCAGGCCTCGGCCGCGCTCGGCCATCGTTGCCCGCGACCGGCTGCGTCGAGGAGCGTACCGACCATCTCCTCCTCGCGGCCGGCCCGGTACTCCACGGGAAAGACGCGGAGCAGCGCTCGGTACCTTCTCTCGAGCGGCGTCATCACGTGGCCCCCGAGGGAGTCCGACGCGGCAATCGACCGGCCTTGAGCCATCCGCGCACCGCTCGAGCGAGCGCCTCACGCCGCGCTGCCTCCACTTCCAGCGCGCGAGAGCCCTCCTCCGTGAGCTCGTAGTAGCGGCGCAACCTCCCGCTCTCGACCTCTTCCTTGTCGATGCGGACCCATCCCACCTCCAAGAGGCGATCGAGGGCGCCGTAGAGCGTCCCCGCTCCGAGCTTGAGCTCCCTCCCAGAGAGCTGCGCGACCCGACCGATGATCCCGTAGCCGTGCAGCGGCTTCGCGGCCAGGGCGGTCAAGATCATGAACGTCTGCTCGCGCATCGGCGCCGTACCCATGTCCCGATATATATCCGCATCCGATATATATCGGCAACTCTTTTCACTCCGCCCGAATGGCTCTCCCCCCGGGCGTAAGAAGAGAGGCGCCCGCGACCCTTCTCGCTATGAGCAAGCCCCTGTCTCCTGTCGTCGTCGCTACGTCCAAGAGCTTCGAGGCCGAGGTCCTCCGTTCCGATGTTCCCGTCCTCGTCGACTTCACCGCCACCTGGTGTGGCCCATGCAAAGCCCTCGGCAAGGTCCTCGAGGGGGTGGCCCGCGATCACGCCGGGGCGCTGAGGGTCGTCTCGGTGGACATCGACGATGCCCCGGACATCGCCGCGCAATACGGGGTCCGCGCCGTCCCGACCGTCGTCGCGTTCGACCACGGAGCGAAGGTCGGGCAGCGGCTGGGGCTCACGACCCGCGACAAGCTCCTCGAGCTCCTCCCCGCTCGGGAGCAGGACGCGCGAATGGCTCCTTCAAGATAACGATCGTACGTAAGATTTTGGCCCATCAATTGCTTGTCGAAAGTCGCCCCAAACCTTCAGTCGCGGTGCGTGCGTGCCTCTAGTTGCTTCGAGCACCGCGTTCGAAGCCCAGCTTCGCTGAAGGAGCGGAATCCAATGGATGAAATGAAGGTTGATAATCACCCGAGCTTTCCGTCGATCAACGTGCCGTTTCGTGCGGTGCTCGAGACGTCGACCGTTCGGGAGCTCTTCTGCGACCAAGCCATGATCATCCGTTGGATGAACGGCGCGGCCTCGGACGAGCTCGGCAAGGCCAGAAAGAAGAAGAACAAGAAGGCGGCGGAGAGCCTCGTCGGCTCGAGCCTCGAGCAGCTCGTCGCGATCCCTCCCTCCGACCGCGAGCGACTCGACGCCGGGGGACAAGCGCGCTTTGCTGCCGTGATCGATGGGCGCTCCACCGAGCTGTTGATCTGTCCCATCAAAGGGGCCCGCGGCGTCGACGGCTTCTCGGTGGAGTGGCACGCGCCCTCGGAGGCGGGAGCGCTGGACGACAGGACCCAGGCTCACCTGGACGAGCTCCTGGCCGCCATCCGGGGGGGCACCCTCTCCGCTCGTCTTCCCCTCGCCGACCGACAAGGCGTCGAGCTCGCCGTGTTCTCGACGGTGAACGCCATCTTGGACGCGCGCGATCAGCAGACTGCGTTCGTGAGAAATTGCATCGCCCAAATGGCGCTCGGCCAGCTCCCGGAGAAGATCCCGGAAGATTCGGACGACGAGCTGCAGAGCATCAAGGTGGAGATCAACGCGCTCATCGACGCGTGGAGCGCGGTGTTCGCCGCCTTGTCGAAGATGCACGCGCAGCACGAGCTCGGCGACATCGATTATCGAATGGAGACGGAGGACATGCCTGGCCTCTTCGGCAAGCTGTCGCGAGACACGAACGCGCTCGTGGCCGCCCACATCGGGGTGAAGATGCGGCTCGTCGAGGTCGTCCAGCGCTATGCCCGAGGAGACTTCTCGATCGAGATGGGCCAGCTCCCAGGGAAGAAGGCGCTCATCAGCGCCGCCGTCGACAACCTCCGCAAGGTCCTCATGGCCATTCAGTCGGAGATCATGGGATTGGTCGACGAGGCCATCGCCGGCAACCTCGCCGCCCGGGCGAAGACCGAGAACTACGAGTTCGCATTCAAAGACATGCTCAAGGGCATCAACGCGACCCTCGACGCCGTCATCGGCCCGCTGAACGTCGCCGCGCGCTACGTGGACTTGATCTCGAAGGGCGACATTCCGCCCAAGATCACCGACAGCTACAATGGCGACTTCAACACCATCAAGAACAACCTCAATCAAGCCATCGACGCCGTCAACGCGCTCATCGCCGATGCGAACGTGCTGAGCCGAGCCGCGGTCGAGGGCCGCCTCGCGACTCGCGCCGATGCGTCGAAGCATCATGGCGATTATCGGAAGATCGTACAGGGGGTCAATGACACCTTGGACGCGGTCATCGGACCGCTGAACGTCGCCGCGCGCTACGTCGATCTCATCGCCAAGGGCGACATCCCCCCCAAGATCACGGAGAGCTACAACGGCGACTTCAACAACATCAAGAACAACCTCAACCAGGCGATCGAGGCCGTCAATGCGCTGGTCGCAGACGCAGCGATGCTCGCCCAGGCGGCGGTGGAGGGTCGGCTCGCGACGCGCGCCGACGCGTCGAAGCATCACGGCGACTTCCGGAAGGTGGTCCAAGGCGTCAACGACACGTTGAACACCGTCATCGGGCCGCTCCAGACCACCGCCGAGCAGTCGAGCGTGCTGGCCGTGTCCGCTGGCTCGGTGACGAGCGTCAGCGCGAAGATGGCGGACGCGGCGGCGGAGACGTCGACCATGGCGAGCCGCGTGGCCACCGCCGCCGATCAGGTCAATCACAACCTCCAGACCGTCTCTTCCAGCGCGGAAGAGATGACGGCGAGCATCCGCGAGATCGCCAAGAACGCCAGCGAGGCGGCCCGCGTCGCGACGACGGCGGTGAAGGTCGCGGAGACGACCAACTCCACGGTCGCCAAGCTCGGCGACTCCAGCGCCGAGATCGGCAAGGTCATCAAGGTCATCACCTCGATCGCCCAACAGACGAAGCTCCTCGCGCTCAACGCCACGATCGAGGCCGCCCGGGCCGGCGAGGCGGGCAAAGGCTTCGCGGTGGTCGCCAACGAGGTGAAGGAGCTCGCCAAAGAGACGGCGAAGGCGACCGAGGACATCAGCCGGAAGATCGAGGCGATTCAGAGCGACACCCATGACGCGGTCTCCGCCATCGAGCAGATCGGCGCCATCATCGGACAGATCAACGACATCCAAAACACGATCGCGACCGCCGTGGAGGAGCAGACGGCCACGACGAACGAGATCAGCCGCAACGTCACCGAGGCGGCCCAGGGAAGCACCGACATCGCGAGCAACATCGTCGCCGTCGCGAACGCGGCGAGCGAAACGACGAAGGCGGCCGGCGACGTGCAGGCGGCGGCATCCGGCCAGAACGAGATCGCCCACAAGCTGCGGTCGATGGTCTCGAAGTTCACCTTCTGATCCGAGGAGAGGGACATCGCGGAGCTCGCCGTCGGGCCCGCCACTCCACTCGGCCCCGAGCCGCCCCACAGGTACCCACACCTGGTCGGGGCGCTCGGTCGTTTGTGCCCTTGAGCATCCGATCGTTCGTGCCTTTATCCGCTTAGCAATGCGCGCGCGGCGCTCGCGCGCAGGAGCGGACGAACATGGATGACTCGAAGGTAGAGAATCGCCCGAGCTTTGCGTCGATCAACGTGCCGTTCCGGGCCGTTCTCGAGACGTCCGCGGTCCGCGAGCTCTTCTGCGATCAAGCCATGATCGTGAGGTGGATGAACGGCGCGGCCTCCGATGAGCTCGGCAAGGCGCGAAAGAAGCGCGGCCGAAAGGCGGCGGAGCGCCTGGTCGGGAGCAGCTTGGAGCAGGTCATCGCGATCCCCGCATCGGAGCGCGAGCGCCTCGACGCCGGCAACCCCGCGCGCTTCACGGCGCTGGTCGACGGCCGCCCTGCCGAGCTCCTCATCTGCCCAATCAAAGGCCCGCGCGGGGTCGATGGCTTCTCCGTCGAGTGGCACGGTCCTTCGGAGGGGATCGGCCTGGACGAAAAGACCCAGGCCCAGCTCGACGAGCTGCTGGCGGCGATCCGAAAGGGCGCGCTCTCCGCCCGCCTCCCCCTCGCCGATCGCAAAGGTGCCGAGCTCGCGATCTTCTCGACCGTGAACGCCGTCCTGGACGCGCGCGATCAGCAGGCCGCCTTCGTGCACGACTGCGTGGCGCAGCTCGCGCTCGGGCACCTGCCACCGAGAATCCCGGAGGACTCCGAGGGAGAGCTGCAGGCGCTCAAGACGGAGATGAACGCCCTCATCGACGCCTGGGCCAGCGTCTCCTCTGCCCTCGTGAAGATGCGCGAGCAACACGACCTGGGCGCCATCGACCACCGAATGGACACGGAAGACATGCCCGGGGTCTTCGGTCGGCTGTCCCGCGAGGCCAACACGCTGGTGGCCGCTCACATCGACGTGAAGATGCGGGTCGTGGACGTCGTCCAGCGCTACGCGCGCGGCGACTTCTCGGTCGAGATGGACCGGCTCCCGGGAAAGAAGGCCCAGATCAGCGCCGCCGTCGACGGCGTACGAGACGGCCTGCTGGCCATGCAGTCGGAGATCATGAGCCTCGTCGACGAGGCCATCGCCGGAAGGCTCGCTGCCCGCGCCAACCCCGACAAGTTCGAGCACGCGTTCAAGGACATGCTGAGGGGCATCAACGCGACCCTCGACGCCTTCATCGGGCCGCTCAACGTCGCCGCGCGCTACGTGGCTCGGATCTCCGAGGGAGACATTCCGCCCCCGATTACGGAGAGCTACAACGGCGACTTCAACGCCATCAAGAACAACCTCAACCGCGCCATCGAAGCGGTCAATGCGCTCGTCGCCGACACCGAAATGCTGAGCCGCGCCGCCGTCGCGGGGAGGCTCGCCACCCGCGCCGACGCGTCGAGACACCACGGGGCCTATCACGCGATTGTCCAGGGGGTGAACGACACGCTCGACGCGGTCATCGGTCCCCTCAACGTCGCGGCTCGCTGCGTCGACCAAATCGCGAAGGGCGACATCCCGCCGCCGATCGCGGACCGCTACAACGGCGACTTCAACACGATCAAAAACAACCTGAACCTCGCCATCGCGGCGGTCAACGCGCTCGTCGCCGACACCCACACGCTCGCGCGGGCCGCCGTCGACGGCCGCCTCGCCGTCCGCGCCGACGCCGCGAAGCATCAAGGGGACTTCCGCAAGGTCGTCCAGGGGGTCAACGACACATTGAACACCCTGGTCGGGCCCCTCCAGATCACCGCCGAGCAGTCGGCCGCCCTCTCCGGGTCCGCCGGCTCTCTCACCAGCGTCAGCGCTCAAATGGCAAACGCCGCGCGCGACACCGCGACGATGGCGAGCCGCGTCGCCACCGCCGCCGATCAGGTCAATCTCAACCTCCACACCGTCTCTTCGAGCGCGGAGGAGATGACGGCGAGCATCCGCGAAATCGCGAAGAACGCAGGAGAGGCGGCCCGGGTCGCGAACACGGCCGTGAAGGTCGCGGCCAAGACCAACACCACCGTGGCGAAGCTCGGCGATTCGAGCGCCGAGATCGGCAAGGTCATCAAGGTCATCACTTCCATTGCTCAGCAAACCAAGCTGCTCGCCCTCAATGCCACGATCGAGGCTGCCCGCGCGGGCGAAGCAGGCAAGGGCTTCGCGGTCGTCGCGAACGAGGTCAAAGAGCTGGCCAAAGAGACGGCCGACGCCACCGAGGACATCAGTCAGAAGATCGAGGCCATTCAGGGCGACACGCGTGAGGCCGTCTCGGCCATCGAGCACATCGGGGGCATCATCGGTCAGATCAGCGACATTCAGAACACGATCGCCACTGCCGTGGAGGAGCAGACGGCGACCACCAACGAGATTAGCCGAAACGTCACCGAGGCGGCCCAAGGGAGCAACGACATCGCGCGCAACATCGTGGCCGTCGCCAACGCCGCCAAGGAGACGACCAACGCCGCGGGGGAGGTTCAGACGGCCGCGGCGGCCCAGAATGACATCGCTCACAAGCTACGGTCGATGGTCTCCAAGTTCAGCTTTTGAAGCAGCGGCTTGTCAGGACGATTCGCGGAGCCAAGAGGTGTTCATCATAGCGGTGGCTATGGGAGTGGTCGCGGCGCGAGGATAGGTGCGCGGCCCGGCGGTGTTTCAATGCTCCTCGCCGAAGCCGAGCTCCGCGAGCCGCCTCAAGTTCGCGCGCACCTTCTTGTCATCTGGCTTCAGCTCGCTCGCGGCCCGCAGCGCTCGGAGCGCGGTTGGATAATCTTTGACGAGGAGCGCCGCGAGGCCTTCTTCCCAGGCTCCGTCGAAAGCGACATCGAGCGCCGACTTCGGAGGCTCAGACCGCTCGAGCGGTCGACCCTCCTTCCGTAGCGCCGCGCCATCGTGCGCGCGTCCCCAGCCGTGACCATGGACTGCGCCCTCGGGGCGCGGATGAAGGGAGCTCGCGCGCTCCTCGTCGTCTCGGCGCGCCGCCTCGAGCAACACCACCTCCCACTGTCCCGGCAGGGTGCGCTCCTCGGGCTGAACGCTGAGGGAGCAGCAGCGGACGTGAGACCCTGGATTGAACGCGAGCCGGCGAAGCGCACTCTCGCCCTTCCCGAGCGCGTCGGTCGCGGACCAAGTCTCTCCATTCCAGACGGTGACCTCGCCGATGATTCGGTCGTCGCGCTCCACCTCGAGCTTGACCGAGCGCCGCCCGATCCCGGCGAGCTGCAGATAGTCGGCCACGGTGAACGGGGCGTCCTCGAGCGGTCGGCTGGCACGTGGGCTCCGCCTCTGCACCATCATCCGGAGCTCATCCAGACTGACCGGCTTCTCCAAGACCTCCACGTTCGCGTGGGGAGGGATCTGCGAGCGGTACGCCTGCAGATAGCCCGAGACGAAGATGACCGGCACCCGCAGTCCCCGCCGCCCGAGCTCACCGAGCAGCTCGAGCCCGCTGCGGCCGGGGAGATCGAGATCGCTCACGATCACGTCGGGGGCGGCCCGGTCGATCTCCTCGAGCGCGGCCTGGAGGTCGGGGGCGTCCGCCACGACCACGCCCTCGATCTTCGATAGTCCACGAGCGATCGTGGACCGAAGCATCGTCTCGTCCTCCACCAATAGGATGCGCATCCAGCCACTCCCAGCTCATCTCCCGTGACGCTCTTCGCCTCTCGACGAGCGCGGAGCCGGAGGTCGGGGCGTCGTGGGGGGGCGGAACGGGACACGAATCTGCACGGAGGTGCCCGCCCCCAGGGCCGACGCAATCATGAGATCGCCTCCTGCCTGCTTGACGATCCGTTCGACCAGGGCGAGACCGATCCCCGTGCCTTTGGGCTTGGTCGTGAAGAACGGCTCACAGCAGCGCTCGAGGACCGCCGGGCTCATCCCAGTGCCGTCGTCCTCCACGGAGAGCTCGAAGGCTCCTCCGGCGGAGACGTCCCTGACGATACGCGCTACCAGGCTGATGGTGCTCCCCGTCGTGCACGCGTGAATGGCATTGGCGATCAGATTGAACGCGACGGAGCGCACGACGCTGGCCGCGAACGGCAGCACCGGCATGGGCGGAACGTCGGTGAACATCGTGATCGACCGCGGGCCCGCCTGTCGATCCATGACTCGGACGACCTCCCTGAGAGCCTCGTCGACGGCCGTCACGCGCGATGAGTGGATGTCTCGATCCATAGACCCGAGCCCCTCGACGGTGAGCTCCATTCTGCGGATCTCGCCGAGGATCGCTCTCATGTCTTGGCGCGCCCGGCTCTCTTCCAGCTCTTCGATGCAGAGCTCCACGGCGTTGTCGATGGCGGCGAGTGGGTTCTTTAGCTCGTGGAGGATCGAGGGCAGAACCTCATTAACGCCGACGATTTGCATCAGCCGGTCGCGCTCCTCGCGGACTCTCTCCACCGCGCCGATGTCTTGTACGACGATCGCATAGCCTTCCTCGCCACCGACCTCCACGAGGCTCGGGCGGAATCCCAGGACGACCATGACTCCGTCGGGGCGAGCGATGCGCACACGAAATCGTTCCTCTGAAGGTGACGTGGCGGCAGCGCGAATGAAGTCGCGAGGGGCAAGGAAGTCACCAATGGGAAACCCAAGGATCGCACCTTCTGCACGACCCAGAATATCCTGCGCGCGCCTGTTCACGAACCTTACGTAGCCGCTCGAGTCGAGGACCAGCACCGCGGCCGAGAGAGCAGACAATATCGCCAAGACATCTTCTGTCGTCGAGAAAGGAACGGCGACCTCCACTGGCGGCCGGCAAGCAAAGTTGAACCCAAAGGTCATCAGAATCGGGCCGCCGTCCAAAGTGACCTATCGGCAGCGATTGTCGACTTCGATCGCGATCCGAGCGCGAGCGTCACGGTTGGCGGTTCCGCTCCGAGGGGCGTTGCGATCGCTGCCTCTCATCCGGAGGGCGAAGGCGCTTGCGACTCCCTCTCCCGTCCGGATGGTGGGACCTCATTGGACTGGACACAGAGATTCCCGCTGCCGACGTCTTCCTCGCTGATGTGGCCGTCAGCACGGTGTCGTGGTATGGACCGCAGCCGTGACCTCATGGTCCGCCTCGCGCGATGCGACCACGCCTCCTCCGTCGAATTCCGGCGTGTGTGCGTCGGGCTCATAACGCCAGGTGCTTGACCCAAAGCTGCAGCAGATCATTGCCCACGGGCTCGCAATGCTCCTCGACGTAGCCGCGAGGCATCTCCCCGCCGAAGCCGTGGAACGTCACGACGCGCTGGCCTACGGGCGCTCGGCGCAGCGCCTCCTCGACGAGCGCGACGTCCTCCTTGTAGCGCTTGAAGGAGAGCTCCACGGCGTCGTCGATTCGTGAAGTGGGCGCAGAGGTGTGCTCGGCGAACGGATTGTAAAGATAGATGGCACGAAACTCTGAAAGGAGCGGGAGCGTCGCGCGAGCGCAGAGAAGCCGCACGCGCGAGGAGACACCTGCTGCCTGCACAGCCGCTGCCGCCGCCGCGGTGAGGGCGGGCCGCTGCTCGACCCCAACGAAGGTGCGACCGGTAGCGAGCGCCCCCACGATGCACAGCTTGCCCACGCCCGATCCGACGTCGAGCACGCGGTCGACGTGGGGGTCCTCCGTGAGCCAGCGGGAAGCGATCACGCCGACACGGACCGGAGTCCAGTGCTTCGGCGAGTGCTCACGCCACGTCATCGAGTAGAGGCTGTCGAACGCGTCATCCGATCGGAGCAAGTGGCTCTTGTAGGCAGGGTCCATGAGGCTGGTAGCGCGACCCCGAGGCGTCAGAGGGTCGAATCACGGCGGGGCTCGGGCGCGTCGCCCCGCGCCGGTGTGCGCGGAGCGAATCTCGTGCCGCCCTTGCTTCGAAAGGCGAATCCCGCGGCCTCCGTTGGACAAGCGGCGCTTCGAACCACTTTGTCGTGCTAAGTCGACCTATGCCCAACAGAAGCCGTCAACTTGACGCGGTCCCCGAGCCCGTCCTGCGGAGCCCGGCGATGCGCAAGCTGGACAAGCTCGTTCGAATCGTCGGCGCGAAGGACGTCAATGTGTCGCTCTATGGCGAGTCAGGCTGCGGGAAGGAGGTCCTCGCGCGCAGGGTCCACGGGCTCTCGAGCCGGCGGGAAGGCCCTTTCGTTCCCATCAACTGCGCAGCGGTGCCGGAGCACCTCTTCGAGAGTGAGCTTTTTGGACATGAGCGAGGTGCGTTCACCGGGGCGGTCGAGCGAGCGTTGGGCAAGATCGAGGCGGCAGAGCGGGGCACGCTGTTCCTCGACGAGATTGGAGAGATGCCGCTCGCGGTACAGGCGAAGCTGCTCAGGTTCCTCGAGAGCCGCCGGTTCATGAGGGTGGGCGGAAACCGAAAGCTCGAGGTGGATGCTCGCGTGATCTGCGCGACCCTTCGCCCTCTCAAGGACGACGTCCGGATCGGCAGGTTTCGCGCCGATCTGTTCTATCGTATCCAAGGCGTCCCGTTGGTCGTTCCACCGCTGCGCGACCGAAGAGAGGACCTCCCCGTGCTGATCGAGCAGCTCCGTCTGCAGCTCGCCGCCCAGCACCGGGTCGCGGCGATCCGGCTGACGCGCGGCGCGCTCGATATCCTTTCCCGCTACTCCTGGCCTGGTAACGTCCGCGAGCTCCGGAACGTGCTCGAGCTGCTCACCCTCCTGTTCGAAGGACGCGCGATTCGGCCCGTCGACCTCCCGGAGGATCTGCGGGGCGACGCGCAGTCGACTCCCCCAGGGTTCGTGACCATCTCGTTGGACCACCCGCTGGCCCAGGCGGTGGACCAGATCGTCGAAGGTGCGCTCGCCCTCGAGAACGGCAACATCACCCGGGCGGCGGCGCGGCTGGGCGTGAGCGTTCGCACCCTCCAGCGCAGGCGAGTGGGCGTCCAAAAGAAGCGGGCAGCGGCGCGCTCCACCGCCTCGGCGAGCCGACCGGACTCCCGCCACGCGACCGAGCCTCGTCGGGTGCCCTGACCTGCACCGGTCGCTGGGCTGGCACGAGCGCTGCTCGCGGCACCGGCCGTCGATGGAGAACGAGCGGACACGCCATGCGAGCCGATGTCGCGCGTTGCATCCTGCGAACCTTCGAGACGGCCGCTTTCCCAAGCGCGAGGGCCGCGCGCTCGTGCGGACCAACGTCACGTTCGTCCGCGACGGCACGCCCTAGAGCACCGATGGGCCGCGGTGCTTCACCCAGAGCTGCAGATAGTCGGTGCCCATCGGCTCGCAGCGCTCCTCGATGTAGCCCCGAGGCAGCTCGCCCCCGAAGCCGTGATAGGTCACGACCCGCTGCCCCAGCGCCGCGCGGCTGAGCGCGTTCTCGATGAGGCTGACGTCGGCGCGATAGCGCTCGAGCGAGAGCTCCACGGTTCCGTCGATCCGCGACTCCTCGCTGAAGGTGTGCTCCGCGAATGGATTGAACAGGTAGATCGAGCGAAACTCGAGGAGGATTGTCGCGGATACCAGATCGCACACGAACTCCACGTGGGATGACACTCCAGCCGCGTGCGCGGCTCCGCGCGCCGCGCGGACCAGCCGAGGGCGCTGCTCGATACCGACGAAGGGACGCCCGGTCACGAGCGCTCCCACGATGCACAGCTTTCCGACCCCAGAGCCCACGTCGAGCACGGCGTGGACATCGGGATCCTCCGTAAGCCAGCGGGCCGCCATCGCGGCAACGTCGACCGGAGTCCAGTGCCTCTTTGAAAGATGCTGCCAGCTCGTCGCGTACAACGAGTCGAAGGCCGCGTCCGACGCCAGGAGCGGGGTAGAAGACTCGCGGTCGCGGACGTGCCTCGTGCCGGAACCTCGCGGCATTCTTCCCTTAAGGGTGCTCATCGTTATGGCGCGGCTCCATCCTGTGTCGAAGAGCGTTCAGAACCGTGAAGCCGCAGACCGGTCGACCAAGCGTGACGGGGCGGTTGCTCCGACGGTCCAGCCCGAATCGCACCGTCGCCCTCCCGGGCTGCGCGGTCACGATGACCATCGAAGGCCCTCGCGGATCCTCGGTGACCTCGTCGACGAGCGGCCGCAGCTCCTCGACCGCGAAGTCGTCTGCAAAGACGACGAAGGCGTGCGTCACGCGCGTTTGGGTGTCGCCGACGGCGGTGAGACCGACGACGTTCATCCCAGCCACGCGAAGGTAGGGCACGAGCCCGTCGAGGATCTCGGCGTTGGTCGACAGCACGGTCACGCGTAGGTCCCTCAGGGATTGCTCAGGCTCCGAGCTACGTCTGGTTGGCATCGCGCGCGCCGAGAGCGATTCTCATGCCCAGGCGAATGCTCCGCGGTTTCGCGGTTCCGCGGGGATGGAGCGCCTCCAAACGTCACCGCGGCGCAGGAACGGGGCGGGCGCTGGCATGCTAACGCGTCAGATTGGCGCCCTTGTCGAGCCAGTCGATGGCTCCGCCTCGCCGGGAAAGCACTGCGGTGAGCCTCGGAGTACGCCAAGTTGTCGGGCCCAGCCGATGAGCGAAGGGGCGACGCTCGCGGGCGCCGAAACGCCTTCAGCGCTGGAGTGACCGCGTCGGCGCCCGGCGAACGGGACCCGCGATTTATTTCCGTTTACCTTCTGCGGTCCGGTGCCGATCTCGATCGACAGCCACCTAGGCTCGCGAACCAGCCTCGCGAGCAGACCTCGCCGGAGAGATGCGTCATGGGCCAACAAGGCAAGAACCGGGTATTGCTGGTCGGGGAGAACGCTGCCTTCGACCGGGTCAAGAGCGGCGCCGACCAATCCTTTTCGCGATGGGACCCAGTCTTCGCGCACCGTCTCGAGCAGGCGATGAGCCTCCTGTCGGACGGCGACTTCCGCGCTGTCGTCGCGGCAGAGCGGGTGGGCGACGCCACCGGCGAGCTCGTCCTCCAGGAGGTGGATGCCAAGTGGCCTCAGCTCGCGCGCCTCACCCTGACGAGCGAGCCGTTCGCGCGGCCACTTTGGTCGACGCTGGCGGCGGTTCAAGCGGTACCCGATGAGTGCGGTCCCGCGCAGCTGGAAGCGTCAATCCAACGCAGCGCCAACGTGCACGCGATCGTCTCGAACCCGACAACGGCCGCCCTCGCCGGGCACGTGGAGTCTCTGCCCACCCTGCCGGCGGTCTACCGGGACCTGGTCAGCGTCACGAGCCAAAAGGACGTAAGCGCGGCGACCGTGGCGAGCGCGCTGCAGAGAGACCCTGCGCTCTGCCTCAAGGTGCTTCAAGTCGTAAACTCATTGATGTTCGGGCTGCGCCGGCGCATCTCTTCGGTCCAGCAAGCGGCGGCATACCTCGGCGTCGAGCTGATCAAAGGCATCGTCGTCACAGCGGAGATCTTCAAAACGGCAGAGCGGAAGGACGTGGAGGGGTTCTCGCTGGGAAGGTTCCAGGACTATTCGCTAAAGATCGCGACCTTGGCCTCGGAGTTCGCCGCGACCCGCGGATTGGGCGAGGAGGCCTTTAGCGCCGGCCTTCTCCACGACGTCGGGAAGCTGGTGCTCTCCTTGAAACGCGAGACGGACTTCACCAACGTCCTGCTCCGAGTCGCCGCTACGGGGGAAGACGCTGAGTCCGTCGAGCGCGAGGTGCTCGGCGTCTCGCACTCCGACGTCGGCGCCCATCTGCTCTGGTCCTGGGGTATCCCCTACCCGATCGTGGAGTGTGTCGCCATGCACCACGCGACCGAGCTGGCCGGTGACCACCCCTCCGATCTCGTGGCGATCGTCCACGCCGCCGAGGCGCTGTACAGCATTTACGCGTGTGGCGAGCGGGAGGCGACGTTGGACGTGGCGATGCTCGAGCGCGCGGGGATGCTGGAAGAGCTGGACGGATGGCGGCAGAGGGTCATCGAGTCCATTTCCTGAAAGCGCGGTGGAGCCGCGCCGCTCTCCTGGAGTGTGGTGCGCGTCGTCGACGGCAAGCTCCCCCCGCCCGGTCGATGGTCGCCAAGCTCACGCTCTGAACGAGCGGATGGCGGCGACCCCGCCGGTCCTTTCATCTGCCGGGACGACGAGGATCTCGTCCGTCAGTCGCCGTTCTTGGACCACTTGGGCGCTCCGACGTCCCACGCGACCCCCGAGCGGGCCGCGGCCCGCTCGGTGGACCGAATGGAGCCTCGGCGTGGGACCTCGATAACGACCGTCGTCCCGAGACCACGCTTCGAGGCGACGTGCACCACCCCCTTCGCGTGCCCGACCGCCTCTCGTAGCGAGGCCATTCCCATCCCTCTTCCGGAGACCTCCGTGGCCGCGTCGGCGGTCGACACGCCGTCGAGGAAGACGAGCTGGAGCTTCTCTTCGTCGAGCATCTGGTCGGCCTGACGCTTGGTCACGAGACCCCGGGCGACGGCTCGACTGGCGAGAGCCTCCGCGTCGATGCCCGCGCCGTCGTCCTGCACCGTGAGGCGGGCTCGATCACGCCAGGACTCGACGACGAGGATGACTCTGCCCCGACGCGGCTTTGGCCATCGCTTGTCGGGGGCCTCCAGCCCGTGATCGAGCGCGTTGCGAACGAGGTGAATCACGTTCTGGCAGATCGGCCGCATGACCTCTTCGTCGAGGAGCGTGTCGAGGCCCACCGCCACGAATTGGACCTCTTTGCCCAGGCTCGCGGCGAGGGTGTGCACTGAAGTCTCGACCGGCCCGAGCAGCTGCCCCGCCGGCCGCTTGACCAGCTCCTCCACCAGCTCGTTGAGGGGGCCACAGTCGAGGCTCTGGGCGATGCGCCGAAGCTCCGTGACCTGATTCGACGAGAGCTCCACGGCGGCGCGATCGGCGCCCTCGAACACCATGCCGAGCACGGCCTCGTGCTCCTTCAGCACCGTCTCGAAGGCTCTCCGGACGGAGCGCAGCGACGCGACGTCCAGCGGTCGCGACTCCAATTCATGGATCTGGCTGACGACCGAGGACAATTGATAGGTCCCGCTGTTTCCCTTGATGGTGTGGACCACGCGGGCCACCGTGCCCATGTCCCCCTTCATTAGGGCCTGCTCCGCCCTCTCGATCTGACCCCGCGTCTCGTCGAGGAACGCCCGAAACCCGTGTTTGTCGCGCAAGATCCCCACCAGCATACGGTTCACCGCCGCCTCTCGCTGCGCCTCGACGAGGGACGTGATCTCGCTGAGTGTGTAGAGCAGGCCTTCGACCGCCCCGGAGGCGTCGCGCAGGACGCTCGGCTCCGCCCGCAGGATGCGACCATTGATATGGAAGTCCTGCGGCACCTGAGCAATGGACAGGGCCTCCGGAAGCACGTCCTCGAAGACCTGCTCCGTCGCCAATCGGTACGCGGCGGCGCGCCTGTCGTCGAGGCGCAGGAGGCGGGGCAAGGTCACCCCTTCGATGGCCTCGCGCTGGAGCAGCGATCGACACGACCGCGAGGAGGCGGGGAGCACCGTCAAGCTGCGGTCGGTGACGAGCAGTCCGACCCGAACATTGTCGCTGATCCGTCGCTGGAGGAGGATTCGACGCTCGATCTCGCTCTCCAGCTCCGCGTTTCGGAGCTCCGTGAGCTCCCGGCGCTGCCGCCCCTCCGCTTCGCGGCGCTCCGCCGCTTCGAGCTGCCGCTGGAGCGTCGACCTGCCGCCCTTCCTCGAGTCGTAAACCCTTCGCTTGAGCACCTCCAAGGCCTGGCGCGTGGCCGCGAGCTCGGCGCGCAGCGCGGCGTCTTCCGCGTCGCTCACTCCACTTCTCCAATGGCGGTGGCCACCATCGTCTGGGCGATGTGCAGGCCGTCGAGCTGCTCGCCGTGTCGGTCGAAGCCGATGACGACCTCACGTCGGTCGCGGCGCGACGCCGAGAACCTTTCGTGGACCTTCCCCCGCCCCTCCTCCAACGGCCGAGGCGCACGATCGCAGACGAGCACGAAGATCGCTTTCGGGAGGCATGAGCGGGCCTCTCTCACCCGTCCCTCTTCACGGACAGCGACTACGGCCTCCGGCTCGAGCGACCTGCCTTCGAATACCTGCATGGCTTCCTCGAAGAGAACCGCGGCCCCTCCACAGGAGCCGCGGAGCGGGACGGGGTAGCGACCGTCTCGACTCCTCAGCGTAAGACGGCATCTTTCGGTCGACCTGTAGCTTCCGCGTCAATGGAGACGGCTCCCTTCAGACGCGCGCCGCGGCGCTGGCGCTCGCGACCTCCAAACGGGTGGCGCCGAGCAGTCGGGCCAGGCGGTCCGCGGTGGTGCGCGTGAGGCGCGTGCCCGCGGATGCGAGGAGGAGCCCGTTGGAGGTGTGCAGGTCGTGGGCGAGGACCATCCCCTCCGAGAGGGAGCTGGCAGCCACCCACTTTGGAGCAGCGTCGACGAGGGCCAGGGTCACGGACAGCCCCGCGCATCCCATTCGGCAGAAGACGTCCCGCCGCTTCGAGCTCGGCTCATTGGAGAGCACCGCCCCGAAATGCACCGAGCTCGGGAGGCCCAGCGTCAGCGCGATTCCTTCGTCGTGGGCGGCTCGCTTCACCGCGCCCGCGATCGTGTTCGCCGCTTCGCGGGTCAGGTCGTCGAGTGTCTCGTTCGATGGTGCGCTATCGCCGAGGAGCTTCAGCGCAATGGCGCGCGCGGCGTCGCCCTCGAGGACGAGGCCGAGGCGGACCTCGGCGTTCGACGCCGTGAGCGGGATGCTCGCCGCATAACCCGGGGGCTGAGGCCTCGACGACGACTCCTCGATCTCCGTTCGCACCAGCTCGGAGAGCGCGGCGATGACGACCTGCCCGGGCAGTCTCCAGAGGCTGGTCTCGGTGAGCTCGACCAACGTCGACCAGTCATGGACATTGCGAGCGACGCTCGTCCAAGTCGCGATTCGACACGGGGCCTCCACCCTCGCCAGGAGGTCCTCGTCACAGAAAGGCTTTCGAATGAAATCGTCGGCGCCGGCTTGGAGCGCGCGGTGTACCTCCGAGGTCGGCTGAGGCTCGAGCAGCGCAACGACGTAGACGCGCTTCTTCGTGCACATCGCGCGAAAAGCCCCGAGCGACTCGGCCGCGTGGCCACCGAAGGTTTGGTCCATCAACAGCACGTCCGTCACTCTCTCCCCGAGCCGGGACTGCAGCTCCGCGGGGTTGCGCGCGAGCGCCACGTCATGGCGAACCTGCAGCACTTTGATGGTGCGTGCGGCAGATGGCGAGCTCGCAGAGGCCAGCACGATTCGCACGGTTCACGCTCCTAGAGAGAGCTTGACGGCGGTGGCGACCAGCAGCTCGGTGCTGAATGGCTTGATGATCCAGCCCTTCGCCCCCAGATCTTTCGCGCGCTGGAGCTGCTTTGGGTCGGTCTCTGTCGTCAGCACGACGACCGGGGGGACCGCGCCTCTCATCATCTGGATGGCGCCCTCCAAGAACTCCAGCCCGTTCATTCGGGGCATGTTCAGATCGCACAAGACGAGGGAGACACCGTGCGAAGCCGCGTCCAGCTTCGAGAGCGCGTCCAACCCGTCCGTGGCCTCGATCACCTCGAAGCCCGCTTCCATCAGCGCGGCGCTGACTTGATGTCTGATCATCCTCGAGTCGTCCACGACAAGTATCTTGGGCCCCACCGGTCCACTCCTTCCGGGTGCGATCCGTCGCTGCCGATATCCAGCGGCTCAGTGGGCACCGACGACAAGACCGAGAGTGGGCGACGCTACGCGCGTGACCCACTGCGCAAGCCGTCGCCGACGCATGTGCACACCAGACTCAGTTGCATGTGTGTTGCAATAACCGATCGAGTCGACTACGCTGCCGTCCCATGATCGAAACGACGAACGCTCCACGCCTCTTGTTGCTCGTGGCCTTGCTCGCGGCCTTGGAGGGCTGCGGCGACGACGCCGGCTCCGGGGCAGGCGGTGGCGGTGGTGGCGACGCGGGACCAGGCTCGGTTCAGGTGCAGATCTCCGGTGAAGACGCGGCTCTCGATGGCTTCCTGTTTCCGACCGGAAGCGAGGTCACGATCGTCGACGGATGGGAGCTCCATTTCGACCACGTCCTCGTGACGGTGGGCCGCGTTTGGCTCTCGGAGGACCCGAATAGAAACCCTGGAGATCAGTCGGACATCGGCGCCGATGTGGCGGAGGCGGTGGGCCCTTGGGTGATTGATCTGACCCAGCCGGGCGATGTTCCGGCGGCGGGCGGCGAGGGCCAGGCGATCCACATCGCCGACATCACCCAAACACTCGACGGCGGCCCGCTGTCGGGCGGCGCGACCTACGCTTTCAGCTTCAGCCTCGTCCCGGCCGACG
This sequence comes from Polyangiaceae bacterium, assembly GCA_044225865.1. Taxonomy (GTDB): domain Bacteria; phylum Myxococcota_A; class Polyangia; order Polyangiales; family Polyangiaceae; genus Xiheicaenibacterium. The sequence goes on along the minus strand of JBGAID010000001.1, from coordinate 54,589 downwards.
CGAACGCCACCGCCGTCAACTTGAACGAGTCAGGAGCGGCTGCCTATGAGGACGCGGTCGCGAACGGCTACGCTGTCTATTATGTCGGCACCGCCACATTCAAGGGTGACACGTGCACGGTCTCCGACGACACATACGACTTCACTGCAATTCCCGCGACCATCCCGTTCCAGCTCGGCTTCGATACCCCGACCAATTATCTCAACTGCCAGAATCAGGAGAACCAGGGGGATCCCTACCAGGGTGAGGAGTACCCGCGGGGGATCGCGATCAAGGAGAGCTCGGCCGCGCTGGGACAGATCACCATTCACCTGGAACACCCGGTCTACTCCGACGTGCAGCACGAGCCGCCCGTCTTCTTCGACGCGATGGGGGCCCAGCTCGTCGGAGAGCCCGCGGAGACGCCCCTCACGATGGAGCTCCTCGAGGGGGTGGACGTGACCGCCATCACCGACGCCAGCGGAGCGGATCTGCCCTGGCGCAGCTGCGACGGATCCGACATTCCCGCGAGCCCCACACGGGCCTACGAGACAGGGACGATCCCGGTCGGCCCTGATCTCGATCCGGAGAGCGGCTTCCGTGACTATCGGGACTTCGTTCGCTACGTCCAGTCGACGCAGGGCCATCTGAATGGGGGAGAGGGCCTCTGCTACATCGATCGCCAGTATCCATCCCCTCCGTGAGTGGGGAGTCTCACCGCCCCTCCCGACCCCTCGGGAGGTCAACACCGTCCAGGTTCACCAAGCACGCCCCGGCCCACGAACGAGAGCCGATCTCCGGGCCGGGCGGACCGACCGCTCGATGGATCGGTCGCCCGGTTGCGCGCGAGTCCTCAACGCACGCCATGCTCCAGCATGAACGGGGTGTATTTCTTGTCGCTGCCCTGGATGTGCTTCGTCAGCCAGTTCTTCAGGAAGGTGAGGACCTCCATACCCAAGGCGGCGCTGGGCCCGGGCTGGTGGTATTTCGCCTGCACGGCGAGGACTTGCTTGGCGAGCGCGTCGTGCTCCGCCTTGTGCGCGGCGTAGTCGGCGAAGTTGTGCATCTTCATGTAGCGCTCTTCGTTCGCGAAGTGCGTCTGGGTGTACGCCACCAGCCCGTCGAGGATCTTCCCCAGCACGTCCTTGGCGCTGCCGGCCTGGGAGGCGTCGAAGAGCTGGTTGAGCATGGCGAGCAGCTGCTTGTGCTCGTTGTCGAATTGATTGACCCCGACGCTCAGCTTGGGGTTCCATTCCATGAGGGGCATTGGCTCGTTCCTTTCCTGATCAATTATCCAGAGCCGCGCGCGCACGCGCGGCCTCTTCCCCCACCCGCGTCTGTAGCTCGCCGATCTCTCGTGCGAGCTGGTCGGCGCTGTCCGCCGCTTCACTCACGGCGGCCCGGGCCGCGTTGGTCAGGTCGTCCTGGTCGCGGACGGCCGAGGTCACCTGAGCGACCATCTCGTGGATCTTGTTCACGCTGGCGGCGCTGGCCTGCATCGCAACCGTCGCCCCCGCGGTGGCGGCGCGAATGCGATCGACTTTGGCGCGGATCTCGACGGTGGCGTCCGCCGTCTGCCGGGAGAGGTTCTTGACCTCGCTCGCGACGACGCCGAAGCCGCGTCCCATCTCCCCCGCCCGCGCCGCCTCGATGGCGGCGTTGAGAGCGAGGAGGTTCGTCGTCCTCGTGATGTCCTCGATGGTCGTGACGACGACCCCGATCTGTGCTGGCGGGGGACCTCCGGCGCTCCGCCGACGCGCTTCAGGGGATCGCAGATATCCGGACCGTGATAGCGATGGTTTCGCAGGTGCTCTTCGGCGTGGGCCCCGTTGGAGAATCGACCTCTGGCGCGAGAGCGTCAGCGTTGAACTGAACTGGCGACATGGCTCACATCCGATCGCGTCGCGGCGACGAGCTCTTTCTCGCGCCGCTCCCTTCTGATGCTCCAGCGGCCCGCCCCCTCACGCCGCTAATGTAGGCAGGGGGACCGGCCGCGGTCAGCCTACGGACTCCGCAACCCGCGCCCTCCACTGGGGGATCTCCTTGGCCATCCCCGCCCGCTCGATGAGCTCCATATCGAGCTTCGACTCCGGGTCACGGCAGGCGTGGATGCCGTAGAGGGCCTCCGCCGCGTGCACGACGGCGACGAGCTCGTTCGCCCCCCCCCGCACGAGGTGGGTCGCGTGATGCAACGCTACGCACTCGACGATCGGGTAGGGGATTCCCCACGTCCACAGGAGGTAGGCCCCCGCGTGGGAGTGGGTGATCCCGAGCATCTCTCGCTCGACGACCTCAGTGTCCTCTCCCGTCTCGGCAATGCGCAAGAGCGCCTCCGTGAATTGGGTGGCGCGCTTCATGGAAAGGACGAGCTTGCCAACATCGTGGAGCAGGCCGGCCGTGAAAGCTTCTTCTCCAATCCCTCGCCCTTTGCCGAACTCGGCCGCGAGGCGCCCTACCCGGATCGAGTAATCCTGAAAGCGCTCCAGGGAGAAGCCCTGCGGCTTCGCCCGCTCCGCGGACTGAAAGATCTCGGCGGTGAGGACGATGCCCTTGATGAGCTCCATGCCCAGGTAGGAGACGGCTTGCTGGACGGACGAGATCCTCTGTCGCAGGCCGAAGGTCACCGAGTTCACCACCTGAAGCACCTTGAGTGAAAGGGCCGGGTCCTTCTCGAGGGCCTTGGCCACGAGCAGCGCGCTGGCATCCTCTCGGTTGGTGACGGCCATGACCTCGCGGTACGTCTTGGGGAGGGTGGGAAGCGACTCGACCGTCCCGACCACCTCCCGGATCTTCGGCTCCGTCACGATGGCGTGGACAGCAGCGCTGCGCTCGAGCGAGGTCTCCATGTCGTCGACCCCGCACGCGCGCGGCACGACATGAACGGCAGCGACGGGCGGAGGCGTCTGCTTCGCGTTGGGCTGGTCCACGACGGCAAGGCGGGCGACGTTCGGCCACTTCTCCTTCACCTCGCGGAGGACCCGCTCCGTCTCGCGAGGACCGATCGCATCGTCCGCGACCACGGCGTGGAATTCGCTTTCGGCGAGGGCGTGCATGGCGGACTCGCGCGTGGGCGCGAACACCGGCTCCCATTGCGACAGCCTCTTCCCCGTCTCACCCGCGATGCGCGACAGCGCGCTGCGGTTGCCGATGAAGAGAACTCGCTTCTTTTGGTCCTTATCCATGAAACTCCTCAGCCGACCACCTCAGGTGGCCAGCACCTCCACTTGTTCCTTCGAGGTGAGGATCGTTCGCAGCTTCTCGACCATGTTGAGCGACAGTCGTGTCCCCCCCCGCACGAGCATCAGCCCTTTCTGATTGAAGAGGTCCTTGGCGAGCACCATGCCTTCGCGCAGACCCAGCACGTTCACCGTCGTCGTCCCGCTCCCTCTCAATCCGACGTAGACGACCACGCGCGCATCGGCGAACTGGTACTCGAACGACTGCTGAACCGAATAGAGCTCCGCCGGGTGGAGGACCCGCTGCGACGGGACGGCCTCCGGCAATCCAGCGGCAAACTTGACCCCCTCGTCCGAGAACGCGGTCTTGAGGGTGCCCATGAAGACGTTGGTCAGCTCGGACAGGAGCTCCGCCCCCATCTCCTCGCCCTCCTCGCCAAACAGGTGGACCGCGAGCTGTTTGACGCTCTTTGCGTCGGAGCCGAGCGCGATGCGCAGCTCCAACTTGTCGGCCGCGTTGCCCATCAGGATGTGACACGCGGCGGAGATCTCCGACTCCGCGAGCGAGGTGTTTGCGAGGCTCGCCGGCACTGTCAAGAAATCACCGGCCGCCACGCGCAACAGCTCTTTGGCCGAACCCCATGCCTTGGCCCGCGTCGCCGCTTCGATCGGTGAGCTCGGAGCGGCGCCTGGCCCGGCCGGCTTCGCCTCGGTGATGAGCAGCTCCGACGGGGGGCGCCGCGCGAGGCGGTGCATCAACGAGGCGTGGCAGAGCACGTAGTCGCGGCTCTTCCTGCGCCTCATTTCGCCGTCGACGCCGGCCTGGACCGCCCTCGTCAACGCCTCGTCGGTGAGCTCCTCCGTGACGACCACGATCGGGCATGCCCTTTGCGCCCGCCGCTGATCGAGGTTCTTCACGAGAGTGAGGACCGTCTCATCGAGAGCGCCGGCGCAGACCCAAATCACCCGGATGGGCTTGTCGCGCAGGATCGAATGCGCCTCGGCGAGGTCCCTTGGATTGAAGGCCTCCACCTTGGCCTCGCGTAAGATGGTCGCGAGCCTCACCTTCTCCGGCTCGTCGCTGCCAACGATGAGAATCACGTCGAACCTATTGCAGGGTTGGATGTGGAATGGGACGCGCGGTCGTTCGCGCCGGGTCGTCGAGCTCGATGACCCTCACGCAAACGAGGTGCCCACGCGATGAGAACCAGAGCTTCGCTTGGTCGTCCGCGTCGCCGAACGCGTGCATACCTCGGGCGACCAGCGGAATGGATAGGGCGCATGTGCCTCCGACGGACTCGGAGATGAGAGCCTTGATGTTGCCTCCGATGACGTTCGTCAGCTCGGCGATGACGGAGAGCGCGTCCTCGTCCGTCACGTCGTCCGGCTTCTTTCCGAGCATCTCGCTCGACGCTTGAACGGCGAACTCTCGGCGACAGCTCAGGATGACCGCCCCCCTCCATTTCCCGGCGATCTCGACGTAGGACGTCCATGCCTCGTTATCGCGGATCGCCCCCGCCGGAACCCTGGACATTTCGTGACCGAAATACGCCTCGGCCACGTCGCCAACGATCGAAACGATATCAACTGATTGGGGAAACGCCGTGTTTTCTGTGCTCATTTGCGCACCCGATAGTAGGCCGTCTGCTCGTACGGGATCCGTTCCCAGCTATCGTCGACATTGATTGTCGTCTCGGACCCCCCCAGAAAGAGAACACCGCTCGGAGAGACAGTGCGCGCAACGCGACTCAATATCTTCTTCTTGGTCGGAACGTCGAAGTAGATGAGCACGTAGCGCATCATTACGATGTCGGGAGCGCTGATACCCGTCCAATCGTCCAAGAGGTTCAGCTGCCGGAAGCTCACGAGCGAGCGCACCTCCGGCTTGACCTGCCACGTCGAGCCGACCCGGTCGAAATACTTCAGAGAGTACGTCGCGGGGAGACCCCGGTTCATCTCCATCTGCCGGTACTTCCCCTCCTTTGCCTTTTCCACGATTTGAGCGGAGAGATCGGTAGCGACGATCCGGAGTCGGCCATTGGCGAGTTGAGGAAAGTTCTCCAGGATCATCATGGCCAGGCTGTACGGCTCCTGGCCGGTCGAGCACGCCGCGCTCCAGATGGTGAGCGGGCGAGGCTTGCCCTCGAGCAGCTGGGGGAGGATGAGCTTCTTCAGCGCCTCGAACGGCTGCACGTCCCGGAAGAACGTGGTCTCGTGGGTGGTGATCGCCTCCACGATGCGGGTCTGGGCCGCCGACGCGGGCCCGCCCTCCCGCGCCATCTTGACCACCTCGCTCGCGGTGGCACACCCGTGGTCCTGTGCGAGCTGGAGGAGCCGCGACTCGATGAGGTAGGCCTTCGTCTCGTCGAGGACGATGGCGGAGCGACGATAAACCAGGTCTCGAACGAAGTCGGTATCGGTCTGAGTGAGGTTAGCGGACACTGATGTAGCCCTCATTCCTGCCGGAGGTTCGGCCCTGGCCCCGGACTCGACGGATAATCTCAGCGGCAATGTCTCCGAGCGGGAGGACGGCGTGGGCGAGGTTCGCCCTCGCGACGAAGCCGGGCATACCCCAGACGACCGAGGTGGCCTGGTCCTGGACGACAATCTGCGCCCCTTTTGCTCGCAGCTGCTCCGATCCTCGTAGCCCGTCTTGGCCCATGCCCGTCAAGACGACGGCGAGGGCGTTGGCCCCGAAGACGTCTGCGACGGACTCGAACAGGTTGTCGACCGCCGGTCGGCAAGAGTTGACGAGGGGCCCCTGATCGAGCGCCACCACTGTCCTCGTGCCGCGCCGCGCGACGCGCATGTGATAACCCCCTGGCGCAATGTAGCCTTTGCCGGGCACGAGCTCCTCACCGTCCTGTGCCTCGACGAGCGCGGTTCGGCCAAGCGCCGAAAGCCGCTCCGCGAGGAGCTTCGTGAAGAGCGGGGGCATGTGCTGCACAATCACGATCGGAACGGAGAGGTTCGCCGGCAGGCCGGAGAAGAGCTCGGTGAGGGCGTTGGGGCCCCCCGTCGAGCAGCCGATCGCGAGGACGTCCGGAGGGCTCTCCCGGAGGGAGAACTTCAGCGAAGCGGCCCCCGAGGGCGGCACCACCGGCGCGAACTGCGCCGTGCTCACCGGAGCCGCGCTCGGCCGCACCGCCGGCATGAACCGCGACTCCCGCTTGCTCCCCAGGGCTCGAAGCCTCGGGGCGAGCTCTCTTCGGACGTGCTCGGCGGCCTCCGCCCGGTCCGTGCCGCTCGGCTTGGTGACGTAGTCCGTCGCTCCTCGCGCGAGCGCCTCCAACGTCGTGGCCCCCGCACGGTAGGTGAGGGCGCTGAACATGATCACGGGGATGCGCGGGTTCTTGGCCCGAATCTGGTCGAGGAGCTCGAGCCCGCTCACGCCCGGCATCTCCACGTCGAGGGTGACGATGTCGGGCTTCAGCTGCTCGAGCTTGGACATGGCCGTCGACGCGCTGCCCGCGGAGCCTACGATTTCGATGTCCGCCTCTGCCGTGAGGATCTCCGTGAGGAGACGCCGCACGACAATCGAGTCGTCGACGATGAGGACGCGTACGGGGCTCACGGCTTCAACCGTTCGTCAGCCCGAGGAGCAGCAGCTTCTCCCGGAGGACGTCGCCAGTGAATGGTTTCATGACGTATTCGTTCGCGCCCGCGTCCAGCGCCTTCTGAACCTGAGAGGATTCGGTCTCGGTCGTGACCATCATGATGGCCATCCGGTCCAGCTCTTTGCGAGCGCGAACCTCGCAGATGAGCTCGTAGCCGGTCATGACTGGCATGTTCCAGTCCACCAGCGCGAGGTCCACCGCTCCCGCCTTTGCGAGCTCGTCCAGCGCCTGCCGCCCATCGCCCGCCTCCAGGACCTCGAATCCCTCCTGAGCGAGCGCCTTCTTCAGTACCATTCGCGCTGCGCGCGAGTCGTCGACCACGATGGCTTTCACGATGCTTCTCCTTTGGTGGGCTGCCGAACGGTTGCGTCAGGCGCGGTGGAAGTCTGCAATGAGCTTCTCGAGGGACACCGCGATGCCCGAGAGGGCTCGCGCGGCGGTGAGGGAGCGTCGCGCCCCATCGGTGGTGTTGCGCGCTGCGCTCGCCACCCCCGAGATGTTTGAGGCGATCTCGTTGGCGCCCTTCGCGCCCTCGGAAACGTTCCGACCGATCTCGCCGGTAGTCGCGGTCTGCTCTTCGACCGCGCTCGCGATCGTGTTCTGAATGTCGTTGATCTGGTTGATGATGCTCCCGATCTGGGCAATGGCCGCGACCGCACCGCGCGTGTCGGCCTGAATGGCCTCGATCTTCAGACTGATGTCCTCGGTCGCCTTGGCCGTCTCCTTCGCCAGCTCTTTGACCTCGTTCGCAACGACCGCGAAGCCCTTCCCCGCCTCACCGGCCCGCGCCGCCTCGATGGTGGCGTTGAGAGCGAGGAGCTTGGTCTGCTGCGCGATGGACGTGATGACCTTGACGACGTTGCCGATCTCGGCGCTGCTCTCTCCGAGCTTGCCGACGGTCGCGTTCGTCTCGGCGGCGACGGACACCGCCTGGGCGGCGACGCGCGCCGCTTCGGAGGCGTTCTTGGCGATCTCGCGGATGCTGACCGACATCTCCTCCGCTCCCGCGGAGACGGTCTGAATGTTCTGGCTCACCTGCTCCGCGGCCGCGCTGACGTTGTTCGCCTGGGAAGCGGTCTCTTCGGCGGTGGTGCTCATCTGCTGGCTGACGGCGGTGAGCTCCTCCGCGGAGGCGCTCAGAGAGGCGGCGTTCTGGGTGACGCCCGCGAGCACGTTCTCCGTCTTCTGCCGGAGCAAGACCTGGGGCGTGACGTCGGTCGCGAACTTCACGACTCGAACAACCCTTCCGCGCTCGTCGAAGACCGGGTTGTAGCTCGCCTGAATGAACACCTCCCGCCCTCCGCGCGCGATCCGCTTGAACTCCCCGGCCACGACCTCACCCGAGCGCAGCTTCGTCCAGAGCTCCTTGTATGCCGGCGACGAGCGATAGGACGGCTCCACGAACATCTCGTGATGGCGCCCTCTAATCTCTTGGAGCGAGTACCCGAGCACGGACAGGAAGTTGTCGTTCGCGTTCAGGACGTTACCCTCGAGGGTAAACTCGACCACCGCTTGGACACGGTTTACGGCGGCAAGGGTGCCCTCGTTCGCGCGAACGATCTCCTCGGCGGCGAGCTTCTCGGTCACGATCTCCCAAGTGAGGAGCGCGCCGATGTGCTGACCCGCCTCGTCGCAGACGGCGTTGACGACCAGGGCCAGCTTCTCGTCGCAGAAGGTCACGACGGCGCGGTGGGGGAGGTTCCTCGAGTCCGACAGGATTTGGCGAACCCGGTCCGGGTCCTTGTGAAAGATGTCGTAGGATCGGCCCACCAGCGACTCCGCCCGGATCCCGGATTTCGCCTCCAGCTTCCGGAACGTCTCGCGGGTGGCCTTGTTCACGTACCGGATGAACCCGTCGCGGTCCGCGTACATGGCGCAGACGGGGACAGCCTCCAAGAACTGGAGCGCCAGCGCTCCGGATAGCTTGTCCGACGCGCCGCTCCCCGGGGCGGGGGCGCGCATCGAAGGCGGCTTCGATTGAGAGGGGCCCTTGCCGTTCTCGCTATTCAACATGACGACCGCTTGCTCCCCTGGCCGACGTCCACACGTGTCGCGAGCTTCGTGTTGAGGAGCAGCAAGAGCTGCTCTTCGAGTTTGTAGACGCTGGAGATCATCGCCTTCGCGTCGATTGGCAGGGTCTCCGGCGGCGGCTCAACCGAGGCATCGTCCACGTCGACGACGTCTCCGATCTCGTCGACGAGGAGACTCACGACGCCCTCGTCCTGACGCACCACGACGTTCATCGGGAGCTGATCCGACGGTCGCGAGGGCATGTTCAGCTTTTGGCGCATGTCGAGCGCCGTCACGATCTGTCCGCGCAGGTTAATCAGCCCCGCCACGACGGATGGGGCGAGCGGGACGGGGGTCATCTCCTGATGGCGAATGACCTCTTGAACGCGCGTCACATCGACTCCGAAGAGAAGCCCGTCCAACAGGAAAGTGCACAGTTGGCGAGCGCCGTTGTCAGATTCCTCACTCATGCCGCTCTCCCTTGACCAAACCCGGGGTCATAGGCTCGAACGAGCCCGCCCACGTCAAGAAGCTCCATGACCCTGCTCTGCACGATCGCGGCCCCGAGGATGCCTCGCTGAGCGCTGGAGCGATCGATGCGGAACGCCTCGTCGACGACGTCGAGGATGCGCGATACGACGAAGCCCACGCTCCGGCCACCCTCGCTGTAGACAATCACCTGAAGCGGAGCCGAGGACACCGGGGCCCGCTGCCCGAGGACCTCGGCGAGATCGATGAGCGTCATGATCTCGCCTCGGTATTGGACGACCTGGCGCTTGCCGATGCGCTCGAGCCTCTCCCGCGGGAACTCCTCGAGGCGGGCGACCATCTCGAGGGGCACCGCCATCTCGCGATCCTCGCCCACGTTGAAGAGGAGGAGCGTCTGGGATTCCCCGGCCGCCCCGCCGGCGGCGGTCGCTCGGGTCCCCGTCTTTTGGACGCTCGCTCCTTCGCGCGTCGAGCGGACCGCGCCTGCGTGCTGGCCCAGACCGAGCACGTCCAAGATGAGCGCAACCCGCCCGTCACCCATGATCGTCGCCCCCGCGAAGACGTTGATGCCTTTCAGCTCTTTGCCGAGCGGCTTGACGACGATCTCCTCGGTGTCGCGGACGTCGTCTACGACCAACCCGAACTGACGACCATCCGCCTGGAGCACCACGATATTGATGGACTGACCGGTCGTTTGTGCTCCAACTTTAGACATCCCGAGCTGCTCGCCCAGGAACACCAGCGGGAGCAGCTTGCCGCGGAGCCGGTACACCGGCGTGCCATGGATCCGCTCGATGGCCTTTTGGACGCTCTCTCCCTCGAGACGCACGAGCTCGAGCAGGCTCACTTGGGGGATCGCGTAGCGCTCGGACCCCGCGGTGATGATCAGGGCCGGGACAATGGCGAGCGTCAGGGGGATCTTGATGTGGAGGGTCGTGCCGCGGCCCACGGTCCCGCGCAGGTCGACAGTTCCCCCGATCCGCTCGATGTTCGTCTTGACGACGTCCATCCCGACGCCACGCCCGGAGACATTGGAGATCTTCTCGGCGGTGGAGAATCCGGGGAGGAACACGAGCTGGATGAGGTCCGACTCGCTCATCGCGGCCGCCCGCTCCGCGGTGACGACGCCGCGCTCCAAAGCCTTCCTTCGGACGACCTCGGCGTTGACCCCGGCGCCGTCGTCCGAGATCTCGATATTGACTTGTCCCCCCTCGTGGTAGGCGCGCAGCGTCAACGTCCCCGTCTTCGGCTTTCCCTTCGCCATACGGACGTCGGGCGCCTCGATGCCGTGGTCGACGGCGTTCCTGACGATGTGGGTCAGCGGGTCCTTGATCGCCTCGAGGATGGTCCGGTCGAGATCCGTCTCTTTGCCGATCATCTCGATCCTGACCTGCTTCCCACAGGCCATCGCGAGGTCTCGGACGACGCGGGGCAGCTTGCTCCACACGTTTCCGATCGGCTGCATGCGCGTCTTCATCACGTGCTCTTGCAGCTCCGTCGTGATGAGGTTCAGTCGCTGAGCCGCTCCCGCCGCCTCCTCGATGCGGGCACCGAATTGGAGGATCTGATTGCGAGAGAGGACGAGCTCACCGACGAGGTTCATCAGCTTGTCGAGCAGCGCGACGTCCACCCGAACGTTGGTGTCGGCGATGGAGGTCGCGCCGCCGTCGTGCAGCTCCCCGGCCGGGGCCGGTGGCTTCGGCGCGGGAGGAGGGGCGACCGAGCGCGCCTTGGGGGGCGCTTCCTTCGCCGGAGGAGGAGGGGGTGGCGGAGGCGGAGGGGGCGCGGCCGAAGGGGGTGCCGGCATCGGCTCCGGGGCGGGCGTAGGAGGCGGCGGCGGCGGCGCATCCACTGCTTCCGCCGCCCGCGGAGCCGAGAGCGGCGCGGCCGCACCCTTCCCCGCCCGAGCGTCGGCCAGCAGCTTGACCACGTCGTCGTGGACGCGCGGTCCCTCCGCGCCCGTCTCTTCGATGATCTTGAGGGAGGCGCGAACGCGGTCCACCATCGCGAGGAGCGCCGAGACGATGACCGGAGTCAGGGCCAGGGTGCCGTCGCGAAGCGCGGAGAGGAGGCTCTCTCCGGCGTGGGCCATCGTCTCGAGCTTCCCGAATCCCAGGAACCCCGAGTTTCCCTTGATGGTGTGGATTGTCCGGAAGATGGCGCCGATGCGATCCTTCTGCGTGGGATCGCTCTCCAGCGCCACAAACTCTCGGTCCAGCTGATCGAGGTTTTCGTAGCTCTCAACTAGGAACTCGTGAACAGTCTCGTCGAGGTTCACCATGTGCAGTCGTCCTCAGGTTCTTGTGCGCGTCGGACCGAGCGAGCGGCCATAGCGCGCCTCGCCACCAATGTTGTCGGACCGGAGAGCGGGCTGCTTAATGGCCGTTCGCGCTGGCGCGGTCGGGGGGCGACAAAACGCCGAAGGGCGACGCCGGCCAAGTGCCATCGCGTCGCCCGTCCCGCCCGGTCGTCTGCCCTTCGAAGGGCGCGGCTCGCCCCGAGGCGCCTCTTCGGCTCAAAATATCGAGTCGAGGAGCTCCGTCGCCGCCTCTGCCACCTCTTGGAGCTCGGCCTCCTCGAGCCCGAGCATCTCACGGGCTGCCCCCACCGCCTCGTCCTCCACGTTTTCGCCCTCCGGGCCGACCCCGAAGCCGAGGTGCGTCGCCATCGAGTCCGCGACGACGAGCGCGGCGCGGACCTCGTTGAATGCGATATTGCGTCGATGAAGGGCGACGAGCTCGTCACCCATGTCCTTCGGCAGGTGCCACACGTTCACCAGGCGGCGCGTGACCTCCCAGCGTGACGCGAGCAAGACGGGCCACACTTGCGCAGGCTCGAACCGGCGAGGCCAAAGCGAGTGGGTGTTGAGGGTCACGATCCCTACGGCGAGCCCGGCCTCGTGGAGCAGCCCGAGGCTGAACGCGCTCTCTGCCGGCTTGCACGCCTTTCGCGCGAGCAGGCGCGCGCAGTGGGCGACCGCGACCGAGTGCTTGCGGACGACCTCGAGAGGGACCTCGAAGCCCGGCACGCGAAAGAGCCGCGCGTTGAGCGCGGCCTCGACGCACAGATCGGAGAGCGCGTGGAGACCGAGGTGCAACAGGGCTTGCTGAATGGAGGTGATCGGCGCACCCCGCGAGTAGATCGGGGACGAGGCGAGCTTCAGGACGGAGGCGGCGAACAGCGGATCGCTCTCGACCACCTCCACCACCTTCTTGAACGTCACCTCCGGGGTCTTGGCGATGTGAAGGACTCGCACCGCGACCGCGGGCAGCATCGGCGGGCGATAGTTCGGGGATCCGAAGAGACGATCGACCGCGCTCAGGAGCGACGGGACGCTGCAGGGCTCCTCGGCGATCTCCACCACGCGCGAGATCCGGTATTTGTCGCGCAGTAGGATTGGCTTGGGGGCTTCTTCGGGCATTGTCACACCGAACTTCCTCGCTCGGTCGTCGGGCTTACGGACCGCGTTCTCAAGAGTAGTGGCGGACCATTTTGGAGAGCCTCAAGCGATCGACCGACGAGGCCCACCAAGCGGTCAGAGGTCGCGTATCAATCCCTCGAGCAGCTCGTCGGCGGTCTTGAGGACCTTCATGGAGGCCTCGAAGGCGCGCTGATAGCGCGTGAGATCGATCATCTCTTCGTCTACGGAGACGCCGGAGGCCTGCTCCTTGAGCGCCTGCGCCATCTTGACGGTGTTGTCGCGCAGCGTGACCGCGCTCTGGGCGGTGGCTTGCAGTGAGCCGAGCTTCCCGCCCAGGTCGGCGAATCGGGACGCGGGAGGGCCTCCCGCTCCGAGCGAGGAGCTCCCGATATCCGCGATCACGAGGGCGAGATCGTTGCCCCCAGGCAGCCCTGCCGCCGTGGAGGACGCGGCGAGGCGCTCCGGGTGATCGACCATCGCGGGGTCGAGCTTCATCGCCGCGGCCGCGCCTGCCACCGCGGTCGGGGCGGCGAACAAGTTTCGCCCCGAAACGCCGTCCAAGCCATATCCGGAGGCGTGGGCGGTGTTGACCTTGTTCGCGAAGTCGTAAGCGAGCTGGTCCAGGTCCTTCTGGAGCCCGACGATGTCGCGGTCGCGCGCTTCGATGATTCCTCCGAGCTGTCCTCCGGACAAGCGACTGGTGACGTCCGTGGACTGGCCGCCGGGCCGCGTCACCGCGACCGCGAGAGCGCCGCCGGGAGCGGTCGAGACAGAGACGGAAGAGGCGCTCGTCCCGCTGAGGAGGGCCGTCCCCGCCGAGAGGAGCGTGATGGTTCCGTCGGCCTGCTCGAAGGACTGGAGGGACATCCTATCGGCGATCTCGGAGACGACGACGTCCCGCCGGTCGCGCAGGTCGGCGGCCGGGTCCCCCAATGCCTGGGCCTTGGCGATCTGGGCATTGAGCGTGGCCGCCTCGGCGAGCCGCGAGGTGAGCTCCGACGCGACGTCTCCCGCTCTCGAGGCCAGGTCGTCGCGCCGATCCGAGAGCCCCTGGGCCGCGGTCGCGAAACCTCTCGCCACGTCGGCGGCCCGACCGAGCATCTGGGCGCGGAGCGTGGGATCGTCCGCGTCCCCGGAGAGGGCGGTCGCCGCGCCGAACATGGCGCTCATCTGATCGCCGACCGTCCCCGCGCCGAGCACGCTCTCGAGCCCAGTGAGCCCTCCCAAACGAGCAGAAGCCGAGGAGCGGAGCCCGCTCTCGGCCATCAACCGAACATTGGCGTACCGGTCCACGTTGCGGGCCGTGCCTTTGAACATCACGCCCCCCGAGGCCCCCGGGATCACCTGGGTCTCGAGCAGCGCGGTGCGCCGGACGTAGCCGGGGCTCTCCGCGTTCGTGATGTTCTTTCCGACGACGTCGACCGCGGCCGCGTGCGCCCCGATGGCGTCTCGGGCAATCGAAAGGAGGCTTCCGAGAGAGCCCATGGCGACCTCAGCCGTTCACCGAGACGTGCACGCCGCGCCGCGCGTCCCCGGCGATCGTCGTGAGGAGGCTCTTGGTCAGGTCTCGCGCGTGGACCAGAAGGAGACAGTTGCTCTTGAGCTGCGCGACGACCTCGGCGAGCCGCTCCTTGTGTGAAGCGTCGAATGGCGTGCTCGTCAATCGCGCGAGGACGGCCTCCTTGCGCACCGCGAGATCGTCCAGGGTCTGCGAGTCCAATCGAAGCACCGCGGCCCGCTCCTCCTGGAGCAGGCGCTCGAGCTCCGTCATGACCAGGGCGGCGGCGCTCATGCGTCCTCCACCATGCGCTCGGCGATCCGGGCAGGGTGGGCGACGAGCTTCTTGTCGGCGAGGGCCCCCCGGAGCTGCTCGACCTTCTCCAGGTCGAAGGACTTCATCGTAGCGGAGAGCCCGCGAGCCTCCACCGACACGCGTGCCACGTCGCCGCGGTAGGCGGCCGCGGCCGCCGCTGACTTCGCATCGGCGGCCTGCTTGGCGCGAGCGAGATCGGCGGTCGCCCGAGGGGTCGCGCCTTGCGTCGCGATATCACCGGGCTGATTGATCCTCATGGGGCGGCCTGACGCATCTGGAGGGTTTCTTGAACGGCGCTACGGAACCCCTCTCGGAGGGGCTCGAGCACCCGCTTGCACTCTGCGATTCGCTCCGGGTCGCGGTACAAATTCGCTTCCACGAGGCGATGCATGCAGAAGAAGTAGAGAGCTTCGAGGTTCTCGCAGAGCTCGGGAGCGGCGCTCTTGTTGAGGGTGGCCGCGAGCTCGGACAGAATTTCGTGCGCTCTCGAGATCCGATCTCCTGCCCGCGCCCGGTCGTCGGCACGCATGGCCACGAGCGCCTCGTCCATGAAGCGGAACAGGCCATCGTAGAGCATGATCAAGAGCTCGCCGGGCGTGCTCGTCTTGACCTGGACGGTCTTGTATCGCAAAAGCGGGGTCATGCTTAGCTTCCGGTGTTAGTTGAGATGGCGCTGAGGGAGTTGCCGAGGGCTTTGTACTTGGAGACCTGCTGCTCGAGATCGGTGAAGCGCTGGCGCATCTGGGTCTCGAACTGATCGATGTGACGCTGCATGGCGTCAGCATCGTCTTGGAGCTTGGTGGACTGTCGAGAGAGGGAGTCCGCCTTGGACTTCAACACCGAGGTGGTCCCCGTCGCGAGCGCGTCGACCGCGGACATGATGCCCTTCATCGCCCCCGTCGATCCCATCTGGGCGTTGTCCACGAACAGCTTCTGAACCGCGGTCGGATCAGCCTGGATCGCCGCGGCGAGCTTGGCCGAGTCGAAGGTGAGCTTTCCGTCACGGGTGCTGTTGACGCCGATGGAGCCGAGGGTCGTGTATTTGCCCGAGGTCAGGGGCACGGTGTCGCCCACCGCACGCCCGATTCGGTCGAGCACGTTGCGGAGGGCCGAGTCGCCGGCGAGGATCGAGTTGGAGGCCTTGAAGCTCCCCCACCCCGCCGCGCTCTGCACCGAGGAGACGGCGTCGTTGTACGCGCTCACGAACGATTGGATCTTCGTCGTGAGCTGAGAGGGATCCGAGGCCACGTTGATGGTTACCGGATCGGAGCTGACTTTGGTCAAGGCCAACGTGACGCCGGGGAACAAACCCACGATCTGATTCGTGGACCGGGTCACGGTCATGCCGTCGACGGTCATCCTGGCGTCCTGGGCGGCCTGCACGGTGTTGGTCATTCCGAGGCTGGTCGTCGTCTCGCCGAAGGTGATGGCGTTGGCGGCGCCGCTGTCGAGCCCGCGCACCTGGAGCTTGTAGCTCGTGCCGTCGTAGACGACCGAGGCGCTGGCGCGGACGCCGGCGCTGTTGATCTTGACCGCGATGTCCGAGAGCGAGTCGGTGGCGGCGATATCGATATTAGCGGCCGCGGCCGTCCCGACTTGAATCGTGAGCGGCCCCGTCATGTTGAGCGCGCTCGTGCTCGAGGTTTGGGCGCTCGAGTAGGTGCGCTGCTCTCGCGCCAGCTGCTGCACCGTCACGTCGAACCCACCCACCGAGGCCCCGCCGCTCGCGGTCGCCACGACGGCCGAGCTCGAGGAGGTGGCGGTGACGGCGGTGTAGCCGGCGACCGTCGAGAGGGCGGAGGCCGCGCTCTTCAGCGCCGACAGCCGCGAGGAGATCGAGCTCACCGTCGTGATCGCGGAGTCGATCGTCGACTTCTTCGTCTGGATCTGGGTGAGCGGCACCTTCTCCGCGCCCACGAGCGCGTCGAGGATGGCATTCGTATCGAGACCAGACGCGAGACCGCCGATGGTGATTGTCGACATCGTAACCTGCTAGACATTCGCCCGAGGAGCCGCGCTCTCACGCGGCCCCTCGAGCTCCTGCATCAGCCTCTCAGGAGGTTGAGCGCCATCTGCGGGGCTTGGTTCGCCTGGGCCAAGACCGAGACAGCCGCCTGCGAAAGCACCTGGTTGCGGGAGAGCGCTGCGGTCTCCTCCGCCACGTCCACGTCCGCGATCCGGCTGTTGGCGGCGGACATGTTGGTGCGCATCGATTGGAGGTTCGAGACCGTATTCGAGAGCCGGTTCATCGTCGCGCCGTAGGTCGCGCGCGAGGACGAGACCGTCGCGATCGCACCATCGATCGAGTCGATGGCGGTCTGGGCGTTCGCCGCCGTGGCGCCGGACACGGAGGAGGTCGCGAGGCCGAGGGACGTCAAGCTGACGCCGCCGAAGCTCACGTCGATACGGTCGCTCGTGGTATTTCCGATACCGACCTGGAAGGTCGTGGTCGCCGCGGCGCCGCCCAACAGCTGCTTTCCATTGAACAGAGTCGAGTCCGAGATACGCGTGATCTCGTCGCGGAGGGCGCTGAACTCGGTGTCGAGGTAGCCTCGGTCCGAGGTCCCGAGATCGCCGTTGGCGCCTTGAACCGCGAGCTCACGCATGCGTCCCAAGATTCCGCTGATCGATCCGAGAGCGCTCTCTGCAGTCTGCGCCATACTGATTGCGTTGTTCGAGTTGCGCTCGGCGACGCTCAAGCTCCTCGTCTGAGCCTTCAAGCTCTCGGAGATTGCGAGACCTGCTGCATCGTCGGCGGCGCTGTTGATACGAAGACCGCTGGACAGGCGCGCGTAGCTGGTAGACTGCGCGGCCTGCGTCCGGCTCATGTTCTGCTGAGCCTGGAGCGAAGCGACGTTCGTGTTGATGTACATCGGCATGGTGAGCTCCTTCCTTGGAGTAATGTCCCGGCTTCATGCCGGGCGAGACGCAGGAATGCGCCTCGTGGTGGAGGACGGATCGGTGAGCCTTCGGCTTAAGGTTCCTCGGAGCGCGGGTTGGGAGCCGCGATGCTCGAGGACATGCCGTTCACCGCGTCCATCACCCGCGCGACGGCGAGGGCCGTCGGGTAGGGGGAAGAGAGCACCACCCCGGGCTCGACCGTGATCGAGCGCATGGGGGTCTTCATGGCGAGCGCGCTCGGGTCGACGGTCGTGCCGTCCATGCCTCGATCGACGAGGCCCCGGAGCGCGGCGGCGTACTGCCCCGCGTCGGCGGTGAAGTATCGGCCCGCCTTCAGCTCGCGAACGAAGCCTTCGACGTCGCCCGCGCGGGCGGCCTCCATGGCCGCGGGGAAGCGGTGCTCGAGCAGCGCGAGGTAGTCGGTCGCGCCGGCGACCGCAGACGAGTACGCGCGAAATCCGTCTCGAATGGTCACTTCGCGACCATCCAGGATCTCGCGTGTCTTCAGGCGCGCCGTCGCGCCTTCGGGGCTCGTCCCTTTGATGCCCCCGAAATTGTAATTGTACATGCTCGCGCCGCAGGCGGTCTCGGTGCACGCCTGAGCGGACAGCACGTCCAACGTCCTGTCTGGGATCTCCGCCCCGTGGATGGCTCGATAGGCGGCGGCGATCGACGCTCTCACCTCGGAAGGTGAGAGCGGTGTACGCCTCGCTTCGACCTCTCGACCCGCGCTCGCTTCGGCCGTCCGGGGCGGCACCGCCGCCTCCGCGCGGTGAACCGCATTGACTGCCGGCATGGCCCTATCCCTCTACGACGCGTCGCGACCGATCAGCCCTTGAGGAGCTGGAGGGCCATCTGCGGCGACTGGTTCGCCTGGGCGAGGATCGCCGTGCCCGCCTGCATGAGCACCTGCTGACGCGCCATCTGCGAAGTCTCCTCCGCGACGTCCACGTCCGTGATGCGGCCGTGGGCGGCGGAGAGGTTCGTGCGCATGGATTGGAGGTTCGAGACCGTGACCTGCAGACGGTTCTGCCACGCGCCCATCTGCGCTCGCATCGACGAGGTGTTGGAGATCGCGGTGTCGACGAAGTCGATGGCGGCCTGGGCGTTCGCGGCGGTCGCGCCCGTGAGGGTCGCGGTCGCGACGCCGAGGGTGGTGAGCGTGTTGCCTCCAAAGTTCATCGAGATGCGGTCGCTGGTCGTGTTGGCGATGCCCACCTGGAAGTCGATCGCCTGCGCCGGCCCTGCGAGCAGATCCTGACCGTTGAACTTGGTGCTCTCCATGATCCGGGTGATCTCGTCCTTGCTCGCCGTGAACTCCTGATCGAGGTAGCCGCGATCGATCGCCGTGAGATCCCCGTTCGCACCCTGGACGCTGAGCTCGCGCATGCGCTGGAGGATCGAGGAGATCTGTCCGAGCGCCGACTCCGCCGTCTGGACCATGGATACGGCGTTGTTGGTGTTGCGCTCTGCCATCGAATAGCTACGGACATCCGCGGACATCTGCTCCGCGATGGCGAGGCCCGCGGCGTCATCGGCGGCGCTGTTGATGCGCAGGCCGCTCGAGAGTCGCTGGAAGCTCGTGGAGAGCCGCGACGAGTTCATAGCGAGGGAGCGTTGCGCTTCGAGCGAGGAAACGTTGGTGTTGATGTAAAGGGCCATGGGCGGGGTCTCCTGGGTGGGATCGTTGACCGCGAGCGCTAGCTCGAGGGCATGCTCGCGATTCGACGGTCCGCTTCTCGGAAGGTGTCGATCGCTCGCTGGTAGGCGTCGAAGAGGCGAGTCGTAGTCATGAGCTCGGTCATGGCGGTGACCGGCGTGGCGTTGGGCTCCTCGAGCTCTCCGACGCGGACCTCGCCGCTTGCTGCGGCGGGGGCGCCCGATGCCTGAGTAGCTGCGAGCAGCGCGCCTCCTTCGGGCTGAAGGAACCGCGCCTGTGCAAAGCCAACTAGCTTGAATCGTGCCACCGGCTGTCCGCCGGAGAGAACCTGGCCTTCCTTGTCGATCGTGGTCGTGAGCGTCGGATCCACGCGGACCGGCTCCCCGCTCTCGGCCATGATTTCTTGTCCGGCGACCCGCATCGAGCCGTCGGGGCGAACTTCGATATCCCCAGCGCGGGTGTATCGCTCGCCGCGGGGGGTCGAAACGGCCAAAAAGGCGCCCTCCGGGAGGGCGACGTCGAGCGGGCGGCCCGTCGATTTGATGACACCAGGGGTCAGATCGATGACGGTCCCGGCGGGAGCGGCAAAGCGGTTCTGACCGGGCGCGTTCGCGTTCGCCCCTTGCTGCGCGAGGGCCTCCTGGAAGAGCGGACGCAGGCGCTGGTAGCCACGCGTCGTGGAGTTGGCGAGGTTCTGGGCGGTCGTATCGAGCGCGACCTCGGCCGCGACCGCTCCGCTCAACGCTGCATAGACACCTTTCGCCACGGCTATTCCTTTCCCAGGGCGGCGCGCAGCCGATGAACTGCCTCGGTGAACAACATCGCCGCGCGCGGCTCCGATCGGCCGAGCACCGCCGCCGCCTCTGCCATCGAACAGTCCTGCTCGTAGAGGAGCATCAAGAGATCACGGTCCTCGTTGGGCAGACGGCCCACCGCCTCCGCGAGCGTGTCTGCGGCGGGGGGGCCCACGTCGGCGGGCCCCATGTCATCCGGCTGATCGAAGCCGAGGACGTCCAATCGAGCGAGCCCGCCCTTGTGAATGCGCTCGAGCATCGACTCGTAGGCGGCGAGGTCGAGGGACAGCGCGGCGGAGATCTCCGCTCGATCGGGCGCCCTCTGGAGGCTCGCTTCGAGGACCCGAATCGCCCTCGCGAGGAGCCTCGACTCGCGGCGCGTCTTCTGGACGGAGGCGTCGAGCCCGGTGACGTAGTCGATCATCGCCGCGCGGACGCGGTGGAGGACGTAGTCGTCGAGGTCGACGCCTTCCGGGAGCGACGACGCGCTCATCAGCGCGTCGAACAGCCCCGTGAAGCCGCGGGCGGTGAGGTCCGCCACGCTCACGCTGCGCTGAACGCGGCGCGCGAGGAGGGTCGCCGTGCGGCGAATCGTCGGCGAATAGCGCTCGAACTCCGCGCGCGTCAGCGTTCGCTCGACTCGGCGCGGAGCATCGCGAACCGCCGTCCTCACCCCGCTCTGCGAGGTCGTGTCGTTGTGCGAGCCGTCGGAAGGGATCATCGCGCGCTTCGCGTTTCCTTGGAACCTCACGACACCACCGCGGCGCCGGCCGCGGACTTCCTGGCCGGCAACAATGCGTCGAGGATCGCCCTCGCGTCGGCGCGCGAGATGTCTTCCGGCACCCGCTGCCCGAAGCACAGGGCGGCGATGGGGAGCTTGGCGGCGATCGGCCCATGGACCAGGCCGCTGGGCGACTGCGTCTCGTCCAGCTTCGTGATGACGAGCGAGGTCGGTCTGACCTGCGAGAAGAGACGAACCGTCCTCCTCGCGTCTGTCTCACGCAGGGCCGCCGGCAGGCAGAGGAGCACGTGGCGCACGTCGAACTCGCCCCCCGATCCGAGCCGGCCGAGCGAGGTCTCGATGTCGTCGCGCCCGCTCGGGCGGCCGGCCGTGTCGATGATGACGACGTCGGTCTTGGCGGCGGCGATGACCTCTTCGAGGGCATGGCGCGTCTTCACCGCGCAGAACTCGGCGCCGAGGATCGAGGCGAAGCGCTCGAGCTGCTCGACGGCGCCCACTCGGTAGCTGTCGCACGAGACGAGGGTGACGGTTCGGCGCTGCTCCAGGATTGCGTAGGCGGCGAGCTTGGCCGCCGTCGTCGTCTTGCCGACCCCGGTCGGGCCGACGAGCCCGATGAGGGTTCGCTTCTTCGACGCCAGGGGGAACTCGCCCGTCTTGATCAAGTCGAGCAGGACCGCGCGCACCGACTCGGCGATCGCCTCACCATCCCCGCGCTCCTTCACCCTGCGACTGATGATCCGGGCCGCGCCTCCGTCGACACCGGTCGAGGTCAGGATGCGCTTCAGCTGGGCGGGCGGCTCTCGATCCTGGTCATTTCGCAGGTCGGAGACCATCTCGTGCAGCTCGAAGAGCTCTGCTTCGAGCTCGCGAAAGATGGGGTCGGAGCGCTCCTCGCGCTGCTGGCTGCGGGCGAAGAGGGCTCGCAGCGTCCTCACCTCGTTCCGAACCTCCGCGCGGATGCGCTCGATGTCCGCCCGCGGATCCTCGACCGCGCCGTGGGCCGCGTCCGCGAAGGGGCTCCGCGGCTTCTTCGCCGACTCATCGGTCGCGCTCGCGGTGACGGAGATCTCGATCTCCTGCGACGAGAACAATCCGAACACGGCCGGCTTGCGGATGGTCCGCGTCGCGACGACGACGACGTCGCCGCCGAGCTCGCGCTCTGCCGTCTTCCGCGCTTCCTCAAGATTGCGACCACGGAATGTCTTGATCGTCACGTTGACCTCGCGGGAACGAGCGGCGCGTTGGGCGCCGCCGGGATGCTGAGCGTTTCGAGAATGCGGAGCGAGACCGAGGGCTCGATCTCGCGGAACGACACGACGGAGAGCTGCGGGAACTTCCGCTCGAAGATCGCCCTACCGAATCGTCGGAGGTCCGGCGGGGCGAGGAGCGCGGGTTGAGCGGCGATGACGGTGAACTTGGGCATCGCGCGCTCGACTGCAGAGGTCAGACCCCGAATGAGGTCGGGGTCGATGGCGCCGGCGGTGCCGGCCGAGATGTCACGCAAGGAGCGGCGAAGCGAGTCCTCGATGCGGGGGTCGAGCGCCAAAACGGCGACACCCCGATCGGCGCCGGCGAGCCGCGCGGTGATTTGAGGAGCGAGCCGCTCCCGCACCATCTCCGTGAGCTGCTCCGTGTCTTTGGTCTGCTGCGCCGCGTCCGCGACCGCTTCCATGATCGTCCGCATGTCACGGATCGAGATCCGCTCGGCGACGAGGTTGCGGAGGAGCTTCACCACGTCGCCGAGTGAAAGCAAGTTCGGCACCACGTCGTCGACGAGCTTCGGCGCGGCCTTCGCCAACAAGTCGAGGAGGTGCTGCGCCTCTTGTCGACCGAGCAATCTCGCCGCGAAAGACCGCAGCAACTCGCCGAGGTGGGTCGCGACGACGGACGCGTGATCGACTGTCGTATATCCGAGGGCCTCCGCCATTTCTTTGTCGCGCTCCAGGATCCAGCGCGCGGGCAATCCGAACGCGGGGTCCTCGGCGGGATCTCCGTCGATGGGAGGCGCCGAGCCCGTCGCGTCGATCGCGAGCAAGCGGCCGGCTTTGCACTCCCCGCGGCCGATCTCGTTGCCGAGGAGGAGCACACGGTAGGTCGAGGGCGGGAGGTCGAGGTTGTCGCAGACGTGAATAGGGGGAACGACGATGCCGCACTCCTGAGCAATCTCTCGCCGCAGACCGACGACGCGCTCGAGCAGGGTGCCGCCACGGGCGGTGTCGACGATGCCGACCATTTCGTAGCCGAGCTCGAGCGCGAGCATCTCGAGGGGGAGGGCGTTGTCGATGTCCTCCGCCGATCCACGCTTTGGCCCTTCCGGAGCGAGGGGGCTCGCGGCCGCGCCGGGAGACGCCGAGGAGGCGCTGTCCTTGGCCGACTCCTCGGGGAGCTTGCGAGCGAGGAGGAGCAGTCCCCCCGCGAGAGCGAAGGTCGGAACGATCGGGATGCCCGGGAGGAGACCGACGAAGCCGATGATGGCCGCCGTCATCATGACGCTGCGGCGCTTGCCGGCGAGCTGCGACACGAAGGCCCGGCCGAGCTGCTCTCCGGTGGCGCTGCGGGTGACGACGATGCCGCTCGCGGCTGAGACGAGGAGCGCGGGTATCTGAGAGAGGAGCGCGTCGCCGACCGAGAGGACGCTGAAGGTCTCCGCGGCATTGGAGAGGTCCATCCCCGCGACGAGCCCGAGGATGAGGCCGCCGACGAGGTTGATGCCGGTGATCAAGAGGCCCGCGACCGCATCGCCGTGGACGAACTTGCTGGCGCCGTCCATCGCTCCGTAGAAATCCGCCTGTCGCTCGAGGTTCTGACGGCGAACCTTCGCCTGCTCCGGGGTCAGGAGCCCGCCCGCGAGATCGGCGTCGATCGCCATCTGCTTGCCGGGCATCGCGTCGAGGGTGAAGCGCGCTGCCACCTCCGCGACGCGACCGGCGCCCTTCGTGATGACGACGAAGTTGATGACGACGAGGATCAAGAAGACAGCGAGGCCGACGACGATGCTTCCCCCGACGACGAATCGTCCAAAGGCCTCGACCATCTCGCCGGCGGCCCCGTGTCCTTCCGCGCCGTGAAGGAGGATCAGTCGAGTCGTCGCGACGTTGAGGCTGAGGCGAAGCAGGGTCGCCACCAGGACGAACGCGGGGAAGGCAGAGAACTCCAGGGCGTCCTCGATGAAGAGGGCTGTGAGGAACACGCCAACCGCGAGGGCCACGCTCAGCGTCAAGAGACCGTCGAGCAAGAAGGCCGGGATCGGCACCACCATCATGAGGACGATCCCCACGATCCCCAGCGGGACGATCAGATCGGCCTTCTTGTTCTTGGGCTCGGTCGCGGGGGAGCTCACGTGCGTGGAGGCAAGGCTTCGCAGTCCGCGTGCCAATTGCGGCTCGCCGCCCGAACGGCACCAAGCTTGCTCGACCCAGGATCGGAGGAGCGATTTCAGCTCCGGGACCCTAAAGGCCTCGAGCTTCCGAGCCGCTGATCACCTCCGACGCAATCTCTCTCGGGCTTCTCCGCCCACGGTAACTCCCATGCGCGTCACCGACTCCATGCGAACCGCCTCGATGCTGGAGGCTCAGACGAGCGCGACCTCGCGGCTCTACCGGGCGACCCAGGTCGCGTCCTCGGGCGCCAAAGTCTCCGGCCCCTCCGACGATCCGGCGGCGTTCGCGCGGATCTCCAGGCACGACGCCACGCTCGCGACGTTGTCGGCGCGGAAGTCCGCCGTCGAGCGGGCTCAGTCCGACGCGACCATGGCGGAGTCCGCGCTGGCCTCGGCGGCCGACATCATGACCCGAGTGCGCGAGATCGCCGTCCAAATGGCGGACGGGTCCATGAACGCGGCCGAGCGCGCGTCGGCTGCCAACGAAGTGACGCAGCTCCGTCAAAGCCTCGTCGGTATCGCGAACACCCAGGGGAGCTCCGGCTACCTGTTCGGCGGCTCGGCGACGGCGGCTCCTCCATTTTCGACGGCCGGCGTGTTCAGTGGAAACGACGCCGCCCTCCAGCTCGAGATCGCGGACGGGATGAGGATTCGGGCAAACCCGAGCGGCGCGCAGACCTTCACGGCCGCGGGCGGCCGAGACGTATTCGCCGACTTGACCGCGCTCGCGACCGCGCTCTCCACCAATGACATTCCCGGGATTCAGGCCGGCATCGACACGGCCGAGTCGGGGCGCGACCAGATCACCAAGGGCCGCGCCGCCGCCGGCGTCCTCATGGATCGCCTCGGGACGACGATCAACGCGGTCGCTTCGTCGGCGACGGTCGTTCAGCAAATGAGGGCGGCCGACGCGGACGCCGACGCCGCCGAGGCCTACTCGGCCTTTCAGCTCGCGAGCCAGTCCTACGAGCGAAGCCTGGACATCTCGCGGAAGCTCATCGCCACGTTCGATCTTCAGAACCGTTAGGCACCGCGCGTGCAAAAGGATGGAGCGAGGGATCATGCTGGTGATTCACAGAAAGGTCGGAGAGAGGATCGTCCTCACGGGCGGCATCGAGGTCAGCGTGGTGTCGTCGTCTCGCGGCGGCGTTCGCCTCGCGGTCGTCGCGCCCAAGGACATCGTCATCTCTCGGGGTGAAGTGCATGACGCGGTCGCGTCCTCGAACGTGGCAGCCGCGGCGACGGAGAGGGTCGCCGATCCTCATGACGATCGAACCGAACAGAACCGCTCTGGAGGAATGGCCATGATTCGCATGAACGACACCCGCTTCGGCAACCTCGAAGTTCCCGAGAACACTGCAATCGAGTTCCCTCAGGGCATCATCGGGTTCTCCGAGGAGACTCGGTTCATCCTCATCGAGCGGAATCGGGGAAACATCGGCTACCTCCAGTCGCTCCGCACCCCTTCGCTCGCGCTGCCCGTCATCGACGCGAGCCGGCTCGAGGCGCGCTACGCGGAGGACGTCGCCAACGATCTCGCCCAGCAAGGCGAGGACACCGACAACCTCGCGGTCATGGTCGTGGTCTACGTTCACGACGAAGACCGGAGCCTGCGCGCGAACCTCCTCGCCCCCATCGTGGTCGACGCGAACACCCGTCAAGCGCGCCAGATCATCCTCGACCCGGAGAAATACTCGCACGGCGAGGTCATCGGCACCGGCGAGCGCCCGAGCCCCGAGGCGCAGCCGACCGCCTGCTGAAAGCAGAGATTCGAGCCTGCGTGAACCGAGAGAGCCTCCGGGAGTGGGGCGCTCTCGATTCACGCAGGCTCCTTTGTTTCTCGGGGAGGTGCCTCGGACCTTCGATCGACATCGCGAGGCTCCGCCGCAACCGAATGGTTGAGCGAGGGTTTGCGAGGTCGACGTGACCTGCGACGAGCGAGCGGCGCTGTCGACGGCCCAAACGCGTCCCTCTTCGCGTGGCCTAGCTGGTACTGCCGGCCCGAAGTTCACTGCGTAGACCTCCTTGGACTCCGTCCACTGCGTGGACTGCGTCCAATCCGGTTCGTGCGTGGATCTGCTCCGTCCCCGCGCACGGCGCGGCAAGTGAAGGGCGGAGCAGCTCCAGGCACGAAGCGCGAAGTCTGGCCGTGGACTTCTGTGTTCCTGGGTACTGCCGGATCCGGAAGCGGACTTCCGGCCGGCAGTACTAGCGGCTTCGCGGGTCGTCGAGGTCGATCGCGCAGCGGAAGCCGACGGTGTGGACGGTGGACGTCGGGGGATAGGCGACGGGGTCGGTGAGATCCTCCGCCTTGCCGGTCAAGAAGGATCCTCCGACGATCAAGCGAGCGTCGCCGCGCGCGTCGGAGGTCCACTCCGCGACGTTGCCATAGAGATCGAGCTCGCCGCTTCGGGCCGCCGACGCCGGGTACGACCCGACGGGCGCGGTGGCCGCGAAGCCGTCGCTCACATCGGCGAACGTGGAGAAGAACAGGCCATGCTCGTAGCCCCACGACTGACAGTCGCGGTCACACACGTTCATGGTGAGGTTGACCACCTTCCCCTTCTTCTCCGGTCGCGCCCGCGGACCGTCGTCGATCCCGATCGAGCTCCGGAATTGGCGCAGCGTCGGGAGCTTCGCTCCTGCGCTCGCGCAATATCGATTGGCTTGGTCCCACGAGACACAATTGACCGGATGACGACCGCGCAAGGTGCCATCCATGTTGCAGAGGAGCCGGTAGTCGGGGGCGACGTCGGCCCGCAACCCGGGGTAGTCGACAATCCCGGTCAGGGGCGCGCAGCGACCACGCGAGACGCAATCGACGTAGCTCGCGACCGTCACCTCCGTCTCGTCGACGCAGAAGGCGCTCTGCCCCGACGAGGACGCATGGAGGACCATGTGGACGGGGCATCGCCCGCCGCTCGACGAGCGCATCGGCGGGGCGGCCGCGCGCACGCTCGGCTCTTGCGTCGGCTCGGCAGGGGCGATCGTCGGCGCCGAGGTCGGAGCGACCTTGGCCTCCACCCGCGGCCGCTGCTCCTTCGCGTCGGCCTCCTCCTCGTCCTCGGGCTCGGGGGCGGGGGCGGATGCTTCCGTCGACGCGGCGGCGGCGGTGTCTTCGTCGTGCCGCAGGGCGTTCTTTTCGGAGTGGCCGCGCATGATGACGGCCTCGACGAGCATCGAGCTCGCGGCGGCGGCGACGAGGCCCGCTCCGATCGACACGCCAATCCATGTCTTCGGCAGGCGCCCCGCCTCGAGCGTGAGGGCGGGCGACGAAGCGCGCGGGGGCATTGTGACGCCCGCCTCGGGGTGAACCGATGGGGGCTTCGCTTCCGGCGGCATGCTGACGATGACGTCGATGTGCTCGTCGGCGACGTCGTCGAACAGGGGGTAGGCCCCCGCCCGGTCCTCCTCGAGCAGAGCGCGAAGAGCGCGAATCGCCTCTCCCGCCTCCGGATAGCGCATCGCCGGGTCGCGCTCGACGCACTTCGAAAACCAATCGTCGAACCCAGCCGGAAGCTTCACGTTGAGACCGAGCCGCTCGATTCGTGTCGACGCGGCATCGAGCGGCTCGAAGCACACCTCCCGAAGGATGGCAGGGACGCTCGCGTCGAAGCCGCTCATCCAATACGACTCGCCCGTCAGGGCGAAGAACGCGACGAGACCGATCGACCAGACGTCGGCGCAGGGAGAGAGGTTACCGAAGGCGTCCGTCTGCTCGGGCGCCATATAGGCAGGCGACCCGACCGGCTGGGTGCCCGCATCTGGGCTCGCATCGAGGAGGAACTTCGCTACCCCGAAGTCCAGCAGCTTCGCGCAGAAGGGATCGGTGCCGAGTCGTCTCGGCTTGGCGATGAAGATGTTCTCGGGCTTGAGGTCACGATGGATGATCTGTTGGGCGTGGGCGAGCTCGAGGGCGTGCCCCACTTGGCTGAGGATTTCTACGACCTCCTCGAATGGCAGCCGTCCCAACCGCGCGACCCGATCGCCTAGGTCCTCCCCTTGGAGCAGCTCCATGGCGATGTAGGGCGTGTCGGTGTCCATGTCGATCCCGGCGCTGACGATCTCGACGACGTGCTCGCTCTCGATGGCGCCAGCCGCGTGCGCCTCTCGAACGAAGCGCTCTCGCGCGTCCGGATGCTGGGCGAGGCTGGGCGCGAGCAGCTTGACCGCTCGCGCCTTTCCCGTGCTCTGCTGCATCGCTACATAGACGGAGCCCATTCCGCCCGAGCGAAGCGGTCTGAGGATCCGAAACTCGCCGCCGATGATCGTGTCCGCCATGGAGCAGGGGGGATCGTCGTCGGTGATGAGGGCTGATAGATCCTCTTCCAAAGCGATCGCCGAGAGTGCAAGACGCCTGCCGGTCACGGTTGGCGTCGGGCCACCCAGAACGTGCGAGCTTTCGCGGCTCGTGGTGTTCGGCCCTCTCAACTTGAGACGCGGAATCGTCAGCGCGGTCCAAGGTTGCGACAAATGAGTCGAGCGACGGCTCGATGACAGTCTCCGTCACCACCCTGTCGCGGCGACCTGCCCTGCGCCGGAACACCCATGGATCCTGCGGGATTCGCGGGCCTCTTTCCGGTCGCAGGCGCGCTCCCCCACCGCGCGTCGACAGCGTCTGGGCCCATGGCTCGACGCTTGCTGAACACTCTTCCGAGACGACCGAAACGGCTTTCCTCCGATGGTTGCGAGCCTCGCCCTCAAATTGGCGAGTTGGCCGCACCTTCGATCCACGAGCCGCCCAGGACGGGTCCACCGCTTTTTGAGGAGGCATCGATGAATGCACATGGGTTGGCGCTGAACGACGAGGCAAGCTCGTGGGACGAGCCCGACGAGCGTCACAGCCAGGTACAGCTGATCGCGCACCGGGTCCCGCGCACGCCTTGGGTCAAGCACCCTTCGACGCTCCTCGAGCAAACCCTCGAAGAGAACTCGATGAACGGGACCGTGTATGTCGTCGAGGACGTTACCTTCGAGCCGGAGGCGGCCCACGAGGGCGGTTTCGAGGCTCTCGAGCTGACGCTCGCGCCGATGGATGGCGAGGTGATCTCCTCGCGCCGCGCTCGCTGCAGAATCTCCGAGATCCCCTTGAGGAAGCGCCGGGTGCGCTGACTCGACGCGATAGGATGGAGCGCGCGAAGGCGAGCAGAGTGCTCGGCTTCGCGCGCTTTCGCTTTTCGAAGACGCGAAAACGACGCGCCGCCGCCGGCACGCCCCTGCTCAGCGCACGGAGTCGGGAGGCCCTGACTTCGAGGTGGGGATCGGATCGGTCTGGGCGCGGGCGCTGGGCGACCGCGAGCCCCGCGGCGGGTTGTTCGAGCGGGTGGTGTAGGGGCTCGACAAGACCTTGCGAACCGCCTCTTCCTCGATGTCCGTCTTGAGGATCGTCAGATCCTCCAGGTATTCGAGCAGCACCTCCTCCAGCCCGCGGTTGCCGAGGACGTGGAGCGCGTAGCCGACGGTCTCGACATCCCGGTCGGGGACGAGTCGTTGGGCCTCGTGCATCAGCCGGCCCGCGAGCGACGCGATCTCGGAGCAGAAGTCGACGAGCTGAGGGATCCCTGCGGCCGGCTCGTTGAGCGCGTGGAGGATCCCGTGCAACGCAGGCAGGTGGCGGAGATCTTCGGGCTGCGGGTTCAGGTCCTTGGCTCGCGCCATATACATGCTGCCGAGATGATGGGCGGACCGTTCGACCGGACGCTTAACCGCCTGCTGAAAAGTCGGCGTCATGCCTCTCGGCACCGGAGTGGCTGCCAAACCACCCCCCCCGGCCCCCCTCGCACAGCGAGGGGGGAGATCCGTCGGAGGACGATGCGGATTCTTTCGAGCACGCTTTCCGTTTGAAACAGGGCTTCGTCGCCGGGTCAAGGTGCTGTCCACAAGCCAGAGCGCTGACTCCCCCCTCGCTACGCGAGGGGGGCTGGGGGGGTGAAAGAGCAGCGACTGCCCACCCAGTGCCCTGACGACCGCCCTTTTCAGCACACTTGAGTTAATATTCCCAAGCGGAGTGCCGTCCTTGAGGTAGCAAGCCCGATCCGGCACCGTGACGTCCAAGTTCGAGACGCCGTCGTCTCAATTTGAGCAAGCTTCGATCACGGTCGCCGTCGCCAACCACTCCGGTCCGCCGTCTTCCCCACGGTTTCGCGCATCCACCCCCTCGTGGCGGAGCTGGCACGCTCGTGGCAACGGAGCAGACCGACTGGCTTCAGCTCGGAGGAGGTGCGCTTTGGTCGAGTTCGGTGACACAACCAAGAGGACGCTCCGGCCCACCAGCCGAGGGAAGATCGTCGGCCGGAGCCAGGTCCTCGTGGACCTCGTCGGAAACTTGGACCGGGTCGCGCGCGCGAACTGCACCGTCTTGATCACGGGCGAGAGCGGGACCGGCAAGGAGATGCTCGTGGCTGCCCTCCACGAGGCGAGCCCGCGTCGCGAAGGGCCGCTCGTCACCTTGAACTGCGGGGCGGTGCCGGAGGGCCTCTTGGAGAGCGAGCTGTTCGGTCACGCCAAGGGCGCGTTCACAGGCGCTCACGCGGCTCGACAAGGGCGGGTCGCGGCGGCCGAAGGCGGGACGCTCTTCCTCGACGAGATCGGAGAGATGCCGCTCTCGCTCCAGGTGAAGCTCCTTCGGCTCCTGCAGCAGCGAGAATACTCCCCCGTCGGGGACACCCGAACGCTCCGCTGCGATATCCGGGTCGCCGCTGCCACCAACCGTGACCTCGAGGCCGAGGTCCGTGCCGGTCGCTTCCGCGAGGACCTCTACTATCGCCTCAATGTCATTCACCTCAACATCCCCGCCCTTCGCGAGCGCCGCGGCGATATCGGGATGCTCGCGACCCACTTCCTCGTCGCCATGAAGGGCGACCTCGGGCGCGACGATCTCATCGGGTTCGATGAGGGGGCAGTGGCGGCCCTGGAGGCCCACACTTGGCCGGGGAACATCCGCGAGCTCCAGAACATCGTCGAGCGCGCGGTGTTGCTCTCGCCTGGCCCGATGATCGGCGCCGCGGATCTCCCCGTCAGCGTGAGGTCGAACGACGCGCGGAGAGACCCGTCTCCGGGAG
Organism: Polyangiaceae bacterium; assembly: GCA_044225865.1. Lineage (GTDB taxonomy): Bacteria > Myxococcota_A > Polyangia > Polyangiales > Polyangiaceae > Xiheicaenibacterium. The sequence continues at coordinate 23,547 of JBGAID010000001.1, read as the reverse complement.
GGCTCCCCGACACCCTGCCGGACGCTGGTATCGACCTTCGCGCCGTCCTCGCCGAGTACGAGGCGACCCTGATCAAGCAAGCCCTGATGCGGACCGGTGGGAACAAGACGCGCGCCGCGGAGCTCCTCGGGCTCAACCGCACCACGCTCGTCGAAATGGTCAAACGCCTCGGAATTGCCGCGTAGCGTTCGACCGCGGTCGACGACGGCTCCCCCCCCGGCGCGGGACGGGCCGTCGGCTCACGACGAGATCATGGGTCGAGGGCGTCCTCTCGCGTCGCACGAGGACCGGCGCGCGCTGGCTCGGAGAGCGTGAACGCCACGCGGGCGCCGCGAGCACGAAGGAGTCGTCGATGAAGGCTCGACGAGGCCCCGGCGGCGACATTAACCTCCTTCTATCTTCACTTGCTTGCAGGAGGTCTCATGAGATCGACATCGACGCTCGGCGCGGTTGCGCTGTCCGTAGTCACCTTCGTCGCGTGCGGCGACAGCACGGGGACGGGGGGCTCCGGCGGCTCCGGCGCGAGCGGAGGCCATGGCGGCGCCCCCGCCGAAGGGGGCACGGCTTCGGACGGAGGCACCACCTCCGAAGGGGGGACCCTCAATCAAGGCGGATTCGGCCAGGGGGGCGCGGGAGACATTTGCGGGGATCCGAACGAGCCCAACGAAGACTACGACTCGCCCACGTTCCTCAATGACGCCTCGACAGGAATCACCTGCGGCGGAGCGGCCGTCACCGGCAGCGCTTCCCTGCTCATGGATACCGACGTGGACGTCTTCAAGATCTACACGGACAGCCAGGTTGGCTGCGAGGGAGGTATGCCCACCGTCGAGGTCGCGAGCGACGCCGGCTTCTTCTTCTGCATCTTCGCGCAGGATTGTGACGAAGGCCCCGCGATCCACGGATGTCCCTTTGGCTCCCAATATGGATTGCTCCCCAACGACGGCCTGAGCGGTTGCTGCTCGAGCACGGCCCAAGGCAACACCATCGTCGTCGACCAATTCACCCCCTGCGCGAGCTTCAACACTGCATTGTATGTCCGCCTGGATCAGGCGGACGTCATCCACACGTGCAACGACTACACGGTCTCCGTTTCAATGTAATCGCGCCCCCGCTTAGACATTGGACGGACGCAGCAACCTGGCAATTGGAGCCCGCCCCAATCCGTGCGCGGAAAGGCCCCAGCGGGACGGTACGCATTAGCGACCACGCCAAAATCAGCGCCTTGTCGGATAGACCCGTTCGTGCGACGCGGCCCCGGCCATGCTATCCCGTCGATCCGTTGCTGCTTCCATTGGGGTGTTGGTACTGGGGGCCGCCGGTCCCCGCGTCGCCGCCGCATGTCCCGATTGCCCCGCGCAGTGCGAGGCGCGTCCGAGATCTCCGCCGGGCACCCGATGAAATGGCGGCTCGCCTCCTCGCCTTTCTATGGCGATGAACGCGCTGGGGACGCTCCTCGTCGCTCACCCCGCGCTCTCTCCCCATCTCCTACGGGCGCGGCGCAATGAGACGCGCTTCGCCCGCTCGATCGCGGTCCGCGTGGATCCTCCCGTCGAGCACCTCGACGATCCGCGCGCAGCGCTCGGCGATGCGAGGATCGTGGGTGACGATGACCACCGCCGTCCCGCGCTCGCGGTTGTAGCGGCGCATCAGATCGAACACCCGCTCCGAGCTCTCGGTGTCGAGGTTCCCCGTCGGCTCGTCGGCGAGGACGAGCGGCGGGTCCTTGATGAGCGCTCGCGCGACAGCCACGCGCTGCTGCTCACCCCCCGACATGCGCGAGGGCACCGAACCGAGCTTGTCGCCGAGCCCCACCTCCTCGAGGGCTGCGCGCGCTCTCTCCTTCAATCGCGGCGTGACCGCTTCGCCGTCAATCATCAGAGGCAGCATCAGGTTCTGCGCGGCGGTGAGACCTCCCAACAGGTGATGAAACTGGAAGACGAAGCCGATGTGCTTACGGCGCTTTTCGGTCAGGGCGTCGTCCTCGAGAGAGGCCACGTCGTCCCCCAAGAGGCGCATTTGGCCGCGGGTGGGAGAGGAGAGAAGCCCGAGGATATTGAGGAGCGTGCTCTTGCCGCTCCCGGATGGCCCGATAATCGCGACGAGCTCGCCCGGATGGATTCGCAAGCTGATACCTTTCAGCACGAGGGTCGTGAATCCCTCCGCGCCAAAGGACTTCTCGACGTTCTCGAGCTCGAGGACCGGATCAGCCAAGGCGGATCGCCTCCGCCGGATCCAGGCGGGAGGCCCGCCGGGCCGGAATGATAGCCGCGATGATGCCGGTGCCGATGGCGATCCCCACCGCCGACGCGAACAGCTCCGGCCCGGTGGAGAAGGGAAAGAGCGGCGTACCATCGGCATTGCGGGCCACGGACATGAACACATACGAGAGGCCCGCGCCGAGCCCGCTCCCGACGGCGCTGCCCAGGGCCCCGATGATCGCGCCTTGGAAGAGGAAGACGCGCAGCACGCCGAAGCGCGTCACCCCCATCGCCCGGAGGATGCCAATCTCTTTGGACCGTTGAATGACAGAGACGACGAGCACGCTCGCGATGCTGATGGCGACCGTCACCAGGATGAAGGTGCGAATCATCGTAGTGGAGGCGGACTGAGATTGGAGAGCGCTCAAGAGCTGGGCATTCGACTCCATCCAGCTCTTCACGGTGAGGCCGGTGACACGATCGATGCGTCGGGCGACCGTCTCCGCTTCATAGAGCTCGGCCACCTTGACATATATCGCGGTCGCCGCGCCCCCGAGGTCGAGGAGGGTTTGTGCGTTTCGCATGCTCATGAGGACCCACGTCGCGTTCAAGGAGGCGCTCCCCATGTCGACGAGCCCGCGGACGATGAAGATCTGTCCCTCCCGCCGCGCCGTCTTGATGCGCAGCCGGTCCCCGACGCCGATCCCGAGATCGTGCGCGAGGTCGACGCCGAGGACGACGTCCGCTCCGTTGACGCCATAGGTGCCACGCACGATCTTCTTCCTGATCGGGATGACGCGATCCATCTCGTCCGGATCGGCGCCGAGCACCGCGACGGCCCGATCGGTGGCCCCGCGCACGGCGATCGCCGCCCCTCCCGCGATGGGCACGGTCGCGACGACTCCCGGAACCGCGGCAACGTTCTTCTCGATCTTCTGCCACTCGTCGAGGGTGCGATGGCGCTGAACCGGGCGCTCGATGCGCCTCGCGTAGGCGACCGCCTCGCTCCCGTCGAGGCCCAGGAGCGGCCTCCCCTCGAGCTCGAGGGGCGCGACCACGACGTGCGGCTGCGATCCGGTCGTCTTCTCGATGAGCGACGCTTGGAGCCCGCCGATCAGGGCGGAGATGAACACCATGATCCCGATGCCCGCGCCGACCCCGCTCACGATCAGCGCGTTCTGGACACGCTGCTCGAGCATGAAGCGGAGGGCGAGGAACCAACCGACGCCCAAGGCTCACCTGCTCGCTTCCTGGAGGACCGACTTCAGCGCCGCCGGATCGGTGATGACGCGCTCCCCGGCCCGAGCCCCCTCCACGATCTCCACCGCGTCATCGCCCTTCAGGCCGAGGCGCACCTCTCGGCGCTCAATCCGGTTCTTGTCCCCGAGCACGCCAATCCACGGGCGGCTCGTGCTCGAATCCTGGACCGCCCCCAACGGCACGACGAGGGCCTCGACTCGCGTCGCGATCTCGAGCTCGACGGAGACGGTCATGTTCGGGCGCAGGTAGGCAGGCGGAGCGGGGACGTCGAGGCGCACCTCGATCGTCCCTCGGTCTCCGTTCACGGCGGGAGCGATGTATCCCAATCGCCCTTCGAATGACTCGGAGGGGAACGCCTCCGCCGAAATCGTCGCCTTCTGTCCAATCGCCAGCAGGGCCAGGTTCCGCTCGTCGGGCTCCAACATGACCCGCGTCTTGCCCACCGCCGTGACCACCAGCAGAGAAGAGCCCGGGCGCACCACCTCCCCCACCTCGACCAGCCGCGAGCTGATCACCCCATCGACCGGGGCAACGATGCGAGTGCGGTCGCGGGTGACTCTGATCGCCGCGAGCTGCGCCTGCGCGAGCGCGAGCGCGGCCGACGCGGAGAGGTTCGAGCTGCCGCCCGCCGAGGCCGCTTGCACCTGGGAGAGGGTGGCCTTCTCCTGACTCTCGTAGATCCTTACCGTGTTCTCGGCCTTCTCCAGCGAGCTCTGCGTCGTCACTTGGGACTCGAAGAGCTTGCGCTCTCGCTCCAGCTCGCGACGCGCCACCGCCAAGTTCGCCCTCACTTGCGCGAGCGCCTCGTTCGCTTGAGGGAGCGTGGTGGAGTAGAGCCCGGATTTGCCCGCCTTCGCCTGCTGGACGGCGGCCTCTGCTTGGGCGAGGGAGGCGTCGATCTCACTCTGGTCCAGCTCGATCAGGACGTCGCCGGCCTGGACGCGGTCCCCCTCGCGCTTGACGATCGCCTTCACCGTCGACGTCAGCATGCTGTCGAGCCGCACCTCCGCCGGCGGCATGACCTGCCCGCTCGAGACGATGGTTTGCCTCAGCTCCCGAGCCTGGACCTCGACGTAGGCGGGCGGCTTTCGCGTAGCGCGATAGAGGACCGCGGAGCCTCCAATCACGGCGGCGACGCCCAACAAGAAGCCGATCCACGCAATGGCGCGCTTTCGAGCTTTGTTCAATGCGACGATCGACGGTTAGCAGGGGGCGTGCCGCTCGGACTTCTCTCGACGGACACGCCCCCCGGCGGTTCGTGGGCGCGGCCAGTGCGCCCCGGGCGCAAGGAGTGCAGCCGGCGACGCGCGGGCCGCGCTTGCCCCGGGTCAGTGCGCTTGCAGGTACGTCTTCACCACGTCTCCCCAAGGCGTCGTCGAGAGCGAAGCGTCGTACGTCACGTCGAGGAGATCCGGCGCGCAGTTGCTGTAGGGCGCGAGGTCCCACGCGAGGTTCGGGATCTGGCTCGCCTCCACGTCGGCAAAGAAGGCTTCGGCGAAGGAGAGATCCCCACCTCCCGGCCCATACTCGCCGATGATGACAGGAATGTTCGAGAAGGTGTAGCCGCCCGCGCTGGGCGGATAAGAGTGATATTCATAGACGACATTGTCGTGGGCGAGTGGGCTGCTCGCGTAGAATCCGATTTGGCTCGTCCATTGATTGCCTTGGACGGAGATGATGTGGTGCGGCGCCCCGAGAGCGTCTTCGCGGTCGCGGATGACGGTGACGGCATGGTCCATCCGGGCGCGAAGGTCTCCGTCGGCGACGGCGTTGCCTCCAGGCTCGTTCGTCACCCCGAACATGACGTAGGGCGCATCTTGAAAGGTGTCGACGAGGGCTCGGTAAACATCGTCCGTCTGGGAGCTCGGAAGGCAGATCGCGTCGTCTCCCTGCCCGCAGACGTTGCCATCGGGATCGACCATCGACGTGTCGCTGCGGAGGGTCACGAGGACGTAGGTCCCCGGGAAGGTCCCGAGGTGCTCGATGACGTTCGTCATCGTGGTCTTGTAGGCTTCGTCGCTCGTCCACGAGACGACCGGGTCGAAGCTGTTCATCGAGAGGGACACTCTCAAGAACGTGGGGTGCCACGTCGTCATGAGCGAATCGAGGACGGCGAGGAGCGCCTGCTCCCCGGTCGGGTTCGTCATCCAGAAGCCGTAGTTGTATCCGCACAGGAACAGGTCATCGACGTTCACGCCGCGCCCCATCCAGACGCTGCTTCCGCCTTCGGTCGCGAGGTGGACGTGCGGGTCGTCCGGGAGCGTGAAGAGCCAGCCGGCGGGGACCGGCCCCTGTCCCCCGACGTCGGAGCCGCCATCGGCGCCTCCGCCGCCTTGGGGGGCCCCACCGCCCGGCGCGGAGCCGCCATTCATGGGGTTGCCCCCGTTGTCGCTCTGACCACCTCCAGCGCCCCCGCCGCCTCCGCCCGCGGCGCTGTCGTCCCCGCACGCCGCGGCGAGGTTGGCGATCACGCACAGTCGAATCGATGACCGAAGAAGAGACTGCATGGATCCATCGTACCGATCGAGAGGTCGTCGGGAGCGCGGCGATTCGCCGCTGGCACACGCCACCTGCCGCGGGGCGCGGCGACGCCGCGGCGGCGACCGCGTCCGAGCGCACGCCGCGCACCGGCCGAGACGACCGGCGTGCCATCGACTAACATTCGGTGGTCGTGGCCATCGGAGTCGATTGAAGAGCGCACGCGGCGAAGGATCGAGGCGCGTCGAGGCCAGCTTCGTGGAAGCGCAGGCCCGCGCGCGATTGTTCGGCTCCACGCCCGAGCCGGTGCGGGTGGGGAGGTTCGAGCTGCGAAGGCGGCTCGGAGAAGGGGGCGCCGGCGTGGTCTACGCGGCCTACGACCCGAAGCTCGACCGGGAGGTGGCCCTCAAGGTCGTCGACGCCCCGGCCGAGAGAACCCCCTTCGACGGCGAGGCGACGGCGCTCGCACGGCTCCACCATCTCCACGTGCTCCGCGTCTTCGACGCCGGGATCGAAGGCGGCGTCGCGTTCGTCGTGTCCGAGCTCTTGGAGGGCGGCTCGCTGCGCGATTGGGCCGCGCGCGGGCCTTCCGTCGCCGAGCGACTCCGCACGTTGATCGACGCGGGTCGCGGCCTCGCGGCCGCCCATGGTCGCGGCTTGGTCCATCGAGACGTGAAGCCCGACAACGTGCTCGTCGGAGCCGATGGCAAAGCGCGCATCGCCGACTTCGGACTGGCGGTGACGTTCGATGGACTGGCCAGCTCGGGCCCGGGGTTGCCGGGCACGCTTCGGTACATGGCCCCCGAGCAGCTCGCGGGGGCGCGGCCCGACCCAGCGAGTGATCAGTTCGCGTTCTGTGTCACGGCGTGGGAGGTGCTGACCGGCAAGCCGCCATTCCGCGGTACGACCCGAGACGAGCTCTCGGCGTCGATTCGCGCTCGACGGCTGGACGTGGGCCGGGAGCGCGTGCCGAGGCGGGTGCTGGCCATTCTTCGCCGCGGTCTCGCCGCTGGTCCCTCGGAGCGCTACCCGAGCATGGACGCCCTCTGCGACGCCCTCGAGCGGACCCATGCGTCGCGCGCGCGCCTCCTTTGGGGCGCGGGCGGAGGCGCCGCGATCGTCGCCGCCGTCGGCGTCGTCCTCGGCCTCTCGCGACCGCGAGGCCACGCCGCCGCGACCGCTCCGAGCCCCAGCCCGAGCGCGCGTCCCAATGACGTGGAGACCTCCGTCCAGGCGAGTCGAATGGCAGAGGAGGGCCGCTATGACGAGTGCGCGAGGTTCCTCGAGCCTCGCGCCGACACCGACGCGCTCGTGCTCTTGTGGCTCGGCTGCGCGCGGGTCGCCACCGATCCTTCCGCTATCGAGAAGGCGTGCGCGGCATGGACGTCGCGGCACGCGCCCGGCGGCGCCGCTCCGATCGTCGAAGAGTGCAGCCCCGTGGCGACCACGGCGCGGGCACAGCTGGCGCGAGGAGATGCGCGCGGGTGCGCGGCGACGCTGTTGGGAGCACCTCCCTTCATGATTGGAAGCATCCTGCTCGCCCGGTGCGTCCAGCGAGCGGGGGATCGCGCCCTCTACCGCGGACAATGCCGCTATCAGGTCGCCCTCTCGGGCCGGGACGCGAAGGAGGCGGAACAATGCGACCGGGCATTCTGAAGGGAGACGAGGAGCTCTACGAAGCTTGGCGCGCGGGCGACCGCGCCGCCGGCGAGGCCCTCTTCGAGCGACACTTCGCCGCCGTCTTCCGATTCTTCGAGAACAAGGCGGGCGGCGGGGACGTGAGCGACCTGGTCCAGCGAACCTTCTTGGGGTGCGTCGAGGCGAAAGAGCGCTTCCAGGGAGCATCCAGCTTCCGGACCTTCCTCTACGCGATCGCCCGTCACGAGCTCTGCGGCTTCTATCGAGCCCGACGCCGCGGCGCCGCCGTCGATTTCGGCGTTTCGTCCGTGGCGGATCTCTGCGACACCCCCAGCACGCTCGTGCGGCGCAAGAGCGAGCACGCCGCCCTCACGGAGGCCCTCCAGTCCCTGCCGCTCGACCTGCAGATCGCGGTCGAGCTTCGCTACTGGGAGGGGATGAGCGGACCGGACCTGTCCCTCGTGTTGGGAGTGGCAGAAGGGACGGTCCGGAGCAGGCTGCGCCGAGCGCTCGAGGCGCTTCGAGAGGCCCTGGCCGCCCTCGAAGGAGGGGCGGCGCTCTGTCCAGCGCCGGACTCGGACCTCGAGGCGTGGGCGGCTCGGCTCGCGACTTCGGTGGGGTCGTAGCTATTGCTCGAAGCAGAAGAAGCGGTGCAGGACGTTGCATTGGCGGGGCGTCCCGCTGTTGCTGCTCAGCGTCCAAGTCAGATCGGCGCCGTCGCTCTGGCCTGTCCACCCGTGACTGGCGGGGGAGGCGGAGCTCCAATCGCTGCAGTTGTCCTGAGCGGGCGAGCTCGGCTGGTAGGCGGTCCCGTCGACGTTGGTGCCGGTAAACGGCACATTAGAGCCGACCTGTTGCCCGGTCTCGGCGACGTTGATAGGCGCCATGAGCGTGCCGTCCACGAGATCGGCATACGAGGTCGCGACCATTACACCGTCGAATCGATAGTAGGGGACCGTGGCGTGATCGAAGCGCGTGCTCGGTGATCCCGAAGCGCTGGCGAGCCACATGCGGTAGGTTCCACCGAGGCTCGCCGCGTCGGCGAGGGATTGGCAGAAGGCATCGCCCCCGGCGAGCCCGCCCAGGTTGCCATCGTGGGTCGCGCTCGTGATGAACACGCGGCGGCCCTGGGTGCACGTCCCGAGCACGCACGCGAACCCATCCGCGCAGCCGTGGTCATCGGAGCACGAAGCCGGGCATTGGTCGCCGGCGCCGTCGCAGATGTAAACGCCACACTCGGTCCCCGCGGGGAGAAAGGCGTTTGCCGGACACGCGACGGAGGCGCCGTCGCAGACCTCTTCGACGTCGCATTCGCCGGCCGCCGCCCGACAGGTCAGCCCTTGGTCGACGAGGACGTCAGCCGGGCACGTCGGGTCCTCACCATTGCACGCCTCCGCGACGTCGCACGCCCCCGCGGACGCTCGGCAGAGCGTCTCCGCCGGGAGGATCCCGCACGCGCCGTCGCCGTCGCACGATCCGGTGGCGCACCCGAGCCCGTCCTCACACTCGCCCGCCGGGTCGGTGTCGGCGAGCACGGGCGCGCACACGCCGTCGTCGGCCCCCGTCTCGACCTCGACACACGAGCTGCATGCCTCGTCACACCCGGACTCGCAGCAGACTCCGTCCACGCAATGCCCGCTTCCACAAGACGCGGCCGTGTCACAGGCCACACCGATCTCGAAGGGAGGCGCACCTCCGGCGCCCCCCTCCGCGCCTCCGACACCGGCGCCGCCATTCCCCCCGGGCCCCTCGCCGCCGGGCGCCGCGCCGGCCGCGGGCTCGCCCCCCGAGCCGCCCTGACCGCCCGCCCCTACCGAGTCATCGCCACAAGCAACCGCGCAAGAGATCGTACAGAGCAAGAGCCAATTCAGTTTCATGCGGCTGGTGGTGGCGGGCCCTCGCGATTCGATCACGAGAAAGTGGAAAGGAGAGTGGACCCGATCGCGCTGCGCCGATCGGCTCGACCCGCCATGTTCGATCTATGCTGGAGACATGGCGAAGACGGGCCAACCCAAGACAAGCTGGGTCTTCGTAGGTTTCGCCGCCGTGGCGGCCGCGGGCGCAGCGGTGTCCGCCTGGCTCTTCGTCGACGAGGCGGTGATCGACGGCTCCCCCCTGCGTGAGCTCTCGGCCCGAATCGGCCCGCGCGCGGCGAAGCCCGGCCTGCGCACCGCGACGGTCGTGGGCGCTCACGCCTGCCGCGTCCGGATTCGAGGATCGAAGGGCTGGCGGTCTGACCCATTCGATATCCATGACGGCGCGCGGATCGACCTGGACCAAGGCGCGGCCCCGAGCTCTCTGGAGATCGCGGCCGAAGCTCCCATCGTACTCGGCGAGGACGATCTCGAGCTGCCCGCTTCGCCGCTGCCTCTGGCCTTGACGACTCGGGCGAATGCGATTCCGCGGAACCCGCAGTCGACCCTCGAGGTATCGTGCCCCAAGCCGGGGAGCGTGGTCCATGTCCTCGCTTGCGAACGCGGAGACGGACGGCTCGGCCCCTGCGGAGCGCTCTCCTTCGTGTTGCTTACCCCCGAGGATCCGTCTCTCTACCTGCGGGCGCGGGCCGCGGGGGCAAAGGGGAAGGTGGGCATTTTCTTGCTCGCGGCGGTGACGGCCGCGATCGCCGCGTTCGCGAGCCGTTCGTCGGAGCGCGAGGTGTTCTCGCCGCTCGCGAAGGGCGTGCCGAAGCTCGGCACCAAGCTCTTGGCCGTGGGCTTCGTGAGCGCCATCGTCTCGCTCATCAGCGTCTCGTTGGCCACCCTCTGTCTCCTCGCCGCGGCGGTGACGACCGCGGCCGCGTCAATCGGGGTGGTCCTGCGAATGGTCGAGATGACGCGCGCGCGAGGTGTGCTGAAAGCCCCTTCCCCCGAAGGCGAGGTTGAAGGGGAAGTGAGCCAAGACGCCCAGACCTTCGACCTGCCTGGCTTCGGCGCCGTCGCCTACGCGCGGGTGAAGCTCTTTCGTACGCGGCGTGGGCAGGGAGCGCAGGGCGTCGAGCTCCTCGACGCCCGACGTGCCCCCGACCTGCTCGTCACGTCGGGCGGGCCTCCCGCCCTGTTGGTGATGACAGATGCAGAGCCCGATGGCGTCGATCGGATCGAGTGTCGGCTCGACGCTCCGACGGTGCACGCCGTCGCGGCCGCGCTGGGGGTGGCGGCGCCCACGATCGAGGCCAGCTCCCCCGCGGTGAGCGCGCACATCGAGCTTCTGCGCGTGGGCGATCCCATCTTGGCGTGGGTCTACGCGGCCGGTACGAGGAAGGTGGTCGAACGCTCGAGGTACCGGGGTGACGAAGAGGTCCAGCGGTTCGATCCCATCGCGCCCCAAGCGCTCTTTGTCGGACGACGGGCGACGTTGCTCCAGGAAGTCGCTCGCGAGCGCGCTCGGCTCGTGGTGACGCTCGTCGCTCTCGCCGTCACGGTCGGGGTGTGCATCGCCGCGCTCGCCTGGGTCTCGCACCTCACGCCTTGACGGGCCGAGAGAGGCGAACGCCGCCGCTCACGCGTGGAGGTGCCCCGTCAGGAGCATCACGAGGAGAACGAGCACGAGAATGCCCGCCGGTGACCACCCTGCGAAGCCGTAACGGGAGTGTCCCCAGGCCCCGCCCCCGAGCGCCAATACCAACAACACAATCAGCACAATCATCAGCATGACGAGCACGACTGCATGAGGCGTGCCCTGCGATCTTGCGTCGATTGTCGTGTTCCCGGGTCGACGAGCAGCCCATCGCCTGGGGCAGCCGCGCGGCGACGCCGCACGGGGCCCTGCCCACCGAGGCAGAACGGCCCAAACCTCCATAACGTCTCCTCCGCTTCTCCTCGGCGGCCGCACCGCCGGTGCACGGTCCGGCGCGATGCTCTCCGCATGCGGATCCTCCTCGTCAACGTCCCTCACCCCTCGATCGGCAGTCGAATCCCGGACGACCACCTCCCCCCGCTCGGGCTCCTCGCCATCGGGGGCCCACTCCTCGACGCCGGCCATCGGGTGAAGCTCCTCGACGCGGATCTCGAGGCCGGTCGTCAGAAGCTCCTCGAGGCCTGGGAGCCGGGGCGCTTCGGGGCCACGTCGATCGCGGCCATCGTGAACGAGGTGCTCGCGTTCGCTCCCGACGCGGTGCTGTTCGGCCATTCGGGGTCGACGGCGGCCCACCCCGTCGTCGCCGCCGTGAGCCGAGCGGTGTCGGCGGCGCTGCCCCAGGCCTGGATCGTCTATGGAGGGGTGTTCCCGACCTATCATTGGCGAGAGATCCTCGACCACGAGCCGCAGATTGACGTGATCGTGAGGGGGGAGGGGGAGCACACTGCGGTCGCGCTGATGCGTGCGCTCGAGCTCGGAGAGGATCTCGCGAGCGTCTGCGGGCTCGCCTTTCGAGAGCGAGGCGCGGCCCGGGCGAGCGCGGACGCCCCCGTCATTCGAGACCTGGACGAATATCGAATCGGGTGGGAGCTGATCGACTTTCGACGATACTCCTATTGGGGAGGGAAGCGCGCCGTCGTCGTCCAGTTCTCGCGGGGATGTCCCCACCTCTGCAACTATTGTGGACAGCGAGGCTTCTGGACGAAATGGCGTCACCGCGATCCGCGCAAGCTCGCGCGCGAGCTCGCCTGGTTGCACCGCGAGCACGGCGTCGAGGTCGTCAATTTCGCGGACGAGAACCCGACCGTGATCAAATCCGTTTGGCGGGAGTTTTTGGAGGCGTTGATCGACGAAGACGTCAGGTTGACCCTCGTCGGCTCGACGCGCGCCGACGACATCGTCCGCGACGCGGACATCCTGCATCTCTACAAGAAAGCAGGGTGGGTGCGCTTCCTCCTCGGCATGGAGAGCACCGACGAAGCGACGCTGGCGCTCGTGAAGAAGGGGGGCACGACCAAGAAGGACCGGGAAGCGATCCGCTTGCTCCGGCAGCATGGCATCCTGTCGATGGCGACGTGGGCGGTCGGGTTCGAGGAGGAGCGAGACGGCGATCTGTGGCGCGGCCTCCAGCAGCTCCTCGAATACGACCCCGACCAGATCCAAGCGCTGTACGTCACCCCCCACCGCTGGACCCCGTACTATCGACTCGCCCAGGACCGGCGGGTGATCCTCACCGATCGGCGGCGGTGGGACTACAAGCACCAGGTGCTCGCGACTCGCCATATCCCTCCGTGGCGCCTCATCCTGTGGATCAAGACCATCGAAGCGGTGGCTCAGCTCCGTCCGAAGTCCCTATGGCGAACGTTCTTCGAGCCGGATCCCCAGCTTCGGCACGCGATGCGCTGGTATGCGGAGATGGGGAGGCGCGTGTGGCTCCACGAGCTGAAGAGCTTCTTCTCGAGCGGGGAACGACTCACCCACGGTCCGACCCTGCGGTCTCTGTTTGGACCGCCACAAGACGAGCAAGAGCGGTCGATGGTCACCCGGCGGAGGCCGGCGCTGCGGCTCGTCCGGGACGGGGATGATCAACTCAATCGCGACAGCGCGTAGCGCTCGAGGAGCTCCCCGTCGCTCGGCATTCGACCAAGGCACGCGATGGCGTTCGCCGTGAGCTGGGTCAGCGCGTGACGGGCCGCCGGCTTCCCCTCGATGAGGCACCGCTTCCGAAAGGGATCGTAGCTCGCCGAGATCGAGGCGATATACGTGGTCAACACTCGGACTCCGCTCATCAACACCGCGAGCTGCGGGTGGCGATACGGATAGAGATCGATGGCGCGCGCGACGGCCATCGAGGCCTCCCAAGCTTCGTCCTTCCCCTTCAAGTCGCACACGACCAAGAAGGTGGCCTGCGCGCGGACTTGATCCAGACGAACGCCGAGCACCATCAGTCCGTTGCGAATGGAGAGCACGGGGAACGCCGCCGCCGCCGAGGACACGACGGCGTGGACGCGCTGCGCGTACGTACGCAGGGCGTCGAGGTGCCAACGCTCGCGCGCGGCGAGCTCCGCCTCCGTCGCCTCGCTCGGCTCTTCGGACCAGAAGCGAAGACGGTCGAGCAATGAAACCTTCTGGGCGGACGCGCGCCTGGCCCGGCCCACGATTCCGAGCATCTCCGTGTGCACGAGGCCGCGCCTCAACATGTGCGGGACTCCGGCCGCGTCGAGCGACATGAACAGCCGCACCTCATCGCCAGGCCCTTCTTGGCGCTGCACCTCGGCGGCGGCAGCGGCTCGGTACGGACCGCCCTCCCGGTCGCGGCTCGTCTCGATGCCCATACAAGCGGAGCAAAGACCATCGAACGCGGCGTCGGCCGCGTCGCGCAGCTCGGTGAGGGCGGAGAACAGCATGATCCTCGACCACGAGGAGCGGCGCGCCCCCACCTGACCACTGTCGAAGATTGCGTATTCGACGACGCCGGGATGGGTGCACAGGGCGGCGGCGGCGGTGAGGGCGGCGGCGTACACGCGCATGGGAGGAAAGACGCCGAGCGCCTCCACGACGAGCTCGCGCAGCTGCTCCGCCGCGGCCGTGAGCTCGGAGCCCTCGCGCGCCGCTTCTTGCTCCAGCCATTGCACGGTCGACGAGAGCCCGGCGTCTTGGCCCCCCCGCGCCTCCTTCAGGCGGCGTTGGGCGTCGCGCTGGCGCTGCGCCGCCTCTTCGTACTCGCGCTCCTCCTTCGCGAGGGTGGCTCGCGCCGCCGCGACGGCGGCGGTCTGCATCGCGCGGAGGGTGGCGGCTCGAAGGTGCGCCGGGTCGATGGGCGCCCACCCGAGCACCGCGTCCCGCTCGAAGCGGGCGGGTGAAGGATCGTCCACCGGGTGGTCGCCGGACCTCGTGAGCGCGGCGAACAACGCGTCGGGCTCGAAGCCCGGCACCCAGTGCTCGACGACATGATCCGCGATCGCCTCGAGCTTGGGCCCGAGCTCGAGCGTCGCCACCGGCGACTGAAGCGCGGCCTCCGAGAGGGACACGATCCGGTGGATGAGGCCAAGGGCGGCGGAGGCATCGCGCGCGCCGTCGAATGCGGCTCGAAAGCTCGCCTGGGCTTCCTGCGCCGCGGCCGCCGCGGTCTTCGCCCGGATGGCGAGGGCGGCGATCACGTGGTCCGGCGCGGGCGCGCTGGCGATGGGGGGAGCCCACCAGGGCGGACGGCCCTGGGCGGAGGCGAGCGCGTCCGCGGCTTGCGCGGCAGCAATGGCGAGCTCACGACGACGCCGGGCGAGGGCTACGATTTCCGCGATCTCGGCGGGCGGTCGGCGATGCACGCGCTCGATTGTATAGGAAGCCAGAGCGCTCAGGGCGCGCAGGTGCCATTGACGCAGTTCCCCGTTAGACAATCGCTATTGCCGGCGCAATGATCGCCTTCCAGGCAAGGCCCGCAGTCGCCACCGCAATCGATGTCCGTCTCGTTGCCGTTCTGCTCCGCGTCGTCGCAAGCCGGGCCTACGCACGAGCCGCTGACCGTGTCACAGGCATCGTTCGGGGCCGCGCATTGACCGTCGTCGACGCACTCGACGCAAGACCCGACGCCGTCACAGACGCCGGCCGCGCATGGGTGAAGGGGGAGCGCATTCGAGGCGACGCAGTGGCCATCGACGCACGCGACCGCCTCGCACTCCGGGGGAGCGGGACAGGTACCCTGGCCCGTTCCCGTGCACTCGGGCCCACCGCCCTCGCCACCGGATCCACCGGTCGACGTCTCTCCTCCTCGTCCACCATTGCCGCCGCTCTCGGCGGAGCCGCCATTGCCTCCATTGCCTCCATTGCTTCCGTTGCCCCCGTCGCCGCCGTGGCCCCCCGTGCCGTCGCCGCCGCCGCCGGAAGGCGCGACGCCGCCGGCGACACCGCCCCCCTCCTCGGTCACGAGCACCCCCGGCTCGATGCCGATGATCCAATTGCAGCCGGCGCCCGCGAGCCCCACCCCGAGGACGACGAGCGCTCGCGCCCGCTCGAAGCAAGAATGTCTTCTCATCTCGGGGCCGCTCCTCGGCAAGACGCGGGCCCGCGCTCACCGCCCTAAGAAACGTGCCTTTCGCGCCGAGATCACCGTCTCGACCGCAACCGTGCAACGCGAGCCGGCGGTTGCGCCACCCGCGGTCGACCGCACGTTCGAGTGTCTGGATAGGAGCAATCGGCTCTGGTGATGCGTGATCCACCCCGCCGTCACCGGGGCCGGGGACGAAAGATTTCCGGATTGCCGAGTCCTCGCGCGCGCCTAACCTTTGCGCTCCGGAGGCTTCATGGCGCTCAAGTACGAGATCAAGACGGGGCCGCTGCCCAAGGACGCGAAGGTCGCCTCGTTCCGCGGAAGCGAGCAACTCTCTCGGCCCTACGTATTCGAAGTCTTCGTGGCGGTGCCCGGTGATCACGACATCGAGATCGAGGACGCCGTCGGCTCCAAGGCGACGCTCCTCATCGACGACGAGAAGGGCCCGCGCGCGTCGGTCGGCGGCATCCTCGCTTCGTTCGAGATCGTCCGGGCAGTGAAGGGCAACGCCCTCTACGCGATGCGGATCGTGCCGCGGCTCTGGCAGCTATCGCTCGGCCGCCACAGCCGCGTCTTCACCAACAAGTCGATCCCCGACATCATCGCCGACGTCCTCTCGGAGGAGGGCATCACCGACTTCGAGATGCGCCTCGCCGGCGCCTACGAGACGGAGGAGCACGTCACCCAATATCGCGAGAGCTCGCTCGACTTCATTCACCGATGGATGGAGCGCGAAGGCCTCTACTACTTCTTCGAGCAGACGGAGGACGGCGAGAAGATGGTGATCGTCGACGACCTCTCGAAGCACGAGAAGGTCGGCCCGGTCCGGTATCACCCCGCCTCTGGGGACATGAGCGCGGGCTCCCATTTCGATAATTTCACCGCCCGCGCGACGACCTTGCCGGCGCAGGTGAAGCTCACGGACTACGACTACACGAAGCCGTCCTTGGACGTGACCGGCTCCGCCTCCGTCTCCCCCAACGGCATCGCGCGAGTGCACGACAGCTCGAGCGGGGCGCGCTTCTTCACCCCTGCCGCGGGGGCCCGCTACGCCAGGCTCCGCGCGGAGGAGCTCCGCGCGGAGGGCGCGACGAGCCACGCGACCGGACCCGCGCTGGGTCTCGCCCCGGGCTACGTCTTCACCCTCGAAGACCACCCTCGCTCGAACCTGAACAAGGACTATCTCGTCACCCATATCAACCACGCCGGCTACATCTCGGAGGTCGCGTCCGCTTGGCAGCAGGACCTGCGGCGTGAGTCCGACGACATCTATCGAGTCGACCTCACCGCGATCTCCGCCGATCTCCAGTACCGCAGCCCAAGCCGCACGACCTGGCCGCGCATCGAGGGCTACGAGAACGGCATCGTCGATGGCCCCGCCACCAGCGACTACGCTCAGGTCGACGGGCACGGCCGCTACCTCGTCAAATTCAAGTTCGACGAGGGCCTGCTGAAGGACGGAAAGGCCTCGACCTACGTGCGGATGATGCAGCCCCACGCGGGGGCGATCGAGGGCTGGCATTTCCCCCTCCGGAAGGGCACGGAGGTGGTGTTCCTCTTCCTCGGTGGCGACCCGGACCGGCCGGTGATCGCAGGCGCGATCCCCAACGCCACCACCCCGAGCCCGGTGACGAGCGGCAACAACACCCGGAACGTGATCCAGACGGGAGGGCGCAATCGCTTCGAGCTCGAGGATCTCGCGGGCCAGCAGCGGGTGACCCTCTCGACGCCGCACGCCAACACCTACTTGCGGATGGGCGCCGCCAACGAAGACCACGAGATGATCGCCCACACGGAGGGGCGAGGCCTCTGGAACACGGTCAGCAGCACCCATTTCACGATTGGCGATTTTCTCCACGTCACCGTCGGCGCCGACAAGCAGGAGATCGTCACCGGCTCCGTGAACGAGACGTACCTCTCGACCAAGGGCGAGCTCGTCCCGAACGGCCTGGTGAGCGAGCTGTACCAGGCCCACATGAACATCGTGGCGACGGACTCTTTCCGCGGCGTCATCGGCAACACCGACGACCTGTTGAACGGGAAGTGGTGCGTGACCAACAACGGGGCCACCCAGCATCAGCTCAACACGAGCTACGAGCTCACGGTGGCGGGCCCTTGGACGATCAAGACCGGCCCCAAGGAAGAGAAGACGGACGGCACCGTCAACTGGGAGGCCACCGGCGACATCAAGATCGAGGCCCCCGTGGCCGAGATCGAGTGCGCCAACAAATGCCGTTGGTCGGCCCCGAAGTGCGAGCTCGAGGTCGGATTCTGGGACATCAAGGTCGGCGGGCCCAAGATCGAGGTCACGCTCGGCTTCAAGAACGACACCGTCGTCGGCCTCACCACGGAGCTCTTCGGGGTGAAGTACGAAAATGGCATCCACGAGATCCACACCAAGGCCCAGAAGCAAGAGGCCAAGGCCCTCGAGCAGAAGCTGAGCGGGATGGAGACCAAGATCGGGGCACTGAAGAACCGCGCCTCCGCGATGGAGTCGCGCCAGAACGGGATGAGCTCGCGCATGGACGGGATGAACTCTCGCATCCACGGGCTGCACAATCGAATCAGCGGCCTGAGGACGAACAACGCCGGCGTCCACGTCGTAGGGTGAAGAGCCCGCCGTGCGCATCGTCAAGCCGCTGAGGCTGAGCCTCCTCCACCGCACGTTCGAGAACGCGGGCCAGCCGATGCTGACCGTCACCGCGTTCGTCGGCTTCCGGCTCGACGAGCCGAAGGCCATTCAGCACGAGGTCGCGCTCTGGAAGGCGGTCGGCAAGACGATGCCCGACTCCGTGCTCGACGAGCTGATGCCCAAGACGAGGGGGGAGCTCATCGTCGCCGGGAGCGCCTTCGTCACCGGCCCGCCGCGCGCGGGCACCACCGTGCGCGTGAGCATGACGCGCGGCGAGGGGGAGCAGAAGAAGATGCTGCTCGCCAAAGAGCTCGTCGTCTTCGGCGACCGCACCTGGAGCACGTTCGGCATGAGCGCGCCCGCGCCCTTTCGCGAGATGCCGATCACGTGGGACCGCGCCTTCGGGGGAGAGGGGTACGCCGACAATCCCAAAGGGCGAGGGCTCAAGGCGGTCGAGGTCGAAGGCAAGAAGGTCCATCTCTTGCCGAACATCGAGCAGCGCCCGCACTTGCTCACGCAGCCCAGCGACAAGCCACCTCCCGCCGGATTTTTGCCGCTCGACATCACCTCGCGAGAGCGGATGAAGCGCGTCGGGACCTACGATCAGAAGTGGCTGGAGACGCGCTTCCCCTACTATCCGGAGGACTTCGATTGGGAGTTCTTCAACGTCGCTCCTCCCGATCAGCGATTGACGGGTTTCTTCGACGGCACGGAGCGGCTGCGGGTGGAGGGGATGCACCCCGAGCGCGAGGTCGTCGAGGTGGAGCTGCCGCCGGCGGCGGCGCGCGCCTTCGTCGAGCGGAAGAGCTCCCCCGGCGAGCTCGCGGAGGTCGGCCTCAAGATCGACACCGTCTTCGTCTTTCCCTCGATGCTCATCGGGGTCCTCGCCTTTCGCGGCACGATCCCGATAGAGCAGGACGACGCCGACGACATCAAGACGCTGGTCGGAGGGATCGATGACAGAGCCGCGCTGCGCGACGCCGCCCATTTTCTGAGGATCAAGAACCTGCGCGAGGACAAGCAGGCGTTCCACGCCGAGATCCTCGACGACAGCCCGCTCGTGCCGCCGTGGTTCGTCGAGCCGACCATGCTCGAGGAGGGGTGGAACGACGTCGCCGAGCACATCCAAATGGAGCTGCACGTGATGAAGCGAGGGGAGGCGAGCCTCGATCATCACATGGCGGACGTGAAGCAAAAGCTCGTCTCGACCGGCCTCACGGAGCAAGAGGCGGAGGCACGACTGCCGAAGATCGACCTCCGCGGCGGGGAGGGCGTCCCCACCACCCTCGGCGAGCTGCCGGCCGCGCTGCAGCGAGCCAAAGAGGACATCGACAAGACCACCGTCGAGCTCGAGCAGCTCCAGGCCGAGCAAGAAGACAAGATGCGGGCCTTCCTCGCCGAGCACGGCCGCGACTACGACGCGGAGAAGAAGCAGTCGCTCGTGGAAGCGGCCGGTCCTCCCAAGCGCTCGATCGTGCAGGAGTTCGACAAGATGAGACGGGAGCTCGACAACGCGGAGGCGCAAGGGGCCGACGTGTCCGAGCAGCGAGCGGAGCTGGACAAAGTCGGTCGCGAACGCCTCCTCGAGCTCGATGAGATGCAGGTGATGGGCTACCGGATGTTCGGCCACCAGATGCCCGAGCGCCCGCCCATGCTATCGGCGGAGGAGTCGGCCGAGCGGGTGGCTCAAGCGAGGCGGATGCGGGCCGCGGGGGAGAGCCTCTCGGGCTACGACTTCACGGGGGCCGACCTCTCGGGGGTCGATCTGTCGGGCGCCGACTTGTCGAAGGCGCTCTTCGAATGCGCCGTTTTCCGCGGGGCCAAGCTGACGGGGGCCAATCTGAGCGGCGCGATGCTGGGCCGCGCCGCCCTCGACGGCGGTGATTTCAGCGCGACCGACTGCACCGGCACCAACCTCGCGAGGTCGACCTTCGAGGGCGCGATCTTCGACGGCGCGCGCTT
Organism: Polyangiaceae bacterium; assembly: GCA_044225865.1. Classification (GTDB taxonomy): domain Bacteria; phylum Myxococcota_A; class Polyangia; order Polyangiales; family Polyangiaceae; genus Xiheicaenibacterium. The sequence continues at coordinate 3,473 of JBGAID010000001.1, read as the reverse complement.
CGAGCGCAGCGACTTCTTCGAGAGCCACCTCGCGGGCGGGAGCTTCAAAGGGGCGCGCTTCGACACGCTGACCTTCTTGAAGACGGTGTTCGGCCGGGTCGACTTCGCGGGGGCCGATTTCAAGATGACCTCGATCGTCGAAGCCGACCTCGGCCGCTCCAGCTTCGCGGGGGCGAAGACCGATCAGCTCACGTTCATCAAGGTCGTGCTCGACGAGGTCGACTTCGGGGCGAGCGCGCTCGCCCGGACCTCGTTCATCCAGTCGAGCGGCTCGGCCCCGTCCTTCGAGGGCGCCACGCTCGACCGGATCGCCTTCGTCGACGGCTGCCGGCTGGAGCGCGCCGTCTTCCGGAGCGCGACCATGAAGCACGTCTGCTTCCGCGGAGGGGCCTTCCCGAGCGCCGACTTCACCGATGCGAGCGCGGAGGAGTGCGACTTCTCCTCGAGCGACCTGCGGCAAGCGAAGCTCTACCGCCTGCGTGCGCCGCGCTCCCTCTTCATCCGCACCGATCTATCCGGCGCGGACATGAAGAGCGCGGTGTTGATGAACGCCCTCATGATGAAGGCGATCATCTGCGGGACGGATTTTCGCGGGGCGAACCTGTTCCGGGCCGACTTGTCCAAGGTCCGAGGAGACAAAGCCACCAATTTCAAGGACGCCTATCTGAAGCAGATCGCCGTCGCGGGCTCGCTCGGAGAGGCCCACGCCCGCGCGCCTCGCCCGGAGGGGATGCGATGACGACGAGAGAAGATCTCCTCGCGCGCTTGCCCCACGAGGTCCAGCTGAGCCAAGAGGATCTCTCCGGGATGGATCTCTCCGGGGTCGACTTCAGCGGCGTCGCCCTCGACCAGATCCATTTCAACGGGTCGAACCTCCGCGGCGCTCGCTTCGCGGAGTCCGCCGTCTACAAATGCGACTTCAGCGACGTCGACCTCTCCGGCGCCTCGTTTCACCTCGCCTCCGTGTACCAATCCGTCTTCAGCCGCACCACGTGGCGAGCGTCGGATTTGCGCGTCGCCCAATTCTACGAGTCGGACTTCGTGGAGGCGGACATGCGGGGGGCCCGGACCGTCCTCACCACGTTCGCGGCGAGCGACTGCTCCCGATTGAACCTCTCCGCCACGCTCCTCGACAGGGTGACGATGGCCCAGACCAACCTGGAGGGGCTCGACCTGTCGGGGGCCCGCATCGAGCGGACTACGTTCTTCGAGACCGACCTCACGAAGACGAGCTTCGAGCGAGCGTCCTGGGACAAGGTCGTGGTGTTCAAAACATCCCTCGCCGGGCTCTCCTTCGCGGGGCTATCGCTGCCGTTCGGTCAGATGATCGACGTGAACCTGGAGGGCTGCGACTTCTCGGATACCCACATCGCCAATTGCAACTTCAAGGGCTCACGCCTCAAAGGCGCGAAGTTCGATCGGGCGGAGGCCCCCAACACCCTCTTCCCCGAGGCGGACATCGAGGGGGTCTCGTTCCAGAAGGCGCGCCTGTATCAATCCATCTTCGTCTCCGCGAAGGCGGACAAAGCCAATTTCAGCGGGGCGGATCTGGAGATGAGCATTTGGCAAAAGGCGCAGTGCCGGGGCGCCACGTACGCCGACGCCAAGCTTACGTACGCCGACTTCAGCTACGCGGACATCCGCCACGCCGATTTCATCGGCGCGAACGTGTTTCGCACGCGGTTCCACTCCGTGCAGGACGACGGAGCCAAGTTCACCGGCCGGAGCGTGGCCCTCGGCGACGACGAAGAGCTCGCCAAGGCCGAGAGATTCAAGTCCCGCTATTGATGGAGAGGAGATCACCATGCGCGTCGCAGAGAAGCTGAATCCGGACACGGCCGCGCTCGGCGCGGGGGTCGTCGAGCGGTGTGAGGGCAGCACGGCGGTGGTGCGCTCCCAAGGTCGCCTCCATCGCGCCCTCCGCGCGCCGAGCTGCATCCTCGCGCCGGAGCCCGGGGATCGCGTCCTCGTGGCGCACACCGGAGAAGGGCGAGCGTTCGTCCTCGCCGTCCTCGAGCGCGACGAGGACGCGCCCCATCGCTGGACGGCGGACGGGGCCGTCTCGATCGAGTCGCCGGACCAGGTCTCGATCTCGAGCGCCTCGGTGAGCGTGAAGAGCCGCTTCGCGCGCCTCGCGATCGGTGCGGTCCACCTCGTCGGAAAGGAGGTGCTCGCCGAGGTCGCGAAATCCAAGCTCGTCGCCCAATCGATCGAGCAAGTCGCGAACGTCGTCCAGCAGACGGCGTCACGACTCTCGCGCGTCGTCACCGAGATCGAGCACGTCCGCGCGGGAACGGTCGACATGGCCGCGAGCAAGTCGCTGATGATCCACGCCGAGAACGCGATGGTCACCGCGAAGGCGCTCGTGAAGATGGACGGCGAAGCCGTGCAGCTCGGTTGAGGTCGTCATGTTCGCCAATACCCAAATGATGGGGATGGACCTCGCCTTCCCCGACGTCTGCATGACGCCCCCCGCCGCCATTCCGATCCCATACCCGAACATGGGCCTCGGCCCGATGGCCGTCCCCGCCGCGTACAACGTCCTGTCGTTCTATGCGCCGACCCATAACCTCTTCTCCACCATTCCCCTGACCCTCGGCGACCAGCCGGGGGTGATGCTCGGCGTGGCTTCGGGGCTGGTCATGGCCCCTTCTCGCCGCGTCACGGGCGCCTTCACCTGCCTCGTGGGCTACGCTCCCGTGCAGCGCATGACGAGCTTCGGTCCCCAGAACAACACGAACGCGCCCGGGGTACGCCTCGTACCGAGCCAACCCAAAGTCATCGTCTTGAGCCCTTGAAAGAGCGGTCGCTCATCCGTCTCGGCGCCATCGCGGAGCGCTTCGGAAGTCGCATCCTGGAGGCGGAGGCGGCCCGCAACGCCGCGCCGGAGAGCTTCTTTCCTGCGTTCGAGCAGGCGAAGCAGGCCGTCATTCTGCCGGTGTTTCGCGAGACGGCGCAGGAGATCGAGCGCCTCGGGCACCGCGCCGCCGTCGTCGTCGACGACAGCAACTCCGAGCGACCGTCCGTCACCCTCCGTCTGTTCCTCACGAGCCTGCGCCCCGCCGGTCACCGCGTGGCTTTCCTCGTGATCGATCGAGGCAAGGGCCTCCAGGTGCTGGCGTGTCTGGAGGCGACCGCGATCGTGACCGACATCGCGCGCTACACCCCGGCGGAGCTCACGCGCGACGTGGTGGAGCAGGTCACCGTCGACGCGGTCGAGCACATCTTCTCCTGCGTCGCGGAGCTGCGCTGACGAGGGGGACCGCTCTTCCAGCGAGGGGGGCCGGGGGGGTGAATTGGCAGCCACTCCGGTGCCGAGAGGCATGACGCCGACTTTCAGCATCCTTCTGTGGGGGTCGATGTCAAGGCGCACTTCGACGTTTCGCCGCCAGCCTTCGCATCGGGCGTTGGGTTTCAGTCTCGAGACGAGGTTTGGGTTGTCGCGGTCCCAGTTCGAGTGCGGAGCCGTGAAG
>JBGAID010000096.1:0-42660 GCA_044225865.1 Polyangiaceae bacterium | reverse complement strand
CGGGGCTCGCGATCTCGCTCGGTGTGTGGGCGCTCGCGGGACGGTCTTCACGTCCGACCGCGACCGCAACCCCTACGAGCGCAGCCCCGTCTGCGGCTCCGGCGTCGAGGTCCGCGACCGAGACCCCGGCCGCCCTCGCGCCGGTGGCGGCGACCGCGAGCGCGCCCGCCTCCGTCCCCGAAGCGAGCGCTTCCCTCGGGACGAAATCACCGGTAGCGGTCTCTGCGCCGAAGCCGTTCGGGTCGGCGCCGAAGCCTCCTCCCAAGCCCAGCTCGACGCAAAGCGTGAAGCCTCCCTCCACCGGCAGCGGCAAGAGCCCCTTCGACTTGGGAGGCAGGAACTGATGAAGGCGACGCGCCTTCGCCGAGCGCTCGTGACCGTCGTCGTCATCGCAGCGGCGTCGGAGCTGCTCGGGGCGCGCGGCGCGCTCGCCGAGCCCACCGCGGAGCAGCGCGCGGCCGCGGAGACGCTCTTTCGCGAGGGTCGTGAGCTCGTCGAGAAGCAAGAGCTGGCCGCCGCCTGCGATCGATTCGAGAAGAGCCAGTCTCTCGATCCGCAGATCGGGACGCTGCTCTACGTCGCGACCTGCCACGAGCAGCTCGGGCAGATGGCGACGGCGTGGGTCGAGTTCACCGACGCGCTCTCGCAGGCCGAGCGCGCCCACAAGAACGATCGGATCGAGCAGGCGCGCCAAGGCGTGCAGCGCACCGAGGCCGCGCTCTCGAAGCTCACCATCTCGTTGAAGGAGCCGGCCCCGGGGGTGCGCGTCCTCGTGAACGACCGCGAGGTCGCGACCCTCGACGCCGCCCTGCCCTACAACCCGGGACCGGTCACGATTCGAGTGGAGGCCCCCGGCTTCGAGCCGCGCACGGAGACGGTGCAGATCCAAAAGGGCCCCAGCCTAGCGACGGTCGTCATCCCCCCTCTCGAGAAGCGCCGCGAGCGAAGACCGCCTCCCGACGAGGGCAAGCGCGATCACACCGTTGCGTACGCGGTGGGGGGAGCGGGCTTGGGGCTCGTCGCGCTCGGGCTCGCGTTCGGCGGGGCGGCGTGGGCCACGCGCGACGCGGCGGACGAGCACTGCGAAGGCGCGGTCTGCACCGAGGAAGGGCTCTCGGGGCACGATCGCGCGAACGCGTTCGCGTGGACGTCGAACATCACGATCGGGATCGGGCTCGCGGCGGTGGCGACGGGGACGGTCCTCTTCTTCGTATGGCCGGCGAAGCGCGCTCCGGCGCGGCCGGCGCTGGTCCTCGGGCCCGGGGTCGCGTATGCGGGCTGGAGCCTGCCATGGTGAAGCGCCTGTTCGCCGCGTCCCTCGCGCTCTCGGCCCTCGCCGGCTGCCAGCTCATCCTCGGCTTCGAGGATCACGTCGCCGCGACGGGCGGCGGAGGCGACACGGGCGGGAGCGGGGCGGGAGGGGCTCCCATCGACGCAGGGAAGCCTTGTGCCACTGGCGAGCAGTGCGTGCTCGGGTACTGCGTCGACGGCTTCTGCTGCAACGAGCCTTGCGATGGGACATGCCTCGCGTGCGCGAAGACGCTCACCGGCAAGGACGACGGCTCGTGCGCGCCCGCCCTCGCCGGGAGCGATCCGCACGACGATTGCACCGCCTCACCGACGAGCTGCGATGCCGATAGCTGCTCGGGCGACGGCGGAGCGTGTGCCGCCGTCCAACCGGGGACGAGCTGCGGAGAGCCGACGTGCGAAGAGGGCACCTCCGTGAGCCACACGTGCGACGCGAACGGCGCGTGCAGCGCGTCCCCCACCACGTGCGAAGGGTTCCAGTGCGTGGCCGGCGCGTGTCTCAGCAGCTGCGACGCCAACGACGCCCTCTGCGACGCGAGCCACTTCTGCATGGGAACGGACTGCGCTCCCGATCTCGCCTCCGGCGAAGGGTGCACGCGCGCCGCCCAGTGCGCCTCCGATGTGTGCGTAGACGATGTCTGCTGCAAGACGGCCTGTGACGGCCAGTGCGAGGCCTGCGGCCCCGATGGGACGTGCGACACATCTGCCCTGAACGGGGTGGATGATCCAGATCACCCATGCCCGGGCAATCAGATCTGCTGCGACGGTGACTGCAAGGCGAACTGCCCTTAGCCCGCCAGTTTGCTACCCTCGCCCGCGCGGTGCTCGACGAGGGACCGCGCCGCCCAATGAAGAAGCAACTCGACGTGAAGGAGGTCCGTCCGCCGCGCCGCGATCCGCGCGCCGAGGACGACGATCCTTCCCGCGTCGCGACGGCGGGGCCGCGCTCCCCGGAGGAGCTGATGCTCGCGCTGGGCCGTCCCGCCCCCTCTCCCGCGAGCGAGACGGGGCCGCGCGATCTCTTCGGCATCGTCGGCACGACCGTCGACGAGCTGTTTCGCGTCGAGCGCGTGGTGGCCCACGGTGGCTTCAGCGTGATCTACCAAGCCACCCACCTCCGGTTCGGGGCCACCACCGCCCTGAAGTGTCTGAAGCTCTTGCCGACCCAGACCCGCGCCGAGCGCGAGGACTTCCTCGGCAAGTTCAAGACAGAGGGAGAGCTGATGTTCCGGCTCTCTCAGAAGTGTCCCGAGGTCGTGAGGCCCCTCCACATCGACTCGTTTCGGACCAAGGACGGCCAGGTCGTGCCGTACATCGCGCTCGAGTGGCTGGACGGCGAGACGCTGCGCGACCGAATCATCCGCCGGCTCGAGGACGACAAGCCCGCGCCTGGTCTCGCGCGAGCGGTGACGATCCTCGGACCTGTCGCGCGGGTCCTCGCGCGGGCCCACGATTTCCCGAGCCCGGGAGGCCGGCTCGCGATCCTCCACTGCGATCTCAAGCCCGACAACATCTTCCTCGCCGACGTGGACGGGGTCGAGACGATCAAGATCTTCGACTTCGGGATCTCCAAGGTGCGCATCGCGGCGAGCCGGGAAGCAGGGGCGGCCACGACGACGCGCGGCCCGAGCATGTTCACGCCCGCGTACGCGGCGCCGGAGCAATGGTCGCCGGAGAAGTTCGGACAGACGGGGCCGTGGACGGACGTGTTCGCGCTCGCCCTCACCCTCGTCGAGCTCGCGTCCCAGCGACCGGCGTTCGAGGGACCGGGGACGGCGATGCTGACCCAGTGCCTCGACGAGTCCCACCGCCCGACGCCGCGCGCGCTCGGCCTCGAGGCGTCGGATCGCGTCGAGGAGATCTTCGCGCGCGCGCTCGCCGTCGACCCGCGCGACCGAACGCCGACGATAGAGCTCTTCTGGAGTGAGCTCGAAGAAGCGCTCGATCTTCCTCGCACGCTGGGCGCAGGGAGATCGAGCCTCTCGGGCGCGACCGCGCCCATCGCTTGGGACGAGCCGGAGCGCGCAGCGACGAAGGACCCCGAGCGCGCGGCCCGCGTGCAGAGCAGTCCCGACCGGCTGTCTCAGCCGCTCGTCCCGGTCGATCTCGGAGCGCCGATGAGCGTCCCGGGCGCGGCGGCTCGAATCAAGGTGCCAGCACCACCGCCCGAGAACGCCGCGGAGCCTTCCCCCGCCTCGTCGCCCGATCCGGAGGTTTCGAAGCTGCCCTCCCAAATCTCGACGCAGCCCGCTCCTCCCGAAGATCCGCCGGCGGTCCGGCCGTCGGCGTCGAGGCCGCCCCTCCCCTCGATTCCCCCCGCGGCGCGCCCGTTGAGCACGAGCGTGTGGGTCGTCGCCGTCGTCAGCGCCGCCGTCATCGTCGCCGCCAACGAGGTCCGGGCGCTCGGCCTCCCCGTCGTCGCGATCTGCCTCGGCATCCTCGTCCTCGCGAGCGCGTTCACCGCGATCGAGCTGCTGCGCGCCCGTCGTTGAAAGGGCGAGACGGCGTCACGTCCCCGTCGAGGCGGTCGCCGACAGATCGAAGGGGATCTCGTCGGCGAGGGTCATGTTCGCTCGCTCGAGGGCCTCTTGCAGGGACAGGCAACCGGAGATCCGTTGGATGCGGGCCGCCCGGATCTCGACGATCACGGCCGCGATCCCGTCTTTCGCCTCGTCGGGGGTCGCGAAGACGACGCGGCTGCCGCGTTCGAACACGCGCGTGAGCGCCAACGACGAGAGGCTCGAGACGAAGAACCCGATCAGCGATGCCCCACGTCCGATCCCGCGCGTCCAGGCGAGCTCCACGTCGTCCTCGCAGAGAGCGCGCGCGACCTCGATGTCACGTCGAACGAGGGCCTCGCGCCAAGCGAACGCCACATCGAGCCTCGCCTCCATCCCGCTTTGCTCGTCGGCGAACAGACCAATCACGGGAGAGCTCCCTTCGCCTGCGCAGGAGCACGGGCAACAAACATGCGGAGTGCAGCCAGCATGCCGCGCGGTCGAGGGCCAACCTCTTGCGGAGAACGCGCCTTCACCGGTGCGGTCTTCCGCGACGGTGGGGCGGCACTACCCGCCCCGTGCTCCCCTCGCGTCAGGGACAGGGCGCGTGCCAGTCGTCGGAGAGCGGAGGGACGGTGGCGACCCCCGTCCTCAAGAACGAATCCCAGAAGCACGAGTACTGGCGCTTCACGTCGTCGCGATGACTGTAGATGGCGTGCGGATCGTACGTTCCGTCGCTCTCGAACTGGGCGACGACGCCGGTGTAGCTCGCCCCCGTCTCGCTCGTCACGTCGTTCTCGACGGGGAAATCGAGCACCCCATCCCTGTCCGCGAGGGCCAGCGCGTCCTGCATCTCCGGCCACACGACGCCACCCGCTTGCTTGTGGCCGTACGCGATCGCGACCGCGTCGTAGATGACGGTCGGGAAGTAGGAGTCCCCCTTCCCGACCGGCTCGTAGATCGGACGGACGGGGTGACCAGGCAGGGGCCGGCGCGCGAGGTGAGGCATGTAGATGATCGGGTCGGCGGGCTCGACCGCGGCCGCGCCGATCGAGAGCACCGGGTGCAGGAACGTGAGGGTGGTCGTGGTGTTGAGCAGGAGCGTGAGGAAGCCGGGGATCTGCCCGTCGCGCAGCGGCGTCACGAGGAGGAAGTAGCTCCAGTGCCCGCCCGCCCCCGTCGGCACCGCCGCGAGCAGCTCGGGCTCGGTGGCCCCTATCAAGTTCGTGTACATGCCGCCCATCGACTGCCCCGTGATCAGGAGCTTCGACGGGTCGAAGCGGATCGACGTCGCGCCGTCCGGGAGATCGACGCCGGTGCAGCCGGCGAGGAGCGCGGGGTCGATCTCGAGCTTCTGCACCGCCTCGAGGAAGAGCCGCGCCTCGAGCGTGCCCTGCCGGAAGGTGTCGCGCATCGCGGCGAGGTTGTTGACGTTGAGGTAGGCCGTCTCCTCCGCGCCGGGCAGGCGCTCCGGATTGACCGGCATGGCCATCCCCGCCATCGCGATCCCCTTCGTCGCGTTCGGAAACGCGGGGCCGATCGGATCCCCGGGCACGCCGTCGTCTCCTACCGGCCGGACCATGGCGACGCTGAAGCCCCCCGACCCGTGCACGTTGAGCATCAAAGGGAAGCCGCCCGCGGGCATCGCCATCCGGGGGATCGTGATCGCGATCGGCGCCTCCTCCGTGCGCTGCTCGATCGGCAGCCCGTCCGCCCCGAACGAGAACAGCCCCGCCTCGTCGAACGGGGGGGTGCCTTCTTGGAACTGCGGCATGGTGACCTTGCCGCGCAGCACGCACAGCTCGGGGTACACCTCGTCGGCGTCGAGCACCAAGTCCTCGATCGCGATGTCGTAGGCGGCCTTGACCGCGTCGCCGAGCGCAGCCGTCTCTTCTACGACCCGGCCCGTCGTGAACACGGTCGCGGCCGCGATCTCACCCGGCTCGACGCCGGCGATGCCGAGCGCCGCCCAGAGATCTCCGTAGACGGCCGCCGCCGCCTGCTCCGCTTCGCCGCTCGGAGCACCGTCGCGAAGCCGAGCGAGCACGTCGCTCTCGCCGAGGGCCGCGCCGCTCGCGTCGGCGAGGCTCTTCTGCACGACGACCGCGTGCTTCGTCCCCGGTCGCAGCACGAACCCGGGGCGAGGCGCGACCGCGAGCACGTTCTCGGGGGTGTAGGGATCCGCGTCGAGCGTCTTCGCGACGGCGGGGATGAGGGCGCCGCGCTCGGGGCTCTCGGGATCGATATCGACGAGCAAGATCGTCGAGCTGGGATCGGCGGCGAGGACGTCTTGTTCGGAGACCGGCGCGAGCGGCCCCGAGAACTGGAGATAGGCGACCGGCAGCACCGGAAAGCCCTTCGCGTCCGCGGCGGCGGCGCGCAGCCCGTCGACGGTGGGCACGAGGCCCGGGTTCGGGAAGCCCGCGAGATCGGGGTGCCCCTCCGCGTCGAGCCGGAGGTCGTTCGGATAGGGGACGTCGTAGAAGTGGGCGGGGTCGTGGAGGTCGGCGCCGAGGTCCAAGACGAACGTCGTCGCGGAGGGCTCGGGGCTCGTCTCGGTGTCGTCGCCGCAGCCGACGACGGCGAGCGACAGCGTCGCCCACCCGAGGATTCCGCGTCCGAGACGGGTCATGTCGAGACGGTGGCGATCTTCGCGATGCTGTCGGGCAGCCGCTCGCGCAGGGTCTCGAGGACGATGACGGCCGTCTCTTCGACGGCGCGCCCGGTCACGTCCACCACCGGCCAATTGCGCTCCCGGAAGAGAGACTCGGCGTAGTCGAGCTCTTCACGGACGTGCTCGCGCATGCCGTAGTTCGTCTCCCCGGGCATGCCGAGCTGTCGGAGGCGCGCCTGACGGATCTCGCAGAGCTGATCGATGCCGATCGTGAGGCCGACGATGCGGTCCTGGGGCGCCTCCCGCAGCTCGAACGGGAGGGCGGCCCCGAGGACGAGCGGCAGGTTCGCGACCTTGAGCCCGCGCTGAGCGAGCAAAAGGGAGAGCGGCGTCTTGGACGTGCGCGACACGCCGACGAGGACGATGTCGGCCTTTCGGAAGTTGCGAGGGTCCTTGCCGTCGTCGCTCTTCACCGCGAACTCGACGCTCTCGATGCGGCGGAAGTACTCCTCCGAGAGAGGGAGCATCGCGCTCGGCATCCCGATCGGGGCCCGATCGAGGAACGTCCCGAGCTTTCCGATGAGGGAGCCGATCACGTCGATGGCCTCGATCGTCAGCTCCACCGTCATCTGGTGGATGAACTCCCGGAGCTCCGGAGAGACGACGGTGAAGACGAGGAGCGCGCGCTCCCGAGCCGCCCGTTCCAAGATGGGTCGCGCGACGTCCTTCGAGCGGACGCGGGTGTGCAGCCGGATCTGCGCTCCGCTCTTGGGGAATTGGAGCAGGGCCGCGCGCACGACCTTCTCCGCCGTTTCCCCCGTCGAATCGCTCAAGACGTCGATGTACCTGGGTTCGTCCACGGCCGAAGCTTACCAAAGAAACGCGACCGCAGGCGGAGACGTCGACGGCAGCGCTTGCGTCATGGAGGAGCCTCGACTCGGGATCGCCCCGGTGCGGGCTCGCCAACGCTACCCTTTTCGTAGCGGGGACGCCGCTCGCCGACGCGGCTCCACATCGGTGGCTCCCCCTTCGCCGCTCTGGCGCCGCTCACGCTCCGCCGAAGAGGCTCTTCAGCTTGGCCATGAACGACGGCTCCGGCTCGGCGGGTTGGATCTTGTGCCCCAGCGCCTCCGCGAGCTGCATCACGAGCTCTCGTTGGTGGTCGTCGAGCGTGCGCGGCACCTCGATCGTAATCTCCACGAGCTGATCGCCGCGACCGCTCATCATCCGCCGCGGGACGCCCTTGCCTCGCACGCGCAGGATCGTCCCTGGCTGCGTGCCGGGAGGGATGCGGAGCTTGCCCTTGCCGTCGAGGGTCGGGATCTCGAGATCGCCCCCGAGCGCCGCTTGAGGGAACGAGATGGGGAGCGCGCAGACGATGTCGTCCCCGACCCGCCGGAAGAACTCGTGAGGGGTGACGCGGATGATGAGCTCCAGATCCCCGGCGGGGCGCTCGGCGCGGGCGTAGTTGCCCCCTCGCTCCACGAGCCGCGTCGCCCCGTTCTCGACGCCGGCCGGGATGGTGATCTCGATCGTGCGCTCCTTCGCGAGCAGGCCCACGCCTCGACACGTCTTGCACGGATCCTTCACGATGCGGCCGGTGCCCTTGCACTGCGCGCACGGGCGCTCGAGGGCGATCGGGAGAACGCCTTGCTGCACGCGGACGCGCCCGCGCCCGCGACAGACGCCGCACGTCTCGGGGGTGCTGCCCGGCGCCGAGCCGCTCCCCGAGCAGTCGTTGCACGGCTCGACCCGCTCGTAGGTGAGCTCCTTCGTGCACCCGAACGCCGCCTCTTCGAAGGTGATCTTCACCTCCTTCTGGAGGGGGGCGGCTTGCCCGACCTTGATCCCCAAGGCTCCGAGCAAGTCGCCGAAGATGCCGTCGATGTTGATCTCGCTGAAGTCGACGCCGAACGGGCTCTGCGGGGTGGGCGCGCGCGCCCCGTCGCCGATGCCGAAGCGATCGAACATCTCGCGCTTCTTCGGATCGCTGAGGATCTGATAGGCGGCGTTGATCTCCTTGAAGCGCTGACCGGCCTCCGGATCGCCTGGGTTGCGATCGGGGTGATGCTTCGCCGCGAGCTTGCGAAACGCGGCCTTGATGTCGTCCTGCGTGGCCGACCGATCGAGGCCGAGCAGCTCGTACGGATCCTTCATTTCCGGTCGGGATCCGTAGCATCGCTCGGGGGCCGCGTCAGCGCGGGCGAGCCCAAAAAACGGTCCGTCACGACCCGGCCGCGGGCCTCACCGAAGGCGGGCCTCCGACGAGCACGCCCGTGACCGCGTCGGACGCCATCGGGTGACGCGTCGAAACGAGGGCGAGGTCGATGACGAGGTCCGCCATCTTCTGCGTCACCCACGCGAGCTTCTCGGGACCGAGCGAGGTCACGTCGAAGTCGGGGGCCGAGTTCATGAAGTCGATCGCGTAGGGGACGCCGTCCCGGATCGCGAACTCGACCGTGTTCATCTCGTAGCCGAGGGCGCCGCAGATCTTCCGCGCGTCGGAGACGACCCGGTCCTCCAGCTCCGGGGAGAGCGGCGGCATCGTCTCGTGGGCCCGCACGTAGCGCTCGAAGTGACCGAGGCGCGGATCCCAGAGCGCGGGGAGCACGTGACCGGGACGCCCGAGCTCACGCGCGGAAGGGCCCGCCCCGACCACGATGCAGCGCACGTACTGGGACCACTCGATCCCCTCTTGGACGATCATCGTCTTGTCCCCGCTCTTGTCGTAGGCAGAGAAGAGGGAATCCATGTTCTCGATGCGGCTCACGTCGCGGAAGCCGCCGCCCCAGTGGGGCTTCATGTACATCGGGAACCCGAAATCACGAGCGAGCCCCTCCCAGTCGAGGGGGTACGCGAGGTTGGAGAGCGAGCCGCTCGTGATGTCGGGCCCGTAGCTCTTCGAGGGCAGCACCGCCGTCTTGGGGACGGCCACCCCGAGCTGCGCGGCGAGGGCGGCGTTGTAGAGCTTGTCGTCCGCGATCCGCCAGAACGGATCGTTCACGACCCGCGTCCCCGCCAGCATCGCGAGCTTGAGGACGGGCTGATAGCAGGGGATGTCGTGGCTGATCCGGTCCACGAGCACGTCGTAGTCGGGCGGCGCGTCGATGCGGGTGATGTCGAGCATCGCATAGGAGGCGATCACCCCCTCCCCTCGGCGCGCGACCTCGGCGATGAGCGCGTCCGGGAACGAGCGCTCGCGGCCGACGAGGAGCCCCACCTTCCTCGGTTGGGCGGCGGTCACGTGGCGCTCCTACGGCAGAGCGACCGTTGGCGGAGCTTTCGGGGACCCATCGGAGAGCCGAAGTTCATCGTGGGGCGGAGCGTAGACGATGGCCGGCTCACAAAGAAGGCCGTGTCCTCGAAGGGGTGGTACCGTTCTCGGCGTGTCAGAACGCCGAAGAGCCGAGCGCTCCGCGATCGAGCTGAACGTGGAGTACAAGCGCATCAACACGTTCTTCAGCGACTACACCCGCAACATCTCCAAGGGGGGCACGTTCATCCGGACCTCTCGCCCCCTCGACGTCGGGACGGAGTTCGTGTTCGCGCTTCGGATCCCGAACCTCGAGGAGCCGCTGCGCCTCCGCGGCATCGTGAAGTGGATCGTCAAGCAGGACGACGCGAGCGCGCAGAAGCAGGCGGGCATGGGCATCGAGTTCCAGTACGCGGATCACGCCGAGCGGCGCGAGACGGAGCTCGTCGTCGAGCGCCTCATGGCCAAGGAGCTCGGCGAGGTGCTGAGCCAGAGGCTGCTCAAGAAGAAGTAGGACCGAAAAGGGGCGGGGCGGCGCCACCCCCGATCTGTGTGTATGCTGCAGCACGATGACGGTACGCCGCTCGCTCGCGAGCATCGCCATCCTGCTCGCGGTGGGGGCCTCCGCCTGCACCTCCACCCCCAACGCCAAGACCCCGATCCATCACGTCGTCCCCGACGAGATCGCGGACGAGGCGTACGCGGGCTCCCTGTTCGAGCTCCTCAAGGACGGCGCGAAGAGCGAGGCCCGTGACAAGAAGCTCCTCGGGGTCGTGCGGAGGCAGATCGTCCACGCCGGGGAGCGCTACGATCACGGCGCCCCGGACCGCGCGACCGCGACCGTCCTCGGCGCGTTCTATCTGATGCGACCGGGCGAGCTCTCGCCCGTCATCGTCGACAAGAAGACAGCGCGCGGCATCGACGGCGCGATCGAGAAGCTCTCCGCGCGGGGCGACATCGGCCGGGCTCGCATCCTCCTCTCCCTCCGGGCCGGCTCGATGTCGAAGAGCGAACGGCGCGACGTCGACGAGCACCTCTCTGCCCTCGAGCGGTTCCGCGCCGAGACCCTGACGGGGAGGGTCATGGAGCGGGCCGGGCAGGCGCAGCGCACCGCGATGGAGATGGCGCTGCTCGATCCGGACCACATCGAGGAGGCGGTCGGGACGCTCGACGACTGGATCGCCCAGGGCATCCAAGGGAAGGTGACGGCGGAGCAGACGCGCAAGCGCCCGCCCCAGGAGGAGGGGATCGAGATCGCGCGCAGCATCGCCTCCGGATCGGCGACGCTCGCCTCGCTCATGCTCCGCTACGGCGACGTGAGGGGAGCGATGGATCGCATCCGATCGACGAGCGCTCGGCGCGTGACGGAGCCGGAGTTCTTCGCGAAGCTCGCCGAGGTCGACAAGCGCGACGACGCCCGCGCGTGGCGCGGCCTGCTCGAAGCCCTCGCCGAGGAGGTCCAGCCGCGGATCGGAGGCGACATGGGCATCGATCCGGAGCTCTACGCGGCGGCGAGGCTCGGCATCCTCATCGAGGCGTTTCGCCGAGACTCTCAGCACGCCGGGACGGCGGTGGAGCTCGCGAGGGCGCTCTCGGATTTCGGGATGAGCGAGGCCGTGCCGCGCGTGCTCGAGGAGGCGGTCGCCAAGGGCGCGACCCCGAGGGAGGTGGCGAAGGCGCTGTTCGTGCTCGAGCGGGCGATCGGGTTGGACGCTTCTGCCCACGACGTCGCCGCCGCCGCCCGCACCATCGCCGCCTCACGAGAGGTCCTCGCCCGCGCGAAGGAGGTCCTCGACAAGCGCGGCAGCGCGGGGCCGGTGACGGATCTCCGCTACGCGATGGCGGCCATCCTCGCCGGCGGCGGTTACGCCGGCGAGGCCCGCGACGTGCTCGGCGTCGCGCTCGCGGAGGCCCCGCGGCCGAGCGGGTACCTGCTGCGCGGCCGAGTCCTCCGGCAGATCGCGCAGGCGGGACGTGACAGGTCGGGCAAGCCCGCGTCGAGCAGCGCGATCGAGGAGCAGGCGCTCGAAGATCTCGCCCGCGCCATCGCGACCCGGGACGCCAACCCCGTCGTAACCGCGGACGCGCGGCTCCTCGAGCACGAGATCCGCCGCGATCGAGGAGAGAGCGACGCGGCCAAGAGCGCGCTCTCGGCCGCCCTCGGCAACGCGACGCTGGCGGTGGACCGCACGAAGGGAGAGAAGGCGGGGCCCGCTCGGGTCCACGCCCTCGCCAGCCTGGGGCGCGTGCTGAAGGCTTACGGCGACAAGGCGGGGACGAGGAAGGCCTTCGATCGCGCCCTGGAGGCGGCCACCGCCGATCGCGAGCTGCTCGGGATCACCATGCTCGAGGCCGCTTCTTGCGAGCTCGCGCTCGGCGATCGGGAGGGCGTGCGCCGGGCCCTGGAGAAGGGCGTCGAAGGGGGCGCCGCCCAGGACGCGCTCGTGCACGTGGCGGTTTGGCTCATGCTCGCTGACCGGCAGGCGGGCGCGGGCCTCGACGAGACGGTCCGCGAGATCGTGGCCTCCGCGTCCAGCCAGCCGGCCTGGATCGGAAGGCTCGCCACGTGGGCGCGGGGGAAGCTATCGGACGAGGCCCTCGAGAAGAGCGCGTCGTCCGAGCCGGCGAGGGTCGAGGCCGCGTTCTTCTTGGCGATGGCGCGGCGAGCGCGCGGCGTCGTGGAAGACGACGCGCTCCGGAAGATCGCCTCGAGCCCCGTCGTCCAGTCGCGCGAAGTCCAGATGGCGCGAGATCTCATCTCCCCTCGCCTGCCCCTCAGCCTGCCGCCGGACGTGAAGATCCCCTAGAGCACCGATCGGCTCCGCCCCCGCTACGTCGAGAGGAGCGTGACGATGCCGTGCGTCTCGCGCGCGCCGAGGAGACCGAACTGCACGCCCATCCCCTCGGGCTTGGTCCAGCGGACGGTCGCTTCGATGGTCGCGAGCTTCTCGAGGTCGGGCAGCTTGAGCATGAGCACGATGCGCTCGCCGAAGACGCCGGGGCTCAGCGTCTCGAGATAGGCGCCGCCGAGAGAGAGATCGCGCACGAGCGCAGGGACGATCTCTCCGCTCGCCGTTCGATACGACGCGTAGATTTCGATCACCTTTCGCGGATGCTTTCGCTTCTCTTGCACGCTCCGATCTTCGCACGTCCCGCTCGCTTTCGCATGGCATCGACGAGCGGCGACATCGAAGCGATCAACCGATCGACGCGGGCACCGACGGTGTAAGCTCGCGCGATGGGCAAGCTGCGTCCTCGGGCGCAGAGACCGGCGCGTTCGCTCGCAGAGCGGCTCGAGGGCTGGGAGGTCGGCGCGATCGTGGTCCTGATCGTCGCGCTCGTGAGCGCGGTCATCGTACCGCGCACCGCCATCCCGGAGGACATCCCCGCCCCGAACATCTCGCAGCGCGAGCTCGACGCCGCGCGCGCACGAAACGATCGTCTCGTCGCCATCGCCACCGACGCGGAGCTCTCCCCCGACGTACGGCTGGTGGGAGCCCAGATCCGGCTGCTAGGGCGGGCCGAGTACTCCGAGGACGACGCGGGGGCGAGCAAGGCCCTCGCCACCCTCGGAAAGTCGGTGCCCGCCGCGCTCGAGAAGCACGGCGACGAGATGGCGGCGCTCCAAACCTACCAGGCGGATCGCTTCGCGAAGAGCTACGCGAGCTTTCTCCGGGTTGGACGCGTGTCGGACGACCTGATCGATCTCGGGGGCGCGGCCCTCGCGGAGTTCCGCCGCAACGAGTGGCTGACGTCCCTGGCCGAAGCCCCCCGAGACCTGGACCTGATCCTCTCCGCCATGTTCAAGCGGCGCTTTCGGGCCGTCATCGCGCCGCGACACCCACGACTCGCTCCCGACCCGGTCGAGGAGCGCGCCCTCGTGGGCTTCCTCCTCAAGCACCCCCCGCCCGCCTCGGTTCCCGGCACGCGTCGAGAGAAGAAGGCCTCGCGCGGAGACTACCTCCTCAAGCGCATCGACGAGCTCGCCGACCTCGAGCCCGACTATCCCGCGCTGTATGCGAAGGGCATCGTCTTCTATCGGATGCAGCAGTTCGAGGCGGCGGCGGCCGCGTTCGACGAGTACCTGCAGCGGGTCGGCAACGGGCCCTACCGGCTGCGCGCCATCAACTACATGAAGGCCGCGATCGAGAACAGCGAAGGCAGCCCCGATCTCGTCGAGCCCTGAGGGAGAGCCACCGCGCGGCTCTGCCGCAACCGAACGGTGGAGCGAGGCTCGACCGCCAGCGGTCGCGCCGAAGAGCCAGCAGCGTCGCGCCGATCGGTCGTCGCTCAGGGGAGCGAGATCGGCACGGTCACGACGCGGGCCCCCGGCTGGAGGCTGGAGCGAAGGACGAAGACCGCGCAGCCTTGGAGCTCTCGCTCCAAGGGCGGATTGAACGCAGCGCCTCGGACGCTCCCGTCGTCGTTGACCTGGATCGAAAGCACGCTGTTCACGAGGATCTTCACCCCCTCGGCGGCCTTCGCCTGGCGTTCGTCGCGAATGCGGGCGATGCACCCCACGACCGACGAGCTGATGGCAGAGTCGGAGAGCCTCGCCGGTTCCGGGCTCGGAGCCGGGACGGGCTCCACCGAGGCAACGCTCGCCGACGCGGCGGCAGGCGCCGTCTTCGCAGACGTGCTCGACGCCTCGGACGCCGAGACATGAGCCGCTTCCGGCTTCGCCGCCTCGGGCCTGACCACCTGCGGACGCTCGCTCGACTCCACGACGAACGGGGAGGAGGTCGCTTCGAGAGAGGCGACCGGCCGCTCCGGGGAGGTGGCCACCCGCGTGAGGCTCTCCGGGCTGAGCAGCTCGAAGGTCTTGCCACCGTCGAGCGAAAACGAGGCGAGCAAAGGCGCGACGAACACACGGCCCCCGTCCGGGTTACCCCGCTCGCCCACCGAGGCCGAGCCCTGCTCGAGCTGCATCACGATCCGGCGCGACGAGCGGGTCACGCTGAAGATCGAGCCGGGCCCGATGCTGACGACCTCGGTGTCGCCCGCGGCGACGACGAGAGGCACGGACGCGTCCTTGGAGATGGAGCCGCGCAGCGAGCCGCTCTGGAGCTCGACCGCGTGCTTGCCCGACTCGATCCCCTCGAGGACGAGGAGCCGGCTGCCGGCCGAGAGCGTCCAGCGCATCATGTCCGCACGCCCGAAATCGAGCGGACCGACCGCGGCCTCCACCACGTCGCCCTGTTCCAGCGCGTCGAGGTCGTGGGCGCCGTCCATGCCCGGAGCCATCGGCACCTTCTCGGCGTCGATCGGCTCGGCCACCGCCACCGGCGTGGGCGCCGAGGGGACGTGCTCCCGGGTGATCCAGACGCCGAGGAGCGCCGCCGCCGCCGCGAACGCAGCGATGAAGGGCGCGCGCGACGCGCGACGCGCGCGGCTCCCTCTCGACTCGGGCTTCTGGGCCTCGGGGCCGAGGTCGTCCTCACCGCGGACCCTGATATCAGGCTCGCGATCGCGCTTGGTACGTCCGCTCGGCATGGCCGGAGCAGACTCGCTCGGCGTCACCGCGCGCGCCGACGCGACGACGGGATCCGTCTGAGCGGGGTAGGCCGAGGGCCGAGCCGGTTCCCACGAAGGGCGCGTGGTCGAGCTCGCCCCCTGGGCTTGGCTGCGCTCGTCGTCGATCTCCGCGAACAGCCGCGCCTCGATCCGGTCGAAGTCGAGCGACGGGACGGGATCCTGCGCCGCTTCGCGGACGAGCTCGCGGAGGATCCGAGGATCGGTGCCGCGGTCATCGCCGTTCACGACCGCTCTCCTTCCCCCTCGTCACCACTGCCTCGCCGGGAGAGCTCCTCGGTGAGATGGGAGAGGCTGGGCTCGTCGCGCATCAGCTCACAGATCTCGCGGCGGGCGTAGAAGAGCCTCGTCCGGACGGTGAGGACGGGGGCGTCGACGATGGAGGCGATCTCGGAGGGGGCGAGCCCCTCGATCTCATGGAGGACGAAGACGGTACGCTTCTTCTCCGGGAGGCGATCGAGGACGCGGCGGAACGCTTCGAGCCGGCGCATGCGGGAAGCGTCCTCGTCGGGGCGGACCCCAGAGTCGACCTCGTGGTCGCCGATACCCTCCGGCGCGAAGACGGGCCGCGAGCGGGCGGCGCGCCGGCTCATGAGCACGACGTTGACCGTCACGCGATGCAGCCAGGTGCTGAACTTGGACTGGTTGCGGAAGTCGGCCAGGCTGCGGTGAACCTGGAGGAAGACCTCCTGCACGATGTCCTCTAGATCCGCAGCGGACCCGAGCATCCGGTAGGCAAGGCGCGCGACGTCCGCCCGATGCCTTCGGAAGAGCTCGCGGAACGCATCGCGATCACCCCGTTTGGCGCGTTCCACCATTTCATCCACTTCGGCCGAGCGCACTCGAGCAAGGGTACTCGCTGGGCCGGCGCTTGCGGAAGCCGGGGCGGTGGACTCGAGCAGCTCCATTGAAGCGGTCTGGTGCGCCCCGCCTCACGCGCATTCACGCGCCGTGCAGCGGGTGCTCGGTCATGGCCGAGATCTCACCGAAGCGCACACGCCGGCACATGCACCCATGAATCTTCGAAAAAGTGGCCTCGCAGTACGGTCGTTAATTTGGCCCAAACGATCCGTTTACGAGACATCGAGGACATGATGCTCGCGATTGCTATCGGCCTGACCCTGCTCCTGGTCGTCGCGGACCTCAAGGCGCTCCCGAAGGAGCGCCATCAGCAGGACGCTCGCCGGCTCGGCTGACTCTCCCAAAGGAGAGGAAGCTCGGCGCTCAGAACAGGGACGACATCTCCACGGCAGCGTCTTTCTTCTGCTCGAGCAGACGATTGACGGCGCGGAGAATCCTCGTCTTTTGGGGGCCCGTGATGGGCTTGCCCGCGAGGGCGGCGTCGAGCGCGCGCTGGGTCACGGGCCGGCCGGTCCGGGGCTTCTGCGGCGCGGCGCCCTTGGAGGCATCGTCTCCGCCGGCGGCGGCCTTCGCCTTGGCCTTGCGCTTCGTGAGCTTGATGGCGCGGTCCTCGGGCCGGAGGCGCTCGATCTTGGCAGAGGCCGCGAGCAAGCGGCGACCATCGAGCTTCTTCTCGTTCAGAAAATCGGCAAACTTCGAGCTCATGTCGAACACCCTGGGGTCGATAGCGATGAAGGGCGCGGACCCTATCACAGGGGTGCGCCCCGCGAGAAGCCCCGATGGCGGCCGACAACTCCGCGCGCTCTCCCGCTCCGTGTAGGATGGCGCGCCCATGTCCGAGATTCTCGTAGAGCTCGAGGCTGCCGAGAGGTTCATCCGCGCCCTTCCCGACTTCGTGCCTCCCAAGATCGGCGTGGTCCTGGGGTCGGGTCTGGGCGCCTGGGCCGACACCCTGGATGGTGCGCGCGCGATTCCCTACGGCGATATCCCCGGCATGCCGTCCTCGGCGGTGGTGGGCCACGCCGGCAACCTCGTCCTCGGCGAGAAGGGCGGTGTCCCCATCGCGTGCCTCGCGGGACGGGTCCACGCGTACGAAGGCCACGCGCCGGCCAAGGTCGTGTTTGGCTCCCGGCTGCTGGCTCGCCTGGGCGCCAAGGCGGTGCTGCTGACCAACGCCGCCGGCGGCCTGCGACGCTCGTTCCGCCCCGGCGATCTCATGCTCATCGCCGACCACCTGAACCTGATGGGAATGAACCCGCTCGCGGGCCGGAACGTGGCCGAGCTCGGACCGAGGTTCCCGGACATGACGGAGGCCTATGGGCGAAAGCTTCGCGCCGCTGCCAAGGAGGCCGCCGCAGCGGCGGGGGTCGCGCTCTCGGAGGGGATCTACGCCGCGCTCCTCGGGCCGAGCTACGAAACTCCAGCGGAGATCGAGATGCTGCGCCGTCTCGGCGCGGACGCGGTCGGGATGAGCACGGTACCGGAGGTGATCGCGCTGAGGCACATGGGCGTCTCCGTCGCCGCGATCTCTTGCATCACCAACCTCGCGGCCGGAATGTCGCCTCAGCAGCTCGATCACACGGAGGTCGAGGCCGCCGCTCGCGAGGCGCGAGGCCGGTTCGTCGCCCTCCTCGACGCTTGGGTCCCGCGGGCGCTCTCGGCCCTCGAGGCGACATGACGATCGACTGGTCGGAGCTCGAGCGCAGAGCGGTCGCCGTTCGCAAGAGCGCGTACGCCCCCTACTCGGGGTATCAAGTCGGGGCGGCGCTGCTGGTGCGATCGGGGCAGGTCTTCGTAGGCTGCAACGTGGAGAACGCGTCGTACGGGCTCTGCCTCTGCGCCGAGCGCTCCGCCGTCGCTCAGATGGTCGCGGCGAACGAGGTCGATCCGATCGCGCTCGTCGTCGCGACGCGCGGTCCGAAGCCAGGCACGCCGTGCGGGAGTTGCCGCCAAGTGCTCGCCGAGTTCGCGATGGACCTCCCCGTTCGCCTCGTCGTGGACGGCAATCCGAGCGCGACCCACGACACCTCGCTCGCCACGCTCCTCCCGGAAGCCTTCCGCAAAGACTCCCTCTGAGCACTCCGGGAGATCGAAAATCTTCCCTGGTTTAATCGCCGGTCGGCGTTTTTTGGGCATCGACCCGGGTCGTCGCTTTGTCTAAGGAGCACGCGACCCCATGAAAACGATGCCCTCCCGTGCGCTCGCGGCCGCCGTCATGACGGCGCTGTCCCTCGTCCTCCTCGTCTCGGGCTGCAAGAAGAGCCCGAAGGCCTTCTGCAAGCGTCTCCAAGACCTGTCCAAAGAGGACAAGAAGGACGACGACAAGAAGAAGAAGCACGAGATGTCCGACAAGGAGATGGAGGAGTGCGAGAAGGACATGACCGAGATCAAAGAGGTCAGTCCGAAGGGCTACGACTGCATGCTGAGCTGCCTCGACTTGAAGACGGCCGAGGCGACCTTCGTGTGCGTCTTCACGTGCAGCGCCGACGACGAGAAGATCAAGGAGCACAACGAGAAGAAGCAGCAGCAGAAGGAGGAGGAGCGGGAGAAGAAGGTCGCGGAGCGCGCGAAGCTCAAGGAGAAGACCTTCGACGGCTCCGTCGATGCCATCAGCGGTCCGGACGTGAAATTCCAGATCACCCTGGTCGAGGGATACTCCGCGGACGACGGCGGAAAGTCGACCTCGAGCTTCGACTTCAAGCCCACCGAGGAGATGGAGTCGAGCGGTCCGAGCATCTCGGTCCGCAGCGCCTACAAGCCGGATCTCGACGACGCGGTGAAGAGCGCCGGATCGAAGGCGACCATCGTGAAGAAGTCGAAGACGGACACCGGCTACGTGCTGACGTACTTCGACGAGAACAGCCTCGAGGCGAAGGTCGTGGTCTCCGCTGGTGAAGCCAAGCTCGAGTGCGACGCCCACTACTACAGCCGCAAGGCGGAGAAGCTGAAGGACGACCTGCTCCCGTTCATGGAGAAGATGTGCTCCTCGGTCAAGCCGGAGTTCCAAGAGAACCCGACCGTCCTCTGGACCAAGATGAAGACCAAGACCTACTCCGGCGCGGTCAAGAACTACTCCGACAAGCAGGCCAGCTTCGAGATCACGATGCCGGAGGGCTACGCCGAGGAGAGCTACAGCTCGGAGACGATGCGAAGCTACTCGATCAAGACGGGCGAGTTCGAGTCGGGCCCGAGCGTCACGGTCTCCCTCGGGTACGACAACAGCTTCGACACGTGGGTGAAGTCGATGGCCACCGGCCACCAGAAGATCACCAAGAAGGAGAAGACCGACAACGGCTACGTGATCGTGGCCGAAGGCGACAACTCCCTCTCCGTCCGCACGATGACGAAGTCCGGCGACATCATGTTGGAGTGCAACGCCCACGCGTACAGCAGCAAGCTCAAGGGCCACGAGAGCGTCGTGGGACCGTGGCTCGTGAAGCTCTGCCAGTCGGCCAAGGTCAAGGGCTGACGAACGAGGCGTGCCCCTCCTCTCGCAGGGCCGAAGGCGGGAGCGAGAGGAGGAAGGGGGGGGAGCGGCCTCGGCGTCAGTCCTCGAGGGGACGGGACGCCGTCTGAGCGATGCGGTCGAGGGCGGTCGCGAGCGTCGCGCGCGCCGTCTCCAGCGAAGCCCGGTCCTCCCCCCATTTGACGCGAGCCTTCTCCAGACGATGTCGGCGCGCGCCTTCGCGAGATCGCTCGCGGTCGCGTCGAGCTTGGACGTGGTCGCCTCGAGCTTGGACGTCGTCTCGCGCAGCTTCTCCTCGGTGTCTTCGAGGCGATCGCGAGTCGACGAGAGATCCGCGGTGCGACGCTCGAGATCGGCTTTGAGGGCGTCGCGCTCCTGGGTCAGCTCGTCCCGCTCGGCGGTCCGGATCGCCAAGGCGCCGTCGAGCTCCCGCCCGCGCGCCTCTGCGTCGTGGAGGCGCTTCTTCGTGTCGTCGAGGTCCCCCTCGACCTTGCGGATGGTCGCGGCGCGGTCCTCTGCGGTCGCGCGCGCCTGCGCCACCTCCGCTCGCTCCGTATCGAGATCCCGTCCGAGGCGCGCGATCTCCGCTTCGAGCTCGCCCTTCTTCGCCGCGTGGACGGAGCGCTCCGCCTCGATCTCCTGGGCGTGGCGCGCCCTCTCGGCGGTGAGGGCCGCCTCGTGCTCGCTCCGAAGGCTCGCGAGGGCGGCGTCGCGCTGCTGCTCGAGCTCGCGCTCGCGATCGGCGAGCTTCTGGTCCGCCCGCTGCTGGAGGTCCTCCAAGGCGCGCGCTCGCTTCCCCTCCAGATCGCTGGTGAGGGCGGCGAGGGCTTCCGCGTGCTGGGACTGGAGCTTGGCGGTGGCGTCGGCGTGCTCCCGCTCGAGCTTCGCGATCGCGGCGTCGCGCTGCGTCTCGAGCTCACGGATCGCGGCGGCGTGATCCGCCCTCGCGCGGTCGCGCTCCGCTGCGTGCCGATCTCGCTCCGCCGACTGCTCCGCCTTGAGCGAGTCGACCGCGCTCGCGTGCTCGGACTTGAGCGAGCCGACGAGCTGCTCGTGCTCCTCGGTCGCGGTCTGGGCATCTCGACGCGCCTGGGAGAGCTCGCCCTCCTTCGCGGAGAGGGCGGCCTGCGTCTTCTCGAGGCGGTTCTTGAAATCGTCGGACCGCTTCGTGGCCAGATCCTTGTCGGCGCGCAGCATGTCCACGTTCGACTCGAGGTCGGCCTTGGCCCGCTCCAACTCCAGGATTTTGTCGACCTGATCGGCCTTCTCGCGCTCCAGCGAGAGGGTCTGATCCTTCAGGTCGATGACCTCCTTGTCCTTCTTCGAGAGATCGTGACGGAGCCCGATCAGCTCCTTGTCCTTCTTGTTGAGGGCCTCACGGAGATCGAGGAACTCCTTGCTGGAGACTCCGCCCGTCCTTCCGCTCGCCGCGAGTCGCTGCCGAAGATCGTCCACCTCGCGCCGCAAGACGTCCGCCTCGTCGAGGCTCATCCTCTGGCCGGCGTCGTTCTCGAGGCGGTTGATGGTCGCGTGCGCGGACGCGTTCTCCTTGGAGAGCTTGACGATCTCGTCCTTGGCGCGGTTGAGCTCCGCCCGCAGCCGCTCGACCTCTTCGTGGGTCGGCCCTTCTCGATCGCTGCCGCGAGCCTTCTGGGGCTCGGGCTTGGGGGGCATGTCGGATCGGCGCAGCGCCGCGGGAGGAGGGACGGACTTCGCGACCGGGGCGGGAGGCGGTGGCGGTGGCGCGCTCGCGAGCCGCTCCGTCGGGGCCGCGGGTGGAACGCCCGGCCGATCGGCCGGCTCGTCCTCGTCGCCCATGAGGCGATCGAAGGCGTCCCCGATGAACTCGTCGATATCTTCGTCGGCCTTGATGACGGGCGCGGCGGGCGGCGCAACCGTCGGCGGCCGGGGCGGGGGCGGCGCGGTCGGGGCCCGGGGCGCGGGGGCAGGCGCGGCGACGGGAGGCCGGGGGGCGATATCCGTCTCCTCGTCCTCTTCGAGCAGCTCGATCGCGTCGTCGATCATGATCGCGTCGTCGGATGGGTCGCTCCCCTG
This sequence comes from Polyangiaceae bacterium, assembly GCA_044225865.1. Taxonomy (GTDB): domain Bacteria; phylum Myxococcota_A; class Polyangia; order Polyangiales; family Polyangiaceae; genus Xiheicaenibacterium. Next base: position 21,073 of record JBGAID010000096.1, on the reverse strand, counting down.
TCGGTCGCGCAGCGAGACGAGACGCCGGATGTGTTGGAGCAGCTCGCCGAGCGCGATGGGCTTGTGGACGTAGTCCTCGGCGCGTGTCTTGAGCTTCTTGTGCTGCTCGAAGGTCTCGTCGCTCGACTCGCTCGACATGATGATGAGCGGGATGTCCTTGAGCTGGGGATCCCGCTTGAGCTTGTTGCAGACGGAGAACCCGTTCATCCGAGGCAGCTCGATCGAGAGCAGGATGAGGTTCGGGGGATCGGATTGAGCCGCAGCGAGCCCTACGTTGCCGTCGTCGACGACCTGCACCACACAGCCGAGCTGCGACAGCTCGGTTCGAAGCTCACCAGCGAAGGCTGCATCACTCTCGAAAACGAGGACCTTGGTCATGTTGGGCCGCGCGACGGCGGAACGCGGACGCCGTCGCGTGGGCGCCACGATATCGACTCCTTCCCGGCCCGGTCAAACTGCCCGTCTCCAAGTCCGCCCTTTTTCGATGGATCCGCCTGCTCGACCCGCCTGCTCGAAGGGCGGAGGCGGTCACGAAGTCGCGAAATGAGACTCCGCCTCGTCGCCGAACGCGATGCCGAGCTGGCGGGCGCTCCGCACGATCCCCGCGTCGAGGGGGACGGTTCGTGTGCCGGTGGTCTCGCCGAAGGGCACGAGCTTCACGTCCCCGTCGCGCATCGCGACCACCCCGCTCTCATCGCCGTCTGCGATCGCGGCGACGGCGGCGGTACCGAACCGCAACGCGAGGACGCGGTCCATGCTCGAGGGATGACCGCCGCGTTGGAGATGCCCCAACACGAGGCTCCGCGTCTCCTTGCCGGTCAGGCGTGCGAGCTCGGCCGCGACCCGCTCGGCCACGCCCCCGAGGATGGGCACGCGTCGGAACTCGTCCCCCTCCGACTTCACCGAGACGTCGCCGCCGATCGCGTTCGCCCCCTCCGCCGCGACCACGATCGAGAAGCGCCGGCCGCGACGCTCACGCTGCAGGATCTTCTCCGCGATCCTCTCGATGCGGAACGGGATCTCCGGGATGAGGATCGCGTCCGCCCCTCCCGCGAGCCCCGCCGTCGCCGCTATCCAGCCCGCGTGCCGCCCCATGACCTCGACCACCATCACCCGCTCGTGGGCCTCCGTCGTCGTGTGGAGGCGGTCGATCGCCTCCGTCGCGATCTGAACGGCGGTGTCGAAGCCGAAGGTGACGTCGGTGCCCGCGACATCGTTGTCGATCGTCTTCGGCACTCCGATGACGCGAACGAAGCCGTGCTCGAGGAGCTTCCGCGCGATCGAGAGCGAGCCGTCCCCGCCGATCGCGATGAACGCGTCGAAGCCTTCGCTCTTCACCCGCTCCACGAGCTCGGCGGAGCGATCGACGGCGATCGGCTTGGCTTGCCCCGCGACGGCGGTCGGGAAGTGGAACGGATCGCCGCGGTTCGCGGTGCCGAGGATGGTGCCCCCGAGATGGGCGATGCCGCGCACCGCGTCTCGATCGAGCGCGATGAGCCCGTTCGGCTCGAGCAGCCCGCGGTAGCCGTGCTTGACCCCGACGACCTCCCACCCGCGCTGGAGCGCGGCGAGCGTGGCGGATCGGATGACCGCGTTGAGGCCCGGCGCGTCACCGCCGCCCGTGTTGACGAGGATCTTCTTCTTGTCGCTCACGAGCGCGAGGATCGCGGGGCGACCGCGGCGTGGCAAGCGCGACGCGTCTTCAGGCCCCGACCGCCCGCGCGGGCGTCACGTGCGGCCACGCCCGATTGACGACGACGGCGACGCCGATCGAGAGCACGAGCACGACCCAGGTCGCCGCGGAGCGAAACAGCTCGACGGTGCCGGTCGCGATGACGCTCGTGCCGACGAGGGCCGCCCCGAAGACGAAGCCGAACACGTCGAGGGCGCGGACGGCGTAGTCGCGAACACGCGCCATCTCCGCGGCGTGGCCCAGCGAAGGGGGAGCGGCGGCGTGGAGCACCGCATGCAAGAGGAGCCCCGCGACGGCGGCGTGCACCCAGCCCTCGTGCGGCAACAAGAGCTCCTTCGAGAGCGGCAGCGCCGCCGAGGCGACCCCGGCCACGGAGACGACGGCGAGCCCGCCGAGGCGCAGCAGCGTCGGAGCGAGGCCGATCGTCGACCGGAGGGCGAGGGCGAGCATCGCGACGATGGGCACGGTGTGAGCCGCGAGCGCGAGGGCGAGACCGATCCGCGCCCCGCCGCCGGGGGACTCGAGGACGATCGCTCCGAGGGCCAGCCCTTCCACGAGCTGATGCGCGGCGAGCGCGGCGAACCCGAGCTCGATGCTCGCGCGCGCGCCGGCCGCGACGAGGGTCGCCGAGATCGCTCCTCCCGCCCTCTCGCTGGCGCGCTCCGGATCGCCTTCGCCAGCGTCGTCGCGGCCGTGTCGATGACCGTGGTCGCGGTGGACGAAGGCGCGCTCGATGAAGGTCGAGGCCCCGAGGGCGAGGGTGAAGGGGACGAGGCTCACGTAGCCGAGATCCGCGACCGCCTCCGGCAGGAGCTGCCCGAACACGGCGAGACAACCGGAGCCCAGGCCTGCCGTCCGGATCATCGACAGCGAGCGCGGGCTGCTGCGCCCGATGCCGAGGACGGCCCCGAGCACGACGGCCGTCATGGCGAGCAGGCACGTGAGCAGCATCGGTTACTTCGGGCCCGGTTGCAGATGCAACCGGGCTGGCAAACAGCCTACACCAAAAGGGCGCGCGCGCTGACGATCGAGTGAGTCGGACTACCGCGGGGGACGCTCGCGGCCTCGGAACGAAACGCGTCGGATCGAAGGATCCCAAGGATCCGAGTCCACCTCGACGTCGACGTCGAACGCGAGCGAGAGGGGCTCCGGATCGAGCACGACCTCGGGGGCGCCTCTCGCGATCACCCGCCCGTCGCGGAGGAGCATCAGCCGATCCGAGATTCGAGCGGCGAGGTTCAAGTCGTGGAGGACGATCGCCACCCCTACCCCCGCGCCCGCGAGGGTCCGGAGCTCCTCGAGGAGCCTCAGCTGCCACGCCGGGTCTTGCCCCGACATCGGCTCGTCGAGCAGGAGATAGCTCCCCGTCTCGCCGAGCCCGATCTGGCAGAGGGCGCGCGCGAGGTGGGCCCGCTGCCGCTCCCCTCCCGAGAGGGCGGAGGCGAGCTCCCTGGCCCTCTCGAGGAGCCCGACACGGGTCAGGCAACGATCCGCCATCGCGAAGCACGCCTTCGTCTCGAAGCGCTCCACCGGGGTCCGGCCAAGGAGGACGAGCTCGCGCACTTCGAACTCGAAGACGAGCTCCGCGTGCTGGGGCAAGAGGGCGCGGCGGCGGGCGAGCGCCCGCTCGTCGAGGGCGCCGACCGCGTCGCCGTCGATGGTGACCGCGCCCGCGTCGACCGCGAGCTCCCCCGCGAGGACGCGCAGGAGGGTCGACTTGCCGGCGCCGTTCGGACCCACGATCGCGAGCACGCTCCCCCGCTCGACCTCGACCGAGAGATCGGCGAGGACGGCGCGACCGCCGAGGCGCTTGTCGATGGCACGACCGGCGATCACGCGCGGCGAACCTCGCGTCGGAGGAGGTGGAGGAAGAACGGCGCTCCCAGGGCGGCCGTGAGCAGCCCGATCGGCAGCTCGGCGGGAGCGACCGCCGTCCGCGCGACGCTGTCCGCGACCACCACGAGCGCGCCCCCCGCGAGCGCGCTCGCGGGGACGAGGACGCGGTGGCGCGGCCCCGCCACGAACCGAACGAGGTGGGGGACGATGAGCCCGACGAAACCGACGAGGCCGGCGGCAGCCACCGCCGCCCCGACGCCGAGCGCGAGGGCGCCGATGACGGCGGCCCGAAGTCGCTCCACGTTGACGCCGAGGAGACGCGCATCGAGCTCCCCGAGCGCGAACACGTCGAGCTCACGGGCGCGCCTCACGAGCACGCCGATGGAGAACAACACCGCGAGCGAGGTGACCCCGACCTTGATCCACGTCGCTCCGCCGAAGCCCCCCAGCGTCCAGAACGTGATGTTGCGGAGCTGAGCGTCCGATGCGACGTGGCTGAGCAGCCCGACGAACGCGCCCGCGAGGGCGTTGATAGCGACGCCAGCGAGGAGCACCGTCGCGGTGGAGGCGCGCCCCGCGCGCGCGCCGAGGCGGGCCACGAGCAGGGTGGTGACCGCCCCTGCCGCGAACGCGGCGAAGGGCAGAGCGCTCGCGCGGGCCCAGGCCGGGAGGGTGGCGAGGAAGGGACCCGCGAGCACGATGCACGCGGCCGTCCCCAGCGCCGCGCCCGCGGAGACGCCCACGAGCCCCGGATCGGCGAGGGGATTTCGGAAGAGCCCCTGCGCGGCCGCCCCCGCCGCACCGAGGGCCATTCCCACGAGGACGCAGAGGAGGGCGCGCGGCAATCGAAGCGACCAGAAGATGACGCGCTCCGCGGCGGGAAGATCCGTGGCCGCGCCCACGCCCTCGGGATCGATCACGATCGCGAACAGATGCGACGGCGACACCCGCGTCGGCCCGACGACGAGGCTCGTCGCGAGCGCGAACAGGAGCAGCGCGCCGACGACGGCGAGGACCGTCTTCGGCGCCACACGATGGATCGGCCGCACCGCGCGCTCTTACTACGAGGCGCGGGCCGCGGCGCTACTTGCGTTCCGGGATCGGGACGGGGACGTAGCGGGTGAGATCCCCCCGGCGCACTTTCGCGAGAAGCACGCTCCCGGGGGAGGCCGAGCTGAGGAGCTTCTCGAGCTGGTCGACGTCCTTGATCGGCTTACCGTCGACCTCGATGAAGACGTCGCCGGGGCGGACCTCCTTGAGCACCGTCGACGTGGAGAGCGAATCGACCCGCACCCCTTCTCCACCCTTCACGTTCGAAACCTGAACGCCGAGCTGGTTGTTCGACGGCGCCGGCGCGGTGGCGGGGAGCTTCTGGGGCGGGGGCAGGACCTCCTCCTCGAGGGTGTCGAGCTTGGCGGTCGCGTCGGCCTTCTTGCCGCCGCGGAGGTACGTGAGCTTGACCTGCGTCCCGGGAGCGTTCTTCGCGACCTGCCGGGGCAGCTCCTCGGCGTGGGCGATGTCGACGTCGTTCACGGCCACGATCACGTCGCCCGTCTTGATCCCGGCGCGCGCCGCGGAGCCGCCCGGCTCGATCTGGGCAACTAGCGCTCCCTTCGGGTTGGAGAGCTTCAGCGCGCGCGCGAGCTCGTTGGTGATGGGCTGAAAGACGAGCCCGAGCTTGCCTCGGACGACGTGGCCCTTCTCGCGAAGCTGAGCGAGGACGCCCTTCAAGTCGTCGATGGGGATGGCGAAGCCGATGCTGTTGGCGCCAGGACGAATGGCGGTGTTGATGCCCACGACCTCGCCCCGCCAGTTGAAGAGCGGCCCGCCGCTGTTGCCGGGGTTGATCGACGCGTCGGTCTGGATGAAGTCGTCGTAGGGACCAGCGCCGATGGCGCGGGATTTCGCGCTCACGATGCCGAGGGTCACCGTGTGACCGAGCCCGAATGGGTTGCCGACGGCGAGCACGTGCTCCCCGATGCGGAGGGCGCTGGACGATCCGAGCCGCGCCGAAGGGAGATCCTTGGCGTCGTTGAGCTTGAGGAGGGCGAGGTCGAGCTTCGTGTCGCGGCCGATGACGGAGGCGGCGAACTCTCGCTCGTCCGAGAGGCGCACCGTCACCGTGTCGGCGTCCCTCACGACGTGCTCGTTGGTCACGACGTACCCTTGGGGATCGATGATGAAGCCGGTCCCCGCCCCGGTGCGCTCGCCGGGGGGCATCGGACCGTCGGGCCCGAAGAAGAACTCGAAGGGGTGCCCCTCCGGGAGCGAGACCCGCTGGGTGGTCGTGATGTTCACCACCGTCGGCTTCACCTTCTCCGCGAGATCGGCGACGTCGAACGTCGCCGGCACCGGCGTCGGAGGGAGCGGATCCGAGACCTTGAGCGGCGGCAAAGCGGCGCGGTCGACGCTCTCGTCTTGCAGGATCTTGTGGGCGGGCGAGCTCGCCCCGCCCGTGCCCACCGCGGAGGTCGAGGGCGCGCACGCCGCCTGCAACGCGGCGACACACGCGAGGATCCCGAGAGTCGAAAGGGGCCGTGCCGGGGCGAGGTGCATGCTGAGCTGACTCCTGATGCGCGCCTATCTTGGGTCGACGGCGCCGTCACCGAAGCCATAGCGCGCTTTGCGCAAACGCGCGACCGGCCACCCCCCTTTCACGAACGACCCAAACCGGGCTGTAGTACGGTCGCCCGCAACGCGATGCCCACCCTCGGCTCTTGTCACGCTCCGCTCGCGCCCCACCGCGCTCCCTCGCTCACGCTCACCGGCGGGAGGGGTCGATGAGCGCAGAGGCGAGGCTGCTCGGTCGGCGGCTGGGGTTCGTGGGCGGGGGGGCGATGGCGACCGCCCTCATCCGCGGGCTCCTCTTGGGCAAGAGCGTGGAGCCGGCGCAGGTGCGCGCGAGCGACGTCAAATCGGCTCGGCTCGAAGAGCTCGCGCGGAGCTTCGGGATCGAGACGACACAGGACAACGCCGCCCTCGTAGCGTGGGCCGACGTCGTCGTCGTCGCGGTGAAGCCTCAGATCGTCGATCGCGTGCTGCCCATCGTTCGCGACAACCTCACCGAGGGCTCGCTCGTGATCTCGGTCGCGGCGGGCGTTCCCCTCGCCGTGTTCGAGCAGACGCTCGGCGACGGCGCGCGCGTGATTCGAGCCATGCCCAACACCGCCGCCATCGCGCTCGCGGGCGCCACCGCCCTCGCGGCCGGCTCCGCCGCGACGGAGAGCGACATGAGCGTCGCCCTCGGTTTGTTCGAGGCGGTCGGTCGATGCGCCGTCCTCGACGAGAACTTGCTCGACGCGGTCACGGGCCTCTCCGGCTCCGGCCCCGCGTACGTGATGCTCATGATCGAGGCGCTCGCGGACGGAGGGGTGAAGGTCGGGCTCGGCCGCGACACCGCCCTCATGCTCGCGGCTCAGACGGTGTACGGCGCGGCAAAGCTCCAGCTCGAGACGGGCGAGCACCCCGGGCGCTTGAAGGACATGGTGACGAGCCCCGGCGGAACTGCGATCGCCGGCCTGCACACCCTCGAGTCGGGCGGCCTTCGCCGAACCTTGATCGACGCCGTCGAGGCGGCGGCGAAGCGGAGCGCGGAGCTCGGTGAACAGATGCTCGCCCGCGGTCGGAAGCTCTGAACGAAACCGGACCGCGGGTTGTGCCGTATGCTGCGGGTCCCATGGCGTTCCGCTCGTTCCCTGCCGCGTCTCGCGTGCTCGTCTCGATCGCGGCATCGCTGGCGCTCCTCGGCGGCTGCGACTCCAACACCGAGACCGGCTGCGAGAGCGGCACGTGCGACCCTCCCCCGACGGACGACGTCTGCGACGCCACGTGCGACGTGGACGAGACCCACGGCCTGCCGTGCGACGTCTACAAGATCCTGAGCAACGTCTGCCAGGATTGCCACGTCGCGGGCGGCATCGGGCCCTTCACCCTGGTCTCGTACGCCGACACCCAGTGCACCTACGGCAAGACGGGGGATCCTCCCCGCGACGCCTTCGTCTGGGAGAAGATGCAGCGCGCCGTACAGAAGGACGCGACGCCGCCCAAGATGCCCCAGGGCGCGTTCCCGCTCCCGGACGCTTGCCTCGACACCCTCAACGCCTGGTTCGAGACGTGCGCGAGCGGCGAGTGCGCCCACGGCGAGGGGAACAACGAGGGCGCGGGCGGCGCCGAGGTCGGCTTCTGCGAGGTGCCGTGACCCGACCCGCGCTCGCCGCGGTCGGGTCGCTCGCGCTCATGTTGGCCGTCCCCGTGCGCGAAGCGTGTGCCCATCAGGTGAACTTCTCCCGCGGCGACTATCGCCCGAGCCCGGGCGGCGCGGAGGCGTGGATGACGTTCGCCCGCCCCGACCTCATGACCGTCCTGCCGGAGCTCGACAAGGACGGAGACGGAAAGCTCGAAGACGCGGAGATCAAGCTCGAGCCGGCGCTCACCACGAAGATCCTCGCGCTGCTGACGGCCTCACGCGGCGGCGGGGCGTGCGAGGCGCGGGTGCTCGAGCTCTCCCCGACCGAGCAGGACGGAGGGATGTTCGTCGTCCGGTTCGGTCCGTGCGAAGGCAGCGGGCGGGAGCTGAAGATCCGCCTCGGCCCCCTGCTCCAGACGGTGGCGAGCGGCCATCGCCACACCGCGTTCGTCTACACCGCGGGCGAGCAGAAGCCGCGCGACATGATCCTCCACGGTGAAGGCGCGGAGGTGACGGTGCCCCTCGGCGAAGGCGAAGCGTCCGCGCCGGCCGCGCCCTCGGGGGATGGGCCGGAGCCGGGGGCGGCGCGGCGCGGCGCCGCTTCGAGCTTCGCGGTCGGCCTCCGCGCGCTCTTCGTGAACGCGAGCGCCACGCTCTTCGTCGCCGGCCTATCGCTCGTCTCCGCGCCGCGGCGGGATCTCCTTCGCGCGGCGCTGGGGTTCGCGGCCGGCGCCGCGGCGGGCGCGGCGTGCACCGGCTTCGGCGCCCTCGACCTCCGCACCTCGACCGCGATCGCCCTCAGCGCCGCGAGCGTCGCGTATCTCGGCTTCGAGAACCTCGTCGCGCGTTCGCACGGCCTTCGGTGGGTGAGCGCGAGCGCGTTCGGGGTCGTGCACGGAGCCATGCTGGGGGCCGCGCGAGGCGGCCTCGCACCGGCCTGGTTCACCCTCGGTCTCGGCGCGGCCGCGGTGGCCTTCGGCGCCGGGTGCGCAGCGGCGGCGTCCGTCCTCCGGGCGCGGTGGCCTCGGGCCGCGCTCGGCGAGCGCGTCGCGAGCGGCGCGATCCTCGTCGCCGGTCTCTTCCTGTTCTACCGGCGCGTCGTCGGTCGCTGAGCGAGGGCGGCAGGACTCGTTGCTGCCGCTCGTCTGTCGCGCTACGCAGCGCGCGTCTCAGGTGAACGTGTGATCGCTGGCGCGGCGGGCCTCGGCTCGCGGCGCGGGAGGAAAGTCCGAGCTCCGCAGGGCGAGGTGCCAGGTAACGCCTGGTGAGGGTGACCTCGAGGAGAGTGCCACAGAAAGCGAACCGCCGGCCCCCGTCTCACGGCGGCCGGTAAGGGTGAAAAGGTGGAGTAAGAGCCCACCGCGCGCCCGGTAACGGGCGTGGCATGGCAAACCCCACTTGGAGCAAGGCCACATAAGGAGGCGATTCGCGAGGCTCGCCTCGCGAGGGAGAGCGGCCCGCTCGAGCCTCCGGGTAGGCTGCTGGAGGCCCGCGGTGACGCGGGTCCTAGAGGAATGATCGCGCTCGAGGAGAGGGAGACCGCTCCTCGATACAGAACTCGGCTTATGGTCACCTGCGACCGCGAAGCCTCTCGCTCACGCGGGAGGCTTCGCGCTTTTGTCGGCGTTCTGGGGCGAGGCCGTCCAAGAGAGGAGCGCCCGTCACGCTTCGCGCTCGCCGAGAAGGGAGGAGCTGAAGCGTCCCGGTCCTGGAGATGTTGCGTTGCGAGCGCGAGGCCCCGCAGCTCGGCTCGCTCATGTAGCCGGAGGTCGGCGACGAAGCTTCCGCCGTCGTGGCTTCAACGACAGTGTGAAGTGTCGCGTCGTCTCGAGACGCGAGCGGCGACTGCATGCCTTGTCTCGAGACCGTCCGCAGGCATCGTCCGATCACCGAACCGCCCACGCCTTTTTTTGGACAGGCTCGGCGCGCGCGCCGGAGGAGAGCCGCGATCGGATACACTCCGCTCGATGACGTCGCAGGACGATCGAACGAAGCCGCGCGCGCGGACCCTCTCGCGAATGAAGCACCTGCTCGGGACCGCGACCGCGACCGCGACCGCCCTCGCCTGCTCCTGCTCGGGCTCGGGTTACGCGGTCGTGGATCCCATGCCGGAGCCCGCGCGATGCGCAGGCAACCCGCCCGAGATCAAAGCAGGGGCCCAGCTCGTGGCGTCCTCGGAGGGCGCGCCCGAGATCCTGTTGCTGCTCGGCAAGGCGGCGCCCGAGAAGCACGCGCTCTACGTCGACGGTGCCCCCGTCGTGGCAGGCGCCTCCCTCGTCTCTTATCGCATCACCGACGAGGCCCTCGAGGTTCGGCTCCGACCTCTCGAGCCCGGCGCGTCCCCTACCCCCAGCACCGCGGCCGCCCCCTCCGCCTCCGGCGCTCCTCCCGCCCCGTCGTCCTCGATCACGGTCGACGTCGCGCTGTCGTGCGCCGACGGGCCCGGCAAGCTCGTCGCGCGGCTCGCGCTTCCGGCGGGAGCCCAGCCGGGCGCCACCCTGGACGTCACGCTCGAATCGTCGATGTGAGCGCGTGAGCATCGAGGAGACGATCGAGACCCTGGAGGAGACGCCCCGCGACGCGCGGCGCTCGAAGGGGATGCTCCGCGGGTTGGTGCTCGTCTTCTCGGATGGCGCCCCGAGATCGATCGCGTGCCCGGTGCGGAGCGACGAGGGCCTCGTGCTCGGGAGAGACTGGCTGCTCGGCTCCGGCATCACCGACGACCGGGTCTCGAAAGCCCACGCCAAGGTGACGCTCACCCGCACCGGTCTCGTCATCGAAGATCTCGGCAGCCGCAACGGGACCCACGTCGACGGGGTGCGCATCGACGACGTGACACCGATCGGCCCGGCGCCCGGCGCCGACCGAGGGAGGATCGTCCGCATCGGGAGCTCCGTCTTGCTCGCCATCGACGATTGCGCGGCCTTCGCGAAGAACCCGACGAAGGCCACGGCCGGGTTCGTCCGCGGTCCCAAGACAGCGGAGATGCTCCACCGCATCGACGCCATCGCGAAGACGAGCGCCTCGATGCTCGTGCTCGGGGAGAGCGGCGTCGGCAAGGAGAACGCGGCCCGCGCCTTCCACCAGGGGGGCCCCCGGGCGCGTGGACCGTTCGTGCCCGTCAACTGCGCCGCCGTCCCGGAGTCGCTCGCGGAGCGGCTGTTCTTTGGAGCGAAGGTGGGCGCGTTCTCGGGCTCGACGGACGCGGAAGGGTACGTACGCGCCGCTCACAAGGGGACCCTCTTCCTCGACGAGATCGGGGAGCTCGACCTCACCCTCCAGGCGAAGCTCCTCCGCCTCCTCGATGCGCGCGAGATCCTCCCCGTCGGCGCCGCCCGCGCCGAGACCGTCGACGTCGCCATCTGCGCCGCGACGAACCGAGACCTTCGCGACCGCGTCGGCCGCGGCGCGTTCCGCGAGGATCTCTACTACCGACTCGCGGAGCCCAAGGTGGAGATCCCTCCCCTCCGCGCTCGACCCGAGGAGATCTCGTTCCTCGTTCATGAAGCGGCGAAGCGGATCGCCCCCGATCTGAAGGTGAGCGCGAAGCTCGTCGAGGCGTGCGCGATGCGGGCGTGGCCGGGGAACGTGCGCGAGCTCCTCGCGAGCGCGTCCCAGGCCGCGCGCCGGGCGCTCGCGGGCGGACACGACTCGATCACGGACGAGGACCTCGACCCCCTCGCCGGGACAGCGGTCGAGCGCGCGGAGGACGCCACCGCCGGCCGCGCGAGCGCGGAGCCTTCCCCTCGGGCGCTGCCCGACGACGCGACCATCGAGCGCGCCCTGTCGGAGCGAGGAGGAAACGTGAGCGGCGCGGCGAAGGCCCTCGGGGTCCACCGAAACCAGCTCCGGCGCTGGCTCGGTCGGCGGTCCTGATCTCCCGCCCGTCTTCTGCGGTATCGTGCAGGCTTCGATGGGGAAGACCGAGCTCGCCGCGACGGAGCAAGCCGCGACGGACGAGGCTCCGAGAGAGGCGCTCGTCGGCCACGTGCTGGGCGGCGTGTACCGGGTCGTGCGGTTCATCGGTCAGGGCGGGATGGGGGCCGTCTACGAGGTCGAACGCGACGGTGAGCGGGCGGCCGCGAAGGTGCTCGCGAAGGGCGCCCATCGTCCCGACAAGACCCTCGTGAAGCGCTTCGCGCGGGAGGCGAGCGCGGCCGCCGACATCGACAGTCCGTTCGTGGCGAAGACCTACGAGCTCTCTCACGACGCGGACCTCGGCGCGCCCTTCCTCTTGATGGAGCTGCTCGAGGGAAAGGATCTCGCCCAGCTCCTCCAAGCCCACGGGGCGCTCGCGCCACCGGTCGCCGTGCGCCTCACGATTCAGGCCGCGGAGGGCCTCGCCGCCGCCCACGCCCGCGGCATCGTCCATCGCGACGTGAAGCCCGCCAACCTCTTCGTCCACGAGGGCTCCGACGGGGCGATCCGGGTCAAGGTCTGCGACTTCGGCATCGCGAAGCTCACCGAGGACCGGGCCCTCGAAGCGTCCGATCTGACGAAGAGCGGCGGCCTCGTCGGCTCTCCCCTCTACATGTCTCCCGAGCAGGCCCAGAGCGCGCGCGATCTCGACGCGCGCACCGACGTGTGGAGCCTCTCCGTCTCCCTGTACGAAGCGCTGAGCGGGAAGCGGCTCTTTCGTGAGCACAGCGGGCTCGGCGAGATCATCGTGGCCATCTGCACGAAGCCGATCGCCCCCCTCTCCCTCGTGGCCCCGTGGATCGATCCCACCCTCGCCGAGATCGTCCAGCGCGGCCTGAGAATCGATCGCGCCGAGCGGTGGCCTTCGATGCGCGAGCTCGCGGACGCGCTCGCCCCGTTCGCCGCCGACGAGCCCCTCACCCTGGACGACGTCGCGGCCATCTCGGTGTCGGAGCGGGAGAAGAGGCCGGCCCTGCCGTCCCGCCGCGAAGCCACCTCGACCACGGTCGCGACCACCGCCTCGCGTCGCGCCCAGGCCTCGACGGAGGCGGACCGCGTCGCGAGCAGCACCCACCCTTCGAGCGGTCGCGGCCTTCGCTCCGGCGCGGTCGTCGTCGCCGGGCTCTCGCTCGCCGCCGTCGGCTACACGGTCTTCTCATCCGGCTCCCCCCCGCGCCCGGAGAAGCCTGAGACCGTCGCCGAGGCCGCGCCCGCGTCCGCCGTCGCCTCGACCTCGGATTCGAGGCCACCATCGATCATCGCCTCGAGCCCGATTTCGCCCCGCGCGAGCGCACCCGTCGTCGACTCGGCGATCGTCGCCGACGGGTCGAGCGCGCCCCCGGCCGCCCCGACCACGACCGCGACCGAGAGGCGAGCGTCCCCCGCGTCCGCCCCGAAGGTCGCCTCCGCTCCCGGGAGTCGGCCGTCCGCGCCGCCTGCCGCCACCGACCCGCAGCTCCCGACGCGTGAGGAATGGAAGTGAGGGCGATCGCGGGCGCCGTCCTGCTCGCGTCCACGCTCGCGGCCGCGTCGAGCCGCGGCCAGGACGCCTCGCCGCCTCCCGCCGCCCCCGAGGGCGAAGAGCTCGCCCTCGCCAAGGAGCTCTTTCGTCAAGGCAACGAGCTCCGCAAGACAGGGGACTGCGCCTCCGCGGTCGTCCTCTACCTCCGCTCTCGCGCGCTCGTCGCGAGCTCCGCGAACACGATGAACTCGGCGTTCTGCCTCCACCAGCTCGAGCGCGACGACGAAGCGCTCGAGCTCTACGAGGAGCTCATCGCCCGCTTCTCCGCGGACCTCACCGACGAAGACAGGAGGGTGATCGCTCCCACCATGGCCGAGCTTCGAAGGCACCTCGGCCAGCTCGAGATCTCCTCGAACGCCGAGGGCGTCGTGGTCGTCGACGGCCGCATGCGCGGCCGGCTGCCGCTGCTCGCCCCGCTCCGCGCGAGGCCGGGCCGTCGCGTCGTCCGCATCCTCGCCGACGGGTTCGAGACGTTCGAGACCTCGATCGAGGTCGAAGCCGGGAAGAGCGTGGCGATCGACGCGCGCCTCGTCCGCATCACCCGCGGGGGCCGTCTCGAGCTCACGTGCCCCGATCTGCCGGAGGCGGAGGTCTCCATCGATGGAGCCACGCTCGGCGCCTGTCCCTTTCGAGGTACGTTGCCAGCGGGACCTCACGTCGTCTGGATCCGCAAGCGCGAGCGCGGATCCGAGCCGCGACGGATCGACGTCGTCACCGGGCAGACCACGCGCGTCTCGATCGAGAGCGGCGCGCTCGGGCCAGAGCTCACGGTCTCGGTCGAGCCTTCGACGGCGGAGCTCTCCATGCACGGCGTTCCCCTCGGACGCGGCTCGTTTCGAGGGGCCCTCTTCGCCGGTCCCCACGTGATCAAGGCGGAGGAGCCCGGCTATCGCGCGATCGCGGAGACGGTGGATGGCGCGCGAGGGGGAGAGGTCGTGCTTCGGCTCCGCATCGATCCGGCCCATCCTCGCTGGGCGAAGCCTCGTCCCCCTCCCGTCGGCGACTTCTCCATCGGCGTCGACGCGGGACCGCTCTTCTTTGTCGCGACCGGCGGCGCCCCTGCCGCGGCCTGCGACGAGGGCTGTTCCACCGACGCGCCGATCGGCGCGAGCGTCGTCGCGCGCGGAGGCTGGACGAGCAGGGTCGGGGTCGGCGCGTCCGTCGACGTCGGCTATCGGTTCGCGAAGACGGGGGTCTCGGGGCGACCGATCGCGCTGCACCCGGTCGGCCTCGCACCGCTCGAAGATCCCGGCACCGTCGACGAGTCGAGCACGACGTCGCTGTTCGTGGTCGGCCTCTCCGCCCACGTCCGCGGCCGCGGTCGCGTCGCTTGGGAGACGCGGCTCGGAGCCGGATTCGGGGTCGGCGCCTTCGACGACGAGCGCGCGGGCGCGTTCACGAGCTCGAGCGGGGCCGCGTTCGATGCCTCTCAGCGGACCTCCGCGCGCATCAACCTCGTCTACGTCGAGCCCGCGCTTCGCGTCGGCTACGGCCTCGGGGCCGGCGTCGAGCTCTCCCTCGCCCTCGCCGGCCTCTTCGAGATCCCGTTCACGCCGCCCACCTGGGACAACACCGATATCGTCCCGACCTCGAACGATCCTGCAGGCCGAGGGGACGGCGGCGCGACGTTCGAACAGGAGCCCCTCATGGGGCACGCGCGCTTCGGCCTCGCCCCCGCGCTCGGTCTCTCGTGGACGATCCCTTGAGCGCGGGAGGACGAGCAGCGCTCGTCAGACGGAGAACGACGAGCCGCAGCCGCACGTGCTCTTCACGTTCGGATTCCCGAACTTGAAGCCGGCGCCGTGGAGGCTCTCGACATAGTCGATCTCGGTTCCGTCGAGGTACTGGTAGCTCAGAGGATCGACGTAGAGCTTGATGCCCCGATCCTCGAACTCCTCGTCCATGTCGGTGGGCTTGTCCTCGAAGTAGAGATCGTACTGGAACCCGGCGCATCCGCCGCCGAGGACGCGCAGGCGCAAGCCCTGGCCGAGGAGTTCCTCTTCCTTGGCGATTTCCATGACTTTGGAAGCGGCCCGCTCCGTGATCGTGATCATCTAACGCTCCGTAACGTTGCTACACTCAGACGTCGGGAGTGTAGTCCTCGCTCGACCGTTTCGCCAGGGGATGCTCGCGCGAATCGTGGATCGAGCGTTGGCATCCCCCCAAGCATCGGTCAGGGCACCGCGGGCGACGCGAGATCTTCCGGATTGGAAGGGGTGATCTCCGCGAAGTCGGAGAGGTTGTCCTGGGTGTCGATGCAGTTGCCCTGCGTCGTCCCCGGCTTTCTCTCGAGGCTCTTGTCGACGTTGTTGGTGCATCCCGTCTTCATCGCGATGCCGCCCTCGCAGGTGTACCCGGTGAGGTCCGCGCTCCCGCAACGGAAGCACACCGCGTCGACGGTCGTCGCTCCGTTCTTCAACACGAGGCTGCCCTCGTCGGCGATTCCCGTCGTCAGCGCCGCGTCCGCCGCCGCGCCGCCCGCGTAGCTCGAGCCTCCGATCAGGAAGTGATGCCCCGGCTGCACCACCTCGCCGCTTCCGGTAAAGCGGGTGCCGTAGCTCCCCGCGGTGCTGCTCCGGTTCTGGAGGATCCACGAGCTCGTGAGGGTGACGGCCACCGTCCCCGGATTGTACAGCTCGACGAACTCGTCATTGCCGGCCCCCGGTCCGCGCGTCCTGAACTCGCTGATGAGGAGCACGCCGTCATTCGGAGGACACGTGCAGTGGCCGCTCCCGCTGCACGCCCCCGTCTCGCAGTCGTTGCCGACATCACAGAGCTGACCGAAGCCACACGGATCGCAGACGCCGCCGCAGTCGAGGTCGGTCTCGTCCTGATTGGTGATCCCGTCGGTGCAGGACTCCTGGCAAGTGAGGGGGTTGCCGGCGCACGAGTTGGACAGACAGTCGCCGTCGACGAGGCAGTGCTTGCCGATCACACACGCGGTGCAGTTGGGGCCGCCGCAGTTGAGATCCGTCTCGCCGTTGTTGACGACGGTGTCGGTGCACGAGGCGGGCGCGCACGAGAACTCGTCGGTGCACGAGCCGCTCGTGCAATCACCGGGGAGCGTACACTCGACGCACTCGGCCGCGGCGTTGCACACCTTCGCGCCGCCCGCGCCGGTGCACGAGCTGTGGACGGCGACCGGGTCGTTCGAGGGGATGCCGTCGGTGCAGAGGTCGTCGGTGCAGTCGTTGTCGTCGTTGGGGAGATCGCCGTTGTCGATGACGCCTACGATGTTCCCCGCCCCGTCGCACTGGTTCTCGATGCAGTCGCCTGCCATCTGGTCGGTGGTGACCGTCCCCTGCGCGACCGCGTCGATCCCGCACGTGCCGTCGGCGCACGTCCGCGTCCCGCACTCGTTGTCGGTACCAGGGCATTGCTCCGGGGTGTCGCAGGCCACCACCATGCCGCCCGCGCCGCCCTGGCCTCCTTGCGGCTGCCCGCCCGAGGAGGCCCCGCCGGCGCCCTGCGCCGCCCCGCCCGTGAGCAGGCTCTCGTCGTACACGTTGCAAGCGCCGACGGCCGCGAGCCCGAAAGCGAAGAGGGGCGAAAGCGCCGATCGCGTCGTAGAGCCAAGCAAAGGACGCGAAGTCCGCATGCTCCACGCTATAGCCGACACGAATAGGTCCCTCAATCGCCGAATCCGCGATTTTGCGCCCGCTTGTCCGGCCGTGATTCGATCGGCCGCGGATCATGCCGAGCCCGCTCCTCGAATCGCTCGTCGGCGACGGAGACAGACGCGTCGCCCTCGGTGAGCTGCTCCGAGGGCGCGCCGGCGTCCTCGTCTTCCTGCGGCACTTCGCCTGTCCGAGCTGCTCCCGCACCGTGCACGCGTTCCTCGATCGGGCCGGCGAGATCGAAGCGCTCGGGGCCCGGCTCGTCCTCGTCGGCCTCGGCGGCGCCGCCGCGACGGAGCGCTTCGGTGGGCGCGCGGGCCTCCTTCCGAGCTCCGCCGATCTCGTGCGGGACGAGTCGGGGGAGGTTCACCGCGCTGCCGGCGCGCTCCGCTCGAAGGCGTCGACGTTCGGCCCGCGCGCGTTCTTCCGCAGCATCTCGCTCTACCTCGAGGGCCACTACGTGAAGCGCCACCCGGACGACGGCGATCTGGAGCAGCAGGCCGCCGTCCTCGTCGTCGACGACCGAGGGGAGGAGCTGCTTCGTCACGCGGCGCGCTTCGTGGGAGACGACGTGGACCCCAACGAGGTCCTCGGCGCCCTGCTCCGATGGCGCGCGGGAAAGGCGCCGTTCGGGACCTGATCCATGCCCATCCTCGTCCACGCCGCGAATGTCCTGTTCCTGTGCGCCTACGCCGTCCGCGACATCCTCAAGCTGCGCCTGATGTCGCTGGGGGCCGGCCTCTTCCTGCTCGCGTTCCACCTGCTCCTCGAGCCCCCCGCGTGGGGGTTCGTCGCGTGGGACGTCCTCTTCGCCGCCATCCAGACGGTCCAGATCGCGCGCCTCGTCCGCGAGCGCACGCCCGTCGCCCTCGACCCCGACGAGCGACTCGTGCGAGGCCTCGCGTTTCGCACGTTGCCGCCGCGAGAGATCAAGCGACTGTGCGCGGGCGCCACGTTCACCGACGCGCCCCGAGGAGAGCTCCTCGTCCGCAGCGGGGAGCAGCCGTCGCACCTCACCCTCGTGCTGAAGGGGGACGTCTCGGTAGAGGCGGCGGGAAGGACGGTCGCCACCCTCGGCGCCGGTCAGTTCGTGGGTGAGATGAGCTTCCTCACCGGCGGGGAGGCCACCGCCGACGCCCGCGCCGGTGACGAGGTGAGGCTCGCTCGCTTCCCCCGCGCAGCCCTGGATGCGTGGATGCGCGCCGCCCCCGAGCTGCGGGCCCAGCTCCAAAGCGTGCTCGGGCGCGATCTCGTGGAGAAGCTTCGCGACCGCGGGCGCTCGGGGCCTGTAACCTCTGCCGAATGACGAGCGACGCGCAGACGACGGAGCAGGCAGCGGCAGCGCTCGCCTCCAGCCAGCGATCGGACCGCTTTCCCCCGGGCGTCCCCTACATCGTCGCGAACGAAGGGGCGGAGCGGTTCAGCTACTACGGGATGCGCGCCATCCTCTACACGTACCTCGCGTCGCTCTACGTGGGGTTCGTCCCGGAGGCCGACCTCGACCCGGAGACGGCGGCCAGCGCCAAGGCGCACGCGACCGCCGTCGCGCACTTGTTCATGGCCGGCGTCTACGCGTTCCCGATGATCGGGGCCATCCTCGCCGATCGTCTCCTCGGAAAGTTCCGCGTCATCCTCTATGTCTCTTTGATCTACTGCGCGGGGCACGGTGTCCTCGCCATTGCCGGCCGGCTCGGGGCGCTCGGCAACCTCCAGGGCGCGGCGACCTTCATGTATATCGGGCTCGCCCTCATCGCCCTCGGATCAGGGGGGATCAAGCCGTGCGTCTCCGCCAACGTCGGAGATCAATTCGACTCAGCCAACGGCCACCTGGTGAGGAAGATCTTTCAGATATTCTATTTCATCATCAACTTCGGCTCCTTCTTCTCCACCCTCGCCACCCCTTACCTCTATGACCGGTTCGGGGCGGAGGTCGCCTTCGGGGTGCCCGGCGTGTTCATGGCCCTCGCCACGCTGATGTTCTTCTTGGGTCGCAACCGCTTCGTCCGCGTCCCCCCCAACCCCGGCCCGCCGCTCGGCGCCCTCGACACCGCCGCCGCCGTCCTCTTCTTCTCCCCGGTGATGGCCCTCATCGCCGCCGTCTTCATCGAGGGTGATCGGTTCAAAGCCCCCAGCGCGGAGGGGAAGTCCGCCGGCCAGTTCTATAGCGAGTACCTCTCGAAGTACGTGGTCCATCTGGGGGTGTCATCCTGGGGGTATTTCGCGATCGCGGCCGCCCTGTGCGTCCTCGGTTTCCTCTTGTTCAAGCGCCGGAGCAGAGCGGCGAGGGATCATGGCTTCCTCTCCGTCCTGCTGCTCGCGTTCGAGAAGCGCAAAGAGCGAAAGCCGGGCCAGGGCTTCTTCGACGTCGTCCGGGCCGAGGTGGGCGAGGAGGCGGCGGAGGGCCCGCCCGCGGTGCTGCGCATCATCGTCGTGTTCTCGATGGTGAGCGTGTTCTGGGCGCTCTTCGATCAGCACGCCTCCACCTGGGTCCAGCAAGCCAAAGAGATGGATCGCTTCATCCGCCTCCCCCTCCACACCGCGCGGTGGGTCGCCGGAGCGGCCATCGGCGGGGCGCTCTACGGGGCGACGTGGATCTCGCTCACCATATCCAATCGCACCATTCCGAAGGTCGTCTCGCGCGTCCTCGCCGCCCTCCTCGTCGTCCTCGGCGTCGCGAGCGGCGTCCGCGATCTCGTGAGCGGAGACATGCTCGAGCTGCAGCTCAAGGCCGCCCAAATCCAGGCCCTGAACCCGCTCATGGTCATGATCATCATCCCGACCCTCAACGCCCTCGTGTTCAATCCGCGCGAGCGCAAGGGGAAGCCGCTCAAGCCCCTCGCCCGGATGACGATTGGCATGTTCCTCGCGGCCGCCGCGTTCGCCACCGCCGCCATCCTCCAAGGTCGAGTCGAAGCGGCGGCGACGGCGGGAGCCAAGGTCCACGTGCTCTATCAGGTCGCTCAATATCTGGTCATGACGACGAGCGAGGTGCTCATCAGCGTGACGGGCCTGGAGTTCGCCTACACCCAAGCGCCGCGCCGAATGAAGTCCACCATCATGGGCTTCTGGCTCTTGTGCGTGACGTTCGGCAACGTGCTCGTCGCCTTCCTTTCACCCATGCAGAAGATCCTCACCCTGAGCCAGTTCTTCTGGGTCTTCACCGGCTTGATGGCGGTCGCGTCAGTCGTCTTCACCGTGCTCGCCCGCCGATACAAA
The DNA here is from genome assembly GCA_044225865.1 of Polyangiaceae bacterium. GTDB lineage: Bacteria > Myxococcota_A > Polyangia > Polyangiales > Polyangiaceae > Xiheicaenibacterium. The sequence continues at coordinate 1,085 of JBGAID010000096.1, read as the reverse complement.
GGGAAGAGCTACCTCCAAGAGGCCCGTCACTGACCATTCGCCCCGACGGGACACGCCTCGCCCGTCGCGGCCACGTAATAGACCACCTTGGACCGATCCTCGCGGATGAGGGGGAACACCTCTGGCGATTCGCCATTCTCTTCGTACGCCAGCGGGGTGAGCTTCGACTGGTCGTTCTCCTCCATCGACCAGACCACGTCCCCCGCTTCCGTCACGCGCTGGAGGGTCTCGATGCCGGAGAAGTTGTCGAGCGACCACAAGAGGACGTCGCCCCCCGCGAAGCGATGGACGAGCTGGATGCGCGCGGCGTCCTCGATGGAGAACATCTCCGTCAGCGAATCGTCCATCTCGATCCGGTAGATCTTCTGGGCCGAGTCCCCCACGCCCGGAAACCCCTCCTGACGGTGGAAGATCGCGCGGCACGAGGCGCACGGCGCCGCGAACAAGGAAGCGTCGGTGCCGGGAGGGACGAGCTCGTTGCCCATCCCGTCGTAGATGCCGCTGCGCAAGTCGACCAGCCGCCCGACGCTTCCCCCCACGATGGGGTACGGCATCCCCACGAAGTCCGGATCTACCTCGAAGCCGTTCGCGGTCGCCGAATAGAGGGCCCACGACTTCGACCCCTCGGCGCTGAAGCGGAGCGCACCTCCGGTGTGGAACATGCGCTCGGAGGGCCGAACGGAAGGGCCGATGCCGTCGAAGGAGACGACCTGAGCGCCCCCTCCGCTGTTGTCGTCCTCGTCGATGACGAAGGTTCCGTCCGGCGCGATGTGCAGCTCACCCCAACCCGGGACGTCGATCGACTCGATCACGGCGTCGCTGGCGTCGCGATGGGTCAGCTCCGCGACCCCTCCGCCCGCACCGTCCACGACGAACACCTCGGCGTTCGGCCCGAACGCGAACCCGTGGGCGGTTCGCCCCGCCTCGAGCAGCACCGGAGCCCGAGGCACGACCTGCCCGGAGACGACGACGTCGCAAGGGCCGGGCGCCGCGTTCCCACCGTCGCTGGCGCCCCCGTTCGCCATCTCGCCGCCACCGCCCGAAGGCCCTCCGCCATCGCTCGTCGCGCCCCCGCTCCCCGGCGC
>JBGAID010000199.1:0-4919 GCA_044225865.1 Polyangiaceae bacterium | reverse complement strand
GTGGTTCGCGACCCTCGGGATCGATCAGCTCTTCAACCTCCCGTCCGGAAAGTGAGCCCCGCCATGAAGTCGCTTCGCCTCCTCTCGATGATCCCGTTCCTCTTCGCGGCCGCGTGCTCGAGCCGCGCCCACCTCGCGCCTCCCCAAGGCTTCGCCGAGCTCGCGAAGAACGACACCTACTCGTTCCGCGCGACCAGCGCGTCCGGCGTCGTCATCGCCGCCCGCACCGAAGCCAACGATCCGAAGGGCAACCTCGACTTCTGGACGAGCGCCCTCGACTACAAGCTCCAGAAGTCCGGCTACCACCGCGTCGGCGAGCCCGAGAAGGTCGCCTCCTCCGCCGGCGCCGTCGGCAAGACCATCCACTTCGAGATCGACCGCGGCGGCCGCCCCCACGAGTACTGGGTCACCGTGTTCGTCATCGACGACAAGGTCGTGGTGGTGGAGGCGGCGGGGGACAAGGCGTTCTTCGACGCCGGGACGAAGAAGCAGATCGCGGAGGCGGTGCGGTCGGTGAAGCTCGGGTGACTCGCGGGGAGGGGCGGACGGGGAGGCGCGGACTGAACAGAGTCCGGGACCGCGTCGCAGCGTCTTCAGCGCGCCGCCGAGCGGGCCGCGCTATCTTTTTGATAGCCCTCGGGAGAGCGAGGCTGGCCGAACGCCGATCGCCGCTACCTTTTTCATAGCGGGCCCCTCCCGCGGCGCGCGGAGCGCGACGCAAGGGAGGGGTCGGCGAACGAAGTGAGCCGGGGGTGGGCATCCACACTCATCGCGCCAGGTATCGAGTCACGCGCGCTCCTTCTCTCTCCCGGCGAGCCCGTGCCCGTGCCCCTGTCCGCCCAACTCTCGTACGATCCCCCCCGTGCGGATCGCGCTTCGGATCGCGTGCCTCGTCTCGGCTCTCTTCGTGGCGCTTTGGCCGTGGGGGGAGGCGCGCGCGGATCGGCTCGATACGGTTCGGGCGCGCGGGAAGCTCGTGTGGGGGGCGGATCAGGAGGGCGGTGGGCCCTACGTGTACGCGCGCGACGACGACCCCTCCAAGGTGACGGGGTTCGAGGTCGAGCTGGCGGGGCTCATCGCGAAGGAGCTCGGGGTGGAGGCGGAGCTGTTCCAGGGCAACTGGGACAAGCTGCCGGATCTGCTGCGGACGGAGCAGATCGACGTGGTGATGAACGGCTACGAGTGGACGGCGGAGCGCGCGGACGCGATGGCGGCGTCGAAGCCGTACTACGTCTACGGGCTGCAGCTGCTCGTGCGGAAGGGCGAGGCGCTCGACTTCGAGGGGCTCGTCGCGCGCGCCCACGGCAGGGGCAAGCCGGTGAAGGTGGGCGTCCTCACCCAGTCCGCGGCCGACACCCTCGCCACCGAGGCGCTCGGGGAGGGCGCCGTCGTTCGGTACGACGGCAACACGGACGCGATGCGCGAGGTCGAGAACGAGAAGCTCGACGCGACCCTTCAAGACACGCCCATCGTCGCCTTCTATGCGCCGCGCTTCCCGCGGCTCGCGCCTTCGGGGGCGCCGATGCGCGAGGGCCACTACGTCCTCTACGGGAAGAAGGGCGAGGCGCGGCTCGTCGCCGCCATCGACGACGCCCTGCGCGAGCTCCACGCGCGCGGCGAGCTCGAGACCCTCTATCGCCGCTACGGGATCTGGGACGCCCAGCAGCGCGCCCTCGACGATCTCCTCGGGGTCAAGGGGGGCAAGCCCGACGAAGCGGCGATCGGCGAGGCCCCGATCGTGGCCGCCCCGCGCAAGCGCGGCTTCGCCGTCGTCAGCGCCTACGCGGGGATCCTCGTGCAGTCGGCGGGGATGACGGTGCTCCTCAGCGTGCTCTCGTTCCCGCTCGCGGTGCTGCTCGGCCTCGGAGTCGCCCTCATGCGCGTCTACGGCCCGCGGTGGGCGCGGCCGATCTTCGTCGCCTACGTGGAGCTGCTGCGCGGGACGCCCCTCATGCTCCAGCTCTACTTCGTGTTCTTCTTCTTGCCCGAGATCGGGGTGCGCCCGGGGCCGATGACGACGGCGATCCTCGGGCTCGCCGTGAACTACTCCGCGTACGAGTCGGAGATCTATCGAGCCGGCCTCACCGCCGTCCCGGAGGGCCAGACGGAGGCGGCCCTGTCGCTCGGGATGAGCCGCTGGCAGTCGATCGTGCACGTCGTGCTGCCCCAAGCGTCGCGCATCGTCGTGCCGCCGATGGTGAACGACTTCGTCGCTCTCTTCAAAGACACGAGCGTGTGCAGCGTCATCACCATCGTCGAGCTGACCAAGCGCTACAGCGTGCTCTCGATGAGCACCCAGGCCACGGTGGAGCTGATGATCATGACGGCGGTGCTCTACCTCGCGATGAGCGTGCCCCTCTCGGTCGCGTCGCGGCGCCTCGAGGCGTACCTCGATCCGAAGCGCCGGGCCGCCGCCGCGGGCGCTCCCGCGGGAGGGCGCGCCTCGTGATCCGCGTGCGCGAGGTGACGAAGCGCAGGAGCGGCGCGGTCGCGCTCCACCGCGTCGATCTCGAGGTCGCGCCGGGCGAGGTCGCCGCCCTCATCGGGGCGAGCGGCTCCGGCAAGACCACCCTCCTGAGGTGCATCAACGGCCTCGAGACCTTCGACGAGGGCGGCATCGACGTGTTCGGCCACACCCTCGCGGGAGGACCGCCGCCCACCGCGAAGGCCCTCGGCGACCTGCGCCGCGACGTGGGGATGGTCTTCCAGGGCTTCCACCTCTTCCCTCACCTCGACGTGCTCGACAACCTGACCCTCGCCCCCCGCACCGCCCTCGGCGAGCGACGTGACAGCGCGGAGGCGCGCGCGCGCGAGCTGCTCCGGAAGGTCGGGCTCGAGGGGCGCGAGCGCAGCCACCCCCACGGCCTCTCGGGAGGGCAGCAGCAGCGCGTCGCCATCGGCCGCGCCTTGATGATGCGCCCGAAGGCCCTCCTCCTCGACGAGCCGACGAGCGCCCTCGATCCGTCAAGCGCCGCCGACGTCCTCGACGTCCTCGTCGATCTCGCGAAGGGCGGGCAGACGATGGTCCTCGCGACCCACGCGATGACGTTCGCGAGGCGCGCCGCAGCCCGGGTCCACGTGCTCGAGCGCGGAGAGAAGGTCGAGAGCGGCCCCGCGGACCAGGTCTTCGAGCGCCCTGCCCACCCCGCGACCCGGCGCATCCTCGAGCACGACGAAGGCTGAGGGGCGGGCGCCCGGGAATCTTGGGCCTTTAAAGCGGCTCGTCGTCGCGCGATGCTCCCCCCGTGACCCGGGTCTCCTTCGACATGCGCGCGCGCGCGCTCCTCCTCACCGCGATCGGCGGCTCCCTCTTCGCGTGCGGCCACCCCGAGGTGCCGGCCGCCCCCACCGATCCCTACGCCGCGTGCACCGCCGCCACGCGCGACGAGAAGCAGCGCGACGTCGCCATCGACTTCATCGAGAAGGGCGCCGACGTCCGCGTCATGGCGACCCCGCTCACGGAGCAGTCGGCCCAGGAGGTCCTCGGCGCGAGCTCGCCCAACATCGGCGGCTTCTGGGTCGTGACGGTCGAGGTGCGCTCCCTCCCCGCCGAGACGCACCTCGCCATCAAGGCGCCCCGGTTCACGCGCGACTGCGTCGAGTCCACCGTCGCGTGGGCGGCCCTCTGGCCCGACACGATCGCGAGGGTGTTCCCCGATCCGCCTGCCCCCACCGGCGGAGACCAGCCCTTGCCGAACGTGCCCCCGCTCTACGCCGCCGAGCCGCCCCCCGACAAAATCGAGAAGGGCCCCTCGCCGCTATGGGAGAAGCTCGACGCCGCCACCCACAAAGCCCACTCCCCCAAGAAGGCCTACCGCCTCACCCCCAAAGACAAAATTGCATGGGAGACCATGGAAGAGGCGCGCCGGGCCGCTGCCAAGGAGGCCCACGACGCCGCCGCCGCCGAGCGGAAGAAGGTCCAGGCCGCGAACGCCGAGCGCAAGGCCGCCTACGAGGCCGAGCTCCAGAAGGTCGGCGCCGCCCGCGAGAAGATCTCCAGCGCCGCCCTCCCCCAGTGCGACCACGTCGAGTCGATCACCCCCGACGAGATCGTCTTCGGCTCCCCCGCGCGATGCACGTACATCTCCATCCCCGCCTCGAAGCCCCTCCTCGAGCCGAACAAGAAGTGCACCGCCCCCACGTCCCTCCTCGTCCCCGCCGAGTGGATCGTCGACCGCGCCGGCCAGCCCTGCATGCTCGACGCCGCCGCTGCGCGCACCTTCAAAGGCGACGCCCCCGCCGGCGAGGTCCTCCCCAAGCTCTTCGAGCACGGCCCGCGCGCGCTGCGAGAGATCCGCAGCGGCAGGTAGATGAGGCTCTGTTTGCGCGCTCGCCGCTCCGGGCCCGGAGACTACGTTCGCCAAGCGAACGTTTTCGCTCTTACGCTCGCTACGCGAGCTAACGGTGCGGCGAGGAGGGGCGGGCTCTGTTTGCGCGCTCGCCGCTCCGGGCCAAACGGGCAACGTTCGCCAAGCGAACGTTCTCCGTCTTACGCTCGCTACGCGAGCTGCTCTGTTTCGCGCTCGCCGCTCCGGGCCAAACGCGCAACGTTCGCCAAGCGAACGTTCTCCGTCTTACGCTCGCTACGCGAGCTAGCGGTGCGGCGAGGAGGGGCGGGCTCTGCTTGCGCGCTCGCCGCTCCGGGCCCGGAGATACGTTCGCCAAGCGAACGTTTTCGCTCTTACGCTCGCTAGGCGAGCTGGTGGGGGTGCTATGGTTTTCGTAGCGGCGGGCGGGACGGTCGGTGTTGGGCGAGGTGCCCACCCCCGCCTCGCTTCGCTCGGCGACCCCTCCCAAGCTCGGCGCTCCGCGCCTCGCGGGAGGGGTGGGCCCCGGCGCGGCGTCAGGCTGCGCGAATCGCTATTGTTTTCGTAGCAATGGGGGAGCAAGTGGGTAACCTGCCCGGTCAGGGGCTGGAC